>JAFGBD010000030.1 GCA_016933335.1 Bacteroidales bacterium | reverse complement strand
TTCTGTCTTTGTCATAGTTTGCGTTTAGCGCAAAGCTAATTCAGCAAACCATGCCCTGCAAGATGTAGCTGACAGAAGGGATACAATCTTTTCAGGGGTTTTATCAACATTTTGTTAATCTGTCAAAGTAGAATTAATAATATTATTTTTAAAATTATAAATAAACAGTCTATCTTTCCCTTCTCAATTTATTATATATCTGTAGATTAAAGTAATTACAAAGTATAATAGTACTCACGAATCTTCCTTGCCATCTGTCTTCTTCTTTTCTCAAGAAACTGGGAGTAAGACTCAACATTCATATCAAAAATATCATGTGGTATACAATTTTCATCCAGATTCTGTAAAAGTTCATTCATGCTTTGTATACCTCCAAATTTTAAACCGCCAATACTGGCTTGTTCCTTTAATTCTCCAAAATATACACTGGGAGGTTTATCACTTACTCTGATGTTGATTTCAGATTGCATATAGACATAATTTGCAATCTGATTATATTGAGAGCGTCCTAAACCACTTTTCTTGAGATAATTTTTTGGAAATATGTGATGGATATCTCCTGTATTGGAAATAAGCTGACTTACCGTAATATCCCTTGAAAGAAATCCTTTGTTGTTTATTTTGACTTGCGATGCTAAATAAACATGAAAAACAGGTGCACTTGAAATGGAAGTTGCCAAATCGTTTACTAAAGTTACATTCCAGTATGCATCAGAAAGAATGCCATCTTCAATGATCTTGTAATATTCAGGAAATGTTTTTTCAGCAATATTTCTTATATCATAGTCTATGGTAGACTCGGGAGAGCCGGAATATCTGCTGGTAAGAACCGACATTACAAACCATTTTCTGATATATGATTCGATTAATGCCTGCTCATATCCCTGTTTCCTTAGAGTTAAATATAGAATATATGCAAAATTTATGGCGTTCTTTGAACGAATCATCCATGGCCTTATAAATCCCGCCGATTTTATAATCATCAGAAATCTATTGAAATTGGATTCGTTCATAAATGTTAACAAACCTTCTTTTAGTTTCTGAAAAGATTCCTCAGCAATTGATTCCTCAAATGTACGTGATTCAAAATTTCTGCCAGAAAGCAAACTAACCAGATCTGCCAATTTTCCCCGATGAAATTGAGTTGTAAAAGCCACACGCAGCATATCAGTATAATCCGGATCATACAAATCTTCAACCTCATCCTTAAGCCATATCATTTTCTGGAAAAAATCAGTGCTGGTGAATTCTTTGTCAACTTCAACAATATGATTATAAAAATCCGGGACAGCAGCCATATGGCAGAAATAGTCAATAGCCTTTCTCAGAATATGACCATTATATTGTTCACTTGATGCAATTTTCGACATGGCAAAATCAGCCTGGCTTAAAATCACACCCTGAGAATTAATTCGAATAAAAATTTCTGTAACTACTTCAATATCGAGATCTGATTCCAAATCAATCATGCCAATTTGCCTTTTACCCAAACTGAATAGGCTGTTAATTGATTGAATGACTTTTTCTTTATCTGCTTCGGAATTTTTTGCCATGTAATCTGTAATGAGATTAAAGGTATTAGTGTGCATTGCAAATACTTCTGCAATATCCGGAATCCAGGTAGGATCTTTGACCATTATAGGAGTTTGAACCTCAAACGTTTCGGTTATCGGATTGAATGCAATTTTAATTCTTGTCCTTTGGTATTCCTTGTTAATAACTTGCATCCCAAGAATTGCAGCTCCCATCGCAGTGACTCTTTGCTGGCCATCAATAAGCACTTTTTTTCCTTCTGAGTAAGTTCCATCTTTTAATCGTACGTTAGGATTTTTCCAGGCTATCAGATAACCAATCGGATAGCCCCTGTAAAGTGAATCCATAAGGTCACGTACTTTAGTTGTTTCCCAAACAAATGGTCTTTGAATTTCAGGAATTGCTATCTCGCCAGATTTTAAAAGAGCGAGAATAGCATCAATAAGATATTGATTAACTGCATACTTTGGTTTTTCCATAATACATTACCAATATTGTTTAAGTTTTTAGATTGCTTTCAGAAATGTTTCAAACCTCATTTTTAATCTGTCCTGATCAGGCCAATCGTTCTTCATTCTTGGCAAAATTATCCTGTTATTATCAAGAAACTGTATTCCATATCTAAGCATAGGACCATTAGTCTCTCTAAGAACGTCTTTTCTCACTTTAACAATGTAATCCTGATTGATACCAATGATGTTTTTATCAAAAGCTGTATTCCGGATTTGCTCATCCATTAGAACAATAAATAATTCTATAAAATTAAGATATTTGAAAGAGTAAAAACAGATATAAGTACTTAAAACCTTAATTATCCTTTAACAAATTTTCAGTGAGCATTCCTTCGGATTATATAATATAAATTAGCAGTGCATACGCACCTCTTCCTGATTTTTAAAAAGTATTAACTGAGAGAGAAGTTTTTATAATTAATTACTAGCAACCGCTTCCTCAGCAATTTTTGCTTTCAATTTGTCACGAACAAATACCTGTATTCAGGTATTTCCTTCTTTCTTTATAATCATTAAATTTGACTCAAGACTGATTTTTATTTATTTTTATTTGATTATAACCATGTACATCGAAGAATTTTTTATTTAACTGGCTTTTTTATGATTAACTTCAGATTAATTATTAGCATATTCGGCATCAGTCTATATCATACTGCCATAGACTGGAATGCCCCGGGCTGGTCAAAGGAAAATATTGACAATACCCTTTATCGGTGGGACGGTCATAATTACTCATATTACATTGGAAACAGCAGCCTGTCAATCAATGGCGGATCACCTGTTATTCCTCCCACGAGTGCATTTTTTGTGAAAGCTGGCACTGCAGGTACGCTTGGAATTACAAATCAGGCAAGAAAACATCTAACCACCTGGAATGAAAATCATCCGATGCTGGGTAACTATCTGAAGGTATCTGTAACTAAAAACAATTACAGGGATGAAACCCTGATAAACTTTATTCCTCAGGCCAGTCAGGATTTTGACAGTGAATATGATGCCCATAAGCTGTTTTCAACAGTCTTAAATGTTCCCCAGGTTTATTCAAAGTCAGGTACCAAACTGCTGGCCATTAATTCACTGCCATCAGATGAGGCATCCATTATTGTACCGCTGTCTTTCAAGTCCGGTGCAAACGGAGAGTATGTGCTTGATTTTACCGATTATGTATTCAGCAATGTTGAAAATCTGTATATTGAGGACAGTCGCATAAGCAATCAGTTAACTGCTGTCTATTCAAAGTCTAATTTATTACTGCCTTATTATAGCTTTAATTACAATACATCAGATTCACCTGACAGGTTTGCTTTGCACTTTGATATATATCCAACAGGAGCCAAAGCTATGCAAGACGATTTTCCTCTTGATATCTATTCAGTGGGGCAGACCATTTATATTTCTCTTGATTATTCCGGAAATAACAATCCCGAATATTTTATTTACAATATTCTCGGTTCGCTTGTAGCAGCCGGAAAACTGGACCCTCAATCGCTCAACGATATCCGTGTTAATAAATCTTATGAATATTATATTGTAAAAATAACTGCAGGCAACCGGGTTGTTACCCGAAAAGTATTCATCAATTAGACAATTAAACAAAAACCCAATATCATGAAAACACTAAGACTATTCATGGGACTCATAATAAGTATGAATTTTGTACTGTCCCATTCACAGAATGTTGGCATCAACGATGACAATTCAACGCCCGATCCATCGGCAATGCTCGATGTCAAATCATCTGACAAAGGAATTCTGATACCAAGAATTACATTAACCAGTCTGAATTCAGCCTCCCCGGTTTCCAATCCTGCGACCGGCCTTCTGGTATACGCAACCAGTGAAAGCTCGGTAGCAGAAGGTTTTTATTACTGGTCAGGCACAAAATGGGTAAAGATCGGTGAAGGAGGCGGAAGCTCAGAACCCCAGGATTTGTCATTATCCGGTAATACACTTACATTAACCGATGATCCCACAAGTATTGATTTAAGCAAGTATCTGGACAACACAGACAACCAGAATTTGTCACTCAGTGGAAACAGATTGTCCATTACCGGAGGCAATTATGTTGACATACCTACCGGGGGTACAGATGCTGATGCAGATCCCGAAAATGAGCTTCAGTCACTAACAAAAAGCGGCATCAATATTACCCTTTCAAACGGAGGTGGAACGGTTTCTGTGGCGGACAATGACAATGACCCGGGCAACGAAATTCAGACCATTTCAAAATCTGGCTCAACAGTGACACTATCCGGCGGAGGCGGTTCTTTCACAGATGAGGTCAATGATGCCGACGCAAGTTCCTCCAACGAGCTGCAGAATTTATCACAGGTCCTGTCACGTGGCAATGACGCAGGAAATTACAGGATTACTAATCTTGGAGACCCGATTAATGATGATGATGCAGTAACAAAATCATTTTTAATGGATTTGATTGACGGACTTTCAGTAAACTCTATTTATCTTGAAGATTTCAATTCGTTTTCTGCCTGGCAGCCATCGTACAATAACAGCAGCGGTTGTTCCTTTACAGCCACTGATGGTTTTGCACACATTGAATCAATGAGCTCTGTTTCAGGTTGGGTACAAGCTCTGTTTGAAACAGATCTTCCGTTATCTATACCTCCCGGAACAGATTTTTCTGTTAAAACCCATATTATAGTTCTCGATGGTGATCCATCTAGTGCATTAAGCGGGACAGGTATTGAGCTGCTAACCAGCAGTAATGAATCTGTTGTACATCTTGGTCATAATGATTCCCAGGCATCAAGTGGTTATGGAGGCATACAGTTGCAGGCAATTGATAATTGGGTATTTAATGGTGATCCTGGTGGTTTTTCTACTGAATATCCAGAATACTCAGGAATTCTTGAAATTCGACGTATAGGAAATGTTTATACAGGGTATGTAAACGGACAGCTAAGGGGAACTTTTACTGGCAGTACTTCAAGAACTGCGACAAAAATTCGCATACATAACGGAAGGTATTACAGCTATGATTACAGAGATGGCAAAATAGATTTTATACTCATAACATTATTATAAAATTTCGTTATTCGCTATTACTGTCTCAAATGGTGCGCCACAATAGGTGCACCATTTTTTTTTTGAATTCAATAGCTTTAAAGTATTTATGTCGGAATAAACTATTGCATTAGAAGATAGTTATATAACTGACTGGATGAAATAACATCTAATGTTTGTAGCTGAAATACAGCTGGATTTACTTGCAGATATCTTACTGAAGAAAATTTCAATCCTCTGAAAGTAGCCGGTCCGGAGGGGCTCGAACCCTCGACCCCATGATTAAGAGTCACGTGCTCTACCAACTGAGCTACGGACCGGAATGAGCGGTAAACGGGGCTCGAACCCGCGACCTTGAGCTTGGGAAGCTCACGCTCTGCCAACTGAGCTACTACCGCTGATTTTGTGCAAAATTAAGAATTCTTGTGAAACGTGCATGATAAAATAATCATTATGACTACAAAAGAGAATGATTTTTTTCACAGGTGATGCGACCGGTAATTAAATAAAATCAAATACATGAAATAAAACTGAGCCTTCTAGGGGATTTGAACCCCTGACCTGTTGTTTACGAAACAACCGCTCTGACCGACTGAGCTAAGAAGGCTTTGAAATCATCATTCAGGTTTTATGAACAGATTCAGCTTTTGCACTTTTCTTCAATGCCCTGATACGCTGCAAAAGCGTTGGATGCGAAAAATGAAAGAACACATAGGCAGGGTGGGGGGTAAGATTAGTAAGGTTCTTTCTCGAAAGCTTTTTCAGTGCTGAAACCAGGTCGTTCTGACAATTGAATTCAGTTGTGAATTTATCAGCCTCGAATTCATTTTTCCTGGAAATGATGTTCATGAATAAACCTGAGATGAGTGAAATCGGACTGTAAAGGATGCCAAAAGCAATCAATCCCAAATGAAAACTTGACTGTTCTGCACCAAGAGCCTGTGAAAGCTGCCGGTTGTCAACCAGGAGTGAAAAAATAAAAAGGGTGATACCGGTCTGGATGATGCCAATAATGATTCCGGTGATCACATGCCTTTTTTTATAATGCCCTATCTCATGGGCTAAAACAGCAACAATTTCATTTACAGACAGATCTTCAATAAGTGTATCGAACAACACGACTCTTTTTTTGGGGCCAAGTCCGCTGAAATATGCATTGGACTTGGTTGAACGTTTAGAACCGTTGATGACAAATATATTTTTAAGCCTGAATCCCGCTTTCTTACAAAACTCCTGTATGGCATCCCTGAGCTCTCCCTCCTCAAGCGGAGTCTGCCTGTTGAACATCGGAACGATAAGGGTTGAATAAAACATGTTCATGAAAATCATGAATGCACTGATGGCAATCCATGCATATATCCAGAAAAGACTTTTTGTCTCCAGATAAAACCAGATGATCAGTGCCAGCAGGCCGCCTCCGATCAATCCTCCAAGTAACCAGCCCTTCAGCTTGTCTGTGATGAAAGTCCATGGCTTTGTCTTGTTGAAACCGTATTTTTCTTCAATGACAAAGGTATCATATATCGAAAACGGCGTATTGAGTATATCTGATACCAGCATCAGCATGCCGAAAAAAAGCAGGGCAACCGGAACAGGGTGTCCGGTCACTTCCCTGGCAATATCATCGGCGATTGCAAATCCTCCCAAAAAAAGCATTAACAGGATTACAAGCAAACTGAAAGAGCTGGTGATGATGGCAAACCTGTCGTTGGTTTTCTTATATTCCTGTGATTTCCTGTACTGGTCCGGTTCATACACATCCTGCACTTCTTCAGGCAATGCCGTATCCATCTTGGATGTATTCAGTATGCTCAGCACTCTCTCAAGAATGAAATCAAAGAGTATGATGCTGATAATAATTATAAATACAGTGTTATACATGATGCTCCTGAATTAATTAAGGTGCAAAAATAGGAATAATATCTAAAATATCGGTTGCATTTTTATTTGACGGAAATGTTGATGAGCTGATGATCTTCTGCAGTTTATTCTTCAAATCCCATTTGTTTGTCAAGCACTTTCTGGTATTCAAGCCTGGTCTTTATAATTTGCTGATAAAGCATTGAAAATTCAGTGCTCCTAATCGAATCAGACAGGCCGATCCATTCACGGGCCAGCTCCAGCTTGTCTTCAATCTCACATGCCAAAGCCATATTGAAGGAAGCTTTTGCCGAAATTCTGTCTTTATTTGAACCGGCAGCCATTCTCCAGTAATTGGCTGCCTCCCGCCACATATCCTTCCTTGCAAAAGAAGCCCCTCTTGCCAGGAGCTTGTTTCCCCTTAAATAGTATATCCTTCTGATGTCATTATTCCAGACCGGTGCCATGCTTCTGCCGGCTTTAAGCCCTGTCTCGTAACATGACTGCAAAATCATGTCTTCGCCGGCAGGCATCTGGTCCAGCGCGCTTTCCAGACTTATTTCAAGTCCGATCCAGCTGTTTTCATTGCTGAAGGAATTCCTCGCGGTTATTTGCTGCATCCTGGGATTCAGTACATGAAAACTCATTGTATTTTTCAATTCATATTCGACATAATATCCGGCCAGCCAGTCAGACACTTTCAATGAATCATCCAGCCGGAAATCATCAATCAGTATGAGTGCATCTGTTGTATCATGTCTGCATATCCTGATGATCTCCCTCCAGTCAAATTCAGGTTCATACCCGAGAGAATCATAATTATCCAGCCGTGATATTTTTATCCTTTCAAATATGGGTGACTCCTGAAGGCTGGTTTGCAGTCCGTAAAGATACTCCCTGGCGTACTGGTAGTAATTGAATTCAGGATCAAGCTCCATGTTGTCAATATGATCGATCCTGCCAGCCGGCATGTTGTTTTCATTCTTAAGAAGTGCCAGTGATACATGGTGTACATCAGAGGGGAATTCAATCTCTCCCGGCATAAGAACACTGATTTTTGTTATTTGAAATGTGCTGCAGGAAATAACCAGCATAAATAACATTATGATACCGGTATTTCTGGTAAATGAATTCATATCATCCCGGTTTTATTGACGGACATCTATATGTTTGTATATTGAATGCAATAAATGGATATCATCTTCTTTCAATAAGCTCAGACGCTCAAGGATACGGTTGTATAATACCTGGTTCCTGTCGACCTGATTTTTTCTCAGGTATTCACTGACTTTTTTTCTGAGGCTGATGTACTCATTTTCTTCTCTTGTGTGGTTTGTTGTGCGGCTGACAAAGTCGGTTTTTGCCAGCTCATAAGCACAGACCATCACTGCCTGTGCCAGGTTAAGAGAAGGGTAAACGGTTTTCATAGGTACATAACAGACTATGTCACATGATTGAAGTTCATTATTGTCCAGTCCGCGTTCTTCACGCCCGAAAATAATACCGGCTTTTGTAATGATATTTTCTTTGCTCTTTAAAAGACCTGCAACTTCAGAAATCTGATAATAATCGTGCCTGATCCTGCGGTGCTTTGCCGAAGTGGCTATTGTGAAATGACAATCTTCAGTTGCCTTTGCCAGTGAGTTAAAAACCCTGGCTTTTTCAATGATTTCATAAGATCCGTGAGCAAGCTTCTTTGTTTCTGCATTCATGAATTCACATGGATTTACCAGGCGGAGCTCATCAAATCCCATTGTCTTCATTGCCCGGGCGCTGGCTCCTATGTTTTCCGGCACAGCCGGTTCAACCAGAATGAATATGAAATCCATGAACCGGTTATACGAATTTATAACGTTTCCTTATCATCATAACTCCATGGAAATTCAGATGGTTCTTTGCTCCATATACCCCATGAACCTGTATGGGCAACCTCATCCGGCAAAGGTTTCTTAACTTTCATCATGATTATTGATTTTTTTTACATTTGCACAAAAATAATTGTATTAAATCATTAATCTCAGTTTTTTTACCGGTTTATTGATAATTTACAGGGCTCTGCCAAAAAATGGTTTTTTTCTGAACCTGAATGCCTATCTTTAGAATGTATTTTAAGATGCCACCGATAATTTATTGATCAGGGAAAAAACTTCACAGTCACAACTCATGTCTCATATCAGGTTAATCATATGCTTTGTTCTTTTTGCTGTTCTTCAGGTCAGATTATTTTCGCAGCAGGTGTTAATCAATGAAATCATGCCTCTTAACGGTTCAACACTGGCTGATGCTGACGGGGATTATTCCGACTGGATTGAACTGTATAATACGGGGGATATGCCGGTTGACATATCGGGCTGTGGATTGACCGACGACATGAATTATCCTTTCAAATGGACTTTCCCTCCAATTGAAATACCCCCTCATGGTTTTTTGCTGATTTTTGCCTCTGATAAGAACAGGAGGGATATCCCGTTATACTGGGAAACAATCATTGACTGGGGAGATTCATGGAAATACCTGGTTCCTTCTTCCGAACCGTCATCGGCATGGAGAGATACGGGATTTGACGACAGTATATGGAATTCAGGGAAAAGCGGGTTTGGATACGGAGATGATGATGACTCAACTGTTTTATCCCAGACATTATCTGTGTTTATCAGAAAAAGATTTATCACAGATGATCTTTCAAACTGTAAAAGGGCACTGCTGCATATGGATTATGACGATGGCTTTGTCGCATACCTGAACGGCTGTGAAATAGCCAGGAGAAATATAGGAATTCCCGGGACACCTCCTTCTTTTAACCAGGAAGCCGGTTCATATCACGAAGCAGCATTGCATTCAGGCGGGAAACCTGAAGAATTTGAAATAGACTCGGTCTATAATTATTTAAGACCGGGTGAAAATATCCTTGCAATACAGGTACACAATTACAAGACAAGTTCAACAGATCTGACTGCCATACCTTTTTTTACACTTGGATTGACCGAACCTCCCCTGGATCCTGAAGGTGTTTCCCCTTATATTGAAATCAAACCCGTAGAGCTGCACACCAGTTTTAAAATCAAGTCCTCGGGTGAATCGGTTTACCTGTTTGATTCTGCCGGAAGCATGCTGGATTCAATGTTTGTGAATGAAATGGTGGCAGATATGTCAAAGGGAAGGAAGCCAGACGGACATGACAGCCTTGTGTTTTTTGCCGGGGCAACTCCCGGAAGACCTAATGATACCGAAGGGATTATTCTTACATCAGGAAAAGTGCCCGGCTTTTCACATCCGGCAGGTTTTTACACTTCAGGATTTAATCTGGCTTTATCAGCACCCCCGGGGGATACCATCTATTATACCACTGACGGATCCATCCCGGACAAGAACGCGATCATGTACCGAAATCCTGTTGTTATCAATCAGTCAGCCGTTATCAGGTCAAGGATATTATCCGCTACAGAGACAGGAGACCTGGTTACCAACTCTTATATCATCGGCAGGGATTTCGATATGCCGGTCGTTTCATTGTCATTGAATCCTGCAGATTTGTGGGATTATTACACCGGAATATATGTTGAGGGTCCCAATGCAGAACAAAAAAATCCCCATTACGGTGCCAACTACTGGATGGACTGGGAAAAAACGGCTCATATTGAACTGTTTGAATCCGATGGAACACCGGGTTTTGAACTGGATGCAGGAATTAAAATATTCGGACAGTGGAGCAGGGCACATCCCCAGAAATCACTATCCGTCTATGCACGTAACATTTATGGTGGCAACCGGATTGATTATGATATATTCAGGTTCATTCCGGTTAATTCGTTCAAGTCGATTGTCCTGCGCAATTCGGGGAATGATTTTCTCTATTCGACATTCCGTGATATTATGCACCAGAGCCTGGTCAGCGATCTTGATATTGACCTTGTCGCATACCGGCCGGCAGTGATTTATTTAAATGGCGAATACTGGGGTATTCAGAATATCCGTGAAAAGGTAACCGAGCATTATGTCGCATCTCATTATACAGATGTTGATAAAGACAGTATCGACATGCTGGAGAATAACAGGAGTATCATTCACGGAGACGCGGTTCATTACAATACAATGCTGGAATTCATCGAATCCGTTGATATTTCTGACACCTCTGTTTACGATCAGCTGAAAACAATGATGGATGTAGATAATTTCATCAATTATCAGGTTTCGCAGATTTACTTCGATAATACCGACTGGCCGGGGAATAATGTCAAATACTGGCGAAAAAGATCAGACGGGGGAAAATGGAGATGGATCATGTTTGACACTGATTTCGGATTCAGTTTGTATAATACAAATAATTTTACCAATAACACCCTTGAATTTGCCATTGTGCCGAATGACAAAGATGAATGGCCAAATCCGGCCTGGGCTACTTATTTGTTACAGCGGTTGCTTCAGAATCCGCAGTTCAAAACAAGTTTCATCAATAGTTTTGCAGATAACCTGAATACAAGGTTCCAGCCTGACAGGGTGAAAAACCAGATCATATACTTCAGGAAAAAATACATGTATGAAATGCCCTGTCATCTTCAAAGATGGAACAGCAATATGACAGCATGGAACAACAGCATAGAGAATATGCTTCTATTTGCAACCTACAGGATTGATTATGTCCGTAACCACATCCGGTCTCAATTCGGAATAAGTAATACGCATCAGATTAATCTCGGTATTGAAGAACCCGGATCGGGTAAAATCAGCATTAATACCATAACCCCCCTGGATTATCCGTGGACAGGCATATATTTTCACAATATCCCTGTTCAGCTTACTGCAAAACCTGAACCGGGATACCGGTTTACTGGCTGGCAGGGCTCCGTTGAAAGCAGTGAGAGGAGCATATCTTTAGATGTATTATCCGATAAGAATATCAGAGCTGTCTTTGAACCGGATGGAAGCGGTCTGAATCATGTCACCATTAATGAAATAAATTACAACTCTTCACCTGAATCAGATGCAGGAGACTGGTTAGAGATATATAATGCAGGCGATGGAGCCAGGGATATATCACTCTGGAGGATTTCAGATTCAGATGACAGTCATCTTTTTCAGATTCCACAGAATACCATCATCGGACCGGACGGATACCTTGTGATTTGCAGAGATTCATTGTTATTCCGGTCTCAATATCCGGCTGTGTCTGATTATACAGGCAACCTCGGTTTCGGATTCGCCGGCAGCGGTGATTGTATACGTTTGTTTACAAATGATGGCAGGCTTGTTGACTCGGTTTGTTATAAGCCGGTTTACCCATGGCCTGAAATGCCAGACGGAACAGGACATTCACTTGCCCTGAGAAGTCCGTTGCTGGATAATGAGAATCCTGAAAACTGGAAATCTTCAGCAAATACCGGAACACCCGGGTTGGCAAATGACTTTATGTCTGGTATTAAGGAACCGGTTATTACTGAACATATACAAAGTTCAGATCTTATATATAATTATCCCAATCCGTTTACCAAATATACTTATATTGGTCTGAAGGTGGAAATACCTGATCATATCAGAATTTCAGTTTACGACATCAACGGAAGGCTGGTCGAAATACTCGCAGATGATCATTTTTCTTCCGGTATCTATGAGTTCAGATGGGATGCAGGCCGGTCCGAAGAATTATTGCCCCCTGGCATCTATCTGGTAAGGATGGAATCCTCAGGTACCACATCGGTTATGAAAATTACCTTAATAAAGTAAATCATCTGTTCTATGAGCTTCAAAGATCAGCTGGTCGACAGCTCAAAAATGATCGGTAATATGGTGGCCCGGAATGTCGGGAATGATCCGTCCTCCTATAAGGAAATTCTGGATCTGGTATTATATGAACCAATGCCTGTGTCATCGAGGGCCGGCAGGGTGCTGGACCTTTGTACAGAAAAAGAACCTTCATTGTTCCAGTCGCATGTCTCCGTTGTCATAAATGAAATAAAAAGAAAGAAAAAAGTCCACCGTTGTATATTAAAAATTTTTGCCGGGCAACAGATCGTGTTAAGCGAGCATCAGGAAGGCATCCTTGTCAACGCTTGTTTTGAATGGCTTGCCGATGAGTCGCAATCGATAGCCACGAAAGTATATTGCATGGAAATACTTGCCGGATTTGCGGAAAAAGAAGCCGGCATTATCCCCGAACTGATCGCCCTGCTTGAAGAATTACTGCCTGGCGCATCCACCGGTACCAGAAACAGGGCATTAAAAATCATTAAGAGGTTTAAGTAAGCGACAGTGGCATACCTGTTGTGAACTTTACATGCTGTTATTCAAAAGCAGGCAGCCCAGTTCTTCAACACCTGAGGCTGTGAATGTCGGGCAGGAAGACTTGATTTCTTCAACCGATCCGTAACCGTATGTGATTCCGACAGATTCTATTCCACAGTCATTTGCGGCATCAATATCCATTTTTTTATCTCCGATCATTACAGTTAAATTTCCATTGTCCAGATTATGACGGGTCATGATCCTTCTGACCAGCTCAGTCTTACCGGCATGGGTTCCTGATGCATCTGCACCTGCGATACCTCTGAAATATTTTCTTATGTTGAAATAATCAAGTACGACAAGGGCGTATTTCTCAAGTTTGGATGTGGCAATGTACAATCGCGCTGCTGTTGAAAGACTGCATAATAAACTGTCAATACCAGGATACAGGCGGTTCTCATAAACTCCCTTTTTCCCGTAGTATTCCCTGAAATATTTAACCGCATCATCAATTAATTCATCGGGAATGCCGATGGTCTTTCTGAAGTATTCCTGCAATGGAATACCGATACTCAAATGAAAATTACCTGATCCGGGAATGTTTACTTTCAGTTTATTACATGCTGCATATACCGAATTGATGATTCCCTGTTTTGAATCGGTAAGTGTGCCGTCCAGATCGAAAATGATGTTTTTATATTTCACTTTATACATCAACCGGCAAATATATCAATCATTTCAATTAATTTTACATCAAAAGTCCGACAGATGGGATCATCATTTTCTTCATTAGGAAAAAATCTGATAATAGCAGGCATCATGGTTGTAATTGTGGGTGTTGTTATTTATTTTTTCGGTAATAAACTGGGATGGATCGGTCATCTTCCGGGAGACATAAGGGTAGAGAAGGATAATTTCAAAATATATGTTCCATTTACAACCATGATACTTGCCGGTTTGATCTTAACATTATTGTTTCATTTATTGAAAAAGCTGTTTTAATTGAGAACGGCTTTAATTAATGACCTTTTATACCGGTATTTTGAATGGAATTTATATTTTTGGTCTGAAATACTAACCGATAAAAACACATAATATGGGAAAAGGAGACAGAAAAACCCGTCGCGGAAAGCTCTTTGCAGGAACGTTTGGCATTAGAAGACCTAAAAAGAAGAAGAATAAAGGCATCAGCAGAAATCATAATATCATCAACGTTAGTGCTCCCAAACCAAAACCCGGGAAGCCTGAACCGGTAGCAGAGGAAGCCGTTGAACAGGCCGGGATGCAAAAGACCGGGGAACCTGTAGAAATACCTGAAGAAAAAGATGTTACAATTTCCGGTCCTTCAGTAAAAAAACCTGAAACAGAAAAACCTGAAACAGAGAAACCGGCTGACATAACTGAAGAAGAAAAGACAGAGGCTAAAGGAGCAGAGACTTCAGCAGAAGCACCCAAAGCTGCAAAGGGCAAAGCAAAAGAGCCTGCACCTGAAGCTGAAGAAACAAAAGCAGAAGAACCGGCAGCCAAAGCCGGGGAAGCAAAGGCAGAAAAGCCGGCAGCCAAAGCCGGGGAAGCAAAGGCAGAAAAGCCGGCAGCCAAAGCCGGAGAAGCAAAGGCAGAAAAGCCGGCACCCAAAGCCGGGAAAGCAAAGGCAGAAAAGCCGGCAGCCAAAGCCGGAGAAGCAAAGGCAGAAAAGCCGGCACCCAGGGCTGCAAAGGGCAAAGCAAAAGAGCCTGCACCTGAAGCTGAAAAAAAGACAAAACCAAAGGCAGCACAGAAGAAATCACCGGCCAAAGGAAAATAAGCAATCATTATTGCCCGCTGACTTCATAAAAACAATCGGGAACCGGCTTTTATCAAGGGCCGGTTTTTTTTGTTAATTTATGTTAAAAATAACTGAATTACAATGCATTAACTGAAATATTATGTAATTTTGATAAGGAGTTTTGTTGGAAAAAGGTTATTTAATTGATTCAGGCTAAGAAACGTCCGTAAAAATAATTAACTGATGAAAACAGACAGAATGATAAAAACCGGATTTTTGCCATTGGCGGCAGTTTTGCTTTCAATGATTTTTATTCCCGGGCAAAGTCTTCACGGACAGGATAAAAAAGCGGAAAAAGGCCAGCCTGATGTAAGGATTGATGTGAAGCGCGAGTTTGATGAACAAGGTAACATCAGCCGGTATGATTCTTCTTACTCTTTCTCCTGGTCGTATAATGGTTCAATGGATATGGATTCACTGCTGGAAAGTCTCAGAAACAGGTTCGGCATTACGCCCTTTAATGAAGATGAGTTTTTCAGCATGCCTTTTAAAGGCCATCCTCATTTTCATATGTTTCCACATGGCCACGTTTATCCTGAAGCGGAAGATGACAGTCTTTATGGCTATATTGATCCTTCCGACAGTGTTTATTTCTTTAACAGGCCATACCATTTTTTTGACAGTCCTTTTGATATGCGAGGCATGCTGGAGAATCACCGCAGGATGATGGAGGAATTGCACCAGTTCTTTGAATTCGATCTTCCCCGTTATCATTTGATGCCTGATTCAATTCCCCGGAATTACTTTCAGCAGAAATACCACAGGCGCTCCGGGTCTCTGCCGGAAGGACAGGAGATATAGGCCGCTTTATCCCGCATTATTGCATTTGCTTTCCCATATTTTTAAAAAATAATTACCTTGCAGCTTCATTATCATCACGGATAAATGAGGCTGATCAGGTTTTATAACAACAACCTTTCTTTATGGGTCATTCTTTTCGGATTGGTTGCTTATCTTTACCCGCCGTCATTCCTGATTGCCGGTAAACTGATTAACTGGTTCTTTGCAGCTGCCATGTTCGGAATAGGGATGGTGATAAAGGATGAGGATTACAGGAGTATTGTCAAAGATCCGAAGCCTGTTCTTTACGGAAATATCTGCCAGTTTACCATCATGCCGCTTCTGGCCCTTTTTGTATCATATGTCTTTGGCCTGCCTAAGGAAATAGCTGTCGGACTGGTTTTGACAGGCGCCGCACCTGGTGCGATGACCAGCAATGTCATATCATACCTTTCGGGCGGTGATGTAACCTATTCTGTTTCACTCACTGCACTGGCCACTTTGTTAAGTCCTGTTTTGACACCACTTGTTACACTCCTGTTAATCGGAGAGAAGGTACCAATGGATTTTTTCCCTATGTTTTTAACCATCATAACAACTGTTGTTCTTCCCTTACTTGCCGGTTTTATGGTTCGCAGAAACCTGCCCCGTTTTGTTGAGAAGAATGCTGAGCTGCCCCCTGCTGTTTCAATTACTGCCATTGTCATCATTACATCATATGTAATAGCCCGGAACAAAGGCAATCTGACAATGGCCACATCTGTTGTTTTTATTGCGGTGATCATCCATAACCTGCTGGGAATGCTTCTGGGTTTTTTTGCCGGTGCTGCTGCAAAATTTGATTTCAGAAGGAAGAAAACACTGTCCATCGAGATTGGAATGCAAAATGCGGGACTGGGCGTTGTTCTTGCTTTGAAGCATTTCTCGGACAAAACGGCTATCCCTGCTGCAATTTTTACCATCTGGTGCATTCTTTCCGCCTCACTTATGGTGAACTTCTGGAAGGTCGTTGAAAAGAACAAACCGAATTGGCATTAAAAGCATTTTTTAATCAAAAGAAATGAATGGATGAACCGGTTATTGATTTTCCGCTTAAAAATTCTGATGACCATATTCGTGGTAACTGCCCTCGGATTTGGCTCCAAGTTATATTCGGGTATCGGTTCCGGCTGGTTCAATAATTCACTGGCCGGTCTGTTTTATGAGATATTCTGGTGTCTTGTGGTATTTATCATTCATCCGCGATTGAACGCTTTTAAAATCGCATCAGGGGTATTTTTTATTACATCCGTACTGGAATTCCTGCAGCTCTGGCATCCTCCCTTCCTGCAGATGATCCGCAGTACATTCATCGGATCTGCACTGATCGGCAATTCCTTTAACTGGCTCGATTTTCCTTATTACCTGGCGGGATGTATTACAGGTGTCATAATAATGAGGTATCTGGATCATTCTTCCGGAAAAAACAACAATCATCCGGAGAAGGAGACCGGAAACAAGTAAAGGAATATTGATCTAATCCTGCCCGGGGGGAAGCGGTAATGTAAATGAAAACCTGCTGCCTGAACCTTTTTTACTTTCAACAGCCATTTTTCCTCCGTTCTTTTCAGCAAATTCCTTGCAAAGTATAAGTCCGAGACCTGAGCCTTGTTCCTTTTCAGTACCGGGCCTCGATTCCATCTTATCAATCGAGAACAGGGTTCTGATGTATTTTTGATCCATTCCAATTCCGTTATCCTTAACCGATATGCATGCAAATCCGTTTGTCCGCGTAACTTCAAATTCCACAGAGCCACCTTTCAATGTATATTTTAATGCATTGCCTGCCAGGTTACGTACGATTGTTTTTACCATGTCCTTATCGGCAAAAACTCTTTTGACTTTGATATCTTTTATGCGTATCTCAATACTTTTTTTCTTTGCAAGGTCGCCAAGGATAATAATGCTGTCTTTAATGATATCTTCAATATCCAGTATTTCAGGCTTAAAACTGATTTTATTGGTCTGGGAGGCAGCCCATTTCAACAGGTTTTCAAGGAGGCCGAAGATCTTTTTTGCAGATGCATTGATATTATCTGCAACATCATTTCTTTGAGAATCAGCCATATCAGCAAAGTTATCTGTTAATACTTCCGATAGGCCAAGGATACTCTGAAAAGGACTCCTCAGGTCATGTGCTATGATAGAGAAGAACTTATCCTTGCTTGAATTCAGCTTCTTCAGGTCATCATTTGCTTTTTCCAGATTCTTTGCCTGCTCTTCGATCATCTGCTGTCTTTCTTCCAGCAAAGCATTTGTATTATTTAGTTCTTCAGCTTGTGTTTTCAGTTCCTCATTCTTTTCCGAGAGTTCACTGGTTCTTTCCCTGACTTTCAGAGCCAGTATATCTTTCTGCTTCCTGAGCCGGGTGGTTCTTACAAAATAGAAAAGCGTAAAAATTCCCAGAACTGATAAGACAGCCATGATATAAAACAACCATGTTCTGTACCAGGGAGGCTTTACCCTGACAAATATGGCGGCACCTTCCTCATTCCAATAACCATCATTGTTTGAAGCCTTCACCCTGAAATAATATCTGCCAGGGCTTAGATTGGTGTATGTGGCTTCCCTTTTATTCCCGACATAGTTCCATCTGGAATCAAATCCTTCCATCATATAGGCATACTGGTTCTTTTGAGGCTGTATCATGTTAAGTGCCGCGAATTTAAAGGTGATGATGTTTTGTTTATATTTAAGGATGATGGTGTCGGTAAGACTGATATGCTTTTTCAGCACAGAACCGGCCGAGTATTCAAGCACATCCTCATAAAACAAACTAAAATGTGAAATAACGACATGGGGCTTTTCTTTGTTTATTTTAAGACTATCAGGATTAAATACATTCACACCTTTGATGCTTCCAAAAAACAGTCCGTTTATATCATTCTTATAGGCCGATCTGGGATTGAATTCATTGGCAAGCAGTCCATCCTTTACATCAAAATTAATTGTTTTCAGTGTCCCGGGGTTGATCATGGCCAGACCTCCGGCAGTGGAAATCCAGATATTCTTTTCTTTGTCTTCAAGTATGGCACTAATGTGATTGTTCTTCAGGGCAACATTGATTCTGACAATCCTGTCTTCATTCCGGTTGTATAGACTGAGCCCGTTGTCCGTTCCAATCCATATATTATTATCATCATCTTTATATAAACAAGAGAGATTATTGCTTGATAATGAGTTGTGATTATTCTCTTCCTTTAAATAATTTAAAAATGTATCGTTTGACTTATCAAGACGGTTGAAACCCCATACCGTAGCCACCCATATATCATTGTTGTCATCGCAGATAACCTGGAATGCCCAGTCATTGGATAATTTGTTGTTAAGATTGTTATGATGATGGAATTTGTTCTCTTCCCTGTCAAACTTATCCACACCTTTACCATGTACAACTATCCAGAGGTTTCCTTCCTGATCCTCACAGACAGAACGAACATCGTTGCATGCGATGCTATTTGTATCATCCGGGTTGTTTACGTAAGAAATGAATCTTCCAGAACTTTCGTCAAAATATTGCAATCCGCCAAAATAGGTACCAACCCACATCCTGTTATTCCTGTCTCTGTATATGGTATTTACTGAACCTTTACCCAGACTGTATTTATCATCAGGATCATAAAGGTAAGTGACTGTTTTACCCTTGCTCCAGTAAAAAACGTCAATGCCATTATTTGGATTTCCAAGCCAGAGGTTCCCGGAGGCATCCTCGTAAATGGCGGAGATATTTTCATTGGAAGTACGCCAGTATTCTGCAGGGCTGTCAGAAAAGCTTATAAATCCTTTGGACACCATACTGATTCCGACGCCTCCCGGAGAGTGCAATGTCCAGTAATTACCCTGTCTGTCCTGGAATATTGAAACAACAGTCTTTTTAATGGTATATGGATCCTCCTCGTTATAATAATACCCGTAAAAAACATCAGATTGCTGATTATGGTATTTTAAACCGGTCAGATCACAGGTCCAAAGGTTGTTATTCCTGTCAGTATAAACCTTTTTGGCATATATTTCATAAGAATCGCTGGCCGGATATCGTTTGATATGACCGGTTTTTATATTAAGCCTGTTTATTCCCCCTCCGAAAGTCGCAATCCAGACATCACCATCTTTGAGTGCAACGGACATGAGGGAATTACTGCTGATTGTACTGACATCTGCTTCATCATGTACATATCTGGTAAATTCCTTATTATCCGTGTTATAATTTAACAGTCCGCCTTCCGGGAAGGATCCGATCCACAGATGATTATTATCATCAAATATAAATGAAGATATTTCTCCGTGACTGACTGTCAGAAATTTATGAAAGCAGGTTTTCTCTTTATCAAAGAAATAAATGTCATTCCCTGAGGAAACATAAATACTGTTTTTCTGATCTTCAGCTATATGAGATATACTGATGCCTTCGATTCCTGATGAATCGAAAGTGTTCACAATTCTGTCGAAACAATCATATGTTCGATTATAAATACAAAGTCCAGAATTACTGCCGATCCATAACCTGTCTCTGGAATCATTAAAAAGACACCGGATATTATTGTTAATAAGACTGGTACTGTCATCCGGCTCATGCTTGTATACAGTAATCTCATATCCGTCAAATCTGTTCAGGCCTTCGGTGGTTCCGATCCAGATATACCCCGTTGTATCCTGTTCAATACAATTGGCAAACGTGCTGGATAGCTTTTCTTCATTTGGTATTGTCGTAAAATTCAAATCTGGCATTTGAAGAAAAACGGGCGCGCTGAACGATAAAATGACAAATACAAGAAGAGACTTTCTCATAATACCAAATTAATAATAAATTACGGTTTTTGAAATTGTATGTTGTTATTTTTTTGTGATGTGTTGAAAAATCAATCATAACGATCTCATAACTTGTCACGATTATACATCGGGAGCCTGTCCTGATCTGTCGGGAACTTAGCGAAGCGATCTCATGAGCGAAGCGAATAACTTAGCGAAGCGATCTCATGAGCGAAGCGAATAACTTAGCGAAGCGATCTCATGAGCGAAGCGAATAACTTAGCGAATAAGATATATAAATATATACGAAAAAAAGAAAGCAGCAGATCTGTAAGCCGGATTCTGTGTCCTGACATGATCAGGATTCCTGTCATTTATCTGTGCGATCTACCCCTTCCGGCTTTTGCCTTGACAAAATCAAAGCGGGCAGCTTTGTATCCTCCGTAAACGAAGGAAACCGGAATATATTTGATCTTGCAACCCATCAGGCGGACAGCATTCCCGGTCACCCGGAAACCTGGTAAGCTCTTACCTTACCTTCTCACCTTTACCCCGGTTTAGAATCTGTGGAATTTTACAGCGTAAAATTCACGGAATTCTTTATCGGGGAAGTTATTTTCTTCTCCGCTCCTATGTCTTCACAGACATCTTCCTTTCAGAAGCATGGCGCCCTGTGTTGTCCGGACTTTCCTCTCCGCCTGAGACGGAGCGACAGGACGATCTGCTGCTTTCATGTTAAAGATATACCATTGTGGCACCGTAGCCATATTCCCTGAAAGATGCATCCTGATATGCCAGATAAGGATATCTTTCATTCAGTGCTTTTATCAGTTCATATTTAAGTTTGCCGTTGCCAACACCATGAATGAATACTATTTTTCTGACCTTACTGGTCATGCCGTTCTCAAGTGCCGTGTAAAATTTGTTCATCTGCAGGTTTATTATCTCACCTGGCGACAGACCGCTGTAATCGTCAACTATTTCTTGAATATGAAGATCCACCTCCATTATTTCATCCGCCCCTGATGGCCTGGCAGGCTTCTTTTCTTCAACAGGGCCTTTTTCTGCAACAGCCTGTTCAATCGCTTCTTCGCTAAGGTAATCATAATCTCCGTTTATTATTTCTGTTACCTTTATAATCAAAGCTTTTTCATTAAAATAACTGTTTTCCTTAAAGGTGTTTTCTTTGTAAAACCTGATATTGTCAATTCCGACAAATTTTTCAACCGGCGACTGGATCTTATATTTACCTTTGGCAATAAACAGCAGCTGGATATGCATTGTTTTGACCTTGCTTATCCGCGACTGACTGAATGTCTCGATATGCATTTTGGTGTTCGGCTCCAGAAATCCTGTTCTGAGAAAATTCCACGAAATATTCTCCTGATATCCGATAAGATAACCAACAGCATATTCATCATCATTGATCAGGTATAAAGCGATGTCTGTCATGCCGGTATGATCCCCGTCAACCGGTACAAAACCAAGTAATACATTCTTGACAGTATTACCGGGAAGATTCTCGGGCAGGATGGATTCAATATCACCATCGGCTGCTTCTTTTGTCTTTTGATCAGGAAAGACGGTTTTCAATGAAGATTCTTTAAGGTCAGTTTCGGTAGTGCCATCCCTGATCAATTCACTGGCTAACACAGGTATATCGAAACCATCTTCAATTCTGACCTTAACCAGGGTCTGATCCACTATCTCCGAGATGATCCCTCCTCCCGAATCATTCAAAAACTTAACCTGATCACCCACCTTGAATTTCATGCATGTAAATTTTATCAGTACAAAATTAACTATTTTTGTTCTCCCAACGGTTTGAAATTTTGGATTTGGCAAAGAAAATATCAATTCAGGATTATCATTATCAGCTTCCGGATTCGCGGATTGCAAAATACCCGTTACCAGAGAGAGATCAGTCAAAACTTCTGATCTGGTCACCTCATGAAGCAATTCGGTGTGACAGGTTCGTCAACATTGGCAATCATCTTCCTACGGGTTGTCTGCTGGTATTCAATAATACCAAAGTGATTTATGCAAGAATTTTCTTCCGGAAAGAAACTGGTGCCGAAATAGAGATATTCTGCCTGAAGCCTTTTAATCCTGCTGATTATTCACTTATTTTTCAAACAAGGGATAACTGTAACTGGGAGTGCATGGTGGGTAATTCCAGGAAATGGAAAGGTGGTCTCCTTCAGAAAGAGCTGATCATCAATCAGGAAAAAGTAATCCTTTCTGCCCGTAAAATATCAGCGTTGTCTGAGGGGATCTGGAATATACAGTTTGCCTGGGACAAGCGGCAAATCACATTTGCGGGAATCATAGAATCCACAGGAGAAGTCCCTATACCTCCTTATTTAAAGCGTAAAGCCGAAGAATCCGATAAAACCAGTTATCAGACTGTTTATTCAAAGATAAACGGCTCTGTTGCCGCACCAACTGCCGGGTTGCATTTTACCGCGAAAGTTTTTGATTCATTAAGATCCAGACACATTCAGACAACAGAGATTACTTTGCATGTCGGTGCAGGCACATTTCAACAGGTCAAATCTGCGGAAGTATCAGATCACCGGATGCATAGTGAAGAGATCATGGTTAGTGTGCCTGTTTTGCGTCAGCTGATTCAGCATGCGGGGAATATTGTCGCCACCGGCACAACGAGTGTCCGTGCACTGGAAAGTATTTACTGGCTGGGAATAAAGCTGATTCAGGGTTATTTTCCCCGCAGCAGGTCGCCTTTGATAGGACAGTGGGAGTCATACCGGGTTTCGGAAAATATATCTCCATCGGAATCTTTATCTGCGGTTATTGAACATCTTGGAAAAATACAAAAAGATCACCTGGAAATCACGACACAGCTTATGATAATACCGGGGTATGAATTCAGGATGACAAAAGGAATGATTACAAATTTTCACCAGCCGGGAAGTACGCTTCTGTTGCTGGTGGCAGCATTCACCGGCAAGGCCTGGTCGGATATTTACCAGTATGCCCTGGATAATGATTTCAGGTTTCTGAGTTACGGTGACAGCTCGTTGCTGCTTAAACAGGCATTGTCTGAACCGGCCTCATTCAGGAGCTGAAAATCATCTCCGGATTTGATCCTGAAACAGAAATTCCGGGCCGTTACTGTTTTATCAGCCTGTTGATTTTTTCAATCAGCAAGCTGGATTTTATTGGCTTGGTTATGTAATCGTCGAATGCAGATTCCCTGATTCTGGTAATATCGTCGAT
Source organism: Bacteroidales bacterium (assembly GCA_016933335.1). Taxonomy (GTDB): domain Bacteria; phylum Bacteroidota; class Bacteroidia; order Bacteroidales; family UBA10428; genus JAFGPL01. The sequence goes on along the minus strand of JAFGBD010000030.1, from coordinate 43,811 downwards.
CATCGCATATGCGGTTTGCGCGATAATCGGTATACCTGGCTTCATTCTTCTGATTAGTTTAGTAGCGGTATGTCCGTCCATCCCGGGCATTTTTATGTCCATTAATATAAGATCAACAATCCTGTCAGTGTTGTTTCTGAAGAACTCGACAATCTCATTTCCGTTTCTAAAACCAATTACATGGGTGTTCAGATTTTCCAGTATTTTGGTCAATAAATGCAGATTATAACTTTCATCTTCTGCGATGGCAATGGTATAGCCTTTCCAGTCACGATTCTTATGCTCATCAGCATTTGACTGATCATCTGATTCAACTTCCTCTTTCAGAAAGAAATCCGGCTGTGTAAAGTAGAATGTTGAACCCTTGCCCGGCTCGGATTCAGCCCATATCCTGCCTCCCATTATTTCGCACAGCCTTTTGGAAATCGCAAGACCAAGTCCGGCCCCTGAGTAGAATTTTCCACCTTTACCCTCTGCTTTCCAGAACCTGTCAAAAACATATTTCAAATTTCTTTTCTCAATACCGATGCCTGTGTCTTTTACATAAAAGGTGATTTCATCAGCATTTTGAATAAGTGAACCTATGATAATTTCTCCCTTACCTGTAAATTTTATTGCATTTGATAAAAGATTGCTGATTACCTGCCTGAATCGCAATTGATCGGTCCGGAGCATCAGCCGGCTGTTTATCAAAGAGGGTGAGATCCTGATATCAGTCATGGGACTGGTGTTATTCTTCCTGAAAGAATCAACAATGCTGCAAATAACTTCTTCAGGAGAAAATTCTTCGATCAGTATTTTTAACTGACGGGCTTCAATTTTAGACAAATCCAGTATGTCATCTATAATCCTGATGAGCTGATCTGTGTTGCTGTTGATTATGCGTATAAACTGTTTCTGTTCCTCTGCGGTTGTTGACGGATCAGCGAGCAGCGATGAAAATCCTGTAACGGCATTAAGCGGAGTGCGGATCTCATGCGACATATTTGCAAGAAAAGCAGATTTTAACCTGTCTGATTCTTCTGATTTTTCCTTTGCCAGGATCAGCTCTTCATTTGTTCTGGATAGATTCCTGTTAGTCTCTTCAAGCTTATCGTTCATGTCATTTACCAGCTGGTTGGCTTTTTCAAGCTTGACATTCTGGTTTTCAATTTCAATCAGTTTTTGCTTTACCAGAAATTCAGCTTTCTTGCGGCGCCTGACATTGAAAAACAACAAAAGAACCACAAACAGCAGGAAACTGATAATGCCGAGCAATACAACGAAGTACCTTAAATATCTGATGAGGACAGTCTGAGGCCTGTTAACAACAATTGAATCATCAGGAAGCAGTTTCAAAGGTATGTTGAATCTTTCAAGAATATCATGATCAAAATAGTAGTTATCCATCGGAAGAGCTATTCTGTCTGCGGGTATGTAATTCTTTTCGTCTATAAACCGAAGGGCAAGATTTGCTACTTCTCTGCCATGAGCTGAGCCGTTGTTGATGATACCACCCAGAATACCTCTGCCAAGCAATGCTTCACTGTCCAGAAAAACAGGAACAGGGGTTTTTGCAGCAATTTCCTGCACAAGGTTATTGAAATTAACAGGATTTCCTTCCTCGTCCTGAAAATAGTTAATCAGGGCAATTGCATTGCCTTTTTCAAACCGCGATACCACATGCAGGAGTGAATCAACCGAAATATGACTGACATATACAAACTGCAAACGATCACGGTATCTCAATTCAAGTTCTTTGATGTAATTGATATTAACCAGACTGGTTGTACTGCTGTCTGCTATGAAATAAAGCTCATCAACTCCCGGTATTATTCTCAGGATAAGCTGTATCACGGAATCCTGGTCTACTCCCTCTTTTATACCGTAAAAACGGGTATTTTCAAGCTGATAGTCTTCGGGATTATTGATTCCGCAAAAAGCAACAGGTATTTCCGGAATAAGGCTGTCTCCGTATTCTAACAGGAAATCAAGTGCATCGTTATCACTGGCAATTGCAACATCGAACGCTATATGGCGGTATTTTTTTTCCCAGAGCCTGTACAGGCCGTTGAAATTATCCCTTCCGAAACGCTTTGCATCGAGGTATTCAATAAACAACTGGATATCTCCTCGATGTGAAAAGGTACCCTGGATACCTGCAGTAACACTGTCAGCCCATGGATAGGTGGGTTCGTATGAGTTGATATATAATACATTATGTGAAGTGCGATCGACATCCTGAGAATGGACCCTGTTAAATGAAAAGATAACAGCGATTAAAGCAGCCAGCAGTTTTAAACCTCTTACCATCTTTAGATCTTTCGCCAAATATCAATAGCTTTTGTTATTGTTTAATTTACGTAAAAATAGGCAATTATTGGAACAAGCCTCAGACATTTTTTTTCAGCAGGCTGATAAATTTCATGATATCCTCTTCTGTGGTGTCGAAGGATGTCATCCATCTTACTTCCGATTTTTTTTCATCCCATACATAGAAAAAGCACTCCTGCTGCAGGCGTGTGACAGATTCTTCAGGCAGAATGGCAAAAACCGCGTTTGATTCTGTTCTCTGCGTGATTGTAATTCCATTTATCTTTGATACTTCATCAGAAAGCATTTGAGCCATGCGGTTGGCATGTGCCGCATTTCTTTTCCACAGATCATTTGACAGATAAGCTTCAAACTGCACGGAGATAAATCTCATTTTAGATGCCAGTTGCATGCTTTGTTTTCTGATATATTTGAAATTATCAGACAAGCCCTTTCTAAAGAATATCACTGATTCAGCAAACAACATACCATTCTTTGTTCCGCCGAAAGAAAGAATATCGACCCCGGCATCCTTTGTAACCGACTTAAAATCAGTACCAACACTGACCACTGCATTTGACAGCCGGGCACCATCCATATGCAGGAACATATTGTAATCATGTGCATAATCAGCAAGCCTGCGGATTTCTTCAGGAGTATAAACAGTACCAAGTTCTGAGGACTGGCTGATGGATATTATTTTGGGTTGTGAATGATGCTCAAAACCGAATCCATGTATATGCCCGGCCACAGAAACAGGTGTCAGCTTTCCGTCCTTTGTCTCCACCGGCAGAAGTTTGCAGCCGCAGAATCTTTCAGGTGCACCGCACTCATCCACGTAGATATGTGCCGATTCTGCGCAAATAACTGAATGAAAAGGACTTGTGAGAGCCGAGAGCCCCATGACATTAGCCCCTGTTCCGGTAAGCACGAAGAAGACATCACATTCGCCGAAGTGCTGCCTGATGATTTTTTTTGCATTTTCTGTATACAGATCATCGCCATAGGCAATGACATGACCGGCATTGGCCTTTTCAATTGCTGCAAGGATATCAGGATGGATACCCGAGTTATTGTCGCTGGCAAAACCACGGGAATTTTTCATTTTTGTTGCTTTAAAATAAAAAACCATCCCCGCTGAGGATGGTCTTTCAGGTTTTATTGATGTTTTTTAGTTCTTTCTGGTTCTGACTGTTGTTTTTTCGTTGATCCAGCAGCCAACCGTATACTCCTGCCCGTCAGTAAATCCTCTGAAAAATGCCTCCTCATTATTCGGGAATGCTGCGGAATACCTGTTAATCTGTTCATTTGCCTTGTCCGAAATACCCGGATCAACAGACTTTGCTTTGATGAACATATCAACCGCGGCCCAGTATACAGCATCCTTTTCAAACTGATCGGTCCCGCATGATGAACTGCTGGCAGCATATGCACTGCCGATAAGAATATAGGCATCACCAAAATCAGGCTTGTATTTGATGGCTTCCAGCGCATTTTTTCTTGTTTCCGGATAGTTTTCCATCCTGAAGTTGATATATCCCAGTTTATAAAGGTAATTTGCTTTGTCTTCAGGATTGGTTTCCTGCTCAACAGCCTTGCTGAAATATTGTTTTGACTTGGCAAAATCACCTTTTTTTTCGAATATGACACCAACAAGATAAGCAGCCTTGGCTGACGGTTCAAGCTTATAGAGCGATTCAGATGCTTCGGCAAAAAGTTTCGATTCATTGCAGCCTGTCCGGTCCAGCAGATTGGTCATATTCTTAAGAAGATTAATGTCATCGGGAGAATTCTTGTATTTGGGAGTAAATATGGATATTAATGCATCGCAATCTGCCGCTCCGCTCTCAGCAAAAATGTTTTCAACATTATTTAAGGCGGACTGGCATCCAGGTTCATTTGTTGAAAGAAACTTTGAGTTTAAGAGGTCGGCAATGAGCAGATAGTCGTTGACTAAGTCACGGGCATCCTCCAGGTTGCTTTTGAACAGAATATTTGACGCCTGCATGAGCGTGACACAAACTGCTTCTTCTGACTTTGCTTTTCCAAGTTCCACCGACCTTTTCAGATATTCATAGCCTCTCTGGATAGAGTCCGGTTTATACTTAAGCAGATCAATCCCTTTAAGTCCCAGAACATAGTATTCCTGCTTGAAATATTCCATTCGCTTATCGTACATCTGCATAAGTGTATCGATCCACCTGTCTGCTTCTTCCGGACTCTCTGACTTCTCGATCCTGCCTTTTAAAATTCTGGCACCATAAATATAAATGTTCTTGCTTGCACCGGGACAAAGCATGTAGCATTTTTTCCATGAATCGTAAGCATATTCATACATGTTAATCTTTACAAATTCTGCCATTGTCGACAGGTTACTGGCACATTCCCTTCTCGCTTCCTCATCATCGCCGTATTTCGGATTTTGCAAATAGGACTGTGCACTGGTCCCCGCTGTTAATTGCAGTAAGATAACGGCTAAAAGAAACTTTTCAACAACCGATTTCAATATCAATCCCATAATTCCCTGTTTTTATGTTAAAAATTCAAGTTTGCGAATTTAGCATTTATTGACCATAATGCAAAATTTAGGCCAAATCATCATTTTATTCTTTTCATGAATAACCATTTATGAAAATGCTTTTTTTATATCAGATTAATGTTATATTTGAGCCGTTGATAAGGTGATTCTATTGCTGATTAGAGTTACGGGCCATCAGGGATTTTAAGCGGATCATTGCAGCCTGGTATAAGCAAAACGATCACAAATATGCCAGATGAGTTATGTTTATATAAATAAATATGTCTGAAAAAAAGTATGATCTGAGTTTTTTAAAAAAAGTATCCAATGAGGACCAGGCATTTATTATTGATATGCTTGAAACATTCAGGAACATCGCACCCGGGATAGTGAATAAAATGGAAATCTTTTTAAATCAAAAGAAATATGAAGCGCTGAGCAGGGAAGCCCACAGATTTATTCCCGGTATTACATTCCTTGGTGTTAAGGACCTTGAAAGAGATTTGATCGATATTGAAGAAAAGGCCAAAAATCTTGAAAACCTTGAAAGCCTTCCTGAAATATTGTTAAGGGTCCGGAAAGAAGTTGAATCACTGATACAATGTTTTACTGACGATTTTAACCTCAGACCATGCTGATTTTTTGATACCTGACATTTCAGGATAATGCCTGTTTTCAATAATACAAATACCGGTAAGCATGAATGGTTTTTTTAAGCTTGCAGTGATACAGGCAGACATTCTCTTTGAAGATGCCGGTGCAAATCTGAATAGATATCGGGATATGCTGAAGGGAATGACTGTCCATCCTGATTTGATCGTTTTTCCGGAAACGTTTGCCACGGGTTTTTCAGTTAATCCGGAACAGCATGCAGAACAAATGACCGGAGAATCCGTTTCATGGCTGAGACAAATGGCCGTGGATATGGATGCTTTGATGGCAGGCAGCCTGATTATTGAAGAAAACCACAGATACTTTAACCGTTTTTTGCTTGTTGATCCTCAGGGAGAGGTCCGGTATTACGATAAACGGCACCTGTTCAGTATGGGGAATGAAGAATCACATTACCAGGCTGGATGTGAAAGAAAGATCTTTCAAACAGGTGAATGGAGGATATGTCCCCAGATCTGCTATGATTTAAGATTTCCTGTGTGGAGCCGTAACCGTAGCGATTATGAAGTGCTGATATATGTTGCCAACTGGCCTGAACCAAGACGTGATGTCTGGAAGACCCTTCTCAGGGCAAGGGCTGTTGAAAACCTGTCTTACTGCATTGGAGTAAATCGTGTAGGAAGAGACGAAAAGGGAATATATTATGCAGGTGAAAGCATGATTGTTAACGGGAAAGGTGAGATATTGAATAAAGTAACAGCTGATTCCGAATGTATCATTTTATCAGAGCTCTCTCTGCCGGATTTAGTGAAGCTGAGAAATGATTTTCCGGCTCACAGAGATGCTGACGCCTTTCGGCTTGAATGAATTAACCGGTGGTTTGGAAGGTTCAGCAATTCCCGTCTGCCTGCTGACAACCGGAATAATCTTCACAATGCCTGCCGTAACCTTTGCTTTTAATTCAATTCATTCTCCTGATGATGACAGGGTGATCAGGGTTATCTCAGGCCGCATACCGATTCTTCCCGGAAATCCCAGTGATCCGAGACCTCTGTTGACATAAAGATAGTGTCCGTTATTTCCGTATAATCCCGACCACATTTTATATAAATATTTAACCGGGCTCCATTGATACTTGCCTATTCTAAATCCAAACTGCATGGCATGCGTATGTCCTGATAAGGTAAGGTTAATATCTGTTTTTTTATGAACTTCCGCCTGCCAGTGCGAAGGATCATGCGAGAGCAGTATTTTAAACGGCACAGGCTTTATATCAGCAAGTGCTTTTCTTAGATTTCCATATTGTTTAAAAGGTGGCTTTCCTCAGTTTTCAACACCAATGATACCGATTTCGTGGCCGTTGATGCCGATCGTTTCTGCCTTGTTAAGCAACAGCTTGAAATCCATTTTTTTATGGGCACTGTAAAGAAGCTGCATGTTTTCCTGCTTTTCTTTCTCGCTCTTCCATTCCCAGTAATCTCCGTAATCATGATTCCCCAGAACAGAATACTTACCGTATCTGGCACTGGCTTTTCGAAGAATATCAGACCACCCGTTTGTTTCTTCACTGAAGTTATTGACAAGATCTCCCGTAAACAGAATGAGATCAGGTGCCAGGCTGTTAATAAGACCGACGGCTTTTTCCATCTTTTTCTCTTTTCTGTACCAGCTGCCCAGATGAATATCCGAAATATGCACTATCCTGAAGTTGTCAAAAGATGCCGGAAGGTTTTTAAAACCAAGTGCGATCTTTTCTGTTTTAAAGGAAAACCTGCCAATGAGCGTACCATAAGCCAGCAGTATAAAAAGGATGACAGCAGATACTATTCCGGCATAGGTGATACAGGGAAAGGTGCGGAATGCAACAGGATCGGCTAATATGACGTTTATAATCAGTTCAGTGCCCTTTGCCAGCATGTTAAATAAAATATTGATCAGGTGAAAAGCCAGTAATACTATTTTCGGAATATAAATGGTCATGAAAAAACCACTGATTCTGTATAACCTGGCCAGGATGCGGATTTCTCTTCTGGATGGGTCAAATTTGAAAGACAGGATCATGACAATAAGAACCAGGGGAACCGACCAGAAGACCAGGTTTAAATACAATGGTGAAAGAAAAAACCCGTCAGGTAATAGATAAAGCAGAAGAAAATAGAATAAAAGATCTGTGATGACTGTAAAAGAAATGAGGATGATCCGGATTCTCAGAAATAAATGTTCCATATAAAACGTTTACATATTATTCAGGCTAATTTAAATAACTAAGTCTATTGCCAAATGTTCATTTTTTTTTAGTTTTACGCAAAGGAATGTACAATTAATAAACCATCCAAATTCTGATCTTATGAAGAAGATTATTCTCACCGCCCTGATTCTTGGTTTTATTGCAGCAACAGGCTATTCGCAGTTAAGATTTGGCATAAGGGGAGGCGTTAACTGGCATTATGTTAAAGCAGATGATATTCTTTTGGAAAACAATACATTGAGACTCACAATACCCACAAAAGCCAATCTTGGGTATCATGTTGGAATTATCTCTCAAATAAGGCTCTTTAATGTTTTTGTCCAGCCTGAACTGCTATTTACATCCAATAAAAATGAAGTTTTGTTAAAAGATGAACAATCCTCTTCAACCGAAGGATTTGCAGAGCAGTGGGTATACCGGATGGATCTCCCCGTCATGCTGGGAGTCATGATAAAGTCGTTCAAGGTTGAGGCAGGGCCTGTGGGGACGGCAATATTGGGCAGCAAAACAGAACTGGTTGATATCAGCAATTATGAGCAGAAATTCAAATCCCTGACATTTGGCTATCAGGCAGGAGTGGGGCTTGATTTTCCCAATATTTCTCTCGATCTGAAATATGAAGGCAAGTTTAGTAAATTCGGAGACAAGCTGACGTTCATGAACCAGACCTTTGATTTTGATCAGCGCTCAAGCCAGTTGATATTCAGTATCGGGTTGTTTTTTTAGCAGACTTCTCTTAACCTTCCCCGTGATACAACCAAATACAATAATTACTCCACTGGTTGTTTTAAGATATTACATATTCATTGTGGATAACTTTTACTTGTTTTTTACAGATATTACAGCCTGATTCATAGATTTGCCGTATGATTGATATTGGAAATATCCAGGTAGAATCATAAACAGCACTAATTAAAACATTTATTATGAAAACAGTTAATTTAAATTTAATCAGGGTATCTGTCCTGTGCAGCCATCTGATGCTTATTCAACCAGTTTTATACCCTCAGAAAGCCATCATGAAATTCGGTAAAATTCCCATGGAAGACCTTGAAATGATGGTTTATGAGAAAGATACCAATGCCAGTGCGGTAATCCTTGGTGATGAAGGATATTCAAACTTTATATTTACTGAAGATAAAGGATGGCAGCTGCAAACAAAGATCCACAGAAGAATTAAGATATTAAAACAGACCGGAATGGATTGGGCGGATGGAGAGGTTTTGCTTTATTCCAGCGGATCGAACAAAGAAGAATTGATTGCATTAAAAGGATTTACCAATAATCTCAGTAGTGGTAAAATTGAAAAGGCAAAGATCTCCAATGATGCTGTATTTACTGAAGAAATTGATGATTTTTACACATCACGTAAATTTACCTTTCCCGACGTAAAACCAGGATCGGTGCTTGAATATACATATACCGTTGTATCTGATTTTTACTGGCAGCCTGACCCTTGGCAGTTTCAATATGGGATTCCGGTGGTTGAAAGTCAGTATACCATCGAGATCCCGGAGGAATTCAAATTCAATGAACAGTCGAAAGGTTATGAAACTTTTACAAGAAGCCAGGACTATCAGAAACGGACCTTCTCCTACAACTATTCTTCACAAATCGATGCTAATGCTATCGGAGGCAGGACAAGCGGTGGCACTTATGAATTTGAAAGGATAGTTTCAGTTCAGAACTATCAGGCCAAGGAAATACCGGCCTTTATTTCTGAACCCGATATGAATAGCATTCAGAATTATTTAACTTCTGTGGAATTCGAATTGATGAGCTATGTTCCGCAGTCTGGGCTGAAAAAAGACTTCAGTAATACATGGGAAAGTATAAATAAAACATTGATAGAAAGTGAAAAATTCGGCATGCAGCTCAAAGGTACCGGTTTTCTCAGTGACCTGGCTGAAAGCATTAAGGCAGCGGAAAGCAGTGAATTGAAAATGGCAATGAGTGCCTATGAATCAATTAAATCAAAAATGAAATGGAACGGCTATTCAAGATTATATGCAAAAAAGAATATCAGATCAGCCTATAACGACGGCGTAGGTAATTGTGCTGAAATTAATCTTTTGCTTGTAGCATTGCTTCGCCGGTTGAATCTCGACGCAAAACCTGTTATCTTAAGCATCAGGTCAAGAGGTATTATCATGCCCGGTCAGGTCATGTTGTCCAAATTCAACTATGTCATAGCCTGTGTTAAAATGAATAATGAAATGATACTGCTTGATGCAACGGATAGGAACTGTCCCTTTAATATGCTTCCTGAGAGATGTCTGAACGGACAGGGCAGAATCATTAGTGAGAATTATACTGACTGGGTTGATCTGGGCAGCAACCAGGTCCATGCATCAGTCTGCTATGTGCAGGCGGAGCTGTCAGCAGATGGTAGCCTAAAGGCCCTTGTCGAGGAATCACATAAAGCCTATTCAGCTTATGAGAAGCGGGATTGCATCAGCAAGGAGCCTTCTGTTAATGATTATATCAGCAAGTTTGAACAGGCTAAAAAAGGTATTGAAATAAGCGGGTTTGAAGTGGTTGACAAAGACTCAATAAACAAACCATTGGGTTTTAAATACTGCGCAGACTTTTCTCAACAGATTACAGGAGCAGGAGACCTGATATATTTTAATCCTGTTATACTTGGAAGAAAGGATTCAAATCCCTATAAACTGGATGTTAGAAAATACCCGGTTGATTACATTTATCCAAGAGACAGTAAGTATATCATAAACTATACCATTCCAGAGAATTATAATGTAACTGAGATACCGAAAAGCATTAGTTACAGCCTGCCGGAAAAAACATTGATATTTACCTATACCATTAACCATGACAGGAATAAAATCAGGTTAATCTATGGCCTGAAAATCAATAAAACCGTTTTTTCATACAATGAATATCCTGCCCTGAAGCAATTTTATGAGAATCTGGTCGCTAAACAGGCAGAACAGATTGTACTTAAGAAAATCAATTGAAATGAAAACACGTCTGTTGATAGTCCTTTTATTCATTCTATGTGCATATATAACTGATGCCGGCGAACTTGAATATTCTTTTTCTGACATTCCGGAGGAGCTGGTGGAAAATGCAGATGCAGTTATCAGGATCGCTGAGGGCCGCCTGGAAGTGCTGTCTGCAGGGAAGGCTGTGTTTAAATCAAGAAATGTTGTAACCATCCTGAATAAAAATGCTGATTCTCGTTCAGTATTTGTTACGTATTACAACAAATCTGATAAAATCTCCTTTTTAGCCGGAAAGGTGTATAATGCTGCAGGTAAGTGCATTTCTACTATTCATTCCAACGATTTTGATGACATGAGTGCCGTTAGCGGATATTCTTTATATGATGACACCAGGATGAAAGTATACAGGGCATTCTCAGCGGAATATCCTTATACCGTTGAATATGAATGTGAGAAGACAATCGAAGGATTGTTATTTTACCCGGACTGTTACTTTATACCGGGTTACAGGGTCTCAGTCCAAAATTCAAAATACAGTGTGGACGTTCCTGAGAAACTGGGCTTGAGGTATAAGAATGTAAATATTGATATGACTCCTGAAACGATGGATATTAAGCAAGGCATCCGTTACATATGGGAATGCAGTAATCTTGCTGCAATTGAAGAAGAGCCATACAGCCTTCCGGTTACGAGTCTGGTGCCTCATATACTGATTGGAGCCAATGAATTTGAAATAGAGGGCTATTCAGGATATATGGATAGCTGGAAAAACCTGGGACGCTGGAATTACAATCTGTTAAAGGGTTCAGATGAATTGCCTGAACATACAATACTGAAGATGCGGGATCTGGTGAAACACTGCAGTAATGATATCGAGAAGGTCAAAGAAATATATTCTTATGTTCAGAAAAAAACAAGGTACGTAAGTATCTCTTTAGGTATTGGAGGCTGGAAACCTTTTCCTGCTAAAGTTGTTGATGAGGTCGGATATGGTGATTGCAAAGCCCTTTCAAATTATACTGTTTCTCTTCTGAAGGCAGTCGGAATAAAGAGTTATTACACTGCTATAATTGCCGGAAGAAATGAGACTGATATGGTTATTGATTTTCCCAGCCAGCAGACAAACCATATTATTGTTTGTGTACCATTGGAAAATGACACAATCTGGCTGGAATGTACTGATCAGTTTTGTCCTTTTGGTTATTTAAGCACCAGCACGGATGACCGGTATGCCCATCTGATCAATGAAGATGGAGGAAAGATAGTTAAGACACCCGCATATCCCAAAGATTCCAATCTTTTCATTCACAAAAGCAGGATTCATATTCTTCCTGATGGTAATGCGTTTGCAAACCAGCAGCTGATATTCCGTTCACTGTATTATGATGAGGTGGACGATTTTCTGATTGAAGGTGCTGATCAGCAAAAAAGATGGCTTTATGATAATGTTGAAATTCCTGATTTCATTATCAGAAGTTACTCATACCAGCAGGGGGGAGACCGGTATCCCTTTGCAGTCATTACACAGGAGATTGATTTGCCAAATTATTGTACGAGAACCAGCGACCGGATTTTTATTCCGTTAAAAATGATGGACAGGGAAATTTATGTTCCCCGTAAACTGAAAGAAAGAAAAAGGGATATTTACTTTAAAAGAGGCTATATCAGAGTTGATACAATCAACTATGTCATACCTGACGGTTTCAGGATTGAGTTTATCCCTGATGAATACAAAACCGAATCAGTTTTTGGTAAATATTACGCAAAAGTACTGCAGGAAGGGAAAGAGATATTTTATATACGGAGAAGTGAGAATAATCCCGGGATATTTCCTGAAAACGAATACGACAATATGGTCGAATATTATAAACAGATCGCAAAAGCAGATAAGGTACAACTGGTGCTTATTAAAAACGAATCTGAATGAAGTTTACATCTTTCTGAACAGAGTCCCTCCAAATACGGTGTTGGTCTCCAGGATGATATAAGGCCTGTTTGCCGAATCACCGGTAATGAATTCGTAGGTGCCAAATGCCTCGGTATTCCCGTTTGGAAGCCTGGTTCCCCCAAAAGCCGATGTGGATTTTATTTTAAGGGGAATGGTATCATTATAAAGCACATCACTGCTTCCGAAGACAGTATTTAACCTGATGAAAATATCATGACTGTCAGAAGGATGCGTATTACGAAGATCGAGTATGCCTTTGCCAAATACCACATTATATTCCATGCCATCCTCTATCCGGCTGATTGTTCTTTGTCCGAAGACAATGATATTCTCGTTTTTATTGCGGGATATCAGGCTGAAGTCCCTTCCTATGAATAATCTGATCCCCAGGTATATCAGAAATAAGGCAATAACAACCCTGATAACCGGTACGTCTATGTTAAAGATCACTTTCAGAATAAGGCTCAGTCCGAATAATACCAGCAAAGCTCCGAATAAGATAGTCCAGTTCATTGTTTTCATTTTTTTAAATTATACACCAAAGATACAATTTCAAAAGATGCCGTTTAAAACTTTTTCGGTTAACGGGGTGATTAGATCGGTGACTTGCAACCGGTAAACGGTAGTGTGTCATAGCCGGAGATTCTGATGAGTTTTTATTGATGCAGCTTACTGTGTTTCAGGTTGGTTTGACAGCCTGGCCTGTAAATCAACAATGATGTGTTTAAAAAAAATAATATTTTTTTCAGGCACTTTTTCTTCAGTTTTAAATAATTCAGTTACATTTATTGTGGCACTACTATATATTATCCTATGAGCGGTTTTTTTGGCAGTATTTCAAAAAGCAGTTGTGTGTTTGATGTATTTTATGGTACGGATTATCATTCACACCTGGGGACAAAAAGAGCAGGCCTTGCATACTATTCTTCGGCAGGCGGATTTCAGCGGGCAATACATAACATCGAAGATGGCTACTTCAGAAGTAAATTTGAAAATGATTTGCCGGGTTTTGAGGGCAATGCAGGTATCGGTGTTATCAGTGATACCGAGGCACAACCCATTCTTGTAACATCTCACATCGGAAGGTTTGCTGTTGCAACGGTAAGTAAAATAGCCAACATAGATGAACTGGAACATCGTTTTATGAAGCAACGCCGTACCTTCTCAGAGATGAGCCAGGGAGGCGTTAATCCGACTGAACTGGTTGCAATGCTGATCGCTGAAGGAGAGGATATTGCTTCCGGTATTGAGCACGTATTCAATAGTATCAAAGGTTCATGTTCCATTCTTGTCCTGACAAAAGACAGCATCGTCGCTGCACGTGATAAGCTTGGAAGAACTCCTGTGATCGCCGGGAAAAAGGAAGGATCATTTGCTGTTACTTTTGAGTCGTGCGCCTTTTCAAATCTTGGTTATGCAGTTGAGAAGTTTCTTGGCCCCGGAGAAGTCATACGTGTTACGGCAGACGGATACGAGCAATTGCGCAAACCCGGTGAAAAAATGCAAATCTGCGCTTTTTTATGGGTCTACTTCGGATATCCTCCCTCTTTTTACGAAGGAAAGAATGTCGATGAATGCCGTTATAATTGCGGGGCAGCACTTGCAAAAAGAGACACGGTGAATGCAGATTTTGTGGCAGGTATTCCTGATTCCGGTATGGGCCATGCATTGGGTTACAGTAACGAAAGAAGAATTCCGTTAAAAAGACCATATACGAAATATACACCCACATGGCCGCGAAGCTTTATGCCCCAAAGTCAGCAGATGCGCGACCTGGTGGCTAAGATGAAACTTATCCCGAATACAGCATTGATAAAAGGCAAGAGCGGAATTTTTCTGGATGATTCAATTGTCAGAGGCACCCAGCTGAAAGACACTGTCAGGGATTTATATGCTGCCGGGCTCAGGGAGGTTCATATGCGCATAGCATGTCCCCCGCTGACCTATCCCTGTGAGTTTCTGAATTTCAGCCGTTCCAGCTCTCCTTTTGATCTCGCCTCGAGAAAAGCTGTAAGACAAATTGAAAATAAGGATGAGGTCGATATGAAAGATTATTCTGATACTAAAAACGGCAAATACAGGTTGATGGTTGAACAGATCAGGAAGAACCTGGGCTTCACCAGCCTTGATTATCAAAGACTCAATGACCTGGTCGATGCCATTGGTTTGCCGAAGGAAAAACTCTGTACACATTGCTGGGACGGATCGAGCTATTACTAACCAGTTATAATAATTGTCAAATGAAGAATATTATCATAATTTTTCTGATATTGCCTTTTGCAATCTTAAGTTGTAAAACCAGTGAACAAATGGGAAAGATTGATACTACAACAGTAAAGCACGTCGATATTAACAGATATGTCGGCAAATGGTATGAGATAGCCAGGTTTCCTAATTCCTTTGAAAAAGACCTCGTTGGCGTCACTGCAAACTATACGCTGCGCAAAAACGGCAAAATAGATGTCCTGAACCAGGGATATGTAGGAGCACTTGATGGCAAATCAAAACAGGCAAGGGGAAAAGCGAAAATTCCAGATCCCGAAGAAGCCGGAAAGCTTAAAGTGTCTTTTTTTCTGTTCTTTTATGCTGATTACTATATCCTTGAACTGGATGAAGCAGATTATCAATATGCCCTCGTGGGCAGTTCGTCTGACAAATATCTGTGGATTCTGTCCCGCAATCCGGAATTACCTGATCATATTTATGATATGCTGGTTGAAAAGGCTGCCCGGCGGGGATATCAGACTGAAAACCTGATTCCTGTTTTACAGAAATGACATTTCTTGAAAAAAACAGCTATTAGCGGCTTTTTTCCCTTTAAAGGTCTGAGCTTTCGTCAAACATAATGTATTGACTAACAATATAATAACCATGATCAATAATTTGATTCGAATGATGAAACAGGTTTTTATTTTGATTAGCTATTGGTTTACATCTTCTGATCTATTTCGTTAAGTTTTATTTCAAACCGAAAACATAATTTGTTAAATTTACAATCTGACCAATCCCTTATTCAATGAGAGCAGTTACGGTAGTTGCAATTATTAACCTCTTTTTTAACCTACAATTACTTTATTCCCAGAAACTTCCTCTTGATAATTATAATATCAACGACGGACTGCCATCTGATTTTGTATGGGATATTGAACAGGATAATAAAGGTTTCATGTGGTTTGCCACACAACTTGGTGTAGCGAGATTTGATGGGTACAGGTTTGAGAATTTCGGAATTGATAAAGGCTTGCCTTCAAATGATGTCCGGTGCATTTATTCCGACAGTAAAGGTTATGTCTGGTTTGGAACCCATGGTGGCGGTTTATCCAGATATAACAATTATGATTTCACCAATTTTTTTAAAGAGGAAGGTTTATGCAACGATGAGATTGATATCATTTTTGAAGATCCGGAAGGCGGGATATGGGCTACATCAATCCAGGATAATTCCAGCGGAATATCAAGAATATATGGAGATTCGGTGGTGAACCATTCCAAATCGACCGGTCTTAATAATCACTTTGTCCTGTGCCATCATACAGATAAAGATAACCGTATCTGGTTTGGTACAAGAGGAGGATATATTGTTTTTTCAGTTTCCGGCAGTAAAAGCAGGATCATAAGGATTGGTCTTGAAAACGAGATTATCCGGAGCATTACGCAGGATGATGAAAATAATATATGGATTGGTACCCAGGGAGGGGGAATTTATAAGTATATTGAAGAATCAGGCAATACGGATATGATACCCAATCCGTTTTCTGATATCATTCTGAGTGCGGCATTTGATACTAAAGGAAATATGTGGTTCGGAACCTATGGGAACGGCGCTTTCAAACTGGACCTGAGAAGCAATGAGTTTAAACTGATTGAAAATACTGAAGGACAGATAATTACAGATATCATACCAGACAGGAGCAACAGGATATGGATGATTGCTTTTAGAGAAGGCATCTACCTGGTTGAAGATGAATCATTACAGTATCTCAAGACGTTGAATAATCTGCCGGATAATTCAGTCAATGCAATTGAAGTGGATAATGAAGGCAATGTCTGGTTTGCTACCATCAGCGGTATATCAAAATACGGTAAAAAACCATTTGAGATTTATACAGAAGAATTCGGATTACCTCAAAAGGAAATACTTACTATACTTGCTGATACGAAAGGTAAAATATGGATTGGGACCTATAATGGTTTAGCACGGCTGGATCCGGTTAATAATACCATCATTAATTATGATATTAAAAATCCGTTTTCACCCGACATTTTCAGTATCTATGAAGATAAAGAAGATAATATCTGGTTGGGGACCTATCTGGGATTAACAAGGTATTCAAATGGCCGGTTTGATTTGATAAGGGATACCATCTGGTATACAGAGGGTGAGGCAAATAATTTTGCATTAGATATTCTTGAAGACTTCAGCAATGATCTCTGGATTGCCCATAGCTTTGGTCTTTGCCGTTATTCCGGCAACCGGTTTGTTAACTATACAGTTAATGATGGTTTGCCAAGTGACCAGACAAGAGCATTGGCCATTGACAGGAATGGGAATATCTGGATTGCAACGTCCGATGGCGTGGCCATATTTGATGGCGAAAAATTCAACATACTGGATAATACAAAAGGTCTCTCAAATAATGCCTGTAACGATATTTGCACCGATGATGACAATCGCATATGGGTGGCCACTGAAAACGGATTAAACAGAATTACCTGGGATAACGGATTAAAGGACATCACCAGTTTTACCACCAGTAACGGACTGGCTTCCAATTCGATTCTGTTTGTCGGGGTGGATCATACCAGTCAGTTGTGGATAGGTCATGGCAATGGATTGAACAAGATGGATCTTGAGACCTATACGGTAACATACTATGGTGATACAGAAGGATTTATTCCGCTTGAAACTTACGTGCGGTCTGTATCAATCGACCGGCAAAATAATGTCTGGATTGGCACAGGTGACGGCCTTGTGAAGTATAATCATAAACTGGATACAATCTCTGACATCAAACCTGAGACTTATATCACCAGGGTCACGTTCTATAACGATACCTCAGACATTTTTTCTTATTCTTCCGGCATCGATTCAATAACAGGACTGCCTGAATCATTGGTGCTACCCTATAATAAATGTAACCTGGTTTTTGAGTATGTGGGAATTCACTTTGCTTTGCCTGAAAAAAACAGGTACCAGTATATGCTGAAAGGATATGATGATCAATGGTCTGAAATCACCACGAAAACATCAACAGAACCACTCAGGAAAATACCGCATGGCAATTATACCTTTATGCTCCGGGCTGCCAACAGCGATGGTATCTGGACAGACGAACCTGTTACATTCAGCTTTGTCATTAAGCCGCCTTTCTGGCAGACTCCTTTGGCATATGTTATAGAGGTTCTGCTTGTTCTGGCAATTTTATACCTGGTGGTCCGGTTGAGAGAACGCAAGTTGCAGCAGGATAAAAAAATTCTTGCACAGAAGGTGAAAGAAAGAACCATCGAAATTGAAAAACAAAGAGATCAGATCGCTTTTCAAAACAAGGAAATAACTTCAAGTATCATGTATGCAAAGCGTATCCAGTCTGCAGTCCTTCCAACAGAAGAATTTTTAAAGAAACTTCTTCCGCAGCATTTTATACTGTTTAAGCCACGCGACATAGTCAGCGGAGATTTTTACTGGATCACCGAAAAAGACCGGAAAATAATTCTTGTGGCTGCTGACTGCACAGGACATGGTGTTCCCGGAGCATTCATGAGCATGCTGGGTGTTTCATTGCTGAATGAAATCATCAGTAATGAGGATCAACTGTCAGCCTGTGACATTTTAAACAAGTTAAGGAACAATGTCAAAAAAACCCTGTCTCAGAAAGGCAGACAGGAAGAAACCAAAGATGGAATGGACCTGGTTTTATGTATTTTGGATTTTAGCAAAAAAAAGCTTCAGTTTGCAGGTGCATACAATTCGTTATGGCTCCTCAGAGATAATGAACTGGTTATATATAAGGGTGATAAAATGCCCATCGGTATATATGTCGGGACAGAAAAACCCTTTACCTGCCAGGATATTGATCTGAAAGAAAATGACCTGATATATCTTTTTTCTGACGGATATGCTGATCAGTTTGGTGGACCGGAAGAAAAGAAATTCAAATCAGGAAATCTGAAGGAACTGCTTCTCACGATTCACCGCAAGCCCCTTGCTGAGCAAAAAGAAATCCTTGACAGGACTATTGAGGAATGGAAGGGGGATTTGCAGCAAATAGATGACATTATGGTAGTAGGTGTAAAGGTATAAGAGAGATAGATTATAATTTCAGTGCTGTATTCAGGAAGCTGCCGCTATTTATTAACCGGGTTGATAACTTTTCATGTTGAAGATTGATTTTCTGTTACCGATGACTTAATTTTAATACCATCATTCGGTCTGAACCTGAAAGACCAATGACAGGCTTATTTATTTAAGAAATTATATACACAAAAATTCCGCTGCCATGAAACCATTGATCAAATGTGCTTTATTCTTTTTACTGATTCATTTCATATACCCGGATCATGCACATACCCAGGATATGCCTCGATGGCGCTGGGCAAGAACAGGAACTGATGCTACTGTTGATTTAAGTATTTCAGATACCCTTGGCAACACCGTCATTTTCGGGCAGTTCACCACAACCGAATTTTCAATCGGAAATACAGGGACCACCGGTATCGTCGGGGCGCCTTCAGAAAATCTTTACCTGGCAAAATATACTTCAACCGGAGCTTTAATGTGGTTAAAAAGCATTGCTGGAACCGTTCCGAATACTGTTCTGAATCCGGTGAAGGTAATCACAAACAGCAGGGGTGACATTACCATTCTCGGAACTGCGATAAATACACCCGGGCTGCGCATAGATAATACTGTTGTATCATTTACAAATGAAAATGAACAGATGTTTATTGCAAAATTTCACAAAACAGGCAGGTTGATGTGGGCCAGGATCGTCCAGGTAATAGGGACAATGAATGCCTTTATTAAAGGAAATGATATTTGTATGAATGACATGGGCGAGGTACTTGTGACAGGTCATTTCATTGCAGATACTGCGTATTTCAATTTAAAGCGGGTTACAGGCCATACCACCGATCCTCTTTTCTTTCTGGCCAAATACACCACATTTGGTTTGATCGACTGGGTATCGGTATGCGGTTATAATGCAAATGGCGATAACGGCGCCATATCCGGACTTAAGGTTGCGGTCAGCAATGCAAATGAAGTGACTGTGGCAGGGGAGTTTTACGGATACAGGGAATTTTATCTGGGTGCCGATACACTTTATCCCATGGGGGGGATTGATGTTTTTGTCACTCATTTTGCACCGGACGGTAATATTAACTGGACGAGAAAAATCCAGGGTACCATGAATGAGATGGTCGAGCAGCTGGTCGTTGATAACAACCAGAATATTCTTATTGCAGGTGTCTATAATTCTGATGTTGCCCAGGTTGTCGATCAGGAGGTGGTCAATTCCTCGAATGGCTTTGATCTGTTTGTGGCGCAAATAAAACCCGAAGGATTTTGCAGCTGGGCCCGTAACATAGACACCAAGCTTCAAACCATGGATATGCAGGGAATAAAAGCGGTACTGCATGTTGATGAAATATCAGATGTTTATATAGCCACCATTTTCCAGGGCGAAGAAGTGCTGGTTAATACGCTGGTGCGCAAAAATGTTGACCCCGGTACCACTGATCTGCTGTTTGCCAGGCTTGAAGGATTGACAGGTATCCCGGTCTGGTCAAAATCTGCTTCGGCTGTCGGGGAAAACTGGTTTAATTCGGTTGTATATGACAGGTTCAGCAATGTTTATTTTACAGCTGATATCAATACAGGCATTGCGGAGATCGACGCCAGCATAATTAAAGATACACTGGGATTCGGAGGTGATTAT
This sequence comes from Bacteroidales bacterium, assembly GCA_016933335.1. Classification (GTDB taxonomy): domain Bacteria; phylum Bacteroidota; class Bacteroidia; order Bacteroidales; family UBA10428; genus JAFGPL01. The sequence continues at coordinate 23,290 of JAFGBD010000030.1, read as the reverse complement.
ATCGCAAAGATTAACCGTCTGGGCGAAATTGGTTTTACCAGACCTGTTTTAAACAAGGATTCCATCAACCTGCTGGATATTAATACACTAAGTGTCGACTATTTTGGGAACTTATATGTATCGGGAGTTTTCCAGGGGGATAACAACACACTTGATGATCTGTCGCTTGCCACAGCTACAGGAGGGATTTTTACCGCAAAGTATGCTTACAGCACAAATATCACCGGCCGTGTGACAGATGCAGACGGTAATGCTGTGACCCAGGGTTATGTAAAACTATACGGATTTACCAGGTTTCAGCGGTCACCCATATCAGATTCCGTTCGCATAGATGCCGGGGGTTATTACTTTTTAAACCGGATACCTTTCGGCCGTTATATTATTTATGCCAGGCCGTTAAAGGAAAATTATCCGGCCTCAACCCCGACATATTATCCAGGTGCAGGCCAATGGGAAGATGCAACGCAGATTCTGATAAATTCCACTGAACCCATTACAGGCATTGACATTATCATCAATATGCCTGATCCGCTTCCGGGGTCAGGCGGACTGGGAGGAAACATCTTTGAAACCGACAGCATCATTTCGAATTTTAAATCAGCTTCATCCATCCTTAAGCAACCGGCCAAAGAGGTATCTGTAGTCCTCGTAGGCAGGAAAAAAGACAGCGGTGGAGATGTTGTTGCAGTTGTTTATACAGATGAGAACGGCGATTTCATCATATCAGGCATTGCTGACGGTTACTACACTTTGATGGTTGATGTTCCGGGATTGCCTCATGCAGCCTATTATGATATAACAATTTCAGGGGGTCAGTTTTACGGAAACCTGGATTATGAGCTGGGTCTTGAAGAAATATATCCTGCCCAGACTTCCGGCACGGACTATCATGTGAATCCTTCTTCGGTGATTCATTGGTATCCCAACCCATGCCACAATGAGCTCAGGATCCGTATCGACGAAAAATCAAATATGTATGGCGTTCTGAAAGTGGAAATATTCAATATGACAGGACAACTGGCTCAGAGTCTCCTGATTGAAAATCCCGGATCAGTCAATACCATAAGTACGGAATACCTTGATCCCGGTATATATTTTATAAGGATAGGACTTCCGGGAACCATTTGTTTTGGAAAGATGATCAGGCTGTAAATCAAGAGTTCTGTTGGAAAAGGTATTCCTGAATTTGATTTATGCTGATGAATGTACTGTTTTGTCATAGCATTATTGCTTTTTATCAATCGATACTTTTTATTGGCTGAATTTGTTGAACAGTAAAACCACAAATCCGTAAAATTAAATCGTTTTTACACCTAAGACTGTTATATGGAACTTGTTCATAATTACCAGGTTGAATTAAGTGAATTACGTTTAGAAAAATTCGATTACTTCATAGCTGCATCAGGCTGTCAAAAGCGCTGTACATACCTTCTTGAAAATATAGATACCGGGAATTCGGAAAATCTTGTGATTACTTATGATGAGTCTGCCGGCAGGGAAGCAAGGCTTGAAAACGAGAAGTTATTTCTTAAACGGGGTTTTGATTCAATCAAAGCCGATCCAGATGAAAAAGCAGGTATAGAAAGGATCATGCAAAGAATTTTTGGCGGAAGGATTTCCGGGAACCAGAACATCCTTGTTGATTATTCATGCATGACCAAAGTCTGGATTGCTGCCATTATACATTTTTTATTGAAAAATGATTTTCAGACCAAACGTATCAACATCTATTTTTCATATACCCCAAAAAAAGTAAACACCCTGCCTCAGAGTTCGAGGCTGAAGTCTTATGAACCCCTGATCTTTGGTAATAAAAAGGACTTTAAAAATAAACCACTGGCCCTGGTTGCCGGATTGAATAATAACCATGATATAATGAAAGAACTGGCAGATGAGTTAAATCCGGCCTCCATATTTGCTTTTATTCCATATTTCAAACATGAGGATGCATATTTTCAGAGAATACTTGAAGGCAATGCTGCTTTACTAAAAGATATTCCTGCGGAAAGAATATTCAGGTATCCGGCAGAAAGACCTGATCAGATAAGCTCAATGATTACCTCACTGTGCCTTGATTTGAGGCTTGATTCGAGTGTCATGCTTGTTCCGCATGGCCCAAAAACCTTTGGTCTTGTATCTGTTTTATTTGCTGTCAGGTATCCTGATACGATGATCTATGATCTTAAGTCCGGGAAACAAAAGGTAAAGGACGATCCCGGAGATCCGGCCGGTGAACCGGTGATCCTGAAGTCAGTTTTCAGTGCGGAAGAGGAGGAAGATTTTTAGCTGCCTGAATAAGATGGATGTGTATTATTGGTTACCACCTCAAGGTTAACATTATTCATAGGCCCGCAACAGATAATATTGGTTATAACAGATTATATTTATAGCACATCAGGTATTCCTGGTCTTATCTCCGGCACCAGAAATTCAATATAAGGTTTGTAAAACCAGCCACCGGAATGAACAATCTTTATCTTTAACAGTTTACATCATTGAGATGAATTATTAATCAAGCTCAATTTTGTATCTTTGCGGTCACAAAACTAAAAAGACACTTTATAAAGATTATGTCAAAATTTGAACTGATAATGCCAAAGATGGGCGAAAGCGTACAGGAGGCCACCATCACGAAATGGTTTAAGAAAACAGGTGATAAGGTCGAAGAAGATGAGCCGGTTCTCGAAATTGCCACCGACAAGGTCGATACGGAAGTCCCGTCACCTGTTGAAGGTATTGTTGAAAAGGTGTTGTTTAAGGAAAACGATGTGGTGGCGGTTGGCAAAGTAATAGCTGTTATAAATACTGAGGGTGATGCAACGGCTGATCAGGCTGCAGAGAGTGATGCTGCAGGAAATGAAACGGAAGAGCCTTCTGAATCCCCGGATACAGCTGAAGTAAAGGAGGAAAAGTCTCCTGCGAAGAAGGACTATTCAAAGGCCTCAAAATTCTATTCGCCATTAGTAAGAAGTATGGCGGAGAAAGAGAAAATACCGCTGGCAGAACTTGAAAAGATCGAAGGAACCGGAATAAATGGCCGGGTACGCAAGCAGGATATACTGGCATATATTGAGAAAAAACAGTCCGGAAAACCCGTACAGGAAAAAGAACCTTCTGTTTCTGCTCCGCAACCTCCCCGGGTCGGGGTTCAGGTTAAACCCGGAGATGAAATCATTGAAATGGACAGGATGAGAAGACTGATTGCAGACCACATGGTCATGTCAAAACGGGTTTCTCCCCATGTCAGCAATTTCATTGAAGCGGATGTTACCAGTCTGTCCATCTGGAGAGACAAAGTAAAAGATGATTTTTACTCCAGGGAAAAGATCAAGCTGACTTTCATGCCTGTTTTTATTGAGGCCGCTGCAAAAGCACTAAAGGAGTTTCCGGGTGTTAATGCTTCGGTTGACGGTTATAAAATCATTCTGCGTAAAAATATAAATATTGCAATTGCGGTTGCCCTGCCTTCGGGTAACCTGATTGTTCCGGTTATTAAGAATGCCGATCAGAAAAACCTGCTGGGTATTGCCGGCGAGCTTAACAGGATCGCAGAGGCTGCCAGAAATAATAAACTCAGTCCCGATGACATCCAGGAAGGAACATTTACCATATCAAATTTCGGAACGTTCAGGAATCTGACAGGTACCCCTGTCATTAACCAGCCACAGGTGGCAATACTAGCCACAGGAACCATAGAAAAAAAGCCGGCTGTTCTTGAAACCCCCACAGGAGATGTGATAGCAATCAGACATAAAATGATTTTGTCTTTATCTTATGATCACAGGGCTGTTGACGGTGCACTTGCAGGAGCTTTCCTTTACAGGTTAAAGGAACTGCTTGAGAACTTTGATATGAACAGAACGATTTAATTCATATATATTCATCAATAGATCAGTTTAAGGCTTTCAAAAAAGAGATTGTGTGATGAAAAATACCGCAGTAAAGCAGAAATATCATATAAAGAAGACCAGTAAAAAGACACTGGCGCACTGGTACAGGTTGATCATCAGAGGACGTACATGGGATGACCGTGCGCCCAATTATCTCAAGCAGGCAATCGGATGGTCGTATCATGCGCCGGCAGCGGGCCATGAAGGAATCCAGCTGGCAATGGGACAGACATTTGACCGGGATACCGATCATCTCTTTCCTTATTACCGCGATCTGGTTACATGTGTCAGTGCAGGCCTTACCTCAGAGGAGATCATCTATAACGGGATATCCAAAGATACCGATGTTGCAGGCGGGGGCAGGCATATGTCCAATCACTTTGCAAAACCTGAATGGAATATACATAATGTTTCATCAAACACCGGAAATCATGCTTTGCACGCAGCCGGCACAGCAAGAGCAATGAAGACATATAACCACAAAGGCGTTGTGATATGTTCCCAGGGAGAATCTTCGGCATCTGAAGGCTATGTTTATGAAGCAATCAATGGTGCCTCAAATGAAAAGCTCCCTGTGATATTTGTAATACAGGACAACGGTTATGGCATTTCGGTTCCTAAAAAAGACCAGACAGCCAACAGGAAAGTGGCAAACAATTTTACCGGTTTTAAAAACCTGAGGATCATCCATTGCAACGGAAAAGATGTTTTTGATTCGATGAATGCCATGGCAGAAGCAAAAGAATGGGTGCTGGAGAATGTTACTCCGGTCATTGTCCAGGCAAATTGCGTGCGCATACATTCACATTCGAATTCAGACAGGCATGAATTATACCGTGACGATTATGAACTCAATTATGTTGCCGAATATGATCCGGTTGCCAAGTTCAGGCGTTTATTACTTCGCTATGACAGGTTTACAGAAGATGAGCTGGTCAAGATCGAGGAAGAGATCAGGGCGGAGGTGAAAGAGGCACATAAGAAGGGACTCGCAGCTCCTGATCCTGATCCTGATTCTATCTATGATTTTGTGATTCCTGAACCATACCGGGCAGAAAAATATCCTGAAGGAATTCATAATGAAGATGGTCCGAAAAAGAAAATGATAGAGGCCATCAACGAAACCCTGAAAGCCGAATTCAGGCTGAATCCGGACACCTATATATGGGGACAGGATATAGCGCATAAGGAAAAAGGGGGCATCTTTAATGTTACCAAAGGCATGCAAAAGGAATTTGGCAAAGAAAGGGTATTCAATGCTCCCATTGCCGAGGATTATATTCTCGGTACCGCCAACGGAATGTCACGGTTTAATCCGAAGATCAGGGTTGTTGTAGAAGGTGCGGAATTTGCGGATTATTTCTGGCCTGCCATGGAACAGTACGTGGAAATCAGCCACGAGTACTGGCGGTCAAAAGGACAATATTCTCCCAATGTTACCATCAGACTGGCATCCGGTGGTTATATCGGTGGTGGTTTGTATCATTCGCAATCCACCGAAGGTTCGCTGACGACCTTTCCGGGAGTGCGGGTGGTGTACCCGTCCTTTGCCGATGACGCAGCTGGACTGTTAAGAACTGCCATCAGATCAAAGGGGGTGACCCTTTTTCTTGAGCCAAAGGCACTTTATAATGCACCTGTCGCGGCAACCGCCGTTCCCGGTGACTTTGAGGTTCCCTTTGGAAAGGCAAGGGTAAGAAAAGAAGGCAGAGATCTGTCAGTTTTTACCTATGGCAATACCACACATATGTGTCTTGAAGCTGCCGGACAGTATGAAAAGGAAAAAGGATACAGCATTGAGGTGGTTGATCTCAGGTCACTTTCACCACTGGATAAAGATACCATACTGAAATCGGTACGTAAAACAGGCAAGGTACTTGTTGTTCATGAAGACAAGGTATTTTCAGGCTTTGGAGCCGAGGTTGCTGCTTTCATTGCTGATGAAGCATTTGAATACCTGGACGGACCGCCCGTAAGGCTGGGTGCTGCATTTACCCCGGTGGGTTTCAACAGGATACTGGAAAAGGCCATATTGCCAAATACAGAAAAAATTCTGGAAGCCATAAAACAAATCATCGAATATTAACCGCATACTGCAACATGAAAAAGATCGGTATATTTTACAGTTTTAATACGACAAAAACAGGTCAGGCAGTAAAAATGCTGTCAGAAGCTCTTGGTAAAGAAAATGTTGAGACAGTAAATGCCGAAACGGTTAATAAGGACCAGGTCCTGTCCTATGATAATATGATATTCGGGGTACCTACATGGTTTGACGGCGAACTGCCTAATTACTGGGATGAGTTCGTACCCGAACTGGAGGACATGAATCTGAAAGGTAAAAAGATGGCAATTTTTGGCAATGGTGATCAGAAAAATTATCCTGAAAATTTTGTCGATGGTATTGGTATCATGGCCGATCTGCTTGAATCCAGGGGAGCCGAGATCGTCGGATTAACCTCTGCTGAAGGTTATCATTTTGAAAGCTCAAGGGCTTTGCGGGGAGACAAATTTGCAGGCCTGGCGCTGGACTTTGAAAACCAGCCCCGGCAAAACAAGGAACGGATTGGTAAATGGGCAGAACAGCTTCAGAAAGAATTTTTGTAACATGATACGACATTTCAGTTTTTATACAATTGGTTTTGTTTTGATTTTTGCCTGTACATCTCCTGAATCCTCTAAGCTTCCCGAATCTTCTGAACAATTGTATGACGGCAGATTAATTATTTCAGCATATATCAAGCATTATTTTAAATCATATTTCTTAATAACAAGATATTTTAGTTCTGAGTTTCCGGCATTTCTGATTCCATGTTCAATGTTTGGCGGGCAGTAAAAACTGGCATAAGCTCCGACAGTTTTTGTTTCTCCGTCCAGGTAAAACTCAGCTGTACCCTCAAGCACAAAAAAGAACTCATCTTCAGCATGTTTATGAGGTTGATGTGTTGCTGAATAAGGTTCTACAACGCTCATCTTTAGCGTTCTGCCATCCAGGAAGTCCTTATCAACAAACCAGAACTGGTAACCGGCAGAAGTTTCGATAATGCCATCTGCTGAAAACTCCGAAACACAATTGTCAATGGCGTATTTTTTCATGCCGCCCGGATTGTCAATTTCCTGAGCAGCTGAATTAATAACCATTATAAAGAGAATACCTGTGAAGATGGTTGACAGGATCTTGTAAAGTACTTTCATAAGTTATGTATTTAAAAAGTTGATGTTTTATTAACAAAACAAACAGTGAATGGTTTTTTCCTGTGGATTAATTTATTAAAAATGATTTCTCATTGCCTGAAATCATAATGATACATATTTTCTACCTTAAAGGCAGCCATACAGTCATCTCCGAATGCCCCCTGTTGCCCCATGCATAGTATGGGACAAGCCTGATATGCAGAGAATCAGGTTTCTCATAGCTGATTTCCCTGTAAAGCCGGTTGCTCCACGATTGATGATTAAAAGATAAGGCTTCACCTTCCAAAAACATCACCTGGCTGCTGGCTATGGTATCAGAAACCGGTTCGAGCTGAATGTTTGCCGGGATTGAAATATCGAATATCTTAACTTCCTGAGGAATATCAACAGATTCAAGGCAGTAAACAACCGGTCCGCGTTTGACTGCAACCTGGTTGCGGGTCTCTTCGACAAGGGGGTTGGCTTCAATCAGTTTTATTTTCATTGGCAGGTTCAATTCAATATGATCTCCCTTTTTCCATTTCCGCCTCAATTCAGCATATTCACCTGAAGCCGGGATTAAAGAAGCCGGTCTGTCATTTATCATGATTCCGGCTTTCTCACACCATCCGGGGATGCGCAAAAATACGGAAAGCTCCTGTTCCGGGACCTCCTCAAATAATATACTTATGTTACCGTCCCATGGATAACCGGTTGTCTGTGTGAGTACCAGGGGCGAATCGTCGCTGAGTCTGGCGGACAAGGTATTACCACCGTAAAGATTTACCCACAGTCCTTCATCAGACAACGAATAAGCATAATTATGGATCTCGGAAATGGTGCGGATTGTATTCGGAGGGCAGCAGTTGCAGTAACTGATATACTCCTCACGCTCCTTTGACCAGCGCAGCTGGTATGTCAAATCATCACTGACGCAAAGCGGATTTGTATAGAAATACCTCTTTCCGTCCAGGCTTACGCCTGCAAGAAGGCTGTTGTACATGGTCAGTTCAACGATATCCATGTATTTTGCTTCTCCTGTGATCAGGAACATGCGCCAGTTCCAAAAAATATTACCGATATTGGCACAGGATTCGTTATGGGCGGTGATATTTGGCAGCTGGTAATCCCGCCCGTATGCCTGGTGCACCTGCTGGATGGATGACTGATCATAAGTGGTGCCATCAGGTGAAATGCCATCATACAATGCACCGCATCCTCCTGTAACATAGAGCTTTTTCTCAACAAGATCATGCCATATCAGATCCAATGCATTAAACAATGAATCATCGCCTGTTTCTGCATATAGATCTGCTGCTCCCGCATACAGGTAATTGGCCCGGACGGCATGACCGACAGCCTTTGTCTGTTTTCTGAAAGGTATCCTGTCCTGGTTGTGGTCAGTACCGTTCTCCACCAGGCTCCTGATATCAATCAGGTTCCTGGCCAGTTCAAGATACCCTGGATCCCGGGTTGTGCGGTACATTTCCACCACACCCATATAATGCGACGGGCAGATGGCATTGCGTGCCAGCTCTGGAGATGCCTCCTGATAAAAGTCATAAAGAAAATCCGTTGCTTTTTTTGCGACATCCAACAGCGTGGTTTTGCCGGTAGCGTGATAATGCACGCATGCCGCCGTCATCAGATGACCCATGTTATAGGTTTCGAAGTTCAGCCTGTTTTCAAATTCAGATTTTTTTCCGGTTTTACGTTCTTCAATGATTACGGGTGTATGGATATATCCGTCTTCACGCTGTGCTTTGAATATGGTTGTGATGATCTCATCCATTATCCGGTCAATCTCCGGATCTTTTGTAACGGCATATACCATGGCCAGTCCCTCAAAAAGTTTGTAAAAATCCCCGTCATGAAAAGGCGGACCATGGTGCTCACCCTCCTTTAATCCTGCAGCAATCTCAAAATTGCGGTAACCGTGACTGATGTCAGGATCCATATATTTCCCGAGCATTCCGGTTACCATCGAATCCCTGCATATGGCAAACCTTTCCGCCCAGAATCCGTTTGTCCATTTGACATTATCCATGTCAACGCCGCTTAACTGAGCATAGGGACTTTTCATGGTATTTACCAGCGCATGATCCTGTCCATTTAAAAAACGCACCAATAACAGGATGAATGATAAAAATGCAAGAATTCTTCTCATGGCACAGAGAAAATTCAAATCAATTGATTTTTGCTTCAAAATCATAGGTCCCTGATCCAAGATACAGAATGACCCTGTTGTCGGTAATGCCTTTTACGATGATTTCGCTGAGCTCCGAGATTGGTGTCCTGCCTTCGGTTATATCCGTGATATCCCTTACAGGTAATTCTATATTAGCTGTTGTATTTGCCGGTATGACAATATGAAGTTTCAGTCTGTCATTTTTCCTATCCCATTGAGATTTGATGTCACCATAAACCGAGTGGTATTCAGCCTGCGCATAATACAGTTTGTCCGTGAGATATGGCTTTATGATGAAGTGCTTGTATCCTGGAAATTCGGGATCAATCGATATTCCGGCCACTTTGGTGTATAACCAGTTACCTACTGCGCCATAGGCATAATGGTTGAATGAGTTCATTCCTGCATTCTGAAAAGATCCATCAGGTTTTATACCATCCCATCTTTCCCATATGGTAGTCGCTCCCATGGTAACCGGATACAGCCAGGAGGGGTATTTTTTGCGGAAAAGCAGCATGTAAGCCAGATCAGGATAACCTGTTTCTGTCAGAACATGTGAAATCAGGGGAGTACCCAGAAAACCTGTCGTAATATGTCCGAACTTCCTGACATCATCTGCAAGTCGCCTGGCAGCAGAAGCCTTTAAATTTTCCGGAACAAGATCAAATGCAAGTGCCAGCACATATGCAGTCTGTGTATTGGAAGCAAGTCGTCCGGTTTCTGTAATGAACTCTTTCTGAAAAGCATTTTGTATCTTTTTCTTTAATTCCGTATAATCCTTTGCATCTTGTTCTTTTCCAAGAATGCCTGCTATTTTTTGAAGCAGGCTGGTTGAGTGATAGAAATAAGCTGTGGCTATCAGATCCTTGTCAGTGGTTGCTCCCGGATAATCTGATTGTGTTGTTGCAAAGGCAAGCCAGTCCCCGAAGTGAAAACCTTTGTTAACCAAATATGAATCACCTGACATCTTTCTCATAAATTCCACCCAGGCCTTCATCGATTCATACTGGGTTTCGAGTATTCTCGCATCCCCATAAGTCTGGTAGACTGTCCATGGTATAATGACTGCAGCATCAGCCCAGCCGGTTGCACCATAACCTTCTGACCAGCCAGTACCAGCACCACCCCCGACAACCATCGGAACCACCCATGGCACTGCTCCATCTGCATTCTGATCTGCAATGAAATCTTTCATCCACCTGGTATAAAAGGATGCTGCATCCATGTTGAAACAGGCAGTTGGAGCAAATGCCTGTGCATCACCCGTCCATCCCAGCCGCTCATCCCGCTGGGGACAATCTGTGGGTACATCCAGAAAGTTACCTCTCAATCCCCATTGTATGTTTTTTTGCAGCCGGTTGATGAGGGTGTCGGAGCATTCAAAATCGCCTGTTGGTGTCATGTCTGAATGGATAACCCTGCCTGAAATATCATCAGGTGATATTTCATCAGGGTAGTCTTTAACCTGGATGTAACGGAATCCGTGAAATGTAAAGTGAGGCTCAAAGGTTTCCAAACCTTCTCCTTTGAAGATATACTTATCCTCGGCTTTGGCTGCGCGCAGATTATCGGTATAGAAGTTCCCGTCTTTGTCAAGGACTTCAGCATGTCTGAGTGTTATTTTTGTTCCTGCAGCTCCTTTGAGTTTAAACTGCACCCAGCCAACAATGTTCTGACCAAGATCAAACACCAGTTCACCCTTTGGAGTTATTATCTTTTCGATTGGTTTGATGGTTTGCGTGATACGTACGGCAGGTCCTTCTGATGCAATAAGTATTTCTTTACTGTAATCCTTCACGAGGACGCCGCTCCATAATTTATCATTGAATCCGGGCCTGTCCCATCCGTTAAATTCCAGCCTGGCATCATAGGTCTCCCCGTTATAGATGTCTGATTTTAAAATCGGACCGGTAGCAGCTTTCCATGTATCATTACTCAGGATGTATTCTTCAGAACCATCTTCGTAAATGACTCTTAAATGGAGGAGCAGAGCAACCTTATCCCCGTACAGGTTTCTGTTGCCTTCCCAGACAAGGTAGCCCCGGTACCACCCGTCGCCCAGTATTACACCAATGGCATTCGGGCCTTCCTGAACCTGCTTTGTTACATCATATACCTGGTATTGCAGCCGCTTATGGTAACTTGTCCAACCCGGTGTAAAAAGCTGATCGCCAACTTTTTCGCCATTCAGGTTCAGCTGATACAGTCCGTGGCAGGTAACATAAATCCTTGCCTGCCTGATATTTTTTTTCAACCTGAATTCCTTTCTGAGAAAAGGGCAGGGGGTTGATACAGACACATCCTCCTGAATATCCGGCTCAATCCAGGAAGCTTTCCAGTCAGACTCATTGAGCAGTCCCATTTCCCAGAACGCCGGTTCACTCCAGTCAGATTCCCTGCCTTTGTTATCCCATATTTTTACCTTCCACCATATTCTCTGACCGGATTTCAACTCAGTTCCGGCATAAGGAATATGAACCGACTGCTCCGAAAGCTTCTTTCCCGTATTCCAGTAAAGCGATTTATCAGATTTCAGGCCGTCGGGTGACAATGAGGCCCAAATCTGGTAGGCAGTCTGCATCACACTTCTTTCGTCCGAGACAACTTCCCAGCTTAGTCCCGGATGCATCTCATCAATGCCCACCGGATTGGTTTTATATTCCGTTCGCAGGTTTACCACACCCGGTGTCGATTGTCCCTGAACAGAAAACAAAAGAATCTGTAAGGATACAATGCCTGAAAGCATTATCCTTTGTCTTTTACCTTTTGAAAAGTTGAAAATTGTATTCATCTTGGTATGTTGCTAAATATGATTTTAAAATTTTCGATACCTGCAAGATTTATCTGAACAAACAAATATAGTCAAAGCAGATTGTTATTTGATGAGTCAGGTTTTCATTTTAGCAAAATGAAGGAAAACAAGCATGAATCCGAGAAATTTTTATTACTAACCAGATAAATACAAAATCGATTTATCTTTTTCCAGTATTTGGTTTATGACCATACAACATCGGAAAGAAAAATTCTATGCTGAGTTTTGTTTATTTTTTAAATCATTATCTTTATTTATTGATAATTACGATTATTCATTTATAATTTTGTATTAATAAATATCCTAAAGTAATTAATCTGGTAATAGCAACTTAAGCAAACATTAATAAACAGAACGCTTTTATACTCTTTATACTTATGAAATTAGTTACATGTATCATCAAATGTTTCATGTGTATTATATAAGTTTCAGGCTAATATTTTAAAACAGCTTGAAAAGTATTTGTTTAGAATTATGAATAATTTTATTTTATCATATAATAAAAGAGAATTATTAAATATAATAATATAAAGGCAAATAAAAGAGAATAATTTTTATTTTTACTGAAATTAACATATAATACAAACCATATTACTATATTACTTATCTGGTGTTTATGCATTGCCGGCTTTTAAATACGGTTATATTCCTGATTATAAGCTTATTCTGGACAATAGCACAAGATACAGATAAGGAAGTACCGATTGGTTGGGCAGTTGTTCCCGGTAATGGAGTGGAAAGCACCACAGGGGGAGGCAATGGTAATGTGGTAACAGTGACATCAGCAAGTCAGCTGGCAAGTTATGCAAGCAATACGCAGCCTTTTATAATTTTGGTAGAGGGAACAATTAGTGGCTCTGGGACTATTGATATTGCTTCAAACAAAACAATTCTGGGAAAAGGATCAGGCTCGACACTTACCGGAGTAGGTTTGAACATGAATGGAGTTTCAAACATCATTATTCGCAACCTTACAATATCAGGTGTTTCGGCGGATGCCATCGCAACGCGGGGGACACATCATGTATGGATTGATCATTGCGATGTGTCAAATTGCGGTGATGGACTGATCGATATTACAAAACAGTCTGATTTTCATACAGTATCGTGGACAAGGTTCTCGAACCATCATAAAACAATGTTGATTAACAGCGGGACAAGTCAACCGGAGGATATAGGAACACTGAACACCACTCTCCACCACAACTGGTGGGATGGTTCCGATACGCGCAATCCCCGTGCAGGTTATGGAAAGGTCCATGTGCTTAACTGCCAATACAACAACAACGACTATGGGATCGGACTCCACTCGCAGTGTCGGGTTTTGGCAGAGAGTAACTACTTCGATCAGGTGAACAATCCGATACAGCAGATGTATGTGGATGATCCGACAAGCGAGCACCACGGATTTTGCGAATCAGTGAACAATATCTTTGTCAGCTGCACAGGAGAGAAAGATGACGAGGGTATCAGCTTCCTCGTAGATGACTACTATATGTACAACTTTGCTCTGGATGCTGCGGTTGACGTGCCTTCGATAGTTAAAGCGAGTGCCGGGCCAGGGGTACAATTCAGTAAATTGGGCCTTATGCCAATTCCAGGCAACGGGGCAGTTAAAGTAGTAACGAGTCCGACACTGCGATGGACAAAAGGGCAATCAGCATCGGAATATATTGTGTCGTTTGGAGTGACCACCCCTCCACCGGCAGCAGACACGTTAAGTGAACAAACGTACAACCCGGGGCCGCTGAACCAGGGAACTGTTTATTATTGGTGCGTGGATCAGATAACTCCCGGTGATACCGTAAAAGGTAAAGTGTGGATGTTTCGGACAGAAGGCCCGGTACCAGGCCGGCCATTTGTTACAATTACATCGCCATTAAATGACACCATCATTCCTTCTACTTCTAAAATCACCCTTGAAGCAGAAGCCTGGGATAGTAATGGTACTGTTACCTGCGTGGAGTTTTTTGAAGGGTATACATCGCTTGGCATTGATTCCAGTGCTCCTTACTCGATTTCCTGGAACGAAATTAAGATAGGTACGCACGTGATTAAGGCTAAGGTGACCGATGACGAAAGGAACATTACTTTTTCTGAAGAATTGACATTCACATTTCAGGATGTAATACCATCTGTTTCCGTCACATCGCCTGTATACGGTGCCAGTTTTACAGCCCCTGCAAACATCACCATTGAAGCAGAAGCTTCGGACATCGATGGCATGGTTACCGTCGTTGAATTCTTCAATGGCCTTGCCTCTCTGGGTATCGATGATAGTTTTCCATATTCAGTTACCTGGAACAATGTAACCGCTGGTAAATATTACATAAAAGCCAAGGTTGCTGATAATGAGGGAAACTCCTCTACTTCAACTACAATTCTCATTACTGTATTAGAAGGAGAGACAGCAATTGTTAACCGGGATGCCGGGAATATTATGCTTTACCCGAATCCTGTATCTGATGAATTAATGATGAACCTGAATAGTACAGGTATAACAGATCTAAGCATATGCAACAGTATTGGGGCAGTAGTAATGGAAAAAACTATATCGGGAAGTGAACACATATTGGATCTAAAAACACTTCCCAACGGAATTTATTATATAATCCTGACTAATATTCAGGGAAATATCGTCAGAAAAATAATAAAAGATTAGTATATTAGATAAGGTTTTAAAAACCTTTTTGATTATTATTTTAATATTAATTCTGCTTTGACAGATTAAAAACTGTGAATAATATCCTTGGCAATATTTTATCTCCAAGGGCATCAATATAGATAGTTCTCAAAAACTGCATTTCTGCAAAACACAAGTGAAAATGCAGAAGAACAAGAAAAAGAATGATTTCGGTATTTTGCCGGCATATTGAATATCTGTCATAATATCAGGTTGATTAAAAAACCTTAATGTTCTTTGACAAAGCACAACTCTAAATTCATGAATTTTACAAAGTGGCTTGTATGAAATCGGGTAAATAAATGATATCATGGTGCGTTGGATTAATATCAGATACAACAATATATATCAGAATCGAATGGGGATTACCAAAAGGCTGTTAATTAAACATCCTTTATAAACAGCAAGATATTACCAGGGTAAGAACTAGTAGGATTAATAAAGGATGAAACCTCGAAGGTCTGTAATAACATATCCCGCATATCCCGGTTTCAAAAGTATCATTAAGTTATTAAAGTATAAATATATTGCTCATAGAATATTATGTACATAATTAAAACTAACCCGACTAAATTATGAAAAACAAGCTATCATCTTTTTGGCTTTACCAAAAACCAACGAAACATATGAGACTAACAATCCTATTTCTATGTTTTTATGCATTGCAGGTTTCAGCCAAAACCTTTGATGACGATCTGATTGTGATTGCACCGACAGTTGTATTGCAACAAATATTAGTAAAAGGTACTGTTACCGATGTAAATACCGGAGAAGGTCTGCCGGGTGTAAATATTATTATTCAAGGTACCTCCACGGGGGTTGTCTCGGATCTCAATGGCCAGTATTCAATTGAAGTACCCGGACCTGATGCTGTTTTGTCTTTTTCTTTCGTTGGGTATCTTACTGAAAATATCCAGGTAAATGGGCAAGCGGAAATTAACGTTGCATTGGTACCTGAGATTACATCATTGGACGAAGTGGTGGTTGTTGGTTATGGAATTGTAAAAAAAGTCAACCTTACAGGGTCTGTGGACAATGTGTCCGGGGAGGTTTTGATAAAAAGGCCCGTGACGAACTCGGGTAACCTTCTCCAGGGGCGCCTGACTGGAGTCGATGTGATACAACCGACAGCTGAACCGGGTAAAGAAAATCCCATCATTCAGATAAGGGGAAGAGGAACATTCGGAGGGAGCAATGATCCGCTGATCCTGATTGATGGCGTATCCGGTTCCCTCAATAATCTTTCCCCTAACGACATTGAAAGCGTGAGTGTATTGAAAGATGCCGCATCTGCTTCCATTTACGGGGCAAGATCAGCCAACGGTGTTATACTGGTAACCACGAAAAAGGGAAAAAAGGGGGCGCCGGTAATTACTTACAGTGGTAATATTTCCATCCAGTCACCCACCAGGCTGCCCGAAGTGATAACAAATTCTGCTGAGTACATGGAAATGTACAACAAGGCAGCGTACCGTCAGGGTTTGCCTTTCAGATATGATCCGGACGAAATTGAGATGTACCGCAATCCACCCGACAGCCTTAAAGATTACTATCCGAACTTTGATCCCTATGATTACTGGTACAGGAATGCAACTGTACAAAACCACAACCTGTCAGTTACAGGTGGAGGGGAAAACAGTATGTACAATGCTTCTTTCAGCTACCTTAACCAGGATGCCATGCTCCCGGGCTACCGTTATAAGCGTTACAATGCACTGATAAATTATACTTTGGATATCAATAAATGGTTAACGCTTGGAACCATTGTTAATATAACCCATAAATATGATAAAAAGCCCCCGATGCATGATGTTTTTCTGCCATTGTATGTAACAACCGCAAATCCCCTTAATGAACCTTACCTTCCTGACGGAAGCGGCCGTGTAGTTTCACAGGCATACAGAGGAGAGCCGCGGGCACGTAATCCTGCAGAAATTTACCTGATGGGAGATTATTATTCCAGAGAGAATAACCTGAATGGCCAGGCATATATAGATATTAAACCTTTCAAAGGGCTGACCTGGACTACTAAATATGCTGTTGATTACGTGGACAGATTTTTTAAGACGCATCAGCAGAATTACACAACATCCTATTTGCATTACATGAGCAGGGGTGACCATGTATCATCACCCGGAGCAGTTGATAAGCCCGGGATTACCGATGACTATTTAAAGGAAAATACACCTACGCTTTACTCGGTTATCAATTACCAGGCCAAATTCGGTGAAAATCATGATTTTGCAGCTTTGGCAGGATACGAGCAAATCAGTTTCAGGCGCCAGGCTTTAAGGGTCAACAGGCCCAATTCATCATTCCCCCGGCTTTCTGAAATACAGGCTTATTCAGCAGCCAACCAAACCTTGTTTCCTGATGATGCAGGAAAACGTCTTCCCACTTACAGAGATCCGGAGGAGTGGGCAATGCAGTCGTTATTCGGACGCATAAGTTATGGATTTGGAAATAAATACCTCTTTGAAGCCAACATCCGTTATGACGGGACCTCCAAAGTATCTCCCGGTTACAGATGGGGATTGTTTCCTTCGGTATCTGCCGGATGGGTGGTTTCCGAAGAAGGATTTCTTAAAAACTATTCAGACTGGCTGAGCCATTTAAAACTGAGAGCATCTTACGGGGTGCTGGGGAACTCGGATATAGGTACCTATTTATATCAGAACCTCATTCATATTGATGATGTATATTATCCCTTCGAAGAGAATTCTCTTTCCCAGGGAGGCTTGATCAATAATTTCAAGGATCAAAGTCTTCGATGGGAATCCACCCGCATTACTGACCTGGGTCTTGACCTTAATATAAAGAAAGGTTTATTTGGAGTGGTATTCGACTGGTATGATAAGAATACGTATGACATCCTTGCACGCCAGCCGGTACCCAGAAGCATGGGATTTGAAGATGACCCGACAAGCAATAACGGCAAAATGCGGAACTGGGGCTTTGAGGCGGAACTTACCCATCGCCACCACATCGGAGAATTATACTATGATGCTTATTTTCAGTATGCACAATATGATAATGAATTGCGTTACATTGACGCTACCGAAATAAGATCCGGAAAAATCAGGAAAATCGGACTTCCTTATGATTCCTATTACATGTACATCTGGGATGGCGTTTTCCAGATAGACGATTCAATAAGCGGCGATTACCCGGTGCATTTGGCCAATCCATTTCCGAGGCCCGGCGACCTGAAGATGAAAGACATAGATGGTAATGATACGATCAATGATCTTGATCGTCAGGTAATAAGCGGTGCATATCCCGATTTTACCTATTCTTTCGGATTTAACCTGAATTATAAAGGATGGAATCTGAGCGTTTTCTTCCAGGGAGTGCAGGGCCGCAAAGTATGGGTGAATTACTGGAGTCCTACACACCATCTGTTCAATTCCGGAACCTCGCCTACTGTAAAATGGCGTGATGCCTGGACCCCGGAGAACCCGACCAACGACCTTCCTGCTATTTTTGTTTCTGGTTGGACAGGGGTATCATCTTACAGTAATTCTACCTTTTTCCTGATGGATGCTTCGTACCTGCGTTTGAAGAATGTGATGGTCTCTTACAGCTTTCCGGATTTTCTTATCAACCGTATCAGGTTAAATGAACTAACATTGTTTGTTTCCGGGGAAAACCTGCTGACCTTTACCAAATTCGAAGGCCTGGATCCTGAACGTCATTTAAGTCATCAGAGTGATGTTTATTCTCATTTTCCGCAGGCCCGGATAATAAACTTTGGTTTAAATGTTAAATTCTAAAAACTGTTATCATGAACAAACAATATAAAATCCCCAAATGGTTCGTTACCTGCTTACTGGCTTATCTGGCTGTCTCATGCGAAAGAGATTTCCTCGACAAGCAACCTTTACTCAGTATTTCAACCGAGACTTTCTGGACTTCCAAGGAAGATGTGGAAACTGCACTAACCGGAGTTTATTCACGCCTTCAGGAGGATTTCCTTGGGTATCAAAGAATCTATTTTGAAGGACTGTCAGACAACATCTGGGTTGGCAGCGGTTCCAATTTTAACCAGCCAAATCTGTACCAGATGACGATAGGCGGCCTGACACCTGCATTGACCGGAGCCCTGCAAAATATGTACAACACACCATACAGCGTTATTTCAGGTTGTAATTATTTTCTCGACAACTTAGACAAGGCGAAAGAATACCTGGAGGAAAAAGAACTGGATATTTACAAGGCAGAAGTTCGTTTTATCAGGGCATTGGCCTATTTCGACCTGGTACGGTTGTTCGGGGGCGTGGTTGTTTACAGGAATTTCGTTAAAACAATTGATGATGCGAAAATAGCCAAAAGTCCTGAAGCCGACGTTTACGCTTTTATTGAGGAAGACCTGAATTTCGCAATATCAAAACTTCCCGATACCAGATATATTGGACATGCGGTTAAAGGAAGCGCACAGGGTATACTGGGCCGTGTATTGCTGACCCAGGAAAAATGGGCTGCTGCTGCTGATACACTTAAGAAGATTATAGATGGTGGAAAATTTTCACTTTCCAACAGCTACAGTGATCTGTTCCTTACTGCAGGCCAGAATGTCAGAAATGGCCATCCCGAGATCATGTTTTCCACCAGGTATCTTGCCCCGGATAATATTCATTCGGATATGAATGGTATGGATGTGGAAATCGGATTGTATTTGCTAATGCAAGCATATGATGATCTGGCCGATAGTTATCAAATGACCGACGGACTGCCTGCAGATGAATCACCCCTTTTCGATGGCACTGACAGCATTACCCGTTATGCCAACCGGGATCCCCGTCTTGACATGACTCTGAGGTTGCCTGGTGAAGTCTGGACAAATCCGTCAACCGGGGATACTGTTGTAGATGATGAAGTGCTTTATACCGGTTTCGTGATGGAAAAGTATCTTGATTTGTCACGGGCACCGTTCGAGCGTAGTGCTACATCCGCCCAATCTGACCAGGATTTGGTGCACCTGAGGTACGCCGATGTGCTGCTGATGTATGCCGAGGCAAGAAATGAGGCCACAGGGCCTGATGCAACTGTTTATGCTGCTTTGGACGAGGTAAGGGGAAGGACAGGTGTTGACATGCCTCCGATGGACCAGGCAAGATATGACGCAAAGGAAAGTTTACGGGAGTTAATTCGCAACGAAAGAAGGGTAGAGCTGGCGCTCGAGGGGCACCGTTACTTTGACTTGAAACGCTGGAAAATTGCCAGGGAAAAACTAAATGGCATGGAGCTACCTGGAGGTGCAACGATGGTATTCAGAGATGAGAACTATTATTTGCCGTTCCCGCAGGAAGAAATTGACAGAAATCCTAAACTGTTGCAAAATGATGGATATTAAAAACCATGTAAGACAAACATGAACATAGTTTTTTATTTGCAGACATTTTATTAACCTTTTAAATTGAATGATTATGAAAAAAATTCTACTAAGTTTAGTATTGGCTTCTTCAATCGCCTTTTACATTTCAGCTCAAGTTAATCTATTAAAGAATGGCGATATGGAAGAACAGGGAGCTTGGAAAGTCTCCCAGGGAAACCTTTTGGACACCGTCTGGTATGAATTTGGGTCTACCGAGAATACTGTAAACGGAGGGGATGGGGCTAACCTCGCAATTAAAATTAAGGCAAAAGGTACATCAAATACCAACCTTTCCGTTTATCAGCAGTTAGAACTTGTTGGAGGGGAAGAATACTTATGGTCCTGTGCGATGAGGGATTTATCCACTGATCATAATTGCTGGTGGATAAAATATGCTTATTTTGATTTAGAACCACTGGATGGAAGTGATCCTACGGAAAAAGATATTGCTGTAATGCACGAATGGTTGAGTGGTAAGATTTATAATTTTAATGGTTTGTGGGATACCTGTGCGGCCGCATATACCACTGAAACAAACACATTTACCCCTGAAGCAGACGGTATCTATTATGTCGGTATAAATTTAGGGACATGTGATACTTTAGGAAATTATCATTTTATAATTGATGAAATCGCATTGATCGATCAGGATGCCACCAGTGGAATTAATGCACAGTACTCTGACAACGGTATTGCACTAAAGCTATATCCGAATCCTGCTTCCACTTACATAGACTTTACTTACTCAATCAGTGAAAATAGTGATGTGAAATTGAGCCTGATTAATATTCTTGGGCATGAAGTAGCAATCATAACCAATGAGTCAAGAATAAAAGGTACATATACAGAATCATTTGATTGTTCAAATCTGGCGGATGGTATATATTATGGTGTATTGAAAACCAATAACACGAGTATTACAAAGAAATTTATTGTTTTGAAATTTGAATAAATAGTTCTCTTTTATTAGAGGATCTTTAATTTTTAGTGTAAGATATTTATGTTGGCGTTTTGAAAAGTCGAAACGCCAACATTTTTCTTGCCGTAAGGATAATTCATTAATCATTTTTGAGTAAGGGTATAATGCTGCACATCCTTCTCTTTCCTGCCATCCGGCGGGAATTAATATTGACACAGTAAGCCTCATTACATTTTACAGGGTTTCTGCAGCCTTTCCCAATTTTTGGGAAAGGCTATGGATGTAATAAAACTTAACAAAGGATCAAATACCAGCACTAAAAGAAGTAAGAAATTTTGTAATTAACCGTTGAAGAATTCACTTATTATCTGCTTCAGAATTATCAGGCAGGAACCATCTATACCTGAAAAGATCAGAGATATTCATAAGTCTTATCTTTTTCCAGTATTTGGTTTCTGGCTATACACCTTTGGTAAGAAGAATTCCATGTAATGCTTCGTTTTTTTTTAAAACAAATAACAATATTTATAGTTAATTTCGATTATTTATTTATATTTTTGTGTTAATAAATATACAAAAGTAATCAATTTGGTGATAGAAAATCAAAGTAATATTAACAAACATAAAAAGTACAATATTCTATTTACTTGTAAGTTTAGTTTTATGTTATACCAGGTGTTTCGTTTGAGTTTCATATGTATTTAGTTTTTTCATAGTTAGCTGTTTGGTTGTATTAAAAAAGCCCGGACTTCTCAGGCCGGGTTTTTTTATTATTAGCAAATAAAGATTTTAAAACAGATTAAAAGATTATTGGTTAAATGTTATTATCTTATTATTTTATGACGCAATAAAAAGATTATAATAAATAAAAAGTAAATAAAAAGTAAATAAAAAGTAAATAAAAAGTAAATCAAAAGAAAAATATTATTTTTGCTTTTGGATACTTTTACAATAAAATGTAACGCTTCTGATGATTCCGGATTTCTGTTCAATGGTGTTTGATCTCGAAAAGCATGAGCAAATCCAATCATATAAAAGGCTCGCACGGATTTGGGGGTATCTGGGGAAGCAATTATGGGACATATCATCACAACCTGTTAGCCCGCCATTCAAGTCGTGATCCCCGTATGGCTTCTGGTTCCGGTAATACAGATTACAGAAATAATGTGATATATAACTGGGATTATCAAAGTCTTTATGGAGGGGAAAAGTCACAGAAAGGAAGTGATAAATTAATTTTTATAACTTTAATATTGTAGCCAATTATTACAAACCTGGCCCTGCAACAAAACAAGGTGAATTTATGTACAGAATTGCAACCCCGTCCTTTAAAAATGAAGATGATTTAAGCAAATGGTATATAGCATACAATCTTGTGGAGGGAAATGAAAATGTTTCGGCATTAAACTGGAACGGAGGTATGCAAACAAAAATATCCTTGGAAAAAATTAAACTTGACAGACCATGGCCTTCCATGCCAATCAATGAGCAAACAGCGCTTGAGGTTTACCATTCTGTACTTGACAACGCAGGCGCAATTCTGCCCGTGAGGGATGCCGTAGACTCCAGAATTATAGAAGAGACCCGCGGAGGTTTTGCGACATATGAAGGTGTTGGATACAAAGAGAAGAATAAGGTTTCTGATCCTTCGGAAAAATGCGGTATTATTGACACACAAAATGATGTCGGTGGCTGTCCATTACTGAAAAGCACCCCTGCCCCAAAAGATACAGATCATGACGGTATGCCCGATGAATGGGAACTCAATAATGGACCCGACCCAAACAGTGCAGGGGATAGAAATGCAATTTCCGAAGAAGGGTACACAATGCTTGAAAACTATTTGAATAGCATTAATTAACAGGTTATAAGCTTTTATCGTTTCACTTTTTTAAAATTACTATTTATGAATGCAAAAATGATGGAGAAGACCAGAATAGACTTAAATGGTCAATTAAGCCGGGGTAATAATTTTCATTTTCTCCGAAATCACAATCCAGCCAGGAGTTTGTTGATTGGCATTGTCTCAATGCTTTGTGGTTCATTATCGATGGCACAGGAAATGGACACGGATGTGCCCATTGGATGGGCAATTGTGCCGGGCTATGGTCTGGAAAGTACCACTGGAGGTGGCAATGGCAACGTTGTTACTGCCACAACGGACAGTCAGTTATCGAGCTATGCAGGCAGTTCCCAGCCGCTTGTAATTATTGTCGAAGGGACAATAAGCGGAAGCGGGGCTATAAATGT
>JAFGBD010000029.1 GCA_016933335.1 Bacteroidales bacterium | reverse complement strand
AGGCAGCTCGCTGCCACCGGTGCTGACCTCTGCGGGGGGCGTGATGCTGGTAAGGTTCACCTCAGACGGGAGCGTAACGGCCCCGGGCTGGGAAGCTAATTATGCAGCTTCATTACTATTTGAAAACATTACTGAAAAAAGCTCTGGTTCAAAAAATAAAATGTTGCAGGGTAAAGAATCCGGCATGTTGAATGAATCATTTAACATCAGTCTTTTTCCCAATCCCACCGACGGAATAATTCAAATGAACTGCGAGGAATTATATCAAAATGACTTCACAATTGAAATACATAATCTTGAAGGCATGGTGGTTCAAATAATCCAGGTGAAAGAATTTACCGGAAATCTTGAAATTGACTTTTCTGCTTATTCAGGGGGAATATATTATTTAAGATTATTTAATGAAGATTTTGTTGATTTACAGAAAGTAATTTATACCAGATAAAAACCAAAAAAACAATTAATAAAATACATTATTATCCGGCACTATTTCCTACTTCTCATCCATAAACGGATACTTGTAGCTGGTGGGAGGTACAAAATTCTCTTTGATTGCCCTTGGCGACAGCCAGCGCAGGAGGTTCAGGACGGAACCCGCCTTGTCGTTGGTACCGGAGCCCCTTGAACCTCCGAAAGGTTGCTGTCCGACCACTGCGCCTGTGGGCTTGTCATTGATGTAGAAATTTCCCGCAGCATGGATCAGTCTGGTCGATGCCAGGTTGATGGCTTCCCGGTCAGTGGCAAAAATCGAACCTGTCAGTCCGTAGATCGATGTTTTATCGCACAGGTCCAGTGCTTCCTCGTATTTATCATCGGGATATACATATACCGACAGAATGGGACCGAAGAATTCCTCCTCCATGGTGAAATATTGCGGATCGCTTGATACAACGATTGTTGGCTCGATAAAATACCCGACTGACTTATCATATCCCCCACCTGCAATGATGGTAGCCACCTTCTCCTTTTTGATCCTGTCAATGACGCCAGAGAGTTTGTTGAATGCCGTTTCGTCGATAACTGCATTGATAAAATTCGAAAAATCTTCGGGCCCGCCCGTCTTAAAAGTGGATAAATCTTCTATCATCAGTTCACTGATCTTTGGCCATAACGATTCGGGTATGTATGCCCTGGAGGCTGCCGAACATTTTTGTCCCTGGTATTCAAATGCACCCCTTACCAGGGCTGTGGAGACCTGATTGGGTTGAGCCGAACCGTGAACAACCACAAAGTCTTTGCCTCCGGTTTCTCCGACAATTCGCGGATAGGTTTTGTATTTGTAAATATTGTCTCCGATGGTTTTCCATATTCCCTGGAACACCTCTGTAGAACCTGTGTAGTGAAATCCTGCAAATTCCGGTTGCTTGAAAATAACATCGGCAGCCAGGGGGCCCGGGACAAATACCTGGTTGATCACACCGTCCGGCAGCCCGGCTTCCTTAAACAGTTCCATGATGACCCTTGCGGATAAAATCTGGGCTTTTGAAGGTTTCCAGACAACAACATTACCAAGCATGGCAGGAGCCGAGGGCAGATTTCCGGCAATGGATGTGAAATTAAAGGGTGTGAGCGCAAAAATAAATCCCTCCAGCGGTCTCCAGTCCAGCCGGTTCCAGATTCCTGACGGAGAAATAGGCTGGAAATCATATATCTCAGTCATATACTTAACATTGAATCTCAGGAAGTCAGTCAGTTCACAGACTGCGTCAATCTCAGACTGAAAAACATTTTTCGACTGCCCCAGCATGGTAGCAGCGTTGATCTTGGTCCAGAAATAAGGTTCACATAACAAATCAGCAGCTTTCAGGAAAACGGATGCACGATGCTCCCAGGGCATGGCTGCCCACATTCGACGGGCTTCCAGGGCGGCTTTAACAGCCTGTTTTACTGTCTCCGCATCACCCTCATGATAATAACCCAGAATATGCTGATGATCGTGAGGAGCCCTGATCTCGACCAGTTTGCCGGTTTTTACTTCTTTTCCTCCAATGAACATAGGTACTTCCACCTGCTTTGAAAGAAGCTCTGTAATTGCTTTTTTAAGCTTTACCCTTTCCGGAGTGCCGGGAGCATAGTTCAGCACCGGTTCATTTTTTGGCAATGCGATGTGAAAAAATCCTGCGGCCATGGTATTTGATGGTTTTAAGGTTTCAAACGAATAATAAGATAAAAATTTATTTATGATGATCTTTAATTCGACTGTTAAAGTTATGTTACTAAAACAATTTAAAACATGACATTCATTAGACAATTTTGAAGTATGTTACTTAAATTGCAGATATTCCCTGATTATTGTTAATAAAAAACATACCGGAAATGATGCCCGGTCATTTTTTCAGGATTAATTTTGTAACAAAACAAACTTCGTGTTCAATAAGCAGAATTTCAGGTATTTCTTCAGGATTCTCAGGAATAAATACATCCTGACTTCCATTCTCTTTATGATATGGTTATTATTTTTTGATCAGAATAACCTGCTCGACAGAAGAAAATATGTGAATGAATATAAACAGCTGCTGAAGGACAGGGAATATTACCTGGAAAAAATAGAGGAGGATAAGAAAAGGCTTGAAGAACTGCAAACAAACGATGAGAACCTTGAAAAATTCGCACGCGAACAGTATCTCATGAAAAAGGACGGGGAAGATATCTTCATCATCAGAGAGGAATAGTATCATTCTGACGTTGCTGAAGCTTCCGGTAGATTTTTAATAATTCCAGTGCTCCGTTCCTGTATTCTGCTCCCGCTTTTCTTTCTTTCAGAAGAATAAAAGCGGCCTCTTCCACAGGGATTTTGGCATAGTGTTTTGCATGGCTGTAATTCAGGTACTTCACAAGCATTAATCCGTTAAACCAGTTGAAGAATCTTTTAACAAAAGCCTTGCTGTTTCCTGTATTCCGGTTCACCTCGTCCAGTTTAGCCTCTGCGCTCATGCACAGCAGGAATTCTCTGACAGAATCCGGCATTTCTGTTATTAGAGAACGCCATTTACTTTGGCCGGCCCCATACAGCTGTGGTATTATTCTGAGGAATCTTCCAAGATCCAGATAGGAATTCGGATTATATGTTTTCATTAAAAAATGTTTTGAAGAACACATTTTATGAATGACGGGTCCGGTTCCGAATGGCACTCTGAGAGATGGCCTTGGTGAAGGATATACTTTTGTATGGTTAATTTCTGTTATATGACCGGATGTAAACATCTTTTGAAGAAAATAAAAGTCTTCACCGGCTTTCCTGCGGTTCATGCCTCCCTGCCTGATATAAGCGTTTGCTTTAACAGCAAAGCATGAACCAAGGGTATGAAAAGCAAAAGGATATTTGATGAAACGGAGAGACTCAATATGATACCTCAGATGTAACTCATATTGGACAATGCCTGCATAGATCTCAGGCGGAAATTCATCTCCCGAAACCCGATGTTCAAAATACAGAATGGCACAGTCTGCTTTATTATTTTCCAGGAAAGCTGATTCTATTTCAGTAAGGTAGTTGTCATCACATGTGCAGTCAGCATCAAAAGAAATAATTATCCCGTCAGGTCTGTTCAGGGCGTTAAACCGGTGAATGGCTGCATCCATCCCTGTTTTTCTGGCCAGTCCTGCACCGGCATGTTTTGCAGGGAGGTTCTGAATATGCAAAAGATGGAATCTAAAATCAGGATCAGAGTGCAGGGATTGCCATTTCTTAAATTCATTGATTGTATTAAGATTTTGCCTGATGACAGCCCGGTTATCCGACTCGGATGAATTGACAACAATAACAGCTTCGACCCCTGACGCGGGTCTCCGGCATTTCCAGAGGGAATCAAGTGTTACGGGGAGTTTATCTTCATTATAGCATGGTATGACAATACAATACTTTAAGTCGGGGGATGCTGTCTCTGACAGATTTAAATTAACGAATGTCTGTTTGCTTAAATAATGATTGGCAAAACTCATTCAGGCAATCACTTTTCTTTTTTCTCTGTCCTGTTTTTCTTGTATTTTTCATTCAGTCCTTTGATGACCCGCTGCGTGATATCAAGTTCTTCATCAGCATATAATACCCCTCCGCCAAACTGTGTGCCCAGTACAATCTTGTAATTGTATTGATGTTGTATTTCAGAAAGGTATTTCATAATGGAATCAAGAACTTTTCTGTTGGCAACCAGCTGTTGCTCTGTCAGGTCAAGTCTGAGATTTTCCTGCAGCTTCAGTAACTGCTGCTGGATTGTAGCCAGTTGTTGCTCTCTCTCCTGGGCTTCGGATCTGAGCAGCAGACCTTTCTGCATTTGCTGCTGATAATCCGCAACTTCCTTTTGAAAGGCTTTGTCTTTTGCTGCCAGTTCAGCCTCGGAGGTCTTGGCCATTTTTTCAAGCTGATCCTGCAAATCAATGTACATATCGTAATTTGCAAGGACCGTATCGAAGTTGATGTAATAGATATCTTTGCTGAAGTCACCTTTATTCAAAGCGTTTTCCGACTGTTTGTTTTCTCCTTTGGAAACAGGCCTGCCACCTGTGAAATAAAGGATATACAAAGCTGCAACTGCAGCAATAACCAGAATATTGATGATCATCCACGATTTTTTCATCAGTTTATATTTTAATTTATAAATGGACGGCCGCTTTTTTGTATGTCAATTGCTGTGATAATACAACCGGTCACAAATATAGATTTAATAAAGATAAAATTGAAAAAAATATGATGATCGATGGTGTTTTTTTAAAAATTTAACAGGTTGATGCAATAAAGAATACAAAATATTCTTCAGGAATTGAGAAAATGCCCGGAATACACGTTAAAAGTCGGGGCAGGGGACCTCACCCATTTTTTTGCGTCTGGGAAGGAGAAACTTGAAGCTCATGGTTATTTCATGCGAACCGATGGCATGCGAGATGAGGTTTGAGATGGTTACATCGTAACTGTATCCGATGTTAAAATAAGGAGTTTTATAGCCGACCAGCAGAATGAATGCGTCGCCCCGCTGTGAATTGAAGGGTGGTATTCCCCTGTACCACAGGCCGAGAACCAGTGGATTTCTGTGCCAGTATATTCCCAGGTCCAACTGCATATTGGTACCCTGTGTGCGGAACATATAGGCAATGGTCATGGTCTCATCGATGGGATTTAAAAGCCGGCCTCTTCTTCTGATCTCCACACCACCGAAAGCACTGATACGGACAGGAATCCTGTGTTTTAAATCATAGAGTGCAATATTTGGCCTCAGAAGATGATCGGCATTAACCCCCATCCAGAACTTATTGGTATAAATGAGGATTGAAGTAGCCAGATCCACATCTCTGACCTGTTCCAGGGGCGTAGGGTATATATTTCCATCTATAGTTGTGCTCATTAATTCGTCAATGAACGTGAGCTTGTTAAATGCAAGACCGTGTTCGATATATGAAAAGTGCAAACCAGGCCTGGCATGCCAGGTATTGAAAAACTTAAAGTTATAGGAATACTGAATTCCTGCACTTAAAGTTCCCAGTTCACCGGTACCGGCAGCATCTTTAAGTATGAATAAACCCACACCGCTGTTATATCCCGAAAAGTAATGATCGTATGAAAAGCTGTAAGTAATGAATTTGGCAGGGAGATGAAACCACTGGTTCCGGTAGCTTGCCGCTATCCGGCTTGCCTCGGCAGATCCGGCAAATGAAGGTGCAAGATACAGTGGATTAGAATAAAACTGCGAGAATTGCGGATCCTGTGCATATGCTGACAGGCATAAACAGAAAAAAAACATATATGAATATATCCGCTTCATTCTCAATGGCAAGTGTTTTTCTGATTATTCTACGTTTTTTTTGTTAATAGGTTTAAATTTTTTGGTCAAACATAGAAATAAATCTTACCAATAAGTATTTATTTGATAAATAGTTATAAACAGATTTATTCTCCTTAGGCCGGATTAATCAAGCCAAAATCTGATATACTAATTTATAAAAAACTGATATAAGGATCAATAAACGGAACCTAGGGCTGAACAAGCAGGGTTACATCACCGGCTTTTATCATGGGTTTGCCGCCTGTAAAAGTGGCCGTTACCCTCCATATATAAACATCCTGTTTAACAGGTTTGCCATCCACATAACCATTCCAGCCCTTATTCACATCTTCCGACACAAAGATCAGTTCACCCCAGCGGTTATATATTTCGAGCCTGTATTTTTCAACACCCCTTGCAACAGGTCTGAAAATCCTGAGATCAGGATCACCCGGATCATAGTTTTCATCTGCCGGACCGCCGGCACTGACAATAAAAGCTGTCGGAAAATCAAGTTGCCGTGCTCCTTCTACAATAACCGGAACCGGGTGGGTAAAAGTATCTATACATCCTTCGATGCTTGTCGCTGTCAGAGTGACGTAATACCTGCCTGTATCCTCATAGGTATGAGCCGGTTCTTTCTCATATGATACCTGACCGTCACCGAAGTCCCAAAGGTATTCATTACCAAGCAAAGTACTGTTAAAGAATTTTACCATTGTGTCATTTTCGATTGAGCTTCCTTCCATTACGATTTCCGGTGCAAAAGTAAAATCTATGATCGGCTGGGAGTGTACGGTTATTTTTTTATAGTCCCAGTTCAAACCGCCGTCACCTTCCACGGTTAATTTGGCGATATAAACACCGGGTTCGGTATAAATGAATGCAGGGGCCACACCGGTGGCTGTTTCTCCACTATATCCGAAATCCCACTGGTAGCTGTCTTCATAAATATATTTTGTGGTTGAGGTAAACTGCACAAAGAAAGGAGCACACCCGGCAACATCTTCGGCAATGTCAATCTCAGGTATAGGAGGATTGATGATAATGTCATGCAGAACAGAATCGCGGCAACCAGGATGGCTTTTGTTCCATGCAGTAAGCCTGACCGGGATTTTATTATTATTGTTAATATCACCCCAGGTGGCATATTCCCTGACAAATGTCTCCCGGGCATTGAGATCTGTGGTTCCGTCCCCATAGGTCCACTGATAATCCCATGTGCCGCTGCCCTGGTGTTGCGTGTAATTTGTGAACTCAACAAGACAGATGTCCGTTTCGGTATTGAAGTCCTGCAATATCGGATCCGGGATAAACTCAACCATGGGACTGGGATAGATGGTAACCTGCTTAACGGTATCATCAGTACAATTGTATATTGAGGTAGCCTTAAATTTTATGTCATAGGTGATGTTATCAGGTGTGTTATTTACAAAACGGTAGGAGGGATTCTCGAGAGTGCTGAAGGCTGCATCATCAATATACCAGGTAACCTGGCTGTGATTCTCTGCTGTGCCGTTGAAATCAATAACCATGGGACTGCATGCCTGCCATGCAGAGGCACCATAGTCTACATTTACCCTTGGATATATCAGGATGGGCTTGCTGATGGTATCCTGGCATCCAAATGCAGTTGTTGAAATGAGTTCAACGTTATATTCCCTTATCTCAAAGCTTTCATTATCAAAGGTATGGGTTGGATTCGTTTCGCCGGATAAAGGACTTGAATCATCAAAGTCCCATTCATATACAAGGTCAACCCCCCTTGAAGCGTTACTGAATGTCACGGGAAACGGAGGACAATCCACAGTTACAGGGAAGTTGAAATCAGCCTTTGGTTTAGGGTGAATGGTAATGACCTGAGACATGGTATCCCTGCATTCATAGTCTGATTCGGCAATCAGGCTGACGGTATACTGTTTATCAGTGTTGTTATCGAAGTTATGAAACAGGTATTCGATGTAATCATCGTTGCTGACCGATACCGACCCGTCTCCGAAATCCCAGAAAAATCTTGTGGCCACAACACCTTTATATGATGATGTGTTGTGAAGTATTGTGCTGTTGGGATAACATGGTTCCGAATTGTCTATATCAAACCGGGATTGTATTTCAGGGTATACCACCAGAGACTGAACCCAGGAGGTATCGCATCCCTCTGCATTTGTAACGGTCAGCTTGATTGTTGTATTCTGTGGGCTTAACGTTGTATTTGAGTAACTATGGTAAAATACCGGGGCAGGGCTGGTTGCATCAGTTATCCCGTCATTGTTAAAATCCCACAGGTACTGGTCTATTCCGCCATTGGTGGCAGACCTGTCGATTTCAAAGGTTTCGTCTGAACAGACTGATGCTTTATCGACCGCAAATTTTGCGAATATATATGGAAATATGGTAATATCCCTGGAGATGCTGTCGCTGCAACCGTAACGGCTTACTGCGTTCAGCTTGATTGTTTTGGTGACACTGATATCCTGATTGTTGCTATAGGCGTGAGGTAAGGGCAGTTGCCTGGTAGAAAAAGTACCATCACCAAAGGTCCAGTAAAAATCGGTTTCGTTGAGAATATTGGTATTATTGCTGAGAAAATTGATGGTCAGCGGCTGACAGCCCTCTATCCTGTCGATGGTAAAATCAGCATTGATCTCCGGGTAAATAATTACTGGCCTTATCAGGGTGTCGTAACATGCATGATTGTTTTTGACCACCAGCCGGAGATTATCTGTCCGGTTGACCAGTGAGGTGTTATGATAGGTATGAGCCGGTTCAAAGGCCGTGCTCACCGGAGAACCATCGCCAAAGTCCCACTCACAGGAAGTAACTCCCGCAGGTGATCTGTTTGTTATACTGATGTCAAAAGGGGAGCAACTGTCGCTTCTGGTAACAATGAAATCAGCATCAATGTATGAATAGATGGTCACAGGCCTGGAGATGACACTGTCGCAGCCATAATTGTTAAAAGCGGTAAGAATTACATCGAAAGTAGAGTCGCCGGCACTGTAATGATTGAATGTTCTTTCGAAAAGGGTTGAGCCTATCGAGCTTGACAAATCACTGCCAAATTTCCAGTTGTAAGACAGATTCTTACCCGTTGAATTATTCTGAAAGGCAATGGTCAGAGGGTTGCATCCCTGATCAATGTCCATATCAAAAGCCGCAACCACCTGCGGGAATATGAGGATGCTGCGCTGAAAAGAATCGATGCATCCTTCGGGACTGACAACCTTCAGGTTTAAAACATATGTTGTATCCCTGTCAGGCAGGGGATTCCAGTACTGATGCGTAAGAAAGGGCGCTGCCGAATTGTCAATGGGAGAACCGTCACCCCAGTCCCATTCATACAAATCAACACGGGTACTTATATTGGTGACATTCACATCGATAGGAGCACAATTGTTCAGGTAGTCAACCGCAAAATTTGCTTTCACATACGGATGAACAATGATGCTGGTATCTTTGGTATCAATACACAGATTATCTGAAGTCGCGGTCAGTTTTGCGGGATAGGCAATGTCTGATGATGTACGGTTGAAATAACGGTGTGTACGGTTATTTTTAACGGTATCAACTGCCGATACGCCATCTCCGAAATCCAGGTTATAACGTAATTTATATCCGGTGGATGTATTGGTGAACAGTACTCTGACAGAATCACATATCTCTGATTCGTCGATGTCAAAACCGGCTTTGACCTCAGGCACAACGATTACTTTTTTTCGGGGGAAGGTATCAGCACATCCCATCCGGTTCAGAACAATAAGATCAATTTTTACCGTATCGGGTGAGGAGAGACTCGTATCGGAGTGATTGATAATCACCGGGGAATAATTCAGAGTTCTGAAATTGTCCGTTCTGTCGGAGTAATCAATTTGCCATTTAAATGTGTCAACACCTATTGAATTGTTGACTTTAAGCTGTAATTGCATCGGAGAACAAACCAGGGCAGTATCAAGAGCAAGAGAGGCTTTAATATAAGGATGGACAAGAATATCCTGGTAGGCGGTATCTGTACAGCCAAAAAGTGAAGTTACTATCAGCCTTGCTGTATATACCGTATCATCCAATCCGTAATTGACATATACTTTGGTGGGTATGCTGTCAAAAGACTGTGTTTGATCGCCAAAGTCCCAGTAATAGCCGGTGGTCGCTATGTGTCCGCTCGATGTGTTGTTAAAGTTAATGAGCAGTGGTGAACAACCGGCCGATTTGTCCACACTGAACTGGGCATCAACACCTGGTTTGATGGTGATTATTTTTTCACGGAAACTCGGGCATTCACCAAAAGGTCCCCATGCCGTGAGTCTTACCCGGTAGTGCTGGAGCGTATCGGTATGGTTTTCAGGAAACCCATGATTAAACGGATTGGGAAGCTCAGACTGGCTTATTGTATCGGTAAAGTTGATTGCATTAAAATTCCAGAGCATTCTCTCAGCCAGGCCAAAATCGGTTGTATTCGTAAACAGGGGATCGTATGGTGAACATCCTACCGGATCTGATACGGTGAAGTCAGCTATTGGTCCGTTTATAACCCTGGCCTGGACATAAATAATCGTATCATCATAACATTCACGGTAAATGTTAACCCCGAATTTGTAAAGCCCTGCATTGGGAGGGGTAAAATATACTTCATTGTTAACAGTGCTGTTAAGATATACAGTGTCTCCCGGGTTTGGAGGGAGACTAAACCATTTGTATGCAATACCTCCCTCTACAGCAAACATGATCACGTCAAGATTACAATAAGTCTTTTTTGCAGGTGCTTTGGGCCCTCCGATACCCGCACTTCCCCTGTTCGAAGCATAATCTGAGAAATAGCCATATTTACCGCCATTACCCGGGCCGCCGTTCTGTACACCAAGATGAAAACGTGAAATCGGGTTAACGATTGTTGCCGTTGTTCCGGGAGTGATTCT
Organism: Bacteroidales bacterium; assembly: GCA_016933335.1. Taxonomy (GTDB): domain Bacteria; phylum Bacteroidota; class Bacteroidia; order Bacteroidales; family UBA10428; genus JAFGPL01. Next base: position 24,348 of record JAFGBD010000029.1, on the reverse strand, counting down.
TCCGGCCTGTGTAAAGAAGCTATTTACTGCAGGATTGCTGTTATCGAGAACTGCCCAGGTACTGTCAGGCAGAAAGTTGAAGAAGGTTTTCGGTATCGGAAAGGAATTGTTACCCACAACCAGTGTAAAGCTTTCCACGCTTTTATTTTTATATATGCTGGCCGGATCGGTCTCATTTCGCACCATCAGGTTCAGCCGGAGAGGATCGCTTGTGTTCATGCCACGTGTAAATGTAACATTATGGGAGCCTGTACAGCCGTCAATGGTCGGCAGCGTTGAACCGGCAAGTTCACAACCGCCGCCTGTCCCTGAAATATGGTTTATATAAACAGGTTGGGAGCATTCTACCAGTTCATATGGATTGGTTACCTGCTTGTTCCATACCTGTCCCGCATTGATTGTGGTCTGGGGTACACCGTCCACCGCTATATCGGTACCGTCATATATTGCAGTAATAAAAATCCGTTCACCGCCATTGGTGGACTGAACATCTCCTTTCATAACAATATAATTCATGCCTGTAAGGTTAACAGGAATAAGCTGGTCACCTGCAATATCCCTGCAGGTACTTTTTGCCATGGAATCGTCGTACCAGGTAATGGCAATTTTTTTATCCGAAGTTACTTTTACACCCATGATATGGTTCGCGGCTGCCTGGCTGTTTGCAACAAATGCAAATGTTTCGCCCCTGTCAAGCACTATTGTTTCAACGGCCGGAGCCCCTGTAAAGAAGAACCAGGAACCGTTTCTGTGAATATCAATGGTGGTTGAATCTTCAGTGGCAACAATAACAAACCCGCTGTAAGGGAGTGGCGAATAGCTGCCGTTGTTAAAATAATTCTGGGTGGATACATAAAAATCTGTTCCCAGTGCGTTTTTACCCTTAAGCGCAAAAATATCCCGGTTACAATCGTTGTCAAGTTCGTAATAAGCTGTAATATTACCGGGGCTGGAAGTGATATGAAAAGCTTTATGTTCAATGGCACCACTTGTTGGAGGATAGTCCATCGGATAATTCTCAAATACATCAGGCAGATAAGTCGGGGTTATTGCTTCCCTGCGGTGTTCACCTGCTGCCAGAGAAAATTCTACCGGCACGAACCATGGATTTCCCGGCATTTCAATTCTTACATCGGTTGCCTGCTCGGCAGTAACATATATGCTTATCGGGCGTCCGTGTCCCGGTGTTGGATTGACACCGCATGAGTGTCCACCGGTAACATCGGGAGCGGCAAACCAGAATTCATTATCAGTCTGACATAATACAAACGGAGTGGCAAGGAACAATAATAATATGACAATCAGTTGATTTTTCATAACGGCCAGTTTTACCCATTAAAAAAACCATATGTAATGTTATTTAATTAACGTCAAAAGTTAGTACTCAGACATTAAAACTTTTAAACAAATTATACGTAAAATTTTTATAATTGTTAATTTTAAATAGCCAAATCCTGTATAGCGTTTCAATTGAAAACAAAATCAAAGATGAAAAAAGCCTTTTTGACACTTATAACCCTGTGCATATCCTTTTATGGTTATTCACAAACTGATACCACAATCTATTACCTGAATGAAAGTTTTGAAACAATTCCGCGCAACTGGCAGAGCCTGCCCCTGGATGATGTGATAAAATGGACTTATCAGAACGGGGGTAGCAGTGGAAATCCTGTTTCAGCATATCAGGGAAGCTATAATGCTTTTTTTTACTGGAATGGTTTTGAATCCAAGATCCGCGATCTGGTCTCCTCTCCGATTAACCTGAGTGCGGCGGTTAAGCCGCGCCTTACCTTTTATCACACACAGGCACAGTCAATTGATGGTACTGATAATCTTAAGTTATTATTCCGGACCTCCCCGACTGCTTCCTGGGATACGATCGCTTCATATATCACTCCGATATCTTCATGGACCAAAAGAAGCTTTAACATTGACCAGGAGGGCACGCAATATCTGACCGGACAATTTTACCTGGCTTTTCGCGGTATGGCAAACGGAGGACATGGTATCTGCATCGATAGTGTGAAAATAGTCGAGACTGCGGTAATTACCCGTTACATAAATTCCGTAACGGCAGAAGATATTGTTTATCAGGTGGTCCCCTCAGGTGTAAGAGCTCTTCCCGTCTTCAGGCTTGAGATCGAAGTCCTGGGTAATACAGGCACTTTGATCCTCGATTCATTGAAAATAAAATCTGTAAGTGATGATAACAGCGTTTTCGAAACCAACGGATTCCAGTTATTTTACACCCAGGATAATATTTTCAGGAATGAAACAGGTGGTGTCTCCACCAGGATCGGTTCTTCTGCATCTGTTACCAATGGATATATCAGGTTCAATAACCTAAGTAAGAATATCCGGACCGGCAGTCATTATTTATGGCTCACAGTGGATATAAAGCCCGGTGATATACATAACCAGGACATTGATTTTATGGTCGAATCCAACAGCGTGTATATCAGCGGAAGCTCCTATCCCGGGAACAGTTTGTCACCGGCCGGTTCCAATACAATTGAAGAATCTGTTTTTTATGATAATTTCGATACAGACAAAGGCTGGTCGCTTGATAATGATTTCGAGAGGGATGTCCCCCAGGGCAAATTTGTTATTAAGAGCAGCGATCCTGATTATGCCTTTTCCGGCACCAGGATACTGGGCACAGACCTGAGCGACGCCGGCGATTATCTGCTGAATATAGATTCACTTACAGCATATTTTGCCACCACACCCTCCATGAACCTGAAATACTTCGACCGGATTAAACTGTCAATGATGAAATGGATAGCTTTTGAAACAAATGATGAGGCTTCCATTGATATCAGCACTGACGGGGGAACTTCGTGGACGAAATTATGGAGCAGCCAGGTAAGTGGTCAGAATCTGGAATTCACATGGAACAGCCTTTTCCGGTCAGATGAAGTGAATAATCTGGCAAAAAGGCAAGCGGATGTAAAATTCCGCTTTGCCGTCAACTTTTCTGATGATAACAATGCCTATGCGGGCTGGAATATAGATAACTTTGCCGTTACCGGTGAATACATTACCAACGATGTGGGGATCTCACGTATCATTCTGCCCTGCAATGATTGCCTGAACAGCGGTTTTGACTCCGTGAAAGTTGTTATACACAATTATTCAGCTGTCCCTTCAAGCAGTAATCTGCCAGTTTTCTTTTCATTAAACGGCAAACAGGGGCCAAAGATTTATGACACTCTTGAAACCTCAATAGCGGTAGATGATTCTGTGGTTTTCACTTTTAAGACTCCGGCCGGTTTCACCGGGCCGGGCAATTACAATTTTCTGTGTGCTACGGACAGGTATGGTGATCAGGACAGGACCAATGATTCGGTATATGCATTGGTAAGAATCCAGGATAATATTGTTCCTCCCAGCCTTGTTGATTTTGAGACCGATTCAGGGTATTGGATAAATGATGGTATTGCAAATACATGGATTTGCAAAGTTCCGGATGAAAGTATCGGTCAGGTTCCGGGCAGTCCTAATGCATGGATACTATCCCCGTTCGGTTTTTATACCGACAGCGACAGCTCTTTCCTGATAAGCTCATGCTATGATCTTACAGGCAGTGACCAGCTTATACTTGAAATGAAATACACCAATATATCACAGAATGGTCATGATGGCGCCAATGTTCAATATACAGTAAACGACTTAATTACCTGGAATGTCATTGAGGACAATACTTACGGATACAGCTGGAACTGGTACACCTCACCGGTGTCAGCACTTGGCCAAAATGGCTGGTCAGGGAACAGTGAAGGCTGGAAAACGGCCAAAACCTTGCTGCCCATATCCCTTCTTACCCAGCCACGTGTGAAATTCAGGATTTTATGGATGTCTGACAGTGATCCTGACGACGGCAGCCGCGGCATAGCGCTTGATGATTTTAAGGTTTATCCTGCTCCCCCCGATATCGGCATGGCCTCAATAGATACGCCTGTTGACGATTGTCTGAATGAAGTTTCAGACCAGGTAACCGTCACCTTGAAGAACTTTGGTTTGAATAAGGTAAATGCGAACGACACGATTGTTCTGGGTTATGTTTTTGACGGTAATCCTGCAGTTTATGATACCCTGGTTCTGGCCGGTGATCTGGACCCGGAAAGCACAACCCAGTTCTCTTTCCCGGAAAAAATCAGTTTTACAACCGCCAGGCTCTATCAGTTATCAGTCTTTACGCTTTTTGATGATGACCCCTGGTTCTACGGTTCAAACAACGATACGCTGTCTGCCTCAATAGAGGCCTTCCCTTTACCGGTTACCGAACTGCCCGATACCATACAGTCAAGGGAACCCGATACGGTTATTATCAGGGCTAAAAAAGATATCAATTATGAATATTCATGGAGAGATACGCTCGGAACCATACTATCCACTGCAGATACGCTGAAAGCTCCCGGCGACGGTGTATACTACCTGCTTGTCACAGATGCAGGCGGAAACGGTTGTTCGATGCTCGATTCGGTTTATGTGGAATTACTTTACTTTGATGTGGGAATAGACACGATTATTTCACCTGTTTCTTCATGCGAACTTACCGATCATGAACAAATAACCGTAAGGATTAAAAATTTCGGAACAGACAGTATTATTTACAACTCGAAAATAGCTGTTTCCTATGTTTATAATGGCGGGCCTGTGGTGACCGACACGTTGATATTATCCGAACCGCTTCTTTCGGGTGAAACAAGGCAATTTCCATTTACCGGTAAATACGAGGATTTTTCTGCCATAGGGGTACATACGCTTAAGCTTTTCACCTATTTTGGAGGAGATACCATACGTCACAACGATACCCTTAACCTGGATGTTGAGGTATACGGCTATCCAGAAGTGGATATCGGCGGGGATAAGGTTGTGGAGGCGCTGACCTGGCCGCTTGATGCAGGACCGGGATTTGTTACCTACCTGTGGGAAGACGGAGACTCTGTGCAGGTTCATATTGCTGATGAAACAGGACTGTATCATGTTACGGTCACCGATATTCACGGCTGTCCTGGTTACGATACAGCTTATATAAGGTTGAAGATCAGAGATGTATCACCAACCGGTCTTGTTTATCCCGTTTCAGCATGCGATATTCTCGGAAATGTGAATGTCCGGATCCGGGCCCGGAATTCCGGTAATGATACCATACCGCAGGATTCAAAGATATATTTTAAATATAAACTGGGAAGCCAGCCGGTCAAAAGTGATTCGCTTTCGTTATCTTCACCCCTTTATCCCGGAGATACTGTAGATCGTACTTTTACTGATTCTGAGGATTTCAGCACATATGGCGGGTATGACTTTATGCTTTATGCAACCACGAAGAACGACCTGAATGCGGCCAATGACACCCTGTATGATACGATATTCATTCAGCCGAGGCCGGTGGTTGATTTCGGACTTGATGATGTTTTTGATCACAGGGGAATTGAATATATGCTGGATGCAGGTTACGGCGAGTTTTATGATTACCTGTGGCAGGATGAATCAACGGAACAGACTTACCTGGTCACCAGATCAGGATTATACAGGGTATTGGTAACAGACAGCCGGACAGGATGCTATGCAGGAGATACCGTTACGATTTATCTGGTATATACCGATGTTGGTATAACAGCGGTTGATCTGCCTGCAGATACCTGTTCAGGAAGTTACAGCAATATACAGGTTGAGATCAGTAATCTGTATACAACCACTGTTGCTTCGGGTGATACGATCAATGTTGCTTATACTTTGAATAACTCGATCATAGGCAATGATGAATTTATTCTTACATCGGCTCTCTCATTCGGAGGAAAAATAAACCGCAATCTTTCAGGCACCATTGATTTGACAGACGGGGCACCGGCGAAGCTGAAGTTTTATACGGAGCTTGATGAAGATCTGAAACCCGCGAATGATACATTTACCATTGACTATGGTATGGTAAAGAGGAGCCCGGTCATTGATTTTAATGATGTTTCGGGAGTCATCATCACTGAATTTCCATATGTTCTGACACCCGAGGCAGGCCATCTGTCATACCTGTGGCAGGATAATTCAACGGAACCGACGTACACGGTAACCACCCCGGGTGAATACTCGGTAACGGTAACAGCCGGCAACGGGTGTACAACAAGCAAGACGGTTAATGTGGTCAATGAAACCGGAGTGGAAGAAACAGGGGATGATCCGTTCTTTCTGAAGGTATATCCCAATCCGGCCCTGGATATGCTCATGGTGGAGATCGATGCAAGGGAGACAGACGATGTGACAATCGGGTTTTATAACAGCGGGGGCAGGCTGATATTCAACGACAGGGCTGTAAGGGGAAGTTATTACAGCCGCAGCATTGATATCAATCCCTATCCGCAGGGGATATACTATATCAGGTTTTACAACTCTGAAATATCAAAGGTATCAAAGGTCGTGATTCAATAGGAAAGGATGATATTTATCAATTGCCTATATGATAATTATCCTTTTTTACAGGCATAAAGGTTGGTAATTTTCAAAATTCATTGATGTGCGCCATACCGGTATGGTATGCCAAAAACTCAATGGATTTGTCAAATACCGTTCCCGAAACCGATGGAGTGATTTATGCTTAACAGGATCATCGCAACAATATTGCCGGTTTTTCCAAAGAAGCTGATATGGCTGTTTTCAAAACGATATATTGCCGGTGAGAGTCTTGATGATGCCTTAAGGGTCTCCAGGGATTTTAATTTGCAGGGAATAGAAGTGACACTGGATGTTCTTGGCGAGTTTCAGACAAACAAGGAAAAGATTGAATATTATAAGACTACCTATCTCGAAACCATTAATGAATCTATAAAAGCCGGGATCAGGACAACCTTTTCGCTTAAACCCACCATGTTTGGTTTGTTGATTGATAAAGACCTTTGCTTTAGCCATATACATGATATTGTCAGTATTGTATCAAAGAACGGTTCGATGATCAGGATCGATATGGAGGATTCAACATGCACCAGCCTGGAGCTGGATTTATTCAAATCTCTGCACAAAGAGTTTCCTGAAAATGTAGGAATTGTTCTGCAGGCTTACCTGAAACGAACCCTCGATGACCTGAAGGATATGAAGCGGATCAGCAATGACAGTATCCCTGTGAATGTAAGATTATGCAAGGGCATATACATCGAGCCAGAAAGCATTGCTTATAAAAAAAGGAGTGAAATCAATGAACATTTCATAGAGGATCTGGAGTACATGCTGGCCAACCGTTTTTATGCTGCCATTGCCACACATGATCATCTGCTGATTGATGCATCCTATCATCTGATAGACAAATATCGGGTTTCAAATGATATGGTTGAATTTCAGATGTTATATGGTGTAACCCCCGAACTGAGATATTCAGTTGTGAAAAAAGACTACAGGATGCGCATATATGTGCCCTTTGGAAAGGACTGGTTCAATTACTCCACACGCCGGTTAAAGGAGAATCCCAAAATGGTTTCAGATATTATAAAAGCTCTTTTTGTAAGGAAATAGCAATGTGTATGGCCAGCATTTATCAGATTGATTTGTCCGTTTTCTTTATCTTGCGTTCGGAAGCGTTCGAATACTCTGTGTAAGAAGCAATCTCTTGAACTGCATTTCGGCAATAAAAATCATAATGACTTTGGAATCAGGTAAAAATTCCTTGAACTTTCCGGTATAGGTCTCCAGAAGTGCTGTTTCCTGTTTTTGAAAGTTCACAAGCTTTTCAAGAGTCTCACTTATCTCCTTGTTATTCAGATTTTTTTCATTCTGAACATAATATGACATCAGGTTGTTTCGCTGCTGGTTGATTAATTGCCTGCGATTGGTATAATCATTATATACGGGCCAGAACTGTTCAGATTCTCCTGGTGTAAACTGAAGTTTATCGTTAAAAAAGGCTCTTTTCTTCGCCTGAATTTTTGCCTGGACATCCCGTTGACGCACCTGGCCCGCTGCAGGCGATACAACCAGCATGAGCAGCAGTATGATTAAGGTTGATGCAGATTTTTCCATGGCTATGTATTTAAATGGGGTTCAAAATATCGTTAATGCTTATATCTTCATTTATCAGGTATTCTATGATTTCTTCATCTGTCAGGTGTTCTTCGGATACTGATGATTCAACCGGAGGATAAACAGCATCAATAATGGCTTCCTCGCTGTAATAATAAATATTGTCTGAAATACTGAAAGCCAGATCATCACCTTTCAGATTGCCCATATCTTCCTTACCGGGCTGATTGACGAAAATCCTGACAGCGATCAGGACGATCACTGCAACGGCAGCAATGGCCAGAAAGGGCTTCAATACCGGTATCAGTCTGCCGGTAAATTCCGGCGACCGCTTCTCATGTATCCTGTCACTTAACCTTACTGAGAAGTTTTCAAAATAATCCTCCGGAACCTTAAATGGTTTTTCCTTTCCGATCTTTGACAATTCGGGCGGTATCTTATCAGTATGATTCATTATGCCACGTTAGATTGTTAACTTTAATAAAGGTTTAATGTTCAGTCAGGTATTTTTCAATTTTTTTTACTGCATGGTGAAAAGAGGCTTTCAATGCGCCTACAGATGTATTCATAATTGCTGCAATTTCCTCATATTTCATTTCATCGAAATATTTCATATTAAAGACAACGCGCTGTTTTCCAGGCAAACTGAGAACGGCTTTCTGGAGCTTCAGTTGCAGCTCATCACCGTCGAAATACTCATCTGTTTCAATCTTGCTGCTCAGTTGTTTTTCAACATCTGTAACCGGAAGAAGATATTTCCTTTTTTTCTTTTTCAGGAAAGCCAAAGCTTCATTTGTGGCTATCCGGTATAACCATGTATATATAGCAGAAGCTTCCCTGAATTTATCAAGCCCGCTCCAGGCTTTAATAAAAGTGTTTTGTAAGATATCGTCGGTATCATCATGGCCGATCAATATTCTCCGGACATGCCAGTAAAGCCTTTCCTGGTATTTTCTCACCAGAATATTAAAAGCATAGTCTTTCCGGTCTTCTGTCCGGAATAACTTCAGGATATCTTCATCTGTATAATCTGCAGCTTTGCCTGTCATCTGTTTTATTCGGTAATCTGCCATGCCATGGTAAAATACAGGCTATCAAAACAACTGGACAGACTCAGAACCTCCTGATATGATTTTAACGCTTTTGTTGATGGTATACAAGGTTTGTTTCGCATTCTGTGCCCTGAATACAATGCGGTATGTTCCGGGCTGGATGACCAGTGATTCAATTTTTGTCCTGGGATTGATATTGGTAACCCATTCTTCTTCTTTATTGCTTTTTCTGAGGTAAATGCTTCCATAACCTGCAGACGATTTTATCAATGTCAGTATGCCCGGTCTTGGAATCTCGATGGTGGTTGTATGACTTTGGCTGATATCAACGTTTTTCAGGTAAAGCCTGGGTAATATGGGTATTTCAATGTCGTATTTGCCAACCAGGTATTTTTCTTCTTCATACATTTTCTGAACATTAAGGGTCTTGCTTTTTCCTGCCTGCCTCACAAGAAATTGCTGGTCACGATACTGATGTCCGTCTTTGGTCATCAGTACCAGAGAGCCCTGGGGCACATCAGCAGCCATTACCGTATGCTTTCCGATTGTAAGCTTGATATTTTCAATGGTCACAGGCGGAATGGTATGAATTTTTACATCGTAGGTGATCAGGTGATCCAGTATCAGAGTGTCTGGTTTTCCACGATGGTTCATGGTATGAACATAATTATATATTATTTTACCGGAGAAGTGGTCGTAAAATGTCATGTTGACGTTGGATTCGGTCGGATTTCCGTTGATATCCAGTAAATTTACCTGGGCGGTGGTAGCGTTCAAAGCCTGTGAAATAACAACCTCCATCACCTCACCGAATTTTTCTTCTTCAATGGCATTATAGTAATGACCGATACAGTCGAAGGTTGCTTTGAATCCTTCATCTATCCCGATACCTATTACAAATGGTTTCAGAACGATGCCCTGTTTCTGCAGTTCATATGAAACTTCACACGGATCGCCTTCACAGGCCTCAATACCATCTGTAATCAATATAATGATATTGCGGCAGTTATCACAATCGGGAGGAAAATCACCGGCACCGGCCTCCAGCGAACCTGCAATGGGAGTTGTTCCTTTCGGGATGACAAAACGAAGCTTTTGCCGGATCTTGGCGGCATTGTTTTCACCAAATGGTACTTCCAGTTTTGTGTCACTGCAATCCTGGGGCGGAACAGGGCTCTGGTGTCCATAAAGCCTGAGGGCCATCCTTACATTTTTCAGATTTTCAAGGCTGTCTATCATATGGATCATCACCTTGCGGGCAATATCAATTTTTTTGTTCTTCTGCCAGAAGCCCATCATGCTTTGTGAAGCATCAAAAATAAAAAGGATTCTGGTATCGGGTGGCTGGTATTTAAGCCTGTCCTGTCCGAGAAGATTCACTGACATCATTATCCCGGGTATTGCCAGGCTCAGTATGATTTTTCTTACATTCATCATTCAGATTGATTCATTGATTTATTGATTTATTGATATGCTCTGATAAATTTAAGATAATTTCATCAGATATGGCAACAAAGTAATGCACAGAATAATAACAGATTTTTGTTTTAAATTATTATGTATGCAGGCTGAAGTTACCGTAAAAAAAGCGCAGGCAACTTATTGCCTGCGCGCCGGTTATTATGATGCATGCTATGTGCTTACTTTTTGATTTCCGACAGAAAAGTCAGTACCTGTTGATAAACATTATCGGCAGTAAAACCAAGTTTTTCATCAAGTACTTTATACGGAGCTGAGTAACCAAAACACTCAACACCAATTACTTTACCTTTTAATCCGACCAGTCCCTGCAATGTAACCGGTAGTCCGGCTGTCAGCCCGAAGCATGGAATATTCTCCGGAATGACCTTTTCCTGGTAATCTCTGCTTTGCTGCCTGAACAGACCTTCAGATATTGCAGAGACGACCTGAACTTTGAGACCTTTTTCCTGTCTTAATCTGTCAGCGCCCGAAACAAGGGTTGAGACCTCTGATCCATTTGCAACAAGAACCACATCAGGCGTACCTTTGGCTTCCTGCACAATATAGGCACCCTTGTATGCCTGTTGTGCATCCTGGTACCTGGTTGAACCTGCTTTGGCAGGCAGTGTGGTGATATTCTGGCGTGAAAGGATCAGGGCTGTGGGCGATTTTGTATTTTCAAGTGCCATTTTCCATGCAATGGTTGTTTCATGGCAGTCTGCCGGCCTCAGCACCAGCATACTGTTATGACCCGAATGATTTTTAAGTTTTTCCATCAGCCTGATCTGGGCTTCCTGCTCGACCGGCTGATGAGTAGGACCGTCTTCCCCGACACGGAATGCATCATGTGTCCAGATAAACTTGACAGGAACCTCCATCAATGCCGCAAGTCTGACTGCAGGTTTCATGTAATCTGAAAAAACAAAGAATGTTCCGCAGGCCGGAATGACTCCGCCATGAAGCGCAATGCCAACGGATATGGCAGACATGGTCAGTTCCGATACCCCTGCCTGCAGGAAAGCACCTGAAAAGTCTCCTCTTGTAAATGCTTTTGTGTTTTTAAGAAATCCATCGGTCTTGTCGCTGTTGGATAAATCGGCTGAAGCCACAATCATGTTTTCCACATTTTTTGCAAGAAATTCAAGCACAACAGCCGATGCGGCTCTGGTAGCACTGTCTTCCTTCTGGATGATCTGGCTGTAATCAATTTCCGGAGCTTTACCTGAGAAGAACAAGTTCAGTTTTTTTGCCAGTTCAGGATTTTCTTTTGCCCACTGTTCTTCGGCGGTTTTTTTGGCCCCGGCCTGAGCCCTTTTTTGTTTCAGGACTTCACGGTAGTATTGTTGTACCTCGGGGAATATTGCGAACGGGTTTTCAGGATTGCCTCCAAGGTGTTCAATGGTTTTTTCAAATGATGCCCCGGCCCCGCTCAATGGCATACCGTGGGTTGAAGTCTGTCTTTCAAATGACTGGCCATCGGCGGTCAGCGCACCTTTACCCATCGTTGTCTTGCCGATAATGATGGTCGGCCTTTCCTTCTCTCCGGTTGCAGCTTTAAGTGCATTGCGGATTTCATCCTGATCATTGCCGTTTATGGTGATAACCCTCCATCCCCAGGCTTCGTACTTTTTGGCTGTGTTTTCACTTGTTACTGCACTGGTTTCTGTAGAAAGCTGAATATCATTGGAATCATAAAACATAACGAAGTTATGCAATCCCAGGTGTCCGGCCAGACGTCCTGCAGCCTGTGATATTTCTTCCTGGATACCTCCGTCAGAAATAAGCGTATATGTTTTATGTGCCATCCATTCTCCAAATCGTGCAACCAGGAATCTTTCCGCGATTGCCGCACCAATGGCCATTACATGTCCCTGTCCAAGCGGTCCCGATGTGTTTTCAATGCCACGGCTGGTATCTTTTTCAGGATGACCTGGTGTCGGACTTCCCCATTGGCGGAAAGACTTGATATCATCCATGCTGAAGTTGCCTGTCAGGGTAAGAACGGAGTATAACATGGGAGACATATGCCCCGGATCAAGAAAAAACCTGTCACGGTTTTTCCATTCCATATCATCCGGATCCCAGTTAAGGAATTCGGTAAAAAGTAAATTGATAAAATCAGCACCTCCCATTGCACCTCCGGGATGTCCCGATCTGGCTTTTTCAACCATTGCTGCTGACAGGATGCGAATATTGTCTGCGGCTTTATTAATAATTTCTCTGTCCATTGGTTATTATTTATGTTATTTATAATGAGCAATTCCGACGAAGTCGGGGGATATCATATCTGTAATTAAAGTTGCAAAGATAAAAAGTTTATTTTAAAGCACTAAAATCACATTTTGCTTAAAAAATAAACAAAATAACTGCTCCGGTTCCTTTACATATATTACAAAGATTTTCTTTTTGAAATTGGCAGGGATAAAGTGTATTTTTGTTTGCATATAACCAGATAATATCATGGCACTAAAATGTGGAATTATCGGGATTGCCAATGTGGGCAAGACCACCCTTTTTAATTGTATGTCAACTACGAAGGGAGAGACCGGCAGTTACGCTTTCAGTTCAAGCAAATCGAATATAGGTGTCATCAATGTTCCTGATGACAGGCTGGATGTACTGAATAAATTCCAGGCAACAGAAAAGCTGGTTCCGGCAACGGTTGAGATCGTTGATATTCCCGGATTAACAAAAGGATCAAGCAAAGGCGAAGGAGTGGGGAATAAGTTTCTGGGCGACATTCGTAATACAGATGCGCTTATCCATGTCCTCCGCTGTTTTGATGATCAAAACCTTCCGCATGTTGATGGTTCGGTCAATCCGGTCAGGGATATCGAAACAATTGACCTGGAACTCCAGGTTAAAGATCTTGAATCAGTCGATAAAAAACTGGAAAAACTTGAAAAAGCTGCCAAAGCAGGTGATAAGAACGCAAAAAAGGGAGTTGATGTGCTTTCAGTGATCAAGGATCACCTCGAGAATATGCAGAACCTTCGTGACCTTGAGCTGGATGATGAAGAAAGAAAACATATAGATGATCTGTTTCTTCTGACTGTCAAACCGGTGCTCTATGTTTGTAATGTTGATGATGCTTCAGCTGTTTCAGGTAATAATTATACCGGGCAGGTCAGGGTCTTTCTGGAAGGTAAGAATCCGGAGATACTTGTCATTGCCGGGGAACTTGAAGCTGAAATAGCAGAACTTGAAGATCCTGAAGACAGAAAGGCCTTTTTGCAGGATGCCGGATTGTCAGAACCGGGTGTTAACAAGGTTATCCGTTCAGCCTATGCATCCCTGAGCCTGATATCTTTTTTTACCATGGGGCCAAAAGAGATCAGGGCATGGACCATTAAAAAAGGAATGAACGCCCAGCAGGCAGCCGGCGCTATCCACAGCGATATGGAGAGAGGATTTATCAGGGCGGAAGTCATGAAATACCACGATTTCATTGAGCTGGGTTCGGAGCATAAAGCCAGGGAAGCCGGTAAGTTTCATATTGAAGGCAGGCAGTATATTGTTGATGACGGGGATATTCTTCATATCAGATTTAATGTCTAGGAGCAATATTTTCACCATATTATTTTTATTCATTTCCACATTATCATTTTACGCCCAGAATGGCAGGTTGATTGAAGAAGCACGTTCGCAGCTGAAGGACCGGGGCGAAATCTATTTTTGCTTTGTTCTTCAGGGATCCTTTACAGTTCAATATCTTTCAGACCTTCTTTCCATCACGGGGTTAAGCAGTGATACTGTTTTTGCATATTCGAACGAAGAACAGTTTAACAGATTTCTTCAGCTGAAAATACCCTTTGAAATGCTGACTCCCCCGTCACTGCGCTATAAACCTCAGCGAACACTGAAAAGCACAACTGACGGGGAATGGAGAACCTACCCCACCTACCAGCAATACATCGGTTTAATGGAGAAATATGCAAAAGATTTTCCTGGTCTGTGTAATCTGATAGAAATCGGTGTAAGCGTCGGAGGGAAAAAGATGCTTGCTGTAAAGATTTCAGATAACGTTAACAATGATGAATCCGAACCCGAGGTTTTTTACACTTCGACAATGCATGGAGATGAACCCGCAGGATTTGTAATCATGTTAAGGCTTATTGATCATATCCTTAACAGTTACGGTTTTGAGGACAGGATCACTAACCTTGTTGATCATGCAGAAATATTTATCAACCCTCTGGCAAATCCTGACGGATTATATTTTTTAAGCGACACCACCGTGGCGGGAGCTAAAAGGTTTAACCTTAATAATATAGATCTCAACCGTGGTTTTCCAAATCCGGAAAGCATAAAAGATGACAGCAATCAGCCGGAAATCCACTGCATGATAGATTTTATGGATCACAGGAGCATTACCCTTTCTGCCAATTTTCATGATGGCGCTGAAGTGGTTAATTATCCCTGGGATATGTGGCAAAGAAGACATGCTGATGATGAATGGTATATCAGGCTGTCAAGACAATACGCCGATACCGTTCATAAATACAGTACACCCGGTTACATGGATGATCTGAACAACGGCATTACCAACGGGTATGAATGGTATAAAATAACCGGCGGAAGACAGGATTATGTAAATTATTACCTGCATGGCCGGGAAGTTACCATCGAGTTATCACAAAACAGGTTTCCCGAAGGAGATGCCCTGGATAACCTCTGGGAATATAATAAAAAAGCACTGGTCAACTACCTGGTTAACTGCTTCACGGGTATTACAGGCACTGTTACAGATTCCGTAACGGGAAAACCGGTGGAGGCAAGAATTTTTATAAATGATCATGATTTTGACCGTTCCTTTGTCTATTCAGACAGATCAACAGGAGTATATTACCGGATGATCAACGGAGGCGATTACAGTCTGTCAGCCAGTGCTGATGGTTATTACTCCAAAGTCCTGGCTGTGAAGGTTCCGGATGCTGCCCGGACAGAAGTTAATATTAGGCTCGAACCGGTTGGTATTCCTGTATTGGTTTACCCGAATCCTTTCGCCTCAAATCTTAAGATTATGATTAACGATACCATAACCGGCGGGGTATTGATTGAAATATTCGATGTTTCAGGTAAAAAAATTATCAACACGATGTATGAAGCAACTTTTCCTGACGTTATTGAAATAGATACAGGTCTCTTAAGTGCTGGTTTCTATATACTGAAAGTCAGGAATGGCTCTTTTGAAAGACAGTTTAAAATACTTAAGATCCGGCATGGTCTGTGATATAAACA
Organism: Bacteroidales bacterium; assembly: GCA_016933335.1. Classification (GTDB taxonomy): domain Bacteria; phylum Bacteroidota; class Bacteroidia; order Bacteroidales; family UBA10428; genus JAFGPL01. The sequence continues at coordinate 8,587 of JAFGBD010000029.1, read as the reverse complement.
AATATTACAGTTTCATCACAATAACCGGCATACTAAAAAGTATATATTTGCAGCATTGATTCTTCTGCGAAAAACAGAATTAATGAACCAGATGATAATCAGAGTTAAAATTCAGTTTGAAATTTATATTAACTAAAATGATGGATTAGCCGATGAAAAGAAACAGTTCTTTGATGACAGGTATGTTTTTGCTGTTAACCGTTACATTTTATTCCTATTCACAGGAGGTAACAAGAATTCCCACAGAACAGCCAAAGCTTATAATAGGTATGGTTATCAGTCAGATGAGGTTTGATTATATCTACCGCTACTGGGATAAACTGGGTGAAAACGGTATCAGGAAAATGATTGAAAGAGGAACATTCTGCAGTAATACAAGTTTCAACTATCTTTTTTCCCAGGAAGGTGTCGGCCATGCCACAATAATGACAGGTGCGACACCATCCGGGCACGGCATTGTGGCAAAGGAATGGTATCTGAACCTGCAGGACATAACCGTGGGAAATACCGAGGACAATAATCAGAAAACCATTGGCGGTAGTTATGAAGCCGGCAGGAACTCACCTCTGAATCTCATGTCAACGACTTTTACCGATGAACTTCGACTTTCAAATAATTTCAGGTCAAAGGTTATCAGTGTTTCACTCGATGCAAACCCTGCCGTGTTATCGGGAGGCCATACTGCCAGCAGTGCATACTGGTTTGATCCGGTGACCGGGAATTTTATAACCAGCTCATATTATACCGATTCACTGCCACAGTGGGTTGATTCATTTAATGTTAAGAAACTTCCTGACATATATTTGGACCAGGAATGGAATACCATTTTGCCGCTTAATCAATATACTGAAAGTATGCCTGATAATAACAAGTACGAGGAAGGATTCAAAGGACAGGTTGCTTTTCCATATAACCTTCGTATGCTTTCAGCTTCAACGAAAAAGAAAAACGATTACGGCATTATCGTTAAAACACCCTTTGGAAACAGTCTGCTTAAGGACTTTGCACTTACTGCCATCAATAAGGAAGAACTTGGAAAGGATATCTATACTGATGTATTAATCGTTTCATTTACATCGCTTGAATACATCGGCAATCTTTTTGGCCCGAATTCAGTGGAGGTTGAAGATGCCATTATCAGGCTTGACAGGGAAATTGCACATTTCCTGGAGTTTATTGATCACAATATTGGAAAGGAGGGCACACTTGTTTTTTTTGCAGCAGACCATGGAGTCGCACAGGTTCCTGCCTATTTGAATGATATGAAAATACCTGTGGGCTATTTTAATTATCACGGTGCGATAATGCTGCTTAAAAGTGCATTGAACAACATATATGGTAAAGGTGACTGGATAAAAGCCTATCACTCGCAACAGATTTACCTGAACCGAACCCTGATTGAAGATTCAAGATTATCGTTTGAGGAGTTCCAGAATTATGTGGCCCGGTTTATGTTACAGTTTTCAGGAGTGGCAAATACCGTTACGGCCGGCACACTGCAAACAACGAATTTTACAAGCGGTATTTTTAAGAAAATTCAAAACAGCTATAACCAGAAGAATTCAGGAGATGTTATCCTTAATCTTAAGCCGGGCTGGGTAGAAAAAACAGGCGGCACTACAAATCATAATTCAAGCTATGCCTATGATACCAGGATCCCGCTGATATGGTACGGATGGAAAATAAAACGGGCAAGGATTATCAGACAGGTGGACATTACTGATATCGCTCCTACCATAGCTTCTTTCCTGCATATTACCTATCCGAATGCATGTACGGGGAATCCGGTTAACGAGCTTTTGGAATGAGCATAACCCGGCAGTAAAGATTGGGTTTTCCCAGGCAGGATCGGCATAAAAAAGAAAGAGGTTTCTATCATGGAAACCTCTTTCAAGTACAGATTAAACAAAACTACTAACTAAACCAACTTGGGCAAAACCGTCTAACCAAAATTGTCTTTTATATTATCTTTTGTTTTTTTGTTCTTGTTGCTTGCTAATTATTATTACGGCAGCCAGCGAATAACGTTAAAAGATTTAGACCAAACATATCATTGGCTTGACCAAAGCATAAAAATATATTACGAATCTGTTTAATGTTCCTGATTCCTTAAAAAGAACAAAAAAAGTCAACACTATTTACTTTTTTCATTATTTTTATGCCGGACATGTCACAAATAATAGTAAAGTTACGTCAGGAAGGATTTCAAATGATAAATTTCTGTTTTTGCAGGTTTTTTAAGACCTTCAACGGAGTTTGCAAACAAGGATTCCCAGATATGTTTTCAGTTCTTTCAAAAAATGTTATTGTTCTGGCTGTTTCTTTAGCTTTTCAATGTTTTGTACCTCTGCCGGCACAGGAGAAATACTGGATTTTTTTTTGTGATAAGGGTGACCGTGTGTTTGATCCTTTCACCTATTTCGATGTGAAAGCCATTGAACGCAGGCAAAGGCTTGGCCTGCCTCTTGGGGAAGAAACCGATCTGCCTCTGAAAAGTGAGTACCTGAAGGTGCTTGAAAAACATACCGGCCGGATATATACTGAAAGCCGCTGGTTAAATGCTGTAACTGTGAAGGCATCTGATCAGCAACTGGCAATTATCAGAGAGCTTCCGTTTGTTATTGGAACATTACCTGTTGCGCATGCTGAAAGTGTTTCATTTTGCAGTTATCAGGCCGGTGAATTGTCAGATGACAAGCTGGATTTGCTTATCAGGCAAACCGGAAGAATGGGCGCTGAAATTTTTGGAGAACATGGAGTGGATGGCAGGGGAGTAAGAATTGCAGTATTCGACGGAGGATTTCCGGGAGTTGATACGCATCCCTGCTTTGATCATTTACGCAGAGAAGGCAGGATTATAAAAACATATGATTTTGTCAAAAACCGCGAAGATGTTTACAAAGGCATCAACCATGGTTCAATGGTTTTATCTTGCATTGCCGGAATATATGATGGAACAAAGATGGGGCTGGCCACAGGGTCAGAATTTCTTCTGGCCCGCACAGAACGCAGGGGAGAATTATATTCAGAAGAGGAAAACTGGCTTGCAGCGGTTGAATGGGCTGATAAAAACGGTGCAGACATCATAAACAGCTCTCTCGGATATACTTATCACAGGTATTTTCCTGTCGATATGGACGGCAGGACAAGTCTTGTTGCCCGGGCTGCCAATATCGCGGCAAAAAAAGGAATACTGGTGATCAATGCAATGGGCAATGACGGTGATAAATTATGGGAATACCTGGGTACACCGGCCGATGTCGATAGCGTTATGTCTGTTGCCGGTATCAATCCGGAAACCGATTATCACATCTCATTCAGCTCGTATGGCCCGACTGCAGATATGCGTCGAAAACCAAATATAGCTGCATATGCAGAGGTAATAGCAGCAAAGAAATCGAAACTGGCCAGGGTTCAGGGAACCTCTTTTTCAACACCGCTTGTGACAGGATTTGCTGCATGTGTGATGCAGATGAACCCAGGCCTTGGTAATATGGAGGTTTTTAACCTGGTTGAACATTCAGCCCATCTGTTTCCATACTACGATTATGCTCATGGCTACGGCATCCCCCAGGCAGCATATTTCTTTAAAGACATCACCGGAGACAGCCGGGATTTATTTTTTGAGTTTGTTGATGACACAATTTTTATTGTCATTCCTGAAGAAATAAATTTGAACGACAGTAATTCAGATAATCTTCTGTTTTTCCACCTTGAGAATGAAAAGGGTGTTCTGGAAAGATATTCGGTTGTGAATGCATACCAGCATGATGTACTGAAATTTCTGGCCAATGGCATACTTGATGACAAGATCTTAAGGGTGCATTTCAGGGGGACCACAATTATACATAAATTTTAAAAATGAAATTCAGTATTCTTATAATAAGCCTGCTAATAAGCATCCCGCTTTACGGGCAAAAAATTTTACTGGATAAGGATGTCACCAAGGCCTATCAGAATATCAAAGGGCCAAATACAAAATCCTTTAAGCAGTTATATTTTGGTGTCGGAATGGTTGCCGGTAATACACCTGATCTGCAGATAAACAATATTAAATCGGGATATTTCTCTGTTGGATTCAGACAAAAATTTAAAATACTGAGTTTTTACTCGGCCGGCTTTGAGATCGGATACAGTGCCTTACATTTCAATATCAAACAGGCAGAAGATAAATATATACCTAACAGTGAATTACATGACAAGGAGAAACTGAGGTTTCATGATTGTAATTTACAGATATTCAACAGGATAAATATCGGGAAACGGGGCAACGTCATCGGCAGGTTTATCGATATTGGCGGATATACTGATTATTTTTTCAGCAGCTCTCACTATACAAAAGACAAAATAGAGGAAAGTGCATCTTTACCCCGGCAGGATGTGTTTGCCAGGGTTCAGGTGGTTAAAAACTCAAGGCTGGATTATGTCCGTCCGTTTGGATATGGTGTGTTCGGCAGGGCAGGCATAAACTGGTTTGCAGTAAAGGTGACTTACAGGATGTCAGATTTGTTTGAGAAAAAATATGACTGGTCTGAGCTTCCCAGGGTTTATGTCGGACTGGAATTAACACTCCCTAATTGAAAATCCGTAACATGAGTGAAAGACAGCTTTCAAGACGATATAAAAATCCGGCCGCTCAGCCGATTTGCAGACTTCTGAACCAATTCACATCACAGACAGAGAATTTGACACTTCCCCCATTTTTATAAGCATGCCGGGATCATTTTCAAATGCATTACCAACAACAACAATATCTGCACCTGCCATATAAATATTCCTCACATCATCGGCAGTTCGGATACCTCCTCCAACAACCAGGGGAACGAAGATGTTTTTCCTGACAGCAGATACCAGATCGCACGGAATACTTTTTTTTGCCCCGCTTCCGGCTTCAAGATATATCATAAGGTTACCCAGCATTTCACCTGCAATGGCAGTTGCCACAACAATATCTGTCTTATCTGAGGGTATTGGCTTTGTGTTGCTGATATACTCAACCGAAGAAGTGTTTTCATCAGATACAAGGATGTATCCGGTCGGTATGATCTCAAGGTTGCTCTTTTTCAGAAAGGGAGCAGCCAGCACATGATTGCCAATCAGGTAATCCGGATTTCTTCCGGAGATCAGGGATAATAAAAGAACAGCATCGACCTTATCAGTAAGTTGCAGGAGGTTACCGGGGAACAGGATTACAGGTATACCGGTATATTTCTTAATCAGGTTCACTGCATAGTCAAGCCGGTCTGAGACAAGACTGCCACCAATAAAAATGAAATCTGTTGCTGACCGGTTAATATTTTCCAGCAGATGAGATAAGGAGGCTTCATCATGCTTGTCCGGGTCAATCAGAAGAACGAACTTCTTAACTTTGCTGTTGAGAATTGACTGGTAGATATTCTTAGTCATTTCACGGTATAAACAATCACATAATTATCTATCGTAAAGTAATTCAGTTTAAAATACTCCTTTCGCGACCTGCTGCTTACCAGACCTTTGAGTTCTCCCTGCCTTTCGGGATTAAAAGGTTCTATGATGATATTCTTTCTGAAGTCTATGTCCTGCTTGTCGCATATTTTATAAAGTGCCTCTTTGGCGCACCAGTGTATATAGAGGTGATATCTTTTCAAATCTTCATCTGAAGTTACCTGTTCCCTGTCGTTCATAAATCTGTGCGATATATTACTGATACGGTGCGACATAAATTCCATGTCAATTCCAACCTTATGGATATTACTAAGCAGGATGGAGCTGAACTGATTGGAATGGGAAATACTGATGTGGTATGCATTGCCTTTGATGAAAGGCTTCCTGTTGCCGTTATAATATATGGATAATTCCTGTCCCATCATCTCCCTTAAAAGTACTCTGACACTCAACCATTCGATTTTTCGCAGATCACGGCCGAAGGAATTTAACAGCTCTTGTTCTTCCTGCAACAAATTTACCTTTAAGAGCAGTTCGTCATAATTTTCAGTGATATCCCAAATGCCAAGCAGGCAATCGTCTTCAACATATTCTTTCAGAAGAAGTCCCATATCAGGTTTTCATTATGGCTAAGATGGAAATTTTTTTATTTCCACTCAAGCGTTTCAATTAAATGTTCAATATCAGTTTTTAAAAATGAGATAACAGGAGCCAGAGAATCTTTATTTGGTATGGTATTGAAATACAGGGCTCCGCTTATAAAATTTTCAGTACTGTCAGTCAGATAAAAATTCAGGGAAGAAGCTGTATTGCCTTTTATTTCATAAATGATACCGAATACTTTTTTTTCCGGGATCCTGACCGGAATTTCAATGATATCATCAGCTTTAACAATATGTTTATAGGCTATTGTCCTGATATCTTCCGAATAGGATGCCAGATTGTCCTTCATTTTTTTGTAGGTAATATGTATTTTACCCTTGAATTGGGGGAACTCAATATTGATCCAGCATGGTTCGGAAGATGAAATATCAATTTCAGAGATTTTTCCATATACGGGGTATTCAAACATATAGTTACAGTCACTGTAGTAATATGTATATTCCTTCTCAGGGAAATCGATCCTGAAGTAACCTCTGGGCTTTGGTGCATAATTGTGTTTACATGAAATGGCAACAAGCAGCAGGCCAAAAAACGTGAAAGCCGGCAGGTATTTATTATTTTTTTTGCTGTTCATCTTCAGGTCCGGTATGTTTGACAAAGGTCACCTGTATTTTTCTTATTCGTCTTTTATCGACTGCAATAATTTTAAATTCAAAATCTTTGTGCCTGATCAGGTCATTTTTCCCGGGAAATTCTCCTTTGATTTCCAGGATAAGTCCTGCCAGGGTATCTGCATCGCCTTTCACATCATCGAAAATGTGTTCATCCAGATTGAATATTTTATAAAAATCGTTGAGCTGGGCTTTGCCTTCAAAAACAAAGGTATTATCATCAATCTGTGTGTATAATGTCTCATCTTCGTCTGTTTCATCTGTAATTTCACCCACGATTTCTTCCAGGATATCCTCCAGGGTGATGATTCCTGAAGTACCTCCGTATTCATCAACAACGACAGCGAGGTGTATCTTATTGGTTTGAAATTCTTTCAGCAGATCATCAATCTTTTTGGTCTCCGGAACATAATAAGGTGGTCTTATCAGGGATTGCCAGTTGAATGAATCCGGTTTCTGAATATGGGGTAACAGATCCTTGATATAGAGGATACCCTTGATATTATCAAAGTTCCTGTCATAAACAGGTATACGTGAATATCCTGATTCAACGATAAGTTCAATTAACGATCTGAATTTTAATGTTATACCGGCACCTACAATATCCATTCTCGAGGTCATTATTTCCCTTACATAGATGTTTACAAATTTTACAATTCCTTCCAGGATACTTTTATCTTCGCCCGTGGCCTGTTCTGACAGTTCAAGTGCATCTGATAACTCATCCATGGAAATGTTCATCTTTTTTAACGGAAATTTTCTCTTGACAAATGAGGTTGAAGAGATCAGGAAGGAACTCAATGGCCTGAAGATTTTTACGGAAATGTTAAGTGGCCGGGACATAAACTTTGCAAAGCGCAAAGAGAAATAATGGGCGTATATTTTCGGCAGTATTTCACCAAAGAGCAGTATCAGGAAAGTAATGACAACTACCTGAATGATAAATCCGATGGCCGGATTCTGCGAAAAATCAAATACGGAAGATGTGATAAAGGCAGAAATGATAACGATGCCAATATTAATGAAATTGTTTGCAACCAGGATTGTTGCCAGCAGTCGTTCTGGTATGTCAATCAGTCTTAACAGAAGGGCACTGTTCCTGGAACGTGATTTGCGAAGTGATTCAATATCATTGGGACCCAGTGAGAAAAACGCCACTTCCGAACCTGATATCAGTGCCGATGATATCAGCATCAGAAGAACGACAAGAATAGCTGCCAGAATCTTTAAAGATAAAGGTTTATAAAGTATTTCCGCAGTTGAAAGGATACCCGAAAGGTATGGTTCTGTTACAGTTTCAAACATGAATTAAAAAGAACAGGAAACATGAATCAAAATGGGAGGTCATCTGTTTCGTTAATATCCGGGCTTAAGTTATCAGGTTCCGGTTGCTCGGGTTCGGCAGATTTACTGGTCTCAGAGCGGTCATCGCTTTCGTCCGTGCGTTTACCCAGAAGCTGCATATTATCTCCGACGATCTCGGTTGTATATCTTTTGTTACCGTCCTTATCATCCCATGAGCGGGTTCTTATCCTGCCTTCAATGTATATTTGGGTGCCTTTTTTAACATACTTTTCTGCGACTTCAGCCAATCCTCTCCATAGCACAATATTATGCCATTCGGTGGAAGTAATTCTTTCCCCGTTCCTGTTTTTGTAGACTTCGCTGGTTGCCAGCCTGAAATTACATACCGGTGTTTTGCTTTCAAGATAACGAACTTCGGGATCGTTTCCTACATAACCTACTAAAATTGCTTTGTTTACTGACATGTTTAATTATTGTTTGTAAATGGTAAAAATATAAAAAAAAAATGATCAGAAGAAATAATAAGCTGCCAGCAGAATCCTGAGATTGTCAACCGTTTCGGTATTTTCTGGTATGGCATTGCT
>JAFGBD010000028.1 GCA_016933335.1 Bacteroidales bacterium | reverse complement strand
TTTGGTGTTACCATGAATTACCTCATTAATGCAACGGAAATACAGATAAAAATTGCGCAGGGAGCAAAACCTGGTGAGGGCGGGCAACTTCCCGGGCATAAAATTGATAAAATCATTGCACACCTGCGGCATTCCACACCGGGAATTACCCTGATTTCGCCACCACCTCACCATGATATTTACTCAATTGAAGATCTGGCGCAGCTGATATTTGATCTAAGATGTGCCAATCCTGCTGCAAGTATCAATGTGAAACTTGTTTCTGAAAAGGGAGTCGGCACCATAGCAGCTGGAGTTGCCAAAGCGCATGCTGACAGCATCACAATCAGCGGCTGTGAAGGAGGTACAGGTGCCAGTCCTGCAAGCTCTATTAAACACGCCGGTCTGCCGATGGAGCTTGGTATATCCGAAGCCCAGCAGACACTGGTAATGAACAATCTGAGAGACCGTGTCAGACTGCAGACGGACGGACAATTGAAAACAGGTCGTGATGTCATCATAGCAGGTTTGCTGGGTGCCGAGGAATTTGGTTTTGCGACAGCCAGCCTGATTGTGCTGGGATGTGTAATGATGCGAAAATGTCACCTCAATACCTGTCCGGTTGGTGTTGCCACTCAGGATCCTGAATTGAGAAAGCGATTTATAGGTAAGTCGGAATATCTTTTTAATTATTTCAATTTCATTGGCCGGGAAGTAAGAGAAATGCTTGCAGAAATGGGTTATAGAAAATTTGAAGATATTGTTGGCAGGACTGATTTACTGGAACAACGAACCAACATCACACACTGGAAAGCGAAATTTCTGGATTTATCACAGATTCTGTACAGGCCGCCTGAAGCTACAGAATCTGCAACACATTTCACTGGCCGGCAGCAACATCAGATCAAAGATGTGATGGATCATGAACTGATAAAACTTTCTTCCAAAGCTTTAAAGAATATTGAGAAAGTCTGGATTTCAAAACCCATCAGCAATACTGACCGTACAACAGGAGCCATGCTTTCAGGTGAGATTACCAGACTGTATGGCGAAGAAGGGCTACCTGATGGAACCATAAACTGTAAATTTCAGGGCTCAGCAGGACAGAGTTTCGGTGCATTTCTTTGTAAAGGTCTTCATTTTGAACTGGAAGGAGATTCAAATGATTATCTTGGTAAAGGATTATGCGGAGGAAGAATTGTGGTCGTACCTCCGAAAGGCTCAACATTCAGACCTGAAGAAAATATAATCATAGGCAATACAGTACTCTATGGAGCAACATCCGGTGAGGTTTATATCAGGGGAGTAGCGGGTGAACGTTTTTGTGTGAGGAACAGTGGTGCTTATGCTGTTGTTGAAGGAACAGGCGACCATTGTTGTGAATACATGACAGGAGGAAGAACGGTGGTTCTCGGAAAAACAGGACGGAATTTTGCAGCCGGGATGAGTGGTGGTATTGCTTATGTACTGAATGTTTCAGGGGAATTTGGTTATTTCTGCAATAAGGGCATGGTTGAACTGGGTCCTGTCGGAGACAGAGAAGATGTTCTTGAACTGCAGCAGCTTATTAACAATCACTACCTGTATACAAGAAGCGAGCTTGCTGAAAAAATCCTGGTCAACTGGGACGAATACCTGCTCCGTTTTGTAAAGGTTATCCCGTTTGAATACCGGAAATATCTTGAAGAACAGAAGCTTGAGCAGATCACTGAAAAAATTAAACAAACTGAAGATGAGCCTCATATTCAATATTGAAAAGAGTATGGCAGGAAAAGAAGTAATTAATAAAAACAGATCATAATATGGGAAATCCAGGAGGATTTATACAGATACCCCGCAAAGTGGCTGGTTACAGACCGTTAAATGAAAGACTGGATGATTATGGCGAGGTTGAACAGACACTCAATGAACAGGATCGGCGCGATCAGGCATCGCGCTGTATGGATTGCGGTGTGCCTTTTTGCCAGTGGGGATGTCCTGTAATGAATAACATGCCTGAATGGCAGGATGCCATTCATAAGGGTGACTGGGAAAATGCCATTTCAGGATTACATGAAACGAACAATTTTCCTGAGTTTACAGGAAGGATCTGCCCTGCTCCCTGTGAAGCAGCCTGTACGCTGAATATTCATAATGAACCTGTGACAATCAGAGAAAATGAAGCAGCTGCAGCCGAGAAAGGTTTTGATCTTGGATTTATCATACCTAAGCCTCCTAAGAAAAGAACCGGCAAAAAGATAGCAGTTATTGGATCGGGACCGGCGGGTTTGGCGTGTGTAGATCTTCTTAACAAGTGGGGACATATTGTTACGCTTTTTGAAAAAGATGATGCTGTTGGCGGGTTGCTGCGATACGGCATTCCTGACTTCAAACTGAATAAGAAAGTTATAGACAGGAGACTGGATATCCTCATAAAGGAAGGTCTGATCATACAGACAAACACACACGTGGGTGTCGATATCAAAGGAAAAGCATTGCTAAAGGAATATGATGCTGTCTGTCTTGCCATCGGTTCTATGAAACCAAGGGATCTGCATGTTGAAGGCAGGGATCTTAAGGGCATTTATTTTGCCATGGATTTTTTAACACAACAAAATAAAGTTATCAAAGGAGAAGAGATCCCGGAGAATGAAAGGATCTTTGCTACAGGGAAGAATGTGCTTGTTATCGGGGGAGGCGATACAGGTTCGGATTGTGTGGGCACTTCAGCCCGGCACGGAGCAAAGAATATTTTGCAAATAGAGATATTACCAAAGCCGCCGGAAGAGAGACTCCCCGATAATCCATGGCCATTCTGGCCAAATATTGTTAAAACTTCCAGCTCACACGAGGAAGGATGCGAGCGTCGCTGGAACATATCCACAAGAAAATTCCTGGGAGAAAACGGTCATGTCAGACAGGCTGAAATGATTGAAACAGAATGGATAAATGAAAACGGGCAGATGATCATGAAGGAAAAACCGGAGACACTTCAAATAATCAACGTTGATCTGGTACTTCTGGCAATGGGTTTTCTTCATCCGGTTCATGAAGGTCTTGCTGATGAATTCGGGCTGGAATATGATACGAGGGGTAATATCAAAACAGATTCAAAATATCAGACCTCGGTTCCAAAAATATTTGCTGCAGGCGATTCAATGACAGGAGCAAGTCTGGTTGTCAGGGCAATTCACCATGGAAGGGAAGCAGCCAGGGCAATACATGAATATCTGTTAAAATAGCTTTTACAACCATACTATCCTTTTATTTCCAGGTAATATCCTCCGTATTTTCTGATATTCATGACCTGACCGTCTTCAAAAATCAGGTACTGTCCTTTGATGCCGTTTAGCTTACCTCTGATTTCCTTTGTTTTGTCCATGTTGATGCTTTTAATTACGTCAGGATATGACTGAACCGGGTATTTAATATTGATAATCTCATCATTGTCAATGAAATACTGCCTCATATCAAATGGCAGAATCTCTTCGGCCTTCCATTTTTCCTGAATAAGATCATAGTTGAAACCGGACCTGCCAAGAAGCATTTGTTTCCAGTTGGTTTTATCAGGGAAGATATTCTTTAAAGCAACTTCAAGCAATCCTGCGGTATAACGGTTGGGTGTCCTTGCCAGCCTGACGGCACTGTCGGCACCCTGGTCAATCCATCTCGTCGGAATCTGGGTTGATCGGGTAACGCCTACTTTAATACCGGGAGACAAAGCAAGATAAACATAATGATCGATCAGGCAGTGACTGGCGGCAAACTTCATATCCCTTGCTATTCCTTCATGAGCCCTGCATAGCTCTGGTCTTATTACACATTCCTCTGTTTCAGGTGCGGAAACAAAACAGGAATAACAGTATCCCTGGGCAAATGAGGTCTTTGTCAGCTTTCCGCATTTAATACAGTGAATGGCTCCCGTATGTTTAATATGAATGGTACTTCCAATCATTTCATTCATATGAATTTCAGAAGTCCCGATTGGAAGGTAGTACTGAACCTCATCTTTTAATTCGGTTTTCATTTTCCTGACCGTTCCTTCAATATGCATTACAAAAAAAAATTAATGAAATAAACTTATAATGAATTATCTGTAAATAACAGCTAATAAATCAATTACAAAAATCCATTAAAAATATTTATTAAAGATTAAAAAAAAATTAGTACTATGTATTGCATAGTAATAAAATATTTATATATCTTTGTATAGGCAAATTCAATTTATAACATAGTTGTGAAAAAATAAGAATACTAATATAACACGGTAAAATCTAAAAACGAAATTAAGGATAATACTTATAATAATAACATCAATGGATTTTCATTTTAACGTCAATAATGTGTTTGATTCTTTTAACACCAGAGGAGATATGGGATTCAGAATTTTATTTGTTGTTAAACCAATGCCATGAAATCATTAACCTTATTATTTATTGTTGTGCTGGTCATACTTATTACGGAATACATATCAAAAAATGATGTTGCTGAATCCGGTGACAGCGTAACTCCATGTCATTATATTATAAATAACTCATTTGCAAATAATACAAGACAGATAAATAGCACTGAACAGAATGGCTGTCAAAATAACACAAAACCAGGAAAGGGATCGGATTGCAGGAATGTCATGGTCTTCTGGTTTATTTGTACAGATACATTTCCTTACGGATTAAAAAACTAATTACTCTAAAATATAATAAGTCATGAAAAAGACAATTTCAATCAATCTGAACGGGATGCTTTTCAATATAGATGATGATGCATACGAAAGGCTTAAGGAATATCTGAGGCGCATAGAGGCCCATTTTTCGGGCCAGAATGAATCCAATGAGATAATGAATGATATAGAGGCACGGATTGCAGAACTCTTAAATGAGAGGCTCGGAGGGGCTAAAAAAGCGGTTTCATTGGCCGATATAGATGATATAATAAAAATAATGGGAAATCCGGATGAATTTGGTGAAACAGGACAGAAACATCAGAATAAACAGCAATATCATTATTCATATCGTGCCAGAAGACTCTACCGTGATCCGGATAATCGCGTACTTGGAGGCGTATGCGGTGGAATAGGAGCATATACGAATGTTGATCCGGTTATTTTCAGGATCATTTTTGTAATCATCTTTTTTGGTTTTGGAGCAGGACTGCTCATTTACCTGATACTATGGATAGTCATCCCTGAAGCCACGACAACAGCTCAAAAGCTTGAGATGAGAGGAGATCCTGTAAATGTTTCAAACATTGGCAATTTTATCAGGGAAGAATTTGAGAATGTAAAGAGCAGTTTTAGCAGTAAAAAGAGAAGATCATAATATATTAAACCGATAAATATAAATCACATGAATGCGGAAAATGCGAAGGCACAAATGCGGAAAGGGATACTGGAATATTGCATTCTGACAATCATTGCAGAGGGAGATGCATATGCTTCGGATATACTCAATAAATTAAAAGAGGCCAGGCTGATTGTAGTGGAAGGGACGCTGTACCCGTTGCTGACCAGGCAGAAAAATGCCGGTTTGCTGAATTACAGGTGGGAAGAATCCACCCAGGGGCCACCCAGAAAATACTATTCACTCACAGATTCGGGAAGAGAATTCCTGAAAGATCTGGATGCCTCATGGCACGAACTTGTTGAAGCAATAAACAATCTTAAGATCAAATCCTAGTTAAAAGAACATAAAAACAACAACATGAAAAAGGCAATGCAAATAAGTTTGGGCGGTATGTATTTTCATATAGATGAAGATGCATACAACCTGCTTCAGGAATATACCACGTCACTCCGGGAGTATTTTAGCAGGGAAGGTGAGAGCAGCAAAGAAATCATTGAAGATATCGAACAACGGATGGCTGAATTGTTAAATGCCCGGATTTCTGAAAAGAAACAGGTTATTAACCTTGATGATGTCAATGATGCTATCCGTACCCTTGGAAAAGTTGAGGATTTTGAATTTGAAAAACCAGCAGAAGAATCTGAAACCGGAGAAAAAGATCAGGCATTCAACAGGAAGATAAACAGGAGATTATACCGTGATCCTGACAATTCGGTGTTAGGAGGAGTATGCAGCGGCCTGGCAGCATATTTCAATGTCGATCCGTGGGTGGTAAGGATCATTTTCATTATCATGCTGTTTATCAATGTTATCATTCCTCCTTTTATCAGCCTGTTCGGATTTGGTGTTTTACTGTACATCATTTTATGGATAGTCGTACCGAAAGCACGAACAACTGCACAAAAACTGCAGATGAGAGGTGAGCCCGTAACGGTCCAGAACATCAAGCGCTCCATTAACGATGAATATCAAAAGGTCAAATCAGGTATAGAGGGATTCAGCAAATCAGAGGAATACAGAAAAACCAGGGATGCTATCCAGGAAATATTGCATGTAATCGGAAAAATCTTTGTTGTTTTTTTGAAGATCATTGTCTATCTCATCGGATTTGCTTTTTTAGTTGTCGGAATACTTTTGCTTGCCGGCGCAGGCACAGCAATATTTACTCGCTTTCACTGGTGGGGTCATGTCAACTGGCCGCATATATATTTCCCGGATCTGTCTGATTTCTTTGTAAATCCTGCAACTGCCTCCATCGTTGCCATCTGTTTGATGATCCTTATTGCAATTCCTGTCATCAGCCTGATTGTCTGGGGATTTAAGCTGCTGTTGAATGTTCGTGGCAGCAATAAAGTGTTGCAGGCTTTGGGAGTGACAATATGGGTTATAGCCCTGATTGTGCTGATTGCACTGGTTTTTACTGAGGGTGAAACATTTGCATTCAAGGCATCAGGCACAGATACCGAAGTAATTAATGCGTCCGGATCATCCACTCTTTATCTTCAGCTAAAAGATAAAAAAGACTATACCGAAGGTGTTACAGTGTATTCCATTTTTGATTATGATATTTATTATGACAGGTCAAATGATAAAATTTTGGGAGAACCGCGATTAAAAATTGAAGAGAGCGATAACGACCGGATAGAGCTGTTCATTAAAAAGTCAATGCGAAACATTGGTATGAAAGACGCGGAAAGAAATCTTGAAGAGATCGAATATGAACTGGAGCTGAAAGATTCAGTACTGATATTCAACAGGTTTTTCAGTATGGATGACGACTACAGATGGAGATTTCCGGAAGTGGAGCTTATTCTGAAAGTACCTGAAAACCAAAGAATTTATGTTTTGAAAGGGATGGAAGAAATTCTTGGGGATATCTGGATTGAGAATTCATATAGCAAATGGGAACTGCCCGGTCACACCTGGATCATGTCAGATGATATACTGAAGCGGTACGATAAAAATTCTGAATAGCATTCATCCTTTTAACCTGGCTGCTTTCCAGGGTACCCGTAAATTATCAAGTTTTTCGCCTGTCAGTTCAATTGATTCTTCATGTATTTCTCCCAGATCCATATGATAACCCATCGTAAGCTGTTTGATATTCTCTGTATCATGACTCATGATACGTGCAGCTGTTGCATCAGCAGCCATGATATCGGTGCTGGCTATAATGGCCCATGAACCAAGGCGTTCTTTCATATTTACAGTACTGCCGCCAAGATCTATGGTGGGACCGTCACCCTCAATGCCAATGGAAAAATCAATGATCGAAAGGTCGGGTTTGATACTTTTCACGATATCAAGATATACCTGTGCAATGGCCTGTGGACTGCTGTGATCAAAAGAACCGCGATTCCACCATGTATTATCGATAAGTTGTGCATAGCGGGATAATGGTGTGATGCCGATGAAGTTTTTTAAAGCCAGTGATAACTGTGCCCAGGAGTGTGTTTTGGCAACAGGAATTGAAATGACTCTATCCGCATTGGCAACAAGGCTTGAAATGGCAATATTATTTAATGGTGTAACCGAAGGAACATTGATCCATTCCGGTGAATCGTTCTCCAGGCATGCCAGGGTTACTTTTCCATCATATATAGAGCTGAGGCGGGATGCTTCATTTACAAGATTTTTACTACTGTCAAGCGTTATTGCATATTGCCATTCAAATGTTGGAAGGTGTGATCCGTCACCAATAATGACCTCTGCAGCACCTGCTTTCAGACACTCTTCAGTGACAGCAATGATGATTTCCGGTTTTGTGCATTCGCCGGTATGAAAACAATTGTTATATTGCGCCCAGGGGAAAGTAACAAAATTGGGTTTTATGAAGACAGTCTCGCCTTTTGAAACGATGGTGTGTATTCCCCCCAGTGCATCAATGGCATCTCTTGTCATCGAATCCAGATTGTCTCCTGTGATTGCCGACACTTTTGATTTTATCTTTTGAGAAGGCTCCTGGTCAGATTGTGTATTCTTACAATTCAGGAAAGGCCAGGAAGTTCCCAGGGCGATTGTTGTACCGAGACTTCTTATTAGAAATTCACGACGTTTTATCTTGGGCATTGTATTATTTTAAGCTAAAGTACAAAAAATGATTTAGTTAATAATAGATAGGCATAAGATGATTAATCAGTGAAAATTATACCAGATACTAAACCCGAAACGATCAAACTTTTCATGCGGCCAGTAATATAAATCTGTAGAATATAGCCTGGGAAAACAGGTAAAATATCCTTCAAGAGCAAGAAGATCCTTAAAAAGACTCAAAGAAGGTTTGATATAATAACCCTCAGGATATACCCCGGCTTTTAGTATCAACAGATCAGTACCAAATCCTGTACCGACCTCCAATGCAAAAGGAAGACCGGTGATTCCCGGAAACTGATCTCCCATTTTTCCTGTTATTTAAAAATATTTTGGTGGTCCGATGCGAAGTTCAAGTTGTGGAAATATGAAATATACTTCTTCCTTATCCTGGATACCTATAGAAAAAGATAGTTCTTCTCCGAAATAAAACTGACCCAGGTGAAGACCAGCAACTGCACCAAGGTATTTACCGCCATACTGGAATTTATAGTTAAATCCGAAGGTGCCTGGCCTTCTGGATTGACTTCTGGTCTCCCAATCCGTTTCAGTCAGTGTGCCTATTGAAAGGCTTACTCCATTCAGCAATGTTTTACCATTACCGGTAAAATGCGTATAGGAAAATCCCGCACCATATAATTTATAGTCAGCTTTACAATGATACGATGGCCCGTTACAGCAGTCACCGGAAGGATAATTCTTGGTGGTATTGTCCTTCCGGTGTTTACAGGCATTTTCCCGTGCTGAATAAGCTCAGCCCATTGTCCGGGAGATAAAGTGAAGATTTTGGTTCCGAGAATTAAAAACAAAAGAATCATTAAAAGGGAGAGCATCCATGGAATCATGGGATAATTTCGTCTTTTGCCCGCAATTATTAGGGCAAACAATGAAAACAGTATGGCGAGAAAATAAAACAAATCGTAGTAATAGCCTCCATGCTGTGTCGATATGTTAATGAACGCTGTCATAAGGATTTGTTAAATATTGATTTGTGCTGTCAGATCTGATATTTCTTTACTATTCAGATGCCCGGAATTATCACAGGTACAGAATGTAAGATTAGGTCAGTTTAGGAAAAACAGAATATATTTTTTCTTTATGAAAGAATCTCTACTAGTTTTGTATTCTGCGTCTTCTGCTGACATTGAAGCCAATTGAAAGTCCGACATACCAGCCTTCTTTGTCAGGACTTACATAAACATTAACAGGAATATTTAGATAGCCTGATCTGAAGGTTCTGCCAACCGCCCATATCCAGCCCGAACCAAGAACGATGTCCCCCCTGCTGTCCATATTATCTTCAATCTCATATGGATTTTCTCCCAAATCTCCGTTCCATTCAAATTCCCTGTACCATTCATTTTCTCCGCCACCCAGCATATTTGATTTGTCATAGAATCCGGTTGCCGTTTTCCGCAGACTCAAAGAGGGACCAAATGCGATTTCCCAGCCGCTTTTACCTATCCTGAATCCATTCATAAAAACAATGTTTGGATTGAAAAGCTGTTGTTCCAGACCGCTTAAAACAAACAAGAACTCAACAAGAGCCTGGAAGTTGCCGGCACTTAAATACTGTATTTCATATTGATATCCAAGCTGGCTTAAAAAGGGATAACTATCAAAACCACCTTTATTTTTGGGTGCTTCAAGCCTTTCGGCCATTTCACCTGTTATATAAGCAATACCCATCCTCGGACCGTTTAATTTCAAATTGGTTTTTGTACTGATAATCGGATCTTCATAATTAACAAGAAGATTTACAAGGTTGGGATCGATATCAAGACCCAGTAGCTTTTTGACAGAAATTTCAACCATGATCTGAATTTCATCCGGCATATTTTGATATTCGGTCACGTCCGATTTTTCTATCGAGGATGAGGCAATATCAATCAGCCTGAGATTGATAATGATTTTATCCCCGAAGCGTTCTGCATTTCCGGTCAGTATTTTATCCAAATCCAGGGATTTGGCTATTTCCAGAAGGCAGGTTTTTCCATAGCAATTGTTGATATCGATTCCTTTTTGTTTAGTTATGTACTCGATATCATATTTATCCATAACACTGAAAACCTTTGTTTTTTCCAGCTCCAGACGCACGAGGCTACCCATGGAAGCGGGGTCAAGACTTAAATCTTTCGTATCAATGTTTAGAACTGCAACAGTTTTCTGTGTCTGTCCATTACTTGTTCCGGCCATTAAATAAAGAACGGCTGGAATAACCAGAAATAATTTTTTTAATGTTTTTTCCCATGGTAATGACCAGGTTTTTTTCTTTGTTTTCATGATTGGATTTTTTAGGTCTGTCCTGAAATAACAGGAACAGATTTGGTTAATGAATTAATTGTCAAATCAAAATTAAGAGGTAAAGGAGTGATTATGAAACGGATATGCGGGAGTGATAAGAATGATAAATGCGAATAATGCAAAAATCACTCGATTTATTGGATTATTTTCAGATCAATTATTGTTTATTACAACTGAGGGATACCTTTTTGCAGTCTTTATTTAAAAAAGTTGGTCCTGGTAAATCAAATTGGAATTAAATACAACATTCTTTTAGTATAGATAAAGCAGGATTTCAATCGGGTATATATGAAAAGGATGGAATTGTTCAAACAGAAACATAATAATGAAATCCCCTGACAGACTTCATTTTAAGGCTGATACTTACCAGTGATTCATTAAAAAAGATTTGCATGAACCTTTTTTTTATATTTTTGCACAACCCTGACAAGGCATACTGTCCCGTGGTGTAATGGTAGCACTGCAGATTTTGGTTCTGCCTGCCCAGGTTCGAGTCCTGGCGGGACAGCAGATAAATGAAGGAATCCTGTTGTTAATCAACAATACTAAAATCCTTCGTTTATTCCATATCCTCCATCTCTTCTCCAAGGTAAAACCCGGGATGAGGAGGCTGATTATACCCGACATTCTGCCAGGCGATACTTAAGCGGTACTGAGGATCCTGCATAAGGGTACAAAACCGGTACGTGGTGGGTATGGTTGAACTGTATATACGAAGTTCGGTATTGTCCATGGTTTTCCAGATCACTTCTTCACGCCAGTCTCCAAAGATATCAGCAGAAAGACAAGGTGTTGCCTTGCTGCCATTGTTCGATTCACATTCAAAAGCAGTAAGCAGGTTAATGGTTGTATTGTTTTTCCAGTCCCACTTGTCTATCCTGTTTCTGTCAAGCAGTTCGCGGGTCAGGTCGCCATCCCACCAAATGACAAAATTGGCAGATGACGGAGTATGATATGAAATGGTGTTACCATGCACATCTCTCAAACCTCCAGGTCCGCCCCAGTTCTCAAATCCTGAATAAGTCGGATCAATATCAGCAGCAACCCCTCTTCCGACATCAATTCCGGGACCGATACTGAAAATAATTTCTCCGCTGGCAGCATCGAACATGGCAACACCGGGCGTGCCCAGCGATATGGTTTTTCCTTCGTTCTCATGTATACCAAATACCTCGAGTCCGGGCCTGTCAGGGTCCATATCGGAAATATGCAATGCGTCGCCATGGCGTAATCCGGTGGTATAGAGCCCCTGGCCGTCATCATCGATGGTCATTGCTCCAACACAAAATTCGTCTTTACCATCATTATCAACATCAGCTACACTTATTTGATGATTTGCCTGTCCGGAATACGGATTATCCCCATCTTTTGAATCGAACACCCAGCGTGTGCTGAGTTTTCCATTACGGTAATCCCAGGCTGCTGCAACAGTCCTTCCGTACAATCCCCGCAGGAAAACTGCACTTGGGAGTTGACCATCCAGGCAGGCTATTCCGGCAGTAAAACGATCTGCCCTTCCCCCGTTGTTGTCATTCCTGCCGTTACCTCCTATCCCGCCCCATCCATCAAGGGGATAACGATCTGGGATATAGTCTTCAGTTACAATCGCTTCTCCTGTCAATCCGTCGAATACAGTGATATATTCAGGGCCATCCACAATTTTACCGTATGTCGGAGAATCGGGATCGAGCGTACGCCAGTCTTTATCCTTATCACCAATATGGTTACCTTTGCCATCGATGCTGCCATCGGCTGTTTTACATATCATTTCCGCAAGGCCATTGCCATCCAGATCGTATACCAGGAACTGGGTATAAGCTGCCCCGGAACGGATATTTCTCCCAAGATTGATGCGCCAAAGCAGGGTACCATCAAGTTCATAGGCATCTATGATCTGCAAACCCGTCAGACCTGGTCTGGGGGGATTACGTGTTATTGCAGGTTCCCATTTAAGCACAATCTCGTATTTACCGTCGCCATCCAGATCGCCAATGCTGGCATCATTGGCAGTATAACCGTATTGTTCACCATACAATTCACCGGATGGTGGAATCTGAAGCGGGACAGACAGGTAATTTTTCTTTGCGTTTGAGGGTGACAGGATGAAGCTGTTATAATTTGAAAATGCAGGATTTTTATTTGAAGGATTTATAAAATATGTGTTTTTTTTATTCAGATTTGCTGTAGTATCTATAAACCAGGTTCCATCTTTTATGGGTAAGCTGTTGAGTTTGACGGTATCACCGGACCTGGCACTCCTGTAAATGTCAAAAGTAATGTTTTGCGCATCGTCGTTCAATAACCGCCAGCTGATGAAAACAGAATCACTGACAGGATTAAGGGCGATAACACCGCGATCAATATGTTCCATTATACGTTGTGAAAATACGATGTTCGAAATGTATGACAAAAGTGCAGGGATGATTATTAAGAGTCTCATGTTTTCTCATTTTTCAGTGTCATTTGTATTGACTTTTGAATGATAAAGGATGAATTCGGCTTAATTACAGTTGAATTACGGTAAAAGTTTTATAAATAACATGATTTTTAACCGTACGCAGGCCGAAATATCCATTGGTGTATGGATCCGGATCGAAATAATCAAACAATAATTCTTTGTTTATATAATATTGCACCAGATTTTCATTTACAATGATTTCAACACGGTACCATTGGTTAGGAGTTATTAAATGAGCTGAATCGGTGTACTCTTTTAAAATTTCAGGACGAATATTTTTTTCGATGAACATTTGATAGTTCCCTTCGTACCTTCTGAAACGCGTTGTTGAATTATTATTGCCGCCAAATCCTGCATAATACATTGAAAGGGAGTAATACCTGCCGAAAACGCCATTCCGCCATCCTGACCGGGCAAATATACTGTCGGGATGCTCAGGATCGCTGGCCATCCAGAAACAGTTCAGGTCGGAAACACGATCAAATGTGCCACCACTATCTATAACCATTGCATCAAAGACAATCTTCACAGGACTTGTAACGGGATTATTGTACCATAGTGTAATCCCGCCGGGAGCAATAACTTCCAGCGTACTATCCCTTACTTCTAAAATAGTTGCATCTGAAACCTTTTCTATTGTCCAGTTCTTTAATCCGGACCCGAAACCATCGTTATGGATTACTTCCTGGGCTGCAGGGTTTCCAAGCTGTAATATCATTATAAGAGTCAGAAACAGGTATCGTATCATGAGGATACATTTGTATTGGTTATTCACTGTGTTTCCCGATAAACCGGGGCAGGCTCCCGACATAATGGCCGGGACAAGTTATGAGATCGCTACGCTTCAGTTCAATGGTCGTATGTAACTTACCATTCAATTTTTGCTTATGCCTGCTTCTAACAACCTGTCAGAAGGCTCCATCTGTCAAGGGCGCTTTATTTTCATATATAGTTTATTTGTAGCAGATTCCGTGTTTTCATGATGATATATATAGGTTGGTAACTGAACCTCTGCCATGTGGACCTTAACTTTCGCTGCCCTTTCAAAAAGATCGGAATCCGAACCCAGTATAATATCCCTGAAACCGTTCAGGGATAAAAGAACCTGCCTTTCAATGACGAATGATCCCCCTATCGCACAATCTTTAAGATTTATGCTGACTGAAGGATTGTCTTTATCAGGGACATGCTGGTTGCCTAAAACCTTTACTCCGCCATACAGGAATCTAACTGAAGGATTTTCGATCAGGATCTTTTTCCTGGATTCCAGATGTGCAGGGTGGTATTCGTCATCTGAATCAAGGAATGTGATGAATTTGCCTGTGGAGGCTTTTATTCCATAATTTTTTGAAGGAATTGCCCCGCTGTGTGGTTTATATAAGTATTTTATCCTGGAATATGATTTCAGATAAGGCAATATCTGCTTTTGAGTATTATCTGTACTTCCGTCATCAATTATAACGGCTTCCCAGTCGTTTTCGGTTTGTGAAACCAGCGATTTTAATGCTCTCTTCAGGAGTTTTACCCTGTTGAATGTGGTAATCACTACAGAAAACATGGCCTGCGGATTCAGGTATGCATCATTGTCTTTGACCCGGCCAGCTCTGTTTCTCATAAAAGAATTCTTTGTTGGAAGCTATTTTTTCAGATTGAATAGTTTTTGGTTTAACTATTAAAGTATCTTATGACTAATGAAGGCGTTTCAAAATTTCTGCAGTCCGGTTACCGTATGGCAATGAACCTCCTTCTTCTTCTTTAAGCATTTTCCAGGCTCTGGCGATTATAAGATCATCAACCTCTTCCTTATTACATGGCACTTCCACCACATAATCTTCACCGGCATAGGTGAATATATGTAATTTTACAATTGCTTTTCCCATATTCAATCATATCTTGATATAAATATAATGATATTTTTGATACCGGTTCAAAACACAACTTT
>JAFGBD010000027.1 GCA_016933335.1 Bacteroidales bacterium | reverse complement strand
GATACCTACACCCAGTCCGACGCTCAGCACACTCTGGCTGGCAATGTTGTAATCGACATTCAGCTTTACAGGTCCGAAATTAAAGGTTACACCGGCTGTCAGCCGGATGGAGTTCTTTCCTTTCAGGTTGAAAGCAATATCAACATCTTCTCCGGCATTGGTATATTCCAGGTCCAGTTTGGTATTTTCATAACCCAGCCCGCCGTAAAAAGTAAAAATCATTACCCTCTTACTTGCCTGCGCACTTACCAGCCAGGCACTGGCGGAAGCGATATCACCAACCTTGAAGCTCTGGTTGTATACGCCCAGGGCAATGTCAACCGGAAGCATATCCAAATGCTGGCTGATGCTGTGCCTTATGCCCCAGCCAAAGACACTCAGATCCCCGAAATCCTCCCCCAGATTAAAGGTGATGAAACGGAATGTCAGATCGGTGCCATAGACCGAACCAATTGAAAGCTGAGGGATGGCAAACGGTATCATTTTCACGTTCATCCCGGCAGGAAAAACATAAACCGTACCTCCAGGTCCTTCGACATCCACCGACTCAGAAGGACCAAAAATGGTCGGTGCTTCAGCAGTCATTTCAGGATCCGTAAATCCTTGCGTTGTGGCATCAAATGTTGTCCTCTTATCAGAGATAAAGGCAGCGGATGTAACAACACCCAGGTATGCCTGAAAACCCAGTTTTTTCATTTTTGCACTGTGAAACAAACCGGTATTGAAAGTAGCGCCGAATGCATCGGCCAGAGGTTGCATGTATCCTTTGCCATTTTCTTCAGTGTACTTCGAAACAAGTTCTTCGATATCCTGGGAAGTAACGATGGAAAAGGAAAAAAAGAATGCGAAACTGAAAATGGTAATGCGTCTTATGTTCATAGTTAATTGGTTTTATGACAAAAATAAAAGTTATTCAGTGAATTATCAACCAGTTCGTGTAATAATTATTTGATTTCATCAAATTATTTGAGTATACGGCGATCAGATACCACTATTTAAATAAAGGAGTTCATATTCTTAATATTTATGTATTTTTGCAATATTGGAATATAAGCCCTACAGATACCAGTCAGGTTACTGATCTGATCCTGAAGGTAAATCAAATATATGAAAAACCTTTTCAGAAAAAATATCAGGTATTTCCTCATTCCGGTTCTTTTCATCGGGTTGACAATGTCAGCTAATGCCCAGAAAAGTGTTTTGCGGTTTCAGCATTATACAGCCGATCATGGTCTTTCACAGAATATGGTGGATTGCATTCTTAAAGACAGCAAAGGATTTATGTGGTTCGGAACCTGGAACGGACTCAATCGTTTTGACGGGTATACATTCACTGTATTCAAACAGAATCCGGATGGAGCAAAAAGCCTTTCATACAATTTTATTTACTCCATATGCGAGGATAAATCAGGTAATCTCTGGATAGGTACCGCAAACGGATTGAATACATATCTTTATGAGCAGGACAGATTTGTCGTTTACAGGCATCAACCGGACAATAAGCAAACAATCATTTCAAACCGTATCAATACAATCATTTCTGACAGAAACGGAGATATCTGGATCGGAACCGACCACGGAGCAGATAAATTGAAAATTTCTGAACAGGGAGATAAAATCGAAGAGATAAGACATTATACGGCCGGTAAACAACCAGGAAGCCTTTCAGGAGAAAATGTAATGTCTGTTTACGAAGATTCAAAAGGAAATATCTGGATCGGTACGGACAATGGCCTGAACCTGCTCGATGCGCAACAGATTGCATTCATGCATTACCTGAATAATCCCTGGGATCCTAACAGCCTTCCTGATAATACCGTCAATACGATCTTCAGAGACTCAACCGGCACAATGTGGATAGGTACAAATAACGGATTGGCCAGGATGGATATTTCATCAGGAAAATTCTACAATTATTCATACAATCCCGAAGATCCGAAATCTCTTGCCCATAATGCCGTCAGGAGTATTGCACAGGATAGGAAAGGAAGGCTTATCATCGGAACACTGGGCGGCCTGAGTATATACAACAGAAAAAATGACCATTTCGATAACCACAGACATAAGCTGAATGCATCATACGGATTGAATAATGATTTTGTCAATTGCCTGTATTCTGATGATAATGGAAATATCTGGATCGGTACTGAAAGAGGAGGGATCAATATTTACAATATCTATCAGAAAAACTTTGAATTTCTTGAACACGTTCCGGGTAACAAAAACAGCCTCAGCCACAGTACGGTCAATTCAATATGGGAAGACGATCAGCATATCTGGATCGGTACAGCAGGAGGGGGATTAAACAGGTTCGATAAAAAAAGTGAAATCTTTAGTCATTATTCTTTCAGGGCTGGTGATACGAATTCACTTTCAAGCGATTTCATTACCTCCATTTATGGAGACCGGCAAGGAAATATCTGGATTGGCTCCTGGGGAGGAGGCCTGAACAAGCTGACCCCGGAAAATAAAAAAAAGGGCAGATTCCTTCATTATCAACAGTCACCTGGTGACACTGCCGGTCTTATCAATGATTTTGTATCCACGATCATTGAAGATCAATGGGATAATCTATGGATCGGCACACTGGGGGGTCTTGATAAATATGATCCTTCAACCGGTATCTTTGAGCATTTTACAGGAACATACAACCAGAAGAATGTTGACCAGGTCGGATGCCTGCAGTTCGACCGGCAGCACAACTTATGGGCCGGGACCATCCAGGGATTATTTATGATTCCGGCAGCGGAAAATGGTAAAATCAATCCCCGTTCGGATGATATTCATTACTTTGTTCATGTTCCCGAAAATAACAACAGCATCAGCGGTAATTACGTTATCTCCATATGCCTTGATCAACAGGGTAATCTCTGGTTTGGTACATACGGTAACGGTTTCAATAAGCTTGTTATTGATCCAGACCGCAAGAACCCTTTTCAATTTGCGAGTTTTACAGAAAAGAACGGGTTATCAAACAATGTGGTATACGGGATTCTTGAAGACAATTCCGGTGATCTCTGGTTAAGTACAGATAACGGATTGTCGAGTTTTGATCCTGTTCAGAAAGTATTCAGAAATTATTACACTTCGGACGGGCTGCAGAGTAACCAGTTTTACTGGTCTGCCTCCTTTAAAAACAGTCATGGGAAACTCTATTTTGGAAGCATGAACGGTCTTAATGCATTTTACCCTGAACAGATAAATGTAACAAAAATCCGTCCCCGGACTATCATAACGGACTTCAAGATATTTAACCAGTCAGTCGGGGTGGGCCAAACATATTATGGCAGGATGATCCTGGAAAAATCCATAACCAACACAAAGACCATCATACTTTCATACCGTTCAAGGGAGTTTTCAATTGAATTCTCAGCCCTTGACTTCGATCAGCCTGAAAAGGTCCGTTATGCTTATAAAATGGATGGTTTTGATGAACAATGGACCTATGTGGATGCAAACCGCAGGTTTGCCAACTACACCAACCTGAAAGGCGGTGATTACACTTTCATGGTTAAGGCCACCAATAAAGACGGTTTAACCGATAACCTCCCATACAAACTGGATATTAAGATCATACCTCCCTTCTGGGCAACCTGGGGATTCAGGATATCAATGATTCTGCTGGTAATCGGTTCAATCGTTTTTTATTACAAATACCGCGTATACACCCTCCAGCTGCAGAAGAAAAAACTCGAAGCACTGGTGAGGGAAAGAACCGCTAAAATTGAAGAACAGACAAAGGAACTTAAATTACAGGCCGGCAACTTGCTGGAAAGCAACCTGCAGCTGGAAAAAAGACAGGAACAGATTGAGGGACAGAAATACCAGCTCGAGATACAAAACACCGAGATTCTTAACCAGCGTGACAAGCTTATTGAGCTCAATAAAAAAGTGCAACAGATCAACCAGCAGCAACTTAAATTCTTTACACATATCTCCCACGAATTCCGGACACCGCTCACCCTTATTTCAACCCCGATAGAACAGATGATCCGGGACATGAATGACACCAATCATCTGAAAAGCAAGCTGCAGCTGGTGTATAGAAACACCCAGCGCATGCTTCATCTGATTAACCAGCTGCTGGAGATCAGAAAAGTTGAAACCGGTAAAATTGAACTCAGGGTATCCAGAGGTGACATAGTAACATTCGTTAATAATATTTCACAGTCATTCAAAACACTGGCCATCCAAAAAAACATCAGTTACAGGATTTCTGCAATACCCGAAGTCATCGAAATGAATTTTGACTGTGACAAAGTCGAAAACATCGTCTATAACCTGCTTTCCAATGCATTTAAATATACATCAGATAAAGGCAGTATTAATGTTTCTGTTTCAGTCAGCAATGGATTTCCTGATCATTCCGGCATGATTCCAATCATCGACAAACATCATTATAAACATCTGGATATCAAAGAATATGTAGAAATAAAAGTTACTGATACGGGCCCGGGTATCGATCATAATCATGTTAAGGATATTTTCCGTCGTTTCTACCGTCTTCATAATCCTCTGAATTACTCCGTTAAAGGTACCGGTATCGGATTATTCCTGGTAAAGGAACTGGTGAAGGCCCATAAAGGTCTTTTATTTGTGGAAACAGGAGAAGGGAAAGGATCTTCATTCAGCATACTGTTACCCATAACCGACAACTATCTTTCTCCTGAAGAAATCATCCCGGAAGACCATGACCATAAAAATCCACATAAAAAAATCCATGCAGAGATACTATCCGATCAGTTTAACAGCATGCCGTCAATACCGGGAAAAAATACCGCTTATGCCGACTCCGGACAAAATGGCAACGCCCTGGTCCTGATCATTGATGATGACCATGAACTGCTGTCAGTTACACATGATTATCTTGGTAAGACATTCAGGATTATCCAGGCCACAAACGGTCTGGAAGGATTGAAAATGGCCGGAAAGAACCAGCCTGATTTAATTGTTTCAGATATCATCATGCCGGAAATGGACGGACTTGAACTTTGTCATCATATCAAGAACGACATCAATACTTCACACATACCGGTAATCCTTTTAACTGCAAGATCTGAGATAGACGATTATATTGAAGGCTTTGAATCGGGTGCGGACGATTATATTCCCAAACCATTTAACATCAGAATACTTGAAGCAAAATGCAAAAGCCTTATTGAGAACCGTAAAAGGCTCAGAAAACTATTTATGCAGAGCCTTGTTCCGGTACCCAGAGAAATGACCACCACTCATATGGATGAACAGTTTCTGCAGCGAACCATAAAAATCGTGGAAAAAAACATCAATAATCCTGAATTCGGGGTTCAGAAACTGGCTGCCGAAATGTGTGTCAGCCGCAGTTTATTGCACAAAAAGCTGACTTCAATTGCAGACCTTTCAGCCAATGATTTTATCACGTCAATGAGACTTAAGAAATCTGCCCTGCTTCTGATGCAGGGCAATCTGAATATCTCTGAAATTGCATTCGAGGTGGGTTTCAACGATCCGAAATACTTCAGCCGCTGTTTTAAGAAACATTTCGGTATCTCCCCCAGCGAATACATAAGCAATAACATCCAGATACAATAGTCTGCGTTTTAAGAACAGGTGTATCTGATTGTTAAACAATCCCCTTAAATCAGGGGATTCCCCCAATTCTTCTGTTCAACAATTATCCTCCTCATATACATGATTGTCCACCTGTGCACTTTGAATCACAAATACCTTTGAAAAAACCTTTTTCATTTAATTTAATTTAACTAAATCTATGTAGCATGCCAGTTAAAAGTATCGCTGTTTTTGAACAGCCATATTTTTTATATTTATACAATTCTCCGGAATAACACGGATAACCGGTTTAAATAGTATATTTCCGGGCCAAAAGGCCTTAGATAGTGCCTGTCTGGCTATTGAAGCCGGTTAAGAAGATATGTGATGATCCGCCGGTAAAGAATATTGTTGTGTAAAATAAAATTAATCCGGAACCTTAAAGTCATTATCCAAAAAATATCTGTCTGTATGAAATTTTTAAATATGATCCTTAGATGGCTGTCAAGAGGAATGTTAATTCAGATTATATTCTTAACTTCCTTAACTACATTCTCGCAGCAGGATGTCATTGTTCATGATCCGGTAATGATAAAGCAGGACAGTACATACTATTTATTCTGCACCGGTTTTGGAATATCTGTCTGGTCTTCAAATGATATGGTTAACTGGAAAAAAGAAAAACCTGTCTTTGACAAGGCACCTCAATGGGCTCTTGAAGCCGTATCAGGATTTAAAGGACATATCTGGGCACCTGATATCACATATCACGACGAAAAGTATTACCTGTATTACTCGGTTTCTGCATTCGGAAAAAACACTTCATGCATAGGGCTGGTTACAAATACAACCCTGGATCCCGCTGATCCCGGTTTTAAATGGACTGATGAGGGTAAAGTTGTTCAGTCGGTGCCGGGACGTGATCTGTGGAATGCGATAGACCCGAACCTTGCATTTGATGAAGCCGGCGATCCATGGCTGGTTTTTGGTTCATTCTGGAGCGGTATCAAGCTGGTTAAATTAAACAGCGAATTATCGGCAATTGCTGAACCGGAGGAATGGTACACTGTCGCAAAACGTCCCCGTGATTTTAAAACCGATGATGCTGATCCCGGGGAGGGTGCCGTTGAGGCTCCGTTTATTTTTAAGAAGGGAAAACATTATTATCTGTTTGTTTCTTTTGATTTTTGCTGCCGGGGAATAAACAGCAACTATAAAATAATGGCCGGCAGGGCAGAAAAAATAACGGGACCGTATACCGACCGGGAAGGGAGGCGTCTTGATCAGGGCGGAGGAACCCTTATGCTTCAGGGTAACGACGAATGGGCCGGGGTTGGTCATAATTCAGCCTACACCTTTAACGGAACAGATTATCTCATCTTTCACGGTTATGATAACGGAGATAATGGCAAACCAAAATTATTGATCAGAAAAATAATATGGGATGAAGCAGGCTGGCCTGAGATTATACTATAAGTAAATGATACCAAAAAAAATTAACAATTATTAATCAATAAAACTGAAAACAAATGACAGCATGGAGATTACTTCGCTCGATATTGATAACATCAGCATTATTGTTTTTTATGTCTGATCAGCTCTGTTCACAAAATGCCAGGATAAAAATAGATACCGACAGAAAAATTGGTGAAGTTGACAGGAATATTTACAGCAATTTTGTTGAGCATCTTGGCCGTTGTGTATATGGCGGTATCTATGAGCCCGGTTCACCTTTGTCAGACCGGGACGGCTTCAGAAAAGATGTGCTCGAGGCGGTCAAAGGATTGAATGTGGCACTGGGCCGCTATCCGGGTGGAAATTTTGTTTCCAACTATCACTGGCTCGACGGGGTAGGACCAGATCGTATTTCCCGGATGGAACTGGCCTGGGCACGCCTGGAAACAAACCGGTTTGGTACTGATGAATTCATGAAGTTCTGCAAAAAAACAGGCATCGAACCTTATTTCTCTGTAAATATGGGTACCGGAACCATTGAAGAAGCACAGCAATGGGTTGAATATTGTAATGTTGCAGAAGGCCCTTATTATGCCGAACTTCGCAGAAAGAACGGCTACACCGAACCTTATGGCATCAAATACTGGAGCCTGGGAAACGAAATGGACGGATTCTGGCAGATGGGGCACCTCAGTGCCGAAGATTACAGTAAAAAAGCCCGTGAGGCTGCAAAGCTGATGAGACTTACAGATCCTTCCATCAAACTGATTGCAGCGGGTTCATCTAATTACAGGCCCAATGCAGATCCCAATGAATGGAATGGTGTGATTCTCAGAGAGCTGAGAGATGTCGTTGATTACCTTGCATTACATATGTATGTTGGTAATCCGGATAACAACTATTATAATTATCTTTCAACACCACTGGTGCTTGAACAACGTACCAGAGTTGTGAAAGGTATGATAATGAGGGAGATGGAAAAGGCACAGCGTGGCAATCGTCCACCGATATGCATCGCATGGGATGAGTATAATGTCTGGTATCGGGCCCGCACTGACGAGTCGATGCAGGGTACAAGGGCACTTGAAGAACATTATAATCTTGAAGATGCCCTGGTTGTTGCAGGTTTCCTGAACGCCTTCATCCGCAATGCCGATATCGTGAAAATGGCCAATATGGCCCAGCTGGTAAATGTGATCGCACCCATTTTTACAAGTGAAACAGGTATGTTCAGACAGACCATTTACTATCCTCTGGCTTTGTTTGCAAATAATGTCTATGGCACATCACTGGATGTATTCGTGGACTGTGACACATATGATACCGATGAGTTCTTTATCGGCCTTGGGGAAAGCATTACAAGACAAACAGATGTTCCGTATCTTGATGTCTCTGCAACTTACAAAGACGGTGAAGTATTTATTTGCGTTGTAAACCGTAATAAAGATGAAGCAATTACCACAGATATCATTTCACAAACAGGTAACTTTACAGGCAACTTCAGCATTTATGAGGTAAACGGGCCTGATATCAAATCGATGAATGACTTTGGGAAGGAACCGGTAAAAACAGTCAGTAAACCGGATATTAAAGCGAACGGGAGCCAGCTGACCTATGCATTCCCGCCTCATTCATTCACCATGATCAAAGGAACAATAAAAAAATGAAATAACTTAGAAACAGGATACGTTTTGTATGACAACGGTTATTTCTATTGTTACTCAACCGATGCATTTTACGGTCTGCCCGTTATGAGAGCAGGAATTCAGGTTCGCCGCTCATCAAACCTTGTACACTGGCATTTTACCGGGTGGGCTTATACCGGCAGACCATCCCAGGCAGTAAACTATATTATCCAAAATAACGGAACACCTGTGGATAATGTCTGGGCACCATATATTATAAAGGCTGGGGATGTTTATCGATTATATTACTCACAGGCAGCAAATGAGCCAAAACTGAGTGCAATAGGACTGATAACAGCTGATAAACTTACAGGACCATGGATACAGCAAGGGCTTGTTGTCACTTCCAAAAATACAATCACGATGCCCAATGCCATCGATCCGAGATTTAATAAATACTATTTGTTCATCTCCTATGACTGGCTTGAAACAAAATACAATGTAAGGGTCAGCCGGGCAGATGATGTTGAGGGACCATATTATGATTATAACGACAGAGATATCAATGCCTTTGAGGACAACGGGCCAATGATTCTTGCTCCTTATGCATTTTCCGGTCATAACGGCTGGCAGGGAACAGCACACTGTGCCGTATTTGCCAGAGATGATCAATATTATATTGCTCATCAGGGTCGTCCGGCAATCAATAAATACTTTATGGATCTTCATGTACGCCGGATGCTCTGGACCGAAGACGGCTGGCCTGTGGTTTCTCCGGAAAGATATGCAGGTGTTGCTCTGACACCTGTCAGCAGTGAAGAAATGGCAGGTGAGTGGGAGTACATCGAATTTAAATATATAGTTGTTCCCGGCTTTTCTGCAGAACAAACTGACCCTGACATACAGCGGGCTGTCACACTGACTCTTCATGATGACAGTACATTCAATAATAATTCAGACCATCAATGGACCTTCAGTAATCAGGTACTGGAGATGAACTGGAACAATGTCACCACCGACAGGGTAATTGTTGAAAGGGGATGGGACTGGGAAAGGAAAAAGGAGACAATTCTTTTTACAGGTCTGAACAATAACGGAACCACGATCTGGGGCAAGAAAAAATAAAAACATAGTATTTTTGTTAAAGTTTTTACTGATGAATATGAACTCTGGTTGTAAAATATTGCTACTGGTAATAGCGTATTATTAACTTTAAATGCATGATGATGCTTAAATTAATTCTTGTTTCGGTAGTACTGATAACCATTGCATTCACGGCACTGGGAATAAAACTGCTGATTGGCCGGAAAGACCGAATCACTATAGGTAAATGTTGTCATTCAGATAATGAATCATCATGTATTTGCGCAGGTAAGACAGAATGCAGGGGGGAAAATCAGATCCGATAAAATAATGTCCTGTTGACGGTTATTTGATTGAAATTTGCTATCATTGCTTAGCAAATCAACTTCAGTTAAATGGAATTACCTTTAGTATATACAACGGTAATTAACAACAGGATAAATTATATTTTCACACAACTTATTTTCAGACTTCTCAAAATTGAATTTGGTATCACCACCAATCTGAACGAATTTGATACTTTTAAGGGACCGAAAATCTGTTACACAGAAAGCAGGATTGGTGATTCACTGTGGATTAAACCAAGCGGTTTGCTTCATGAACAGGGCATCAATGAACAATGCATTCAGGTCTCTGATTATGAAGGATTAAAGATCTTCTTCAGAACTGACGACAGATGTGACTTACCATTCGATATCTTCTCAGCTTCTTTTCTTTTATTATCCCGCTATGAAGAGTATTTATCAAATCGTGCTGATAAACATTTAAGGTTCGAAGCCATCCAGAGCCTTGCTTACCTTCATGGATTCCTTCATGAACCACTGGTAGATAAATGGGTTCTTCTTCTGAAGAAAAAACTGAAAGAAAGATTTCCTGAGCTGGTTATGCCTGATCAAATATACACTTTTCAGCCTTCCATAGATATTGATAATCCTTTTGCATTCAAGCACAAAGGAATCTTCAGAACAATCGGTGCCTTGTTGCGTGCACTTTTCAGGCTTGATTTCAACACACTTTTCGGTAGACTTACAGCACTTGGAGGGGTAACCAAAGATCCTTATGATACCTATGATTACATAGGCGAGATTGAGCAAAAACACAATACCAGATCACTCTACTTCTTTCTTGTCGGTGATTACGGCCGTCATGATACAAACGTTCCGATCAGGAAAATTGCATATCAGAACCTCATCAGGGGAATCAACGCTACACATAATACCGGGATTCATCCTTCTTACAGCTCAAACAAAAGTGTTGAGATCCTGGGAAAAGAGCTGAAACGGTTTTCCAGGGTAACAGGGGAGAGGATTGTCAGGAGCAGGCAACATTATCTCCAGATAAGAATGCCGGATACTTACCGTAATCTAATTCAATTAGGTATCAGGGAAGAGTATTCAATGGGATATGCCAGTGCAATTGGATTCAGGGCCAGTACAAGCTTTCCTTTCAAATTCTATGACCTGCCTGAGGAGAAGGAAACCAACCTTCTTGTGATTCCCTTTCAAATTATGGATGTCACCCTGCACAATTACCTGCGTCTTCGCTCCACTGAAGCTATGACTCATATCTCAAAAATCATTGATGAGGTCAAAGCCGTAAACGGATATTTTATCCCTATCTGGCATAATGAATCCTTATCAGAATATGGCATGTGGACCGGCTGGAGAAAAGTCTTCGAGGACATGTTTGAATATGCATCCGAAAACAAGCCTGAAGAAGACAGGCTGAAGGAGGAAGAACCGCAGGAGAGCCTTTAGTTAAAGTCCTTTTGCTAAAAGATAGTACATCTCATTCCACTTTAGTTCCTTTTTAAAGTCTTTCAGATTTGTTTGCCTACCGATGTGTATATATTCTATTCCCGCCATTTCGCAAAAGTCCTCGATATATTCAGATGTTAAAGCCTGGCTGAAAGCAGTATGATGTGCACCGCCCGCGTAAATCCATGCTGCTGCACCAATCTTCAGGTCAGGTTGTGGAACCCACAATGCACGTGCAACGGGTAATTTTGGCAGGTCGGCGTCAGGAGCCACACAATCAACCGAGTTGACGATCATACGGAAGCGGTTGCCCATATCAACAAGGCTGGCATTGATAGCAGGTCCGGCAGGTACGTTGAATACCAGGCGGGCCGGATCATCCTTGCCTCCTATACCAAGCGGATGTACTTCCAGCTTTGCCTTTCCATCACCTATGGTGGGACATATTTCAAGCATATGTGCCCCCAGGACCTTCATCCCTGCAGGATTGAGGTGATAGGTGTAATCTTCCATGAACGAGCAGCCTCCCTTTAATCCGGCACCCATTACCTTGAGGGCACGTACGAGAGCCGAATGTTTCCAGTCGCCCTCAGCACCAAAGCCGTATCCTGAATCCATCAGTCTCTGTGACGCTAAACCGGGCAGCTGTTCCAGTCCGTGAAGATCTTCAAAAGTTGTTGTAAAACCTTTAAAACCACCCTCTTCGAGGAACTTCCTCATACCTGCTTCAATGCGTGCCTGGTAACGTACATTCAGATGATACGTGCCGCCCGGCCTGCCTTCGGCAGCAACTTCAAATATCTCTAAATACTGCTTTACCAGCTTGTCGATTTCATCTTCAGAAACCTCATTCACGATCTTCACCAGATCCCCAACGCCATAACCATTTACAGATAACCCGAACCTGATCTGAGCCTCAACCTTATCGCCCTCAGTAACTGCTACTTCACGCATATTGTCACCGAAACGGGCAATTTTGGCATTCTGAATATCATCCCATGCCACAGCAGCACGTGTCCAGATTCCAATACGCTCCTGTACCTCCTTATCCTGCCAGTGCCCGACTACCACTTTGCGGTTGATGCGCATACGGGTCATGATAAATCCGTGTTCCCTGTCACCGTGAGCAGACTGGTTCAGGTTCATGAAATCCATGTCTATCTCATTCCATGGCAAATCACGGTTATACTGGGTATGAAGATGCAGGACAGGTTTGTTCAGAATCTTTAATCCATTGATCCACATTTTCGAAGGAGAAAATGTATGGCACCATGTAATCAGTCCGATACATGACCTGGCAGCATTTGCATCAATGCACAGACCGGTTATCTCCTCCGGGGTTTTCATTACCGGCCTGAAGATGATTTTAACAGGAATTTTTTCTGATTTATCGAAAAATGCAGCAATTTCCTGTGAATGCCCTGCGACCTGTTTCAGTGTTTCAGGTCCGTATAAATGCTGGCTTCCGGTTACAAACCAAACCTCATATTCTTTTAAATTGATCATTTTATGCTGGTTTTATTATTTAATAATAATTATCTTATGTCAAAATTAACCAATTTAATATTCAAAAGAAAGAATAAGTGTATTAATGACCTTTATTTTTTAAACCAGTCCTGGTTCACCTTGTGATAATAAGCTGAGTGAAATCATATATTCTGCTTTGTCTGCAATTTATATAATTTTTTTATTTCATCAGGCCAGAGATCTTCGTCCGGTGTTTCAAGAATCATGGGCAGATCATCAAACCTTGCATCATTCATGAAGTGGCTGAAGGCTTCAATTCCCAGCAATCCTTTGCCGAGACTGTTATGTCTGTCGACCCTTGATCCGAGTTCTTTTTTTGCATCATTCAGGTGAATTCCTTTGAGATAATCAAATCCTATAATCCTGTCAAATTCTTCAAATGTCTGCCTGAAACCTTCGCTGGTTTTGATATCGTACCCGGCGGCAAATGAATGGCATGTATCAATGCATACTCCTACCCTCGTTTTATCTTCCACCAGCTCAATGATAAACCTGAGCTGCTCAAAGGTATATCCCAGGTTTGAACCCTGTCCCGCGGTGTTCTCAAGAACTGCAGTAACTCCCCGGGTTTTATCAAGGATAATGTTGACTGATTCGGCAATTCTTTTCATGCAATCCTCTGCTGAAATCCGGTTCAGGTGACTGCCCGGATGAAAGTTCAGCCTGTCTAGTCCCAGCTGCTCGCAGCGCTGCATCTCATCAAGAAATGCACTGCGCGATTTTTCTATACCCTCCTTTTCAGGATGGCCAAGATTGATCAGATAACTGTCATGGGGCAGAATGTGCTTTGCACTGTAACCGTAATTTTCGCAGTTTTCTTTAAAGGCATCAATATTAAGGCTGGTCAGCGGCTTTGCCACCCATTGCCGCTGATTCCTGACAAACAGTCCGAATGCCGTGGCTCCGATTTTATGGGCATTGACAGGGGCATCCTCCACTCCCCCCGCAATGCTGACATGTGCACCGATATATTTCATGATTTCTGATTGATTTCCCGGATTCTAAACAAGTTTCAAAGATACTTAACATAACATTATGGACATCATCATCAGGTTCTTTTCTTAAATTTGAATCAAATCCAATAAAAATGATGGAATTATGCTTACAATTCTTAAGAGTATTAAAAGTTTCAGGTATGCTTTCAGGGGATTATCTTTTCTTCTTAAAAAGGAACATCATATCAGGGTACATACCTTCATTGCTGCCATTACGGTTATACTGGGATTTATCATTAAAATATCCCTGATAGAATGGCTTATAATTATCCTGTGTACCGGAATGGTTTTAATGGCAGAAGCCATAAATTCCGCCATTGAAAAACTGGTTGACATGGTATCACCCCGGCAGGATTTCCGTGCCGGTTTGATAAAAGACCTGACTGCCTCCGGAGTTTTGCTTGCTGCCATTGCCGCTGCAATAATCGGGAGTATCATATTTATCCCGAAAATAATTTCATGATAGCCGGCATTTCAAATATGGCCGTTCGGTCAATCCATTAACAGGATATGAAACGATATTTACCCATTTATTTCAACCCCAGCACCTCCAGGCCCTGTTCAAAGACAATGTCGACAGGAATATCCTTCTCTTCGACACGCTGTAATGCGGATTTCAGCCCGTTATCCATCACCCCGTATTTTTCAACCATGCCGGCAGCCTTCTGGTAGTCTCCTTCACCCTGAATGCTGATGATCAACTCCGACAGGCTGTTGACGGCATCCTGCATGATATCGAAATTAACCGAATACCTGCCTTGTTCATCAACTGCAAAAGCACCCTTTTCCTTAAAGTAATTGAACCTGACAAGATTTGCCTTTCCATGGGCGCTTGAGGCACCAAAACGAACGGACCGGAATATGCCGGCAAGAAAGGTAACATAATTGTCCATAAGGTCTGTTTCAATCTCGTTCATCCCTTTCAGCGTGGTTACCAGGAACAATCCCACAATATCTGCTTTTCCTTCCTCCAGTACCGTATAATGCTCCTTCAGCGCTTCCCTGACCGTACCTTTGTCATTGACGGTATTCATAACCCCCAGTCCGTGTGCGACTTCATGAAACATGGTGTTGGCAAAGAAGGCATCGAATCTGATGTGTTCCAGCTGTTCAGGGACGATGAGAACATTTGCAATGGGAACCAGTATCTTGTCAAATTTGGCCTGCATCGAGTTTTTCAGCTGCAGCCTGCGGCTGCCCTTTGCAAGTGTCACCTTTTCATCATTGGGCAGGTTGATGGCAATTGTTTTGCTGCCGGCGTTGCAGTCTCCCGCATAATAGATTACATCATAAGCATTCAGATCAGAAGCTGTTCCGGGCATTTCCTGTTTGTACTTTTCATCAACAGGTAATCTCCTCTGCAACTGTGGTAAAAGTCCGGCATATTTTGCCAGACGATCGCTCCACTCCATATCTTTTACCAGAACATAGGCTTCATGGGCTGCCTTGTAACCAAACAGCCTGTCTTCATAGGTTTCAATGGGACCCACCACAAAGTCTATTTTATTGGTTTTCATATCCATCCATGCAAGGTCGCTTTCATAATATTCGTCTGTCAGCAAAGCCTCTGCCCTGAGCTTTAGATACTTCTGCAATCCGGGATCTTCTGCAAACCCGGATGCCTGTTTGATCAGGTCTGAAGCCTGCCGGACCTTGTCACCAAAAGCGACGTGATATGGAACAGTCTTTAATGCCCCGCCTTCATCCCTTCTGATGAGCGTATAAAGACTGGCTTTATCAGGTGCTTCAAATGCTTCAAACTCCTCTTTGGTCATGTCGGCAGGATAAAAGTTTGCGCCCAGGGGTTTTTCACCGACACCCTCGATAAAGGGTTTGTTATCATTCAACCGCTCCCATGGCCCGTAATTAATCATAACATATTTTTTCAGATTTTCATCAGTCAGTTTTGATAACAGCACCTCTTTATCTCCGTATGCTTCCATCCAGAATATTTCTTCCATAATCTTCGCCGCTTCAATAAGGACAGGGATCATCTCTTTTTCCTTGTCGTTAAGTTTATTCATATCCGTAGTCAGCTCAAAAGCTGCGAAATCATTTAATTTCATAATGATGTCGTTTGATGTTTCATCTTTGACCTTGCTCCCGGTTTTACAGGAATAAAATACAATTATTCCCGATAATAATGCAATGGTTAATGTTTTTGTGCTCATTTTTATTTTCTTTTAAGGTAACTAAACAAATTTAAGACTTTATGGATAAGAAAAAACTGATATATTCCTGTTAATTTGAAATGGCATAAAATTATTCCGGCATTCTGCCCTCAAGTATTTCAAAGAAAGAGTGTCGTTTAAGGTTTTTGATTTAAGAGCATAAACTGATATACCTCCCGTGAAACTCGATGATTTTTAAATCCTGATACTTAAAAGAATTATGGATAATGCAGATTAACATTGTATTTTTGGAGTTCCAAATGATGATTTAAATGAAAGAAAGACTCAATCTGCTGTCAAACAGGATTAAATTTCTGGTTCATGGATTTTTCTTTTCCACTGCATACCACATTGCCGAGCCTTCAACCATTTTACCGCTTATAGTTAGTTATTTCAGCAAAAACGACATCATTATAGGCATCTTCTCCTCACTTGTTCGGGGAGGAGCCATCATCATGCAGTTACATATGGCTTTTCATGCCCAGGCTTATAAAAGGGTTCTGAACCCGTTGCGTGTCTTGTTTCTTTTCCGCCTGCTTTCATGGACAGGGATAGGACTGGTCATTTATTTATTTGGAAATGTTAATCCTGTACTTACCCTGTGGCTTATCGGTCTGGGACTTTTCTCTTTTTCTTTCACTGCAGGATTGGGGACCATTTTGTTCCATGAATTGCTGGGGAAGGTTTTTACCAATGAATATCGCGGTGTTACCTGGGCTTATCGCCAGATTTTCATGGGTATTGGAGGCATTTTGAGCGGAATTATTGCAGGCTGGATTTTTAACCGTTATGAAAAACCGGCCAGTTTCGCGTATGCGTTTCTCATCAGTGCCCTGTTTATGATGATCGGATATATCGTGCTTGGAACAGCATACGAATGGGAGAAAAAAAACATTTCGGAAAAGGAGAAAAATTTCACCCTGTTTATCAGCAATACCATTTCACTTTTAAAACAGGATAAAGTCCTCTTCAATCAGATCATTATATGTTTGGTATCTTACTCCTATCTTTTTTCTTTGCCCTTTGTCATTAAATATAACAAACCCGGACTAAATCTGGGCGGACTGGCTTTAAGTTCTGCTGTTCCATTGCTCACGGGCTCGGTACTTGGTAATGTTTTCTGGGCAAAACTGGCCTCGGTGAACTCCAACAAATTAATAGTACGCCTCTCATTTCTAATGATGGTTATATCGCTGTCAATGGCATTGTTCCATGCAAATATTTTCATCTTTATTCTGATATTTCTCCTTGCAGGAAGCGCAGCTGACGGTTTCCGCCTGGCCTTTAAAAACCTCGTTCTGAATCTGGCATCTGAAGAAAAAAGACCGGTATATTT
Source organism: Bacteroidales bacterium (assembly GCA_016933335.1). Classification (GTDB taxonomy): domain Bacteria; phylum Bacteroidota; class Bacteroidia; order Bacteroidales; family UBA10428; genus JAFGPL01. The sequence goes on along the minus strand of JAFGBD010000027.1, from coordinate 84,434 downwards.
TGCGGTTCAGAATTTTATAACATCCGCCGGTTTATTTTTTTCGATACCCGGCGGAGCACTCTTAAAACTGATAGGATTTCAGGCTTTGATCCTGTTTACCGTAACGATATTATTATTCGGGTTGTTCTTCAGTTATAAACTGAAGGATATCTGAAAGGCTTTCTGATGTAACTATAATCCCGTGTCTCAGGTAATACTCCTGAGCCATCCTGTCAATCCCTAATCATTGTCATCTGCATTTTGAACTTTCCGGTTGCATTGACTGCATGCGGAACATCGGCAGGCATGACTTTACTTACAACTGATCCGGAAGCATATGCAATGATATCGGATGCTTTAAATACTTTTGATTTTGCAATTGTTTCCATACTTTTTTGATTAAAAAGCAACTGTTTTTTGATTTTCAGCTTAATTTTGATGTCATACCTGGTTCAAGGCTTCGCTGAAGCATTAACAAACTTAAAAGGATTAAGTTTGGCTGGTTCCGGTAAAAAAATCATGGAAATAAGAATACTTTCAAAAACAGAAAAATAATTTGGAATTGAACCATTGTCAAAATTCTTTTGTGCCCTGGAGATTTTATTTTGTTTTATCGGTTTTTATACCGGCAGCAACCCATGCCCCTGCACAGGATATTGAATACGCCGGAGAAATTATCCGGACATTGTCATCGCACGAATATCATGGCAGAGGTTATGTGAATGATGGCCTTGCTGTTTCAGCTGCTTATATAGTCGGGGAATTCAGGAAGCATAACCTGCAACCCTTATTCGACGGGTACATGCAGCATTTTACCATGCCTGTAAACACCTTCCCGGGCAAAGTCAGTGTCTCCATTAATAACCGGCCTCTGGAACCTGTCAGTGAATTTATTGTGGATCCTGCATCAAAGGGATTATCAGGAACATTCCCGGTTATCACAATAGATAAAAACGAATTGCTGCAACCAAAACTGATAAACAGGAAGCTTCGAATGGCTTCAAAAAAGTTCCTGCTTATTAATTTCAGAAATGCTTCCGGCATGGATGAAAAGGACAGAGATCTTGCCCTGGATATAATCCGGATTCTAAAATATGATCCCGGATTAAAGATTGCAGGTGTTCTTGAACTGACAGATGAGAAACTGAGCTGGAATGTTTCCACAGTATGTGCAACAAGGCCTGTTGTCAGAATAAACGCTGAACTGGACACCGATGAAATCAATCATGTTAAGCTGGAAGTTGAGAATCAGTTTATTGATCATTACCCGGTTTGCAACCTCGCAGGATTGATAAGGGGTAAACTGATACCCGATTCATTTTTCATTTTTGCTGCACATTATGATCACCTCGGTCAGATGGGCAGTGAAACATATTTCCCCGGAGCTAACGACAATGCCAGCGGTGTAGCTGTGATTTTAAACCTTGCTGATTATTTCAGCTGCCACATCCCTGATTATTCCATCATTCTTATTGCCTTTACAGCCGAAGAAGCCGGGTTGCTGGGTTCGAAATTTTTTGTTGAGAATCCTCCGATAGACCTTAAAAGAATAAAATTCATGATAAATATCGACCTTGCCGGTAATGGTGAAAAAGGCATTACCATTGTTAACGGATCAGTGTTTAAGGAACAGTATGAAAAGATCAGACAGATAAATGAATCGTGCAATTGCCTGCCTGATATCAAATCAAGGGGAGAGGCCTGTAACAGTGATCATTGTTATTTTTACCGGGCTGGCGTACCGGATTTTTTTATTTATACAATGGGGGGAACGCAGGCATATCACGATCTGAATGATGATTTCAATTCACTTACCCTGAGCAGATTTACAGAACTGGTGAAAGTCTTAATTGAATTTTCAGATTCTTTCTGAAGTTAACTTTAGGATCGCCAGACCTCAACAAGCTTGTTCTTAATGGCATAAGAAATCAAAGCAACGGTATTCCTGCAACCTGTTTTTGACAGCAGGTTGGATTTATGTCCTATAACAGTCCTTTCGCATATACTGAGCTTTTTAGCAATATCTTTGTTGGCAAACCCGTCACAGATAAGCTGTAATATCTCCTTTTCACGTCTTGTTAATGATAATCCGGGCTTATTGTCGACGGTTTCAGCAGTTATCTTCTTGGTGAAAAAATTAAATAATTCATCTGAATAATATGTGTTGCCCGTTGCAACTGAATTCAAAGCTTTATCAAGAATATCCTTGGTTACATTTTTAAGCAGAAACCCTTTTGCACCGGCATCAAGCATATCCTGGATATAATGGTCATTGTTAAACATGGTCAGCGCCAGCACTCTCACATCAGGATACTTCTGGCTGATTTGCCTTGTCGCCTCTATACCATTCATCCGGGGCATTTCAATATCCATTAATACAATATCAGCTTCTGACTCATCGAGAAGATTCATAACCTCATCTCCTGAAGTAGCTTCGCCGATAATATCAATGTTCTTTAGCCTGGCCAGAACTACTTTGAGACCTTTTCTGAAAATCTCATGATCATCTGCAATGATGATTCTGATATTACTCATCATCTGACTATTAAATGTGCATAAATTTATGAATTTATTCTCTTTCACCCAAAAAGATATGATTATCCTTCACTCCTGTTCATACTATTTAACAGGAATTTCAATCATTATCCTGAATCCTTTCCCCTGTTCACTGAGAATTTTTGCCGATCCGTTGACGGATTTTACCCTTGTCATGATATTATTAATGCCTTCACCCTTCGATCTCAGCTTCTGTAAGTTATAGTTAAAACCTTTGCCATCATCCGCATAGCTAAACAACAGATTTTTACCTTTTATTGCAATGGACAGATCAACTGATTTTGCTTCAGCATGTTTAATGGTATTATTCAGTAACTCGTTGACTATCCGGTAAAGATTTATTTCAACATGTTTTCTTAGTTCCGGTTTCTTCCCGGGCTTTTTAAATCTAATGGATAATTTTTGTGTACGTGAAATGCTTTTACAAAACTCCTCAATGGCTGATATCAGTCCGTACTCGTGGATGACACGGGGGGTAAGATTGTCTGACATGGTGCGGATATCCGTCACTGCATCATCAATCAGCTGATTGATATAATTGACATAATCACTTTTCTCGGCCTGTGGGATATCTTCCGAAGTTAATTCATTAACATACAGTTTAATAGTAGATAACATGGGACCGAGACCATCATGCATGTCTTCAGCAAATCTTCTTCTTTCTTTCTCCTCTGTATTGATGATGGCTGTTAACACTTTTCTTTCGGCACGCTGCCTTTCAACTTCAGCTATCCTGAGTGTGTAAAATATGTCCCTTATAAGCCATACTCCAATGGCTATGACCACAGAGGTTGCGATTCCAACCCAGTTGCTGAGCATAGAGAGTTCCTCATAATATTTGGTATTCAGAAATGCAGACAATTCGATGAATCTTCTGAAGGCCATTAAAATAAATCCGAATGATATGAGCACCCACGAAAATTTCAGCTTCGTAAATGAGATAAACCTGATGGCCAGTATGGCGACAAAAACCTGAAGGACAATCGATACAATATAGAGTATTTGTGTTACCATGGAAATAAGCTTTTGACTGTTGATATACGATAATCAATTCGAAATTTATGATTTTAAAGAACCAAACACAATAATAACCGGAATATTTATTCAACTGTCAATTCTGGTTGCTGCAGAGCTCTGTTCACTTATCAATCCTTCCTGTTATTGCATCACCGGCAACATTTAAAACGTATGCGGCAGATATCAATTGCAGAATATGTTTAAATTTACAGGCCAAAAAGCATACAATGCAAACTTCACTGAAAAGAACAGGAATTGCAGCTGCCATCTCAATCATTTTGCTGACCATCATATTCGGGATTACCATCATACTTTTCCCGCAGAAGGATTATCAGTCAGCATCCTCATATCTTCATGAATTCAGATCCAGGGATCTTATTCCTGTCATACCGGCTTTTTTGCTGGTACTGGCCAATATCCCTCTTTTTGCAGCTCTTTACTTTTATGCAGACAGCGGGAAAAAAATCACTGCTCTGACAGGTATATTATTCGGTGCAGGCTACATGGTTTGTTCTGGGATTAACTATTTTATACAGCTGGGAATGATTACCCGGAATATTTCAGAATCAGAATCCGCTTTCATTGAACCTTTCCTGATGGCCAATCCGGGATCCTGCGCATATGCCATTGATAATCTTGGCTATTTGTTTCTATCCGTATCATTTATTGTCTTTTCGGGAATCTTTAACCAGCGCGGCCTCCATTCATGGATTAAAGCAATCTTTATCATATTCGGCATTTCAGGTCTGCTGGGTGCTCTGGGATATATTCTGAATTACCCGCTTCTTGAAAATATGGTCTTGCTGTCTGCGATTCCGTATTTAGCCGGGATCATTTTATTGTTGATAGAATTTACCAGAATAAAGGAATTTGATTGATTTTTAAACCATTATAATTTATTTTTATGTTATTAACAACAACAAATACCATTGAAGGTTATAAAGTAACCAGGTATATCGGTCTTGTAAGTGGTGAAGCCATTATTGGAGCCAATCTTTTCAAGGATATTTTTGCAGGCATACGTGATATTGTCGGCGGACGTTCCGGTTCATATGAGCAGGTTCTCAGGGAAGCAAAGGATAATGCACTGGCTGAAATGGAAGATAATGCCCGAAGACTTGGTGCCAATGCGGTCATCGGCATAGATCTGGATTATGAGACTGTCGGGCAGAACGGAAGTATGCTGATGGTAACTGCCAGTGGTACTGCGATTATATATGAGCAATAGTATTATTATTCATTAAAATCAAATCATATTTATCTGATATTCAATGTTGTCTCATTTTCTTTACACGGTCAGATCGTTTCAGATCTCACCTTTCTCCTTCATAGTTACTATGATTTCCTCCACTGTTTTGCTTGAATTTGGGAGAATATTATCAGGACATTTACCAACCCTGAGGGCTACCTGGTACCGCTTACAACGGTTCCTGCCTTCTTCTCCTGCCTCACAATACAGTCTTTTATAAGTCTCTGTAAACTCGGTGCCTTTTAAAATCCCCTGAAAAATAGGACATTTGGGTGTTTTCGGACAGATCTTTTCTTCCATGGCAATATAATTGGAATATTTTACAAACAAAATACCTGTTACAAATTTATAATTCTGCCGGAATAAAATCCGGTATGCTTCCTTCTATTTTAAAGCAATTATCAACAATAAAGATGATTAATAATCAATGATACTTTCATGGCATTATTTTCAATATAATCACAATAGGTAATGACCAAATCCCGATGAATCGGGATGAGCTCACCGAAAGTAAAATATAATCACATGAAACGTCCATGTTATTCAAACACAAATAAGTATGAATATAATATGCAACATGGAGGTTCTGTACGACCATTAAAAACAAAATTATCTGCGTATGAAATCAGTGATAATTATTGCAGGGCCTTCTGATTTATTGTATCTTTTGTTAATTTCATCCGGTATAAAAAATGATTTTCAGGTGTGGCAAATTTTTCTTATTTTTCAATTCAAGAAGATTTCTGCCAGACACCAGATGATATAACGAGGAGGATGAATATATGACCAACCCTGAGATTCTTATTGTTGATGACATTCCAGGAAATCTGAACTTTGTAAGCGATATTCTTTATAACGAAGGATTCCGGATAATTGTTGCCACAAATGGTCAGGACGCCATCGATATCACGCGCGAAAAACATCCTGATCTGATATTGCTGGATGTTGCCATGCCCCTTATGGATGGCTATGAGGTGTGCCGGATACTTAAGGAAGATGATTCAACCAGGGAAATACCCATTATATTCCTTACTGCCAAAGGTGAAAATGAAGACATTCTAAAAGGCTTTGAGGCGGGTGCTGTGGACTATATATCAAAACCCTTCAATACCTCTGAACTGGTATCAAGGGTCAACACACATATTGAGCTCCGGAGACAGTCAGATGAGCTCAAACATCTTAACCAGATCCTGGAAGAAAAAGTAATTGAAAGAACAGTTCAGCTGCAGACCTTAAATGATAATCTGACCATTGCCAACAAAAATCTTTCGAAAGCTTATAAAGAACTGTCAAATCTTGATAAGGCAAAAAATGAGTTTATCAGACATATCAATCATGAGCTCCGGACTCCGTTACAAGGTATTCACGGTTTCGTCAGGATCTTAAGTGAAATAGTCGAAAATCCTGAAGAAAAAGAGTATATCAGATCCATCGATTTCCTGGTTAAGCGACTGGTAAAACTTTCAGAACTGTCACTGCTGTTCACTGAGGTCCGTACAGAAAATTATCAGCTCAGGCAGGAAAGAGTCAGCCTTTCTGATTGCATCAATGAAGCATTACAGAATTTTGAGAAACAGGAACGAGATATACAAATCAAAGTCGGTCCTGTTCCTGAAGACCTTTTCATCCTGGCGGATAAGAAGCTGATCTGTGCCTGTATCGGCATTGTGCTTGATAATGCGATAAAATTCTCACCGGATAATGGTATCGTTGAGATCAGAGCGTCCGGGGACAATAGCCGGATCAGACTGGAAGTAGCTGATAATGGTCCCGGATATTCTGAAAAAGCCAGGGAACATCTTTTCGATCTTCTGAGCGCCGATAACATAGATGAAGAGTTTTACGGTTTCGGAATCGGACTGGCAACCGCAAAAATCATTCTCGATCTGATGGATGCCTCCATTGAGATACAGAATAAAACCAAAGGAGGAGCGCTTACCAGACTTGTTTTCTCTACTGCTTAAGATCAGTACTGTGGTTTTTATCTGTATCCGCGGTCATTGTAATGCCCAGTCAATATTTTCCAGTCCATGTCGCTGCAATATCTCATTTGTTTTTGAGAAATGCCCGCATCCGAAAAACCCGTTTGTTGCCGAATACGGGGATGGATGTGCTGCCCTGAGTATATAATGTTTCTTGGTATCTATCAATGCTTCTTTTGCCTGGGCATATTTTCCCCAAAGCAAAAAAACGATGCCGGCACGCTTTTGCGAAATGTTTTTGATTACAGCATCGGTAAAAATTTCCCAGCCTTTGCCCTGATGAGAACCAGGCTGGTTTGCCCTTACGGTAAGGGTTGCATTCAGTAACAAAACTCCCTGCCTGGCCCATTTCTCAAGATTACCCGATACCGGGGCCCTGATCCCCAGATCTGAATTCAGTTCCCTGAAAATATTTACCAGCGATGGTGGCTGAGGTATCCCGTCCGGTACCGAGAAACATAAACCATGTGCCTGTCCCCTGCCATGATAAGGATCCTGTCCCAGTAACACAACTTTTACCTGGTGAAACGAAGTGCAGTTAAAGGCGTTAAATATCAAAGGTCCGGGAGGGTAAACCCTGTATTTTTGCTTTTCTTTCACCAGAAACTCCTTCAACAGCATAAAATAATCAGCATTGAATTCATCAGCCAGTATTTCTTTCCAGCTTTTTTCAATTTTAGGACTGATTTGTGTCATGTATCAGGTTTTGGTTGTTTGGGTCAGAAATATTCGCGCTGTATTGGTTGCATGACTTCCAATGACTTTTAGCATGGTGATCAGTTCAAGGTGTGTCTTACTGCTCTTCAGAGACTCTTTAACCCTGCCTTTTAACCTTTCAAAATGATGTTTCTCCAGCTCAAAGGTATGATTCCTGTATTCTTTGTAATAATTTTTGATCTTTTTTGCATCCCTGAGGCTGACCTTTTTTGCATCTTCCGGATCATAATTGTGATAAAGCTCAATGGCTTTTGAGATCTGATCCAGGGTCAGCCTGTGATACTCAATCAGTTCCTCCTTTCCTTTGGCTGAAAAACAAGCACTGCTGTTGCACCATTCGATTGCCTTTTCCTTGAGATTTGTTGAGATGATATCACCCATCTGTTCAAACTCCTTTACTGCATATGTCATTTGGAATGCCTCTTCCATTATGGATGTACCCGCAGATTCCCTTGTGATTTTTAAAAGGTATTCATTAATGCTGTCTCTTAAAAAATCAACCTGGTTTTCACGATCTTCGATCTCCCCCATAACTGAAGTCTTTTTTTCAAGAAATGGCACAATGATCAGCTCTGTCATCTCAAAAACCTTTCGCATCATGCGCAGCACTTCCTGTTTGGCCAGATTAAGCGCCAGCAAAGGTGTTTTAATCATGCTTTCGTCGAGGTATTTTATTCTGTAGATATCTATATATCCTGATTTTGCAGGCAGGATCAGGTTTATCAGCTTCTCGAACGGCCCCACAAATGGAAGGAACACACCTGCAAGTATCAGATTGTAAATTGTATGTGCATTTGCTATTTTGTGCGGCATGGCAGAAGACCGGATATTATTCAGTGCTGCTGAGGGTTGAATGAAAATTGAGGTGATTCTTTCAACCAGCTGGATGAACTCCGGTATCCACCAGATAAGAATAATCGCCCCTGAAGCCTTGAACATTGTATATGCCAGAGCTACCTGTTTTGATTCACGTGTCGATTGAAGGCTTGCAAGTATCGCAGTAATGGCAGTGCCCAGGTTTGCACCTATTAAAAGAGGGATTACGGACTCCATGGTAAGTAATCCCTGAACGGACAATATAATCATAATACCGATAAATGCAGCACTGCTCTGTATAATGGCTGTCAGAACCGCACCTGCCAGAATTCCGGTTACCGGATTCTCAAGCCGGATCAATAAATCCAGAAAAGGCTGAAATGAACGCAAAGGATACATGGTTTCAGACATGATATGCATTCCAAAAAACAAAATGCCAAATCCAAGTATTGATTCACCCAGGTTTTTAATGCTTGTTTTCTTTGAGGAGATATGCACAAAAAAACCTGTTCCGATCAGTAGCAAAGCATAATCGGTTATCCTGAGGGCAATAATCTGGGCTGTTACCGTTGAGCCGACCGCTGCACCAAGGAATATCCCGATCGTCTGCCTGAACCTCAGAAGCCTTGAATTTACAAAGCTGACAAGCATGACAGTGGTGGCACTGCTGCTTTGAAGAATCATTGTTACAAAGGCACCGACAACAAGTGCAATATAACGGTTATAGGTAAGCTTGCTGAGGATGCTTCTCATCTGACTGCCGGCAGATTTCTGCAGACCATTGCTCATGATCATCATCCCGAAAAGGAACAGGCCAAGACCTCCGACCAGGCTGAACAATAACAATACAAACCAGCATGACTTGCCTGTATTATGAGAGAGAATAAAAGAACTCTGACCGGATTGATTCAGGATACCCGGTGATCCCTGATAGGCACCTCCGGTAAGACCAGTACCATCCGATATGCTCATAAAAAAAAACTGTGACGCACTACTGCTGATTATCTGAGGCTGATTAACATATGAAAAACTTGCGCTCTCCTGTACGGCCCTGTTACTGACTGCTTGTGATTCATATGAATAACAGTCTGCCTGAGTTTGAAGAAACAGCATACACAGAAAGCCTGTAAAAACAATTGTCTTTGCTACATCCAATTCAGTTCCTCCATCTTTATTATGATTCCGGGATTACAATTTATTCTGAGGTTTTTCAGAAAATTCTTTTGCAAAGATCGACAGTGAATGAAGCATTCCTTTTTTCTCGCTCCCTGAAAGGGCAGTAATGCTTACCGGCGGATATTTGGCCGTGCCTTTTTTGGTTTTCTGGTATAGAATAAGATTTTCGCGCAGGCTAAAAAAATGCCTGTTGATCTGATAACCTGCCAGATCAGTTTTACGGATCTCAATGGAGCTTTTTTTTCTTGCAAAAAAGCTAAACGAGAAAAAACGGAGAATTATCTTATCACCTTCGTCACTGTAAAAGATATACTGATAATTCCGGATGGTACTGTATAGTATGGATAGAATATATATACAGGCAAGTATGATGGATAACTCATACTTGTCTACTCCGGCAACTTCACCATAATAGATGTTTGTGACAAGCAGTGCGCCTATTACAACAAGAAAAAACAGGGTACTGTAAAAGCTTCTGAGTTTTTTCCTGTACACAGTTTTCTGAATATCAATTGTCATAGGATATGAGTATAAATTAATTGTGATTCAAAGATTTATGCTCAAAAATAAGTATAAATGGTTTCAGTACAAAGTAACTGTTAAAAAGTTTTTACTATCTCTTTTTCCGGAAAAACGCTGTAAGTATATTGCTGCATTCCTGCTCAAGAACACCAGCCATGACCTGCGTTTTTGGATGTAAAATCTTTTTCCTTATCCTCGTGAATCCTCTTTCTTTGTCTGCAGCCCCATATACCATTCTGCCGATCTGTGTCCAGAAGCAGGCACCTGCACACATGATACAGGGTTCAAGGGTTACATAAAGGGTGCATTCAGTGAGATACTTACTACCCATTGTGTTGGCTGCGGCTGTAAAGGCCTGCATCTCAGCATGGGCAGTGACATCATTCAGCGTTTCCGTCAGATTATGCGCCCTGCCTATAATCTGATTTTTATAAACAATAACAGCACCAACAGGTATTTCATCACGCATCATGGCTTTTTCAGCTTCCTTCAGTGCTTCCTTCATATAATACTCGTCAGTGTTATTTATGATATCCATGATAATATAAGTTTAATATCCTTGTACGGGTCATTCTTTTTATTGACACACAGAACTGTATATTTGTAATTTCTTTCTATTTTCGCAAAGTTATTAGAGACAACGGAAAAAACAATCAATTATGTACAGGACTCATTCTTGTGGTGAACTCAGAATAAAAGATCTGAACAAAGAGGTCATCTTAAGCGGCTGGGTGCAACAATCAAGAGACCTGGGCGGTATGACTTTTATTGACCTGCGCGACAGGTACGGCATCACTCAGCTCGTCTTCAATATGGATGTCAATTCCGGACTTTGCCTTGAAGCCAGGGAACTTGGCAGGGAGTATGTCGTTCAGATTAAAGGAAAGGTCACTGAAAGAAGTAACAAGAATAAAAATATACCAACAGGAGATATTGAAATCATCGTCTCCGACCTGAATATACTGAACCGGTCAGACCTGCCGCCTTTTACCATTATTACCGATACCGACGGAGGGGATGAGTTGCGAATGAAATACCGCTACCTCGATCTTAGACGTGAACCGCTTAAAAGGAACATGATTCTCCGGCACCGTATGGCAAAGGAAACCAGAAAATACATGGACAGCCAGGGATTTATCGAGATTGAAACACCTTTTCTGATAAAATCCACTCCCGAAGGTGCCCGGGATTTTATTGTACCGTCACGCATGAGCCCGGGAGAATTTTATGCATTGCCCCAGTCTCCACAGACATTCAAACAGATATTGATGGTAGCCGGATATGATAAATATTATCAGATTGTCAGGTGTTTCAGGGATGAAGATCTGAGAGCAGACAGGCAGCCTGAATTTACACAGATAGACTGTGAAATGTCATTTGTTACACAGGATGAGATACTGAATACCTTTGAAGGATTGATCAAACATCTGTTCAAATCGGTTAAAGGAATCGATATTCATGACAGTTTCGAGAGAATGTCATACAAGGATGCCATGGATAACTATGGAAGCGATAAACCTGACCTGAGATTCGGCATGCAGATTAAAAACCTGACTGATCTGGTTAAAGGGAAAGGATTTGGCATATTTGACAATGCTGAATACACAGGAGGAATATGTGCCAAAGGCTGCGGTGACTATTCACGCAAACAGCTTGATGAACTGACCGGATTTGTCAGAAGACCGCAGATAGGTGCAAAAGGACTTGTCTATGCCAGGGTTCTGGAGAACGGAACCGTCAGGTCATCTGTTGATAAGTTCTATTCGGCTCAGGATCTTGGTACATGGTCAGAACGCTTTAATGCCGCCAAGGGCGATCTGATGCTGATTCTGGCAGGTGAGAGATACCAGACGCTCAGTGCGCTTAATGAACTGAGGCTTGAGTTGGGTAAAAGACTGGGATTGAGAGATAAAAACCGTTTCATACCTCTCTGGGTGGTAGATTTTCCTTTACTTGAATGGGATGATGAGACAAAAAGATATTATGCCATGCACCACCCGTTTACATCCCCCAAACCTGAAGACATGGCAATGCTTGAAACCAGTCCGGGAGATGTAAGGGCCAATGCATACGACCTGGTCATTAACGGCATTGAGATAGGAGGAGGCTCGATACGAATACACAACAAAGACCTCCAGCAAAAAATGTTTAAAGCCCTTGGTTTTACAGAAAAAGAAGCCCAGCACCAGTTTGGTTTCCTGATGGACGCTTTCAGGTATGGTGCTCCTCCGCATGGTGGTATTGCATTCGGATTCGACAGGCTGGTTTCGCTTTTTGCCGGACTGGATTCCATCAGGGATGTCATCGCGTTTCCCAAAAACAATGTGGGTAAAGATGTGATGATTGATACCCCGTCAGCCATTTCAGAGGAACAATTAAAGGAGCTGAAGATTCAAATTAATTTGCAGAATCAGAAGAAAACCCGGGAAAGCTGAATATTCACATTAGTTAGCAAAATCAGGAGAAAAACCAAAGTGGCTGAAAATTCAGATTAATTTGCAGAAGTAAAATACAAAAAACCGGCCTAATCCATTTTCAATACAGCTAAAAATGCAGATTGCGGTACTTCAACAGTCCCAATCTGCCTCATTCTTTTCTTACCCTTTTTCTGCTTTTCAAGCAGTTTTCTTTTACGTGTGATGTCACCGCCATAACATTTTGCAGTTACGTCTTTACGCACTGCTTTGACTGTCTCCCGTGCAATGATCTTTGAACCGATGGCCGCCTGGATGGCAATATCAAACTGCTGCCTGTGTATGAGTTCCTTTAATTTTTCACAAACACGTCTTCCAAAGTTGTATGCATGACTGCGATGTATCAGAGAAGATAAGGCATCTACCATTTCGCCGTTCAGAAGCATATCCAGCCTTACCAGATCCGCCTTTCTGTAACCCGACATATGGTAATCAAAGGAAGCATAACCTTTTGAAATGCTTTTCAGCTTATCATAGAAATCAAATACGATTTCAGAAAGCGGCATGTCAAAAGTCAGTTCAATTCTGTTGCTGGTCAGGTAAAGCTGATTTTTTAAAGTACCGCGCTTATCAATGCAAAGGGTCATGATGGGCCCGACATTTTCCGACCGGCATATGACCTGGGCGATGATATACGGCTCTTCTATGTAATCAAGGTTAGCCGGTTCGGGCATACCTGACGGATTGTGCACATCAATCATTTCGCCTTTTGTTGTATATGCCTTAAATGATACATTGGGCACCGTATTGATAATATCCATATCAAATTCCCTGTCAAGGCGTTCCTGGACAATCTCCATGTGCAGCAATCCCAGGAATCCGCACCTGAATCCAAATCCCAGTGCTGCGGAGGATTCAGGCACAAATGACAGGGATGCATCATTCAGCTGCAGTTTTTCAAGAGATGCCCTGAGCTCTTCGTAATCATCTGCATCAACCGGATAAATTCCCGCGAAAACCATGGGCTTTACTTCTTCGAATCCCGTAATTGCTTTATCGCATGGCCGGCTGACATGTGTGATGGTATCTCCCACCTTCACCTCGCGTGCTGATTTTATCCCTGAAATGATATATCCCACATCGCCTGCATACAGAACATCGCGTGGCTGGAATTTTATCTTAAGAACCCCTATTTCATCAGCATCATAGATCCTTCCGGTGGCAACAAACTTTACTTTTTCGCCCTTTCTTATCTCACCGTTAAAGACCTTGAAATATGCAAATATTCCGCGGAAAGAATTAAATACCGAGTCGAAGATCAATGCCTGCAGCGGAGCAGCCGGATCGCCCTTGGGTGGTGGTATCTTTCTGACGATTTCCTTCATGATCCTGTCAATCCCATATCCTGTTTTGGCAGAGGCTTCAATGATATCCTCCCTGCTGCATCCTGTCAGGTCGATAATCTGATCACGCACCTCATCAGGCATGGCACTTGGCATATCCATTTTATTCAGGACAGGGATGATCTCAAGGTTATGATCGATGGCCTGGTAAAGGTTGGAAATTGTCTGTGCCTGAACACCCTGGGTTGCATCCACAACCAGCAGGGCTCCCTCGCAGGCAGCAATCGATCTGGATACTTCGTATGAAAAATCCACATGACCGGGAGTATCTATCAGATTTAAAATATACTTTTTACCTTCAAGGATGAAATCCATCTGAACAGCATGACTTTTAATAGTAATCCCCCGCTCTCTTTCCAGATCCATGTTGTCAAGCACCTGATCCTTGAAGTCCCTTTCCGAAAGTGTATGGGTCGTTAACAGCATCCGGTCGGCAAGCGTGCTCTTCCCGTGATCAATATGTGCTATTATACAGAAGTTTCTGATATTTTCCATGCAACGATCTTCCTCTTTTGAAGGCACAAAGATATCTATTTTTGATTATTTTTACCGGAAAAGGATGTCTGTGAAAAAAGAAGTCAGAATCACTGAGTGTGATTTCAGGAACCGCATTCATACTGCTGCGCTTATTGATTTACTGAACCATTATATCATGGATAAAATGGGCAGCGCGGAACCATTGAATGAAGAAAAGGGATTCATGCTTGTTGAAGGATTGAAAAATCATCCTTCAAAACTGGTATTGTTTGCCGAGCTTGAAGAAAAACTGATCGGACTGGCAGTTTGTTTTATCAATTTTGCCACATTCACGGTAAAGCCATTCATCAACATACATGATATTGTGGTCCTTGATAAATACAGGAACTCAGGAATCGGCCGCAGGCTGATGGAGGGGATCCACAAAGCTGCCTCATCCATCGGGTGTTCAAAAATAACCCTTGAAGTCAGGGAGGATAACAGGAATGCACAATATCTTTATCGCAGCCTGGGTTACAGGGAATGCAACCCTAAGATGTATTTCTGGGAAAAACACCTTGAAGACAAATAATCATGAATTTGTTTAATCATCATTAAAAAACAGCCATGGATCGTCGTAATTTTATCAGGACCACAGGTGCTCTGGGCGCTCTGACAATACCGGGAGTCGGAATGGATCTCTTCTCTCCTGCTAAAAAGGGAAAAACTGAACTGCCCAGGTACCGGGGATTCAACCTGCTTGCCAAGTTCAGCGGCCGCGGGCCCGGAAGACAGTTTGAGGAAGAGGATTTTGAAATCATGGCCGGATGGGGGTTTGATTTCGCACGTATCCCCATGTCTTACTGGAACTGGGCATCAAAAGACGACTGGTATGCAATCGATGAAGATGTCATTAAGGATATTGATAAAGCGGTTGAGCTGGGAAAACAGTATAAAGTACATATTAACCTGAATATGCACCGGATTCCGGGATATTGTATCAACGGGCGTGATCTGGAACCATGCGATCTCTTTGATGATACACCGGAGAATATGCAAAAAGCACTCGGGGGAGCGGTACATCACTGGAAGTTTTTTGCTGAAAGGTACAGGGGAATACCCAACGAACAACTGAGCTTCGACCTTATCAACGAACCGCCGCATATGAAAGATGAAACCAGATACATAGAAATTGTCAGTGCTCTGGTCCACGGCATCAGGGAGAAAGATCCGGACCGGATGATAATTGCCGATGGCAAAGATGTCGGACGGACACCGGTCTTTGGTATCACTGATCTTGTTGCCGGTCAAAGTACACGTGGATATGATCCCATGAGCCTGAGCCATTATACGGCATCGTGGGTGCCTCAAAGTGCTTTTCAGACATTTAATATACCTGATTGGCCGTTGACTGGTGATGATGGAAAGATTTGGGATAAATCGGTGCTAAAGGAGATGCTTATCGAGCCCTGGATGAAACTGACCGGGATGGGCGTATTTGTGCATGTGGGTGAATGGGGTTGTTATAACAAAACACCTCATAAAGTGACGCTTGCCTGGATGAAAGATCTTCTGTCGCTCTGGAAAGAAGCAGGCTGGGGTCATGCATTGTGGAATCTGAAAGGGGATTTCGGCCTGTTGAACAGCAACCGTGAAGATGTTAAATATGAAAACTTTAAGGGACATTTACTTGACCGGAAAATGCTGGAACTGATCCTGGAATTCTGAGAGATTACCCATTAATATATAACTGCAGGAGAACGCTGCCTTAAATTCACAGTAACTTATGATGACGAAAATAGAACTGTTATCACCTATCTTCATCTATTTTATAATCATCGTTGCCATTGGTATATATGCCTCACGGTTTTCTTCAAAAGGAATCAGTGAATATTTCATTGGTGGACGGCAGATGGGCAGATTGGTGGTTGCCCTCTCTGCGGTTGTTTCAGGCCGAAGTGCGTGGCTGCTTCTGGGGGTATCGGGACTGGCCTACCTGAAAGGGATCACTGCCATCTGGGCAGTTATCGGATATATCGTAGTGGAATTTTTATTGTTCATTTATTATGCACCACGTATCCGCAGGTTCAGCGAACAGAATGACTGCATTACACTAACCGACTTTTATGCGGCCCGGTTCAATGATAAAAGCGGAGTTCTCAGAATACTGATTGTCACCATTTTCATTGTTTTCATGGTTACATATGTTTCATCGCAATTTGTGGCTGGTGGAAAGGCTTTTACAGCACACCTGGGTATTTCCGGGCAGTCTGGTCTGCTAATAACTGCTTTGATTATTCTTATATATACTATTCTCGGAGGTTTTCTCGCAGTCAGTCTGACAGATGTTTTTCAGGCTGTGGTGATGATGCTGGCCCTGGTTGGTCTGCCCCTGACAGGCATTTTCGGAAAGGGGGGAATAGAAAATACCATAATGGAATTGCAGAATATCGACAGCGACATGCTCAATCTTTTCAGGCAGCCGGCACTGGCGATTCTTGGTTTGGCAGGAATCGGCCTGGGATCACCGGGCAATCCCCATATCATTGTACGGTATATGTCAATCAAAGACCATACACAATTCAGATGGACAGCAGTGGTCGGAACCTTCTGGAATATCATCATGGCTGCTGGTGCAATCGGCATCGGACTGGTGGGCAGAACCTATTTTCCATCTCCCGGACTTCTGCCTGAAGGAGATCAGGAAAACATATATGTATCACTGGCTAACCTGCTGATGAATCCCTTTCTTGCAGGATTAATCATTGCTTCGGTATTTGCCGCAATCATGTCAACAGCCGACTCACAGCTGCTTATTGCAGCCTCCAGTATTGTAAGAGATATCTATGAAAAATTGATACGCCGTGGGAATTACATATCCCAGAAACAGCTTACCCGGCTGAGCAGGATCGTCGTATTGATAATCGTAATTGTTGCCGTAATACTGGCATTTTCCATAGAGGAACAGATACTCTGGTTTGTGTTGTTTGCATGGGCCGGCCTGGGTGCAGCCATAGGCCCGACATCACTTCTGGCACTTTTCTGGAAACAAACCACAAAAGCCGGTGTCATAGGAGGATTAATAGCAGGAAGTGCGACGGTCTTTATCTGGAAGGGCAGCAGGATACTGAGCAATGCATTATATGAACTGATTCCCGGATTTTTTATGGCTCTGCTTGTGACCATTCTGATAAGCCTTTTAACAGGCAGAAAGAAAGAATCCGGTGTATGATCATTCATATTTTAAAGCATCTCCGGGATTGAGTGTGGCAGCAAAATAGGTTTGCACAATGATGGTCAAAAAGGCGATGATGATTACAATTGAAAGAGAGATCATAAAAAATAACGGATTCAGAGATATATGATAGTAATAGTCTTTTAGCCACCAGAGAGCAACGAAGCAGGTAATTACAATCGATAACAATGCTGCAAATGCTATTATTAAAACTGTCTGCCTGAGCAATAAGGTAATAATTCCTGAAACAGTTGCCCCCAAAGCCTTTCTGATTCCAATTTCTCTTCTGCGGATATTGGATTCAAATGATATAAGTCCGTATAATCCCAGGCAGGCTATCAGCAACGCAATGATCGACAATATCAGAAAGATTCTGGCTGTTTTCCTGAATATCTGATACTGCCCGGCCAGTTCACGGTCAAGCATATATGAAACAAAAGGATATGACTGTACAAGGTTCTCCCATTTATCTTTAAGAAATGCAATGGTTTCATCCGTATTTCTACCTGAAATGCGAACTGTGATGAAACCTTCCCATGTTACCGGCATCAGAAACATGACCAGCGGACCAATGTTTCTTTCCAGACTGACATAATTGAAATCTCTGACCGTGCCAATTATTTCATAGTCTATTTGCTCCCCGTTTTTCATCATGGGCAGCTTAAGTCTTCCCCCTACAGGTTCTTTCAGGTCAAGCAGCCTGACAGCTGATTCATTCAGCACACAGGCAAATGAATCAGAAGGTATGTCTGATGAAAAAAACCTTCCCCGTGATAACTCAAGATCAAATGTTTTGATAAAATCTGCTCCCACGAACACAAGATCCAGGATATATGAGTTTTCTGAAGGGACTCCTGCAAGTATAAAGCTCGATTTCATAAAACGTTTTCCGGGGATGGAATTGGAACAGGTCATGGCAGTTATTTCCGGATTTTCACTGATATTCTTTTTGAATTCGGCAATATTTTTTCCAAGTGCATCTGATCGTCTGATAATCAATAAATTATCCTTGTTGAAACCAAGGTCCTTATGAGTCAGGTAGCTGAACTGACTGAAAAGTATAAAAGTCATTGTGATGCATGTGATGGTAACAAAGAACTGGAAGAAGACCAGGCCTTTTCTAAGCCGGACGGTATGAACCCTGCTTCTGATCCATGCTCTTAAAACATCCTGGGGTGGACAGGATGCCAGAAAAATGGCAGGAAAACTTCCTGCAATCAAACCAACTGCAAGGGATAAAAAAACAAGCAGGGCGATGCTTTTAAAATTAAGCAGCTGATTGGGATGCAGACTTAAATCCATATAACGGTTGAATACCGGAAGGATGATCTCAACAATCAATAAAGCCATAGACATCCCTAAAATGCTGAGCAAAACAGATTCAGTCAGGAACTGCCGGATGAGCAACTGTCGGCCGGAACCCATAATTTTTCTGATACCGACCTCTTTTGACCTTTGTGCTGCACGGGCAGTTGAAAGGTTCATAAAATTGATGCTGACAACAATCAAAATCAGAATGGCAAGAACTGAAAAAATATATATAAAAGTGATATTGCCGTTTTCTTCCAGCTCTGCATCCAGATTTGATTTTAAATGGATCTCACCAAGTGATTGCAGGAAGAAACCGTAACTGTTACCGGCAGATTCAAATTCTCCGGGATTCATGCCAAACAACTGGTTCAATTCCGGAATGACGTACATACCGACGAGGTCATTCAGCCCCTTATGAAGGGCTGCCAGATCAGCTCCTTTCTTAACCAGAAAATAGGTATATACATTATGGCTTACCCAACGATCTCCAATTGCCTTGTCCAGGGTAACCAGTGAAGCCAGCATGTCAAAATGAAAATGAGAGTTTACAGGAATATCTTCCATAATTCCTGTTATGGTATACAGGTTGGTATCATTTTCTATTTGCAGCCTTTTGCCCATCGGCTCTTCGTTGCCAAAATACCTTCCGGCAGCTGATTCGGTCAGAACAATACAATGGGACTTGTCCAACGCAGCCTCCGAATCCCCTTTTTTCAGGGGAAAAGAAAAAACATTAAAAAAGGTCGAATCTGCAAATAAAATCTCATCCTCATTATATCTGATATCACCGTATGAAACCAGCCATGCGCCATATCTTCCTATCCTTACCGGTTGTACAATATCAGGAAATGTCTTTTTAAGTGTTGCAGCCAGTGGCGAGGCAGTTATCGCCTGATTCAATTCTGTCCCTCTCAGATTACCCTTCACGCCGACACGGTAAATCTGATGATAATGCGTATGGAATTTGTCGTAACTGAATTGACGGTCAATATAAAGATAAATTAAAATACTGCTTGCCAGCCCGATGGTTAATCCAAAAATATTAATAATTGTATAAATCTGATATTTAAGGATATATCTTCCAGCCGCTTTAAATAGATTCCTGAACATTTAATAAGTTAATTGTCTGTTTGTTTTTAATCTAACATAAAATATGCCATTTAACATAATAGTTTGTTATTCAGAATATTTAGTAATTTTAACATTGCAGGAAAATGTCCGGTTTCATGGCATCCGGCGTACGAAAACGGATAGAAATAAAATGATCAGGAAAGTTGTAACTGAATAGATGATATTGACAGCTGACAGGCAATTTAAAGATTTAATTATCCGGTTTTCACACGGGCTTCTGAAGGTCATCTGTGATTACAACCTGCATCCTGTAATATGAGAGTTTGTCGTCTATCGGTTCGAAATTAAAAACAATCTTTTCTGAAGAAATCTTGGCTATTTCAATAAATCCCAGGCCAGCACCTCCCTTATGTGTAAACTGCCCGTTTGTAATGGTTTCTTTATATAGCTTTTTTAATCCGTCAGGATCAAGACTGTTGATAAGTGATATTCTTCTGGTCAGTCCCGGAATATCAGTATTAAGCACTGCATTTGAAGAGGAAAGTATGTATTTATCATTTATCTGCTGAATATTGAAAGTTGGTAAATATTGTTTCTGAAGGTTTATTTTATCATTAAAGTGTTCATTGTATTTTAAAACGTTTTCGAGTGACTCGATCATTACAAGGAGGATCTTCTTATAAAGAACCAGTTTTAATCCCATTTCAGACGCTTTATCCTTAAGTCTGTGAATCAGAAGACCAATCGTGTCATATTTCAGGGGACCCGTGTAGCTTAATAATACCTCCATATAATGGTTATCTGAAATAAAAAATCATCCAAACCGGTTATTTATCAAAGATATTTAAAATACCTAAAATTCTAAAATTTTCAATTTAATCCTGTCTGCCAAATATATCAATATTGTTTTGATCATACCCTGCATCTGCATGTAACTTTCCTTCTCGGTAAGCCATTACAGCCATCCTGTCACATAACTCGTTTTCAATGTTGTTGTTATGTCCTTTTATCCAGATAAATTTAACTTTGTGCTTTCTGTAAATATCAAGAAACCTTTTCCACAAGTCCGGATTTTTTTTCTTTTTAAATCCCCTTTTTTCCCATTCAAATAACCATCCTTTTTCAACAGCCTCAACAACATACTTTGAATCGGTATAGATGGTAACATCACAATTATTGAATTTTAGGGCTTCCAGACCTGCAATGACTGCCAGAAGCTCCATACGGTTGTTGGTTGTCAGCTTGAATCCCCTTGAGAGTTCCTTTCTGTGACCGGCAGACTTTAAAACAACTCCGTATCCGCCGGGACCCGGATTCCCGCTTGATGCACCATCGGTATATATTGTGATTTTATGAGACATGATCCAGTTTAATACCCGTATTTGAAATAAAAAGGCGAATGGCAATTGCCAGAAGAATGATGCCAAAAAGTCTTTTCAGAATCTGTATTCCCGTACCACCCAGAATCTTTTCAAAGAATCTTGTGGACCTTAAAACGAAATACACAACGACCATATTGATGGTAAGTGAAATAAATATAACATAAGTGTTGTATTCTGCCTTAAGAGAAATAATGGTTGTAAAAGTTCCTGCTCCGGCAATCAGGGGAAACGAAATCGGGACTACTGATGATTCCCTGGCATGATCCATTTTGAAAAATTCAATACCCAAGACCATTTCAAGACCCAGTAATAACAACACAAAGGAACCTGCAATGGCAAAAGACTTGACGTCGATCCCGAACAGGCCCAGAAATGGTTCTCCGGCAAACAGGAATACCAGCATAATGAAATAGGCGATCAGCGAAATCCTCATCGCATCAATTTTGCCGGTTTTACGCCTGATATCAATAATAACAGGAATTGAGCCCGCAATATCAATAACTGCAAACAATACCATGAATACAGTAATTATGTCAACAAATGCAATCTTCATCCGGAACAGTTTTGATCAGTCACAAAATAGTAAATTTCACCCATATCAAAAAATTATTTTTTAAATCACCGGAAGTCCAAGGACAATTGACTATCTGTAAGCCTGAATGATTTGCGGTGGTGTGGTGATATTCCATGTGTTTCAATCGCCAGTCGGTGTTCTGATGTTGAATAACCCTTGTTCTTATCCCAGCCGTAACAGCTATATTGCTTGTGAATCCTTTTCATGTAATCATCTCTGTAGGTTTTAGCCAGTATTGAAGCTGCAGCTATCGAACAATACCTGGAGTCACCTTTTATGATGCATTGATGCGGTATATTTTTATAATTAATGAACCTGTTCCCGTCTATAAGCAGGAATTCAGGTAATACCTCCAGTTTGTTCAATGCTCTGTGCATAGCTGTTATTGACGCTCTCAGAATATTAAGGAGGTCTATCTCGGCAGGTAAAACATGTTCAACTGACCAGCTTATGGCTTCCTTCTCAATCTCTTCTCTCAGTCGGTACCTTAAACATTCGGAAAGTTGTTTTGAATCATTTAATTGTGTGTGATGATAGTCGACAGGAAGAATTACTGCAGCAGCAAATACAGGTCCTGCCAGACATCCCCTGCCAGCTTCATCACATCCGGCTTCAATTTTGTGCCCTGAATAACAGGGCCTTAATATTCTTTTGACAGGAGCCATCTGTAAAATTTTATGATCTTATGATCATTTGTGGGCTGTAAAACTAATCATTCTGTTTGACGTGTCATTCAATCCGGGAGCTGATTTTCAGATTCAAATCCGAGTTTTAAAGACATTATCCCGGTATTAAGTTAATATAATCAATTTAAAAGCAGAATCTGTTGGAAAAAAAATTACATTTGTACAATCCATTTTATGCAGTATCATTGAAAAGAAAATTTGTCACAAACCTTGCTCTTCTGTTATTCCTTAACCTCCTGATAAAGCCTTTTTATGTTTTGGGCATAGATGTCGGAATTCAAAACGCAGTAACTGCTGCTTCCTATGGAATTTATTTCCCTCTGCTGAGTCTTTCACTGATGTTCCAGGTCGTACTTGATATGGGCATTGAGAATTTTACAAGGAGAGAAATTGCCCGGCACCAGAATTCATTGTCCAGATACCTGTCGAATATTTTGGTTATAAGAATATTCCTGGGCCTCATCTATTTTGTCCTGTGCCTGGTGATCGGCATCATATGGAATTATAACCTGTATCAGATCAGGCTTTTATCCATCTTACTCTTCAATCAGTTCCTTGCAAGTCTGATTCTCTATCTGAGGGCTAACATCGGCGGAATGCATCTCTTTAAAACAGAAAGCATTATTTCTGTTCTTGATAAAACCTTGCTGATCATCATTTGCGGCACCCTTCTGTGGGGAAACGTGACAAAGCACGCCTTTAAAATAGAGTGGTTTATTTATGCCCAGACATTTGCCTATTTTATCACCCTGCTTGTTTCATTAACGGTTGTTCTGACAAAAGCAGGCAGGCTTAAGCTTAATATTGAAATACGCGATTATTTATCCATTATTAAAAAAAGCCTGCCCTATGCCTTATTGATTTTTTTAATGGCCTCATATTACCGGATAGACTCCATTCTTCTTGAACGTATGTTACCTGAAGGGAGAATTCAGGCAGGTATTTATGCCCATAGTTTCAGGTTACTGGATATGCTTCAG
This sequence comes from Bacteroidales bacterium, assembly GCA_016933335.1. GTDB lineage: Bacteria > Bacteroidota > Bacteroidia > Bacteroidales > UBA10428 > JAFGPL01. The sequence continues at coordinate 60,908 of JAFGBD010000027.1, read as the reverse complement.
AATTACGGATATCTTTTTGCACTGATATTATTACCCATGTTTGCCAGGATGCTTAAAAACAGGGAATCAGTCGAACAGCTTGTTCACATTGCATATGTGCTTATTATCATACCTGCTATAATGCTATCTGTGGCATCAGTTGCTTATGGCAATGAACTGATAAGCCTTCTTTATAACGAACATCTGATGTTATCTTCACGCGTGTTCAGAACCATTATGCCAGGATTTCTCGGAATCTGTTCAACCTATATATTCGGCTGCCTTCTTACTGCAAACGGAAATTTAAAAATCCTCAACATCATTGCAGGTGCCGGCGCCTTAATCAGTCTGATACTGAATCTCATCCTTATCCCGAGGATTGGAGTGCTGGGTTCTGCCATTGCAAATCTTCTGGCTCAGTTGCTGACAGCCTTTACACAAGTGATTGTCGCCACTATTATTTTTAAATTTTCAATCAACCATAAACTGATCATTCAGCTTTTGATATATTCGTCTGTAATAATCCTGATGGTAATCCTCGTCAGGAGAATACCCATATCCTGGTTTTACCAGCTCGTTTTCTTTGCTTTAGCTTCTATAGTATTTGCGTTTGTATTAAAAATCATTGATTTAAACAGCATGTACAGGTTAATTCGTTCCGGAGATCAGGTTAGCTGATTGTTACAACCACAATTTTCATTTTTACTAACAGTATATAAATTGCAAACAGATATAGACACCCCGGTGACAATAATTCCTAATTTGCTATATATCAAATACTTTCTATAATTCTGATATTATACAGTCATTCATCCGGCCTTTAATGATGTTATTGTCTTTTAACAATATGTTGAAAATTGCAGGTGTGAAAAAAAGATATAATAAGTAATATTATTAGTCTGATATCTGAAAATTGATGTTGTGAGAAGAAGGCAAAAAGATCATAATCTTAAAAGAATCAATAAACAAATTATATTATTCAATAATCTTGAATGGAGTGCAATAGATAACTACTGCAACAGGTTTAATATCAGAAACAGGACAAGGTTTATGCGTGAAACAATCATCACTGAAATCTTAAAGAAGTTTAGTGACAACTATCCTTCTCTCTTCGATGATCAGCCTACCCTTTTTCAATGAACCGGTCATATTTTTTGACCGATCCACGCAACTTTTTGATAAAAAACCGGTCTTATAATTAGAAAATCAGCTAATTTAGTAGCATCATGAAAATGAAATATTTACTTTATATATTAATCCCGTTTCTTCTTTCTTTCAGTTGTGAAAAAAAAGAGGATAAGCTAATCTCTGATACTGAGAACCAAATCATGGGAGAATGGATCTGGATCAAATCAACCTATTACAATACCAATTCAGGATTACCTTTTGTGCTTACTCATGATTCTGTTGGATACTCAGTCAGACAGGTGTTTTCGTCTGATGGTATGTATATACGGTTTAAGAATGATCTGGTTGAATCATCAGGAATTTTCTGGCTTGAAACAGTAACCGATCCTGAAGCCATTGAACCGGACATCAGGTTATTCTCTCAAAAAGGTGATTACATTCATTTCTGCGGAATCTCTCTCTCAGGTGATTCTCTTCAGCTGGATTATATTGCCGAAGACGGCACAATAAAGCTGTTCCGCAGATTTGACAAGGAGCAGTGATTCGATATTTCAGGCGGTTACTATTCTTTCCTTCTTATTAAGCAATCTCGGTCTTTTTCTTTAATCCTTTGATCTTTTTAGCTGTTAAAACAAGACATATAATTGTTCTTAATATCTGTTTTATTCTGCCTTTTTAACAGACCACTCCAAAGCCTCTTTAAGCATCTCTTCGGGTGGGGACTGAATAAATCCCTGTGCCATCAATGCCTGAGTCAACTCTCTTGCATGGTTAATATCCTTTGATGCTTTATTGTAAACCTCATCCCATGACAGGTTAATCCTGGCAACACCGTCCTTTATTGCCTGCATGGCGACTGCAGCAGCCTCTTCTTTAAAGACTTCGGTTTCATCCATGGTTGGTACGATTTTATCCGGGTTGATACCTTTCTTTTGCGCAAATTCGGAAATGGAATGAGCAGCTGCAATTGCCATATTGTCGGTTATTTTTCGTGCCCTGACAAGCAGTGTTCCTTTAAGAATGCCTGGAAATCCCAGGGAATTGTTGACCTGGTTCGGAAAATCTCCTCTTCCGGTGGCAACAATATATGCTCCTGCCTCCAATGCTGTGCATGGATATATCTCCGGCACCGGATTTGCACATGTGAATACAATCGGTTTATCAGACATGCTTCTGATCCACCCGGGTTTAACAACATTGGGCCCGGGGACTGACAATGCAATGAGTACATCCGCTCCACTGAAAGCCTCTTCAAATGTCTTGATCTTCCGGGGATTTGTGACCTGACAGATTTCCCATGTACGGTAATACCTCTTATCTTCTTTAAAATCTTTACGATCAGTGTCCAGCGGACCATCTTTATCAAAAAGAACGATATTCTCCGGATTCGCACCATCAGCTATAATTAACCGCGCAATGGTTGTATTGGCTGCACCTGCTCCCAGCATTACAATTTTTATATCAGCAATATTCTTTTCTGCCAGTTTCAAGGCATTGATCAAACCTGCAAGAATAACGCAGGCCGTACCCTGGGCATCATCATGCCAGACGGCAATATCACATTCTTCTCTAAGTCTGTCCAGTACTTTAAAACAATTTGGCTGGGAGATATCTTCCAGGTTGATCGCTCCGAAGCTATGCTGAGCCATTTTTACAAATTCAATCATTTTATCCGGATCATTTTCACCCCTCCCGTTTCTGCTGTCAATACATAATGCAATGGCGTCAATTCCTCCAAGGTATTTCATCAGAAAGGCCTTTCCTTCCATTACACCCAGTCCTCCAGGAGGAGTGCAATTACCATCACCCAGTACACGTGTTGAATCGCTCACAACAGCTACCATATTACCTCTGTTGGTAAGTTCGTAAGAGATATCGTTATTATCCCTGATATCGGTGGAAATTTTTGACACACCTGGAGTATACCATACATTAAACCAGTTGTAACCCGGCACAGGGGCTTTCGGAATTACCTGGATTTTACCTCCATAATGCCTGTGCGCCAGTTCAGCCAGTCTTTTCAGGAACAGCGTCTTTGCTTTTGCGAGCTGTTCGGGAGTGAATGAATCCGGGAAAACGTTATTGAGATTTTTGAGTCCTGGATCTATTTTTTCCATGGTGATTAGTGTTTTAAAACCAGTTACAAGTTAGTGAATAAAGCAATTTTAAGGAACAGGAAATTCATGATTTAAGTCATTATGCGGACAATTCTTTTTGCATCAGATCCGGATTTGTAATAAATGCAGATAATTTTATAAAATATTAAATTTGTTAACTTTAAAATGGTCGGTTTAACGGGAGTAGCCTATGTCAATGTATCTTGTCCTTAAACAATATATGAAAAGAATGATTCCGGAAAAAATGGCAGCAAACAATGAAAAGCTGCTAAGAGGCATTTTATACCGGTTTTACAAGGGGAAAAAATATGAATGTACCATTTGCAACAGGAAGCTCAGAAGGTTCATCATACTTGATAACGGTGAAAAATTATGTCCTTATTGTGGGAGCCTGCCTAGAAACAGACGTTTGTGGTTATTGCTGAAGTCAGAATTTCTAAGGGAGCATCTTTTTGTGCTTCATTTCTCCCCGTCAAAAAGCCTGTTTGGATTGTTAAGCATTTATCCAGGAATTATTTATGAAAGCACAGATATTTCAGGAGATTTCATGGCTCATAAGCACCTTGATATAACCAGAATTGATGAACCTGACAGTAAGTATGACTTGATCATCTGTTATCACATACTTGAGCACGTAGAAAAAGATAAGGAAGCTATGTCGGAACTATACAGGATTCTTAAACCAGGGGGAATTTGCATGATTCAGACTCCTTTTAAGAAAGGATCGATATACGAAAATTCAGCAATCAAAAATCCAAATGACAGGAAAATTCATTTCGGACAGGAGGATCATGTCCGTATTTATTCAGTAAACGGTCTGAAATTCAGACTGGAACAAAATGGCTTTGATGTTAAAGTCATGCATTTTTCTGAGGATGAGCATAATTACCATGGACTGAAACCTCAGGAATATGTCTTCATTGCCTCCAGAAAGAAGGATTTGGCGAAGACTGAATGAAATAGTGATTGTAATGAGGATGTTCACATAGCATTCATATCTTTGTTGTATCTTAAATATTATAATATTCACGTCTGAAAAATGCCTGCTGAGGTAACTTTCCGATTTTATGAAGAATTAAATGACTTTCTCCCTCCGCATAAGAGGAAAGTGCCGTTCACTGCGGTAATTAAAGGAAATCCTTCGTTAAAAGATGTCATTGAATCATTTAATGTGCCTCACACCGAGATCGACCTGGTCCTCGTGAATGGAATACCAAAAGCATTTGACTACAGGATTCAGGATGGTGATTTTATTTCGGTTTATCCGGTGTTTGAGCTGCTGAATATCAATGGTCTTAAAAAAACAGGGAAGAGCCTCCGAAACACAAAATTCATACTCGATGTTCATTTGGGTAAGCTTGCACGATATCTCAGATTTTTCGGTTTTGACTCCTATTATCGCAACGATCTTGATGACGATGAGATCATAACCCGTTCAGTTACGGAAAAAAGAACAATCCTGACCAGGGATAAGGGAATTCTGAAAAATGGAAGTGTAACCCATGGTTATTATGTGAGAAATCAAAAACCCCGCAGCCAGCTGCAGGAAATCATAGATAAGTTTGATCTGAAAGATAAAATAAAACCCTTCTCACGATGTTCATGCTGTAATGGCAGGATCAGAAAAGTATCCAAACAATCTGTGATCAGATATCTTAAACCCTTGACGATTAAACACTTTAATGAGTTCTACCAGTGCACCGAATGTAAAAATGTTTACTGGGAAGGATCTCATTTTGAAAAACTTACCAGATGGATTCAGCAGTTCAGAAATACCAAAGGATCTTAATTCTTACCGGATGGTTAAAAATTATGGATGTAATCGTACTTTATATGCATTTTTCTTTTAAATTCGCAAACTTTAGTTTGATTCAAACGTAACATTAAGAATCATCAATAAATTTATCTTGAGAGGTATTATTCATGGCGCTAAAAAACAGGATCTTCAGTAAAATACTTGATTTTCTGAAAAAAGGAATCACCCCACATAAACTTGCATTATCAGTTTCATTAGGTATCACCATAGGAATCATTCCCCTATACGGACTTACATCATTGCTCGTAACACTGGTTGTATTTTGCTTCAGATTGAATCTGACTGCTTCACATATAGGTCATTATATGGTTTACCCCCTTCAGATATTGCTCATCTTTCCTTTTCTTAAACTTGGTGATCTTATTTTCAATAATTCACTTTTACCTCACTCTTTTGATCAGCTTTTTGCAATGCTGAGAACAGATGTCTGGGGGACTCTGCATCATTTCTGGCTTGCTTACCTGACAGCAACTGCAGTCTGGTTTATTGTGTCGATACCACTGGCAATCATACTTTACAAAGTGCTTTTTTTCTCATTCAGGAAACTGGTACCTGCCAGGGCTAAATAATCTTCCTGTAAAAATCAAGCAGTTTTTTTTCTTCATTGTCCCAGCATAGTTCAGCGGCTGCCTTTTGAAGGTTATTCTTCCATTTCCGCATTCTCGCCGTATCATCAAGAATTGACCTGAACAATAAAGCCAGTTCCCGTGCATCCGATATAAGTGTTGCAACTCCGATATCATACTTCCTTACCAGTGATCCCATTTCAGGAAAATCAGAAACCACAACCGGAATATTGGCATTTATGTAATCAAATAATTTATTCGGAAGGGCATAATAATAGTTCAATCCCAGATTTTCTTCAAGAGAAATACCTATATCAGCCTTGATAGTTTGTTGAACAAGTTCTTTGGGAGGTATTCTTCCTGTAAAGATAACCCTGGATTCAAGATTCAGTTTTTTAACCAGACTTTTAAGATCACCAAGAATATCGCCATCACCTATGATCCTGAAAATGACTTCATCGAGGTATTGCATGCTTTTAATTACCTTTTCAAGCCCCCTGCCCTTGTTGACAGAACCCTGGTAAAGAATGGTTTTTTTAGATAAGGACTCTCTTTTTTCATCATGTGAAGGTTCTCTGCCTGAATTGCTCTGATGTTCAATATTACAATCAGAAAGGTTTCTGATGGCAATCATATTTATACCGTATTTATTGTTGTATATTTCCGCGATTGAATCACAAACAGTATATGAATGCCTGATTTTCGGAACCATCCATTTCTCCAGTTTCTCCCAGAATTTTTTCACAAATTTCCTGTTTATGAGTTCCGGTACTTCTGTAAAGTATTCATGGCTGTCATAAACCAGTTTTATTCTTTTCATTCCTGATATCATGAAATTGGCAGGCAGGGTGTCGAGGTCATTTGAGACAAGCAGGTCAAACCGGTGAAAAAGTAAATAGAAAAACAGCCTGGTATTGTAGCAGGCATAAAACAGCGGACCATTATTGAACAGCAAAGAAAACCGCCGGAACCTGATATCAGTCTCCTGCAGTTCCCAGCTGTTGCTTCTCTTTCTGCCCACAATCGTAATCTCAACATTAAGTTTTATCAGAGACCGTGCAATACGTCTCACCCGCTGATCAATGGCAATATCATTGGTGACGGACAGACAGATTCGGACTTTTCTTTCCCGGCTCATATGGGTATTCAGATTTTACTGATATACTCTCAGGTTATAAAATAAAAAATGAAATGCATCTTACTCAAAGGTAACCTATTTATTATCCTTTCAAAAATCCTCAGGCTATCCATCACAAATTGAAATTTATTTTGACAGAACATGAATATTGATTAAATTTAAGTACACTAATCAAATTTTTAATTAAAAAACACACAAATGGACACACAACCGAAATTAATCCACAAATCTGAAAGGACTCATCTGACATCAAATTTTCCTGTTTACTATTTTGGAACATCACACGCGAAAGTATATGCAGTATATTCAATTTCGTGGGGAGGAACATATATATTGATTGCTGCAATGCTTGAAGAATTTTCATACAATTATGAAGAAGAGAAACTATTTAACAAAAACAGACCGGTGTTGATTCCTCAATCAGTTCTTAACGGGAATGAGAAAATGAAAGAAATTCATACTTCCAATTTTGATAAGGACAGATTAACAGAGATAGTGGCAAAATCTTTTTTAAATGAAGCGCTCGGTACACAGCTGCCGGTTGGCAAAACGACCGGCTCAAAGGTACCAAAAACCAAATAATTCAGACGAAACCGGCCAGAGCGGCTATTGTCTATTAAACCTCATTGTACCGGCCAATTGGTTATTTTCATGTGTTTAAATTTTGTTTACGTTATTGGTGATATGAATCCCGAATAACCAGTCACGAATAAACAGACGGAAGCCTGAATTGCAAAAATCCTTCAAACACATGGAGCATCCCATCAACATAATATTGTGGAAAAAATAGGAATCATGTGTATGTTTTGCAATTAATCGGATTGTATATTTACCGGTCAATATAAGCTTCAAATGAAATCTCCTCTTGAAAATTTTTCGCTGAAAAAATACAATACCTTTGGTGTTGAAGCAAGGGCAGAATATTTTATTGAACTTACATCAGCCGATCAAATCCGGGAATTTATAAAAACCGGGCAATTTAAAACTTTACCATTTCTGGTTCTCGGTGAGGGGAGTAACGTTCTGTTCACAACTGACTTTAACGGTATTGTTATCAGACCCCTGATCAGGGGTATCGAAAAAACAGGAGAGACGGCTGAACATGTGCTGCTTAAGGTCGGAGCAGGAGAGAACTGGGACGAATTCGTAAAATATTGTGTTGAAAACAACCTGGGGGGACTTGAAAACCTTTCTTTCATACCCGGTTCTGTTGGAGCCTGTCCCGTTCAGAATATCGGAGCCTATGGCGTTGAAGTGAAAGATAAGATTGAATATGTCGAGGCCATTGAACTTTCAGGAAACCGGATCGTAAAATATGCTGCTTCTGAATGCATATTTGATTACCGTTACAGCATTTTTAAAGAAAAGCTTAAAAACAAAGTCATTATTACAAGGGTGGTCTTCCGGCTGGATAAAGAACCTAAGTATGTTACAAAATACGGAAATATTGAAAAGGAACTGGATAAATATCCGGAAACCAATCTGCAGAATATCAGGCAGGTCGTCATAAATATCCGGACTGAGAAACTACCTGATCCCTCCAGACTTGGCAATGCAGGAAGTTTCTTTAAGAATCCCGTTGTAACCGGAGATACGTTGAAACATATCCATCAGTTTTACCCAAAAATACCATATTGGAAAATTGATGAAGATAAGTACAAAATATCAGCAGCCTGGCTGATTGAGCAATGTCATTATCACAAAAAGAGAATTGGCAGGACCGGGACCTATCCAAAACAGCCTCTTGTTATTGTAAATTATGGCCAGGCTACCGGTAAAGACATTCTGAATCTTGCCAAAAAGATTCAGAAAGCTATAAAAAATCATTTTGCCATTGCGCTTGAACCTGAGGTGAATATTATCTGACGGAATTATTCATCCATAACCCTCTCCCCGTCTTGGTATTCTCTTGTTTCCGTCTCTTTTCCGCTCTCATCAAAATATTTCCATGTCCCGTCCATCAAATCATTCCTGTACCTGCCCCTGACTTTCAGCGCACCATTCTCATAGTACTCCCTGTAAGCTCCATGCCTGAGTCCTTTTTTCAGTTCAACCGAAAGCCTGATCTTTCCGTTATCATAAAAAGCTTCATGTCTGGAAGCATCCAGATCATGAATCACTATCGCGGGTTCCTCATCTTTTGTCTCTTCACCTGCCAGTGGAAAGTGAATAAGCGTATCTTCAAAATAGAAAGAAACAGGTTCGAACTGGTAATTAACAGGGTAAAATTCCTCATAAACAGGATTGTACTCAGCCAGCAGGTTAAACTTTAACAATGACTTATCACTGGCGACCTGAATACCGATATTGGGAAAAGATTCGAAGTACTTCTTATTTTTAATGAGCCCTGCCCAGGTTTTTGACGATACAAATCCTTTCAGGTTGCTGAAAAGCACAGGAGTCTGGAAATACATAAGAACAGTGGATTTTTCAGAAAAATTACCGGTGAATTGACTGAGGTGTTCAGTTCCCGAAAGTGTATTTCCGCTTTCAAAATCATCAATGATGCTTTTTATGGTTTGCGGATGATTGCTGAAAACAACAAATCTGTCAATCATTGTGTAATAGGGTTTTTCAATTCTTTTCAGCAACCTGCCGAACAACAGTTTGAAAATGCCGGGAATATGCAGGTAATTGATCACATGACCTTTGTACTGGATTTCCCTGAACCTTACAGGAGAATTTTTCCTGACCTGCGTGGCCAGGATATCAAGGTTTTCCTGAGCTGACTGAATGTTTTTTGCCTTGAACACAATTGCGAATTCATTCTGCCTGCCAAGATTGGATGGCTGTGTCTGCATCAATACCATTTCATCATCCATCCAGCCAAGCAGGTTTTTTTCTATGCTCACTTTAAGCTTTTTTTCGGTTTGCCGGATGGTTGACTGCAGGCTCTGCCTGGTCTGTTCATCCAGAGAAGCATTGATGTTCCCGTATAGTTTTGAGGCATTGCCAAAACCAATATTGACCATGGAAGCGGTACGCGCGGGTGCCAGATTAAAAACATCGTGCATTCCCTGACCGGAAGTTACCAGTGCGCGGATATAGGATCCTGAGCTGTCACTCATGCTTGTATAGCCGGTTATCTGCAGGTTACCTGATTCATCCATGTCCAGACTGGCAGCTGTATAATACAGGTAGTCGGACATGTGATCCAACAACTCACTGGATTTGCCCATAAGGTGAGTGATATATTCTCTGAAACAACGATGATTGATACAGACTGAAAATAACCCTTTTCCCGATGTCCGCCTTGCAACCTCGATGTAATTCAAATCCCTTCCAAGCGTCAGTTTGTCAAGCTGATCGATGGATGCTTCAATCAACCGGTGAACCGAAGAAAATACCAGCTGGTTCTTAATGATTGAAAAATAATAAACCTTGCCGGATTTACGGTCAAACATTTCGAAAATTTCCTGTTCATTGTAATTCCTTTGTGCAAATGAAAGCTCATCGCCGGTTAGTTTGTTCAGGTGGTTTTTCAGATTTTTAAGCATTGATGCCTTCTTTAAATCAACAACAAACAGAAATTCATAATTTCCGGGCTGATATCTGTGAGAAGATACCATGATCTTTCTGTTCCCGAATAGTCTTAAAAGAAATCTCTTTGAAGAAACAACCGAATCAATGCTTTCGACCTTTTGATTGATATCTGCAAGAAGCTCATTGGATTTCAGAAAATTCCACGGCTCACTGTGCACAATCCTGTCCCAGGCTTTAAAAGGATTCTCTGATTCAATGATAAAGGCCGCATCAGGTGGTATAAGGTAAACGGATTGAAACCTTTCCTCCCGAGATATGATAAACAGGTAGATGAATCCCAGTACAACAGCAATGAATATCAATACAATAAGGGTTTTGAAGAATGTTTTCATCACTTTTTGTTTAAAAAAGAAAATTTCTTAATGAACGTTTAATCAGGCGAAATTTGTGTATTCTTAAAAAACAATGATTCCTGAAAAATCGCTTACCCCGCAGCAAAGCTACGGTGAACCGGAGCGAAGCGGAGCTCACTGAAAGTAATGCGCTCGCCGGGATTGATTCTCCTCGAAGCAAGCTTCGAGGAATCATCGATCCCGTTAATGTTTTTTGCTCGCTTACCCCGCAGCAAAGCTACGGTGAACCGGAGCGAAGCGGAGCTCACTGAAAGTAATGCGCTCGCCGGGATTCAAATTCCGTTATTCAAATCACATATCCGGTAAAGTTAAATAATCAGATGTTCTGTTAATATGTCATTCCGGATGAATATTTTTCAAACCGTAACGTCATTCTTCTTTTAAATAAGCAACGGCTCTTACCGGTGATCCATCACCATCTCTGATTTTCAAAGGGAAACAACTGAAATAAAAATCCATATCCAGAACATTCTTCAGTGCTGTCAGGTTCTCTATTATCAGTATGTTTTTTTTCAGGATTATATTGTGCACGGGCAGGTCGGTGGAATCAATCCTGTCAGCTGATACAGCATCAAAACCCACACCTCTGATCCTGAACCGGGTGAGGTATCCGGCAGCCTCCTGAGTCAGTACCGGGAATTTGACAAAATATTCCTTCCTGCCCCACCATTTGTCATGACCGGTATAAAACAAGATAAAATCAATCCTGTTAAGTTTATGATGATAGGGCTGTAAGACACCGAGCGGGATCTCATCTTTTACAGCAGAACAATCAATGGTTATCGCTTTGCCGTAAAAGAAACCGACATCAAAAGACGACAATGACATCATTCCCTGGAGCAAATGCCGCGGACAGTCTATGTGAGTTCCTGTGTGAGTGGTTAGTCTCAGCTCAAGCTCCTGGCAGCCGTCTTTATCATGTGCGGACAGGGCCTCAATTTCAGGAGCACTATCGCCCGGGAAGACAGGCATATCACTTGACAGTTCATGTGTCAGGTCAACAATCCGGAATTTCATGTCTTAATAATGTCATAGCTGTAAATACTGCTTCAAAATTAAAGATTTTACGATTCAATTTTAAATCTGATGTTAACCGGTATATTATATTGTCTTATGAAATCAATAACCACATCATTTTTATCCGGGGTTTCATGGAAAATTTTATTTTCCTGTCTTCATTTTCTTTATTTTAGTTGAAACTTTAATGCTCTCTTTAACGGAAAAAGTATCTGCTGAACAATTCAATTGCATTAAATCGATGAGAATAAAAGCTTCTGTATTCATATTAACGCTCTTCAGTGCCTTTTTAACGGCACTAACCCAGGATTTATCATTTGTTGATCAGAAAACAGGAAGTGGCACCGGTGAGTTTAGCCATCAATACAGAACAGTCGAACCTGACAGTGCCGACTATGCCAGGGCTGCGGTTGCAGCTGCTAATCTCCTTAATGCAACTGTCAGCAAGTTACATACCCTGTCAAACATTGATGAAAAAGGTATTGCAATGAATTATTTCGATAAGATCATCACCTTTGATAATGAAGTCCTGGTCGTTAAGGTTCAGCACATCACCCTTACCGAGGTGAGCTTTCTCTATCCGTTTAACACAAGGATAGAAACTATCAACCGGCAAAAAATCAGCCAGATATTATATGCCGATAAAAAGATAGACCTGTTTACACCTTTTGAAGAAGAAAAAAAGAAATTGCTGCCCATACAGGAAGACAGACTTATCGTATACAGAAGGGAATTATGGGAAAGAATTCTGACCACTGAAAACACAAAAGATGTCTCCGGATTTGAAAAAATCGGACCTGTTTCGGCAGTTTTTGAAGCAGATCAGATCAACAGCAGCCATAAATACCTTGAAAAAAACGGAATAATAAGACTAAAGAAAAAAGCTGCCAGATTTGATGCCGATATCATACTTATTACCAGTAAGTCGGTTCATCGCGGTTATGGCGATTATCCGAATATAAAAATTGAAGGAATTGCATACAGAAAATAATTTACGTCCAGCTGTTCTGGCACAGATTTTGTTTTACAACAGATGCAGTTCTTCATACAATATACCTGAATGAATCAGGGCAATCCCGGTCATGTGACCGGGATCTTTATTTTTGGGCTGATGGTTTAAATGAGCCTGTTTCATCTGACCGAACACAGGTTTATATAATTCAGGGGTATATAAATGATTTTCAATTACTTATTAGCATGGTCCCAAAAGAATGAGGCTGCTTAAAATCGATTTAAGGTTGTTCATTGATTTCATTATGACCAGGTATTTTCCAAATTTATTCTGACCAGGAGATTAACATTTATTGCAAATGGTTAAAGTGATATTGTATCCTGAATTCAAATCACAGATAAGACCATGTCTGTATATGACTCGAGATTATCAACAATAAATCCCGTATCTGAACATTATATGGCGGATTTATTCGCTTGAAAATCCGTTATATATTTCAGTGGCTTCATACAAACATTGCAATGATCTGACTGAAAGACCATAATCTCCAATTAGTGATACCTTCTCCTGCATACTGAGAAACTCATCAAATTTTTCTTTTGCCCTTGGATTTGAATTCAATATGTCTGACAGCTCTTTTGTCGGATAGAACTTATTGGGATATTTGTATTCCAATCCTTTGATTGTCCTGGTCTCTCCTGCAATAAATGAACGGCCTGAACGGTTCAGATCAAAGTACAGACTTACGTTGCTTAAAGGCATTCTGTCAAAACCAAGAGTCACACCGATTAATGAACTCTGACCATTTACTTCTGCAGTCCTGGCCTGCCACAATGATGGCGGTTTATACGGAACAGTATATGTATCTTTCCTTTTTGATTCATGTGTAATCCAGACAATGCTCCATATTCCGTTAACAGGGATATCCGCCCTTACCCTGGCAATTTTAAGGGTATCCGCATTCGCTCTCAATGCTGTCATCTCTTCTCTATATGAATCCATATTGTATGCGACCAGTCCCCTTTTCTTTAAAGGCCTGACCACAATATCATTATATACCAGCGGAATCGGATAGACAACCGAAACAAGTTTTTCAGCCTTATATGGAACCATTCCGGCGTTATGATTGAAAATCAGTTTTCCGGTAACCGATTCAAGACAGATAAGATCAGGTGTGGCCTGCATCATTTTTAGGATACCTGTAAAATAAAAGAATCCGTCATATGCTACGGGATTAAATCCGCCATGCGGGAAGTGCCATAAATGAATACCTCTGGCAGCATTGAAAGTGTATATTTCCCTGCCTGCAATAACAAGTAAAATATTGTTAAACAGCACAAAAGGATTCTTTGGGAATACAAGTGCATCGAGAAATTCAAATCTCCATAATTCTGTAGCTGAAGGAATGTCAACTGCAACTACAAATTTATTGAATGATTCATTGCTCGACCTGCCCGGAATTCTCATGGCAAAACAAAGTTTGTTTTCTGCAACGTAAAGATTTGTAATAATATCATATTTGGTTTCAAATCTCCAGTCGCTTTCACCTGTTATTGCATCAATGCCTATGATCTCTTTCTTTGAGGTTAAATAGAATATTTTTCCGAATTCATAACACAGATTTGAACTGATTTCCGATTCCATTGTTTCCTGCCAGATGGTCGAACCGTCATAACATGTAATGGCTTTCATGCTCATATTGTCAGGCGCAAAATAAATAACCTCTCCGTCTGTTACGATATTTGAATAGATTGTCAGTTTCTTATCCCACTTTTTATTACCGGTTAACAAATCAATGGAACCCAGTGTTCCGTCACTGAACTGGATGAACAAGACAGAATCAGCGATAAATGCATTGGGTTCGGTCTCGATCCCGAATTCAACTGTCCATAATTTTTCACCAGTCTCAATATTAACACAATGAACAGCTCCATCTTCACCTATGGCCAATAGCCTGTCATCGAAAGAAAGCAAAGGATTAATTCCTGTTTTTGCCACTGGTACCGACCAGATCTCGTGCAACTGGGCAGATAATTTCTGTGCAATTAATGTGGTTATGATAATAGCCAGGATGATTGTTATTGTTTTTTTCACCGGATTCAATTTTAGTATATTTTGATGACTTGATTATCCATTTGCCAAGAAAGAAAAATACTTAAGAAGTTATTTCATTATTCATCCATAGTTGATTATCGAATTCATTTACAACTTTATTCTAATAAGAATGAACGAAAGACATGCATGCTGCCAAACTGAGTTACTGTTTTATAAACTTACCTGTTGAAACTCCTTGTGAATTCGTAACCTTGATTATATAAACTCCTGTAGCTACAGAACTAATATCGATAGTAATTTCACGATCATAAAATAATTTTTGAATTATTTGAATACCATCGAGAGAATATATTGTAACCAGATATTCATTGACAAGGTCAGTTTTAATTGTTATATAATCACTGTTTATAAACTGGCAGGAAAATTCTGTTTCTTTATTACAATTACTAAAATCTGGTCTTATCGATGTGACATACGACATAGTGTCCGAGAAAAGTGCCTCTATTTCCAATGAATTTAATACCCGGTTATATATGCGGACATCATCCAGAAAACCCCTGTATTCATCTCCTGCAAACTGATCATGAGCAATGTTCCATGTAAAAGGTCTGTTACAAAGCGGTAATCCGCTGCAATATTTTGGTGCAGCACTTTCTTTGCCATTCATATAAATTCTGTAATAACTTGTCAATGGCCCTTCATATACCCCCGCAATATGAGTCCATATACTATCTTTTATTGCTGAATCACCTGAATTAAAGGATGATGTATTGTCAAATCCGATAGCAGGCTTTCCATAATTATCGAGATAAAGCTGAAAACGATATGAAAGATTTCCATATGTGTAAATTGTCTTTTCATTAAAGACAGTTGCATTAATCGGTTTAATCCATGCTGCGATGGTTCGCGGATCACCTTCTGCAGGCAGATTGTCATTTTCGTCGGAACCCGAAATAAACGAATTATAAATAAATCCAAATGCCCTGTTTTCATATCCGAACCTGTCGGCTGTAAGAGTCGTTTCATGTGTTTCACCATGAATATTATTCCCTGATAAATCATTTGCATCTCCATTAAAAGGATAGTGAGCAATTAACCCGCTATCCAGGTTAACAGTGAGCTCTTTGTCCTTTATACAGCGAACTGATAATCCGTTGTGTTTATCATAATTGGTTTTAAATATACTTTCACTGGTACATTCCATGTATCGGAGCCATGCATAGATTTCAGTGTTTTTTGTTGATGACCAGAAAAAACCTCTCCTGCCAATTGAATAGAATACACCGTCAGGAAAACGAAGGCCTCCCGGCAAGGCGGTAAAACCGGACTCATTGGTAGCATTTGTATTGGGGTCTTCCCAATGAGAAATGCCTGCTTCTTTCAATTTACCACCTGCCACTTCACGCCCTTCAAGATATGTTTCAAGTATTGTCCAATCGGCATCCAAAGGCACATGCCAGCCTGCGGGACATATATTGTTTTCATCGATTACAGCATACCAGTTATATAGGTAACCATAAGTTTCAATGGTGGAACTGTCATTGTTATATATACTGTATGCTCCTGTTGAAAGCAAGCTCCATTCAACCGGATCGGGTATATACGGTATAACACTCCCGTCAGAATAATGGGTTGTTTTTAAATTTTCGCGCATCCATGTCTGTTTGCCAATCTGCACAGTATTATATACATTCCCGTCATAATCCGTTACAGTCTGTGCATTAAGATTCACCATTATGACGACCAGATAAAAAATGACAGTATTAATTCTTTTCATTTGATTTGGGATCTGAGATACTTTTTGCAGATAAGATTTTAACTAATTAACTTAACAATAGCCGTAAAGGTAATATTTTTTCAAATCCCGTAATCTTTTTGCATATAAATATTTATGGCAAAACAAATCAATACGTGAAGGCAGCTAAACAGTATCTCAGCAAACAAAATCAATTCTGATGTTCAGGATGAATGGCGCTGAATTTCATCAGATATCCTTTTGCACTTTCTTACACAGTTTTATGATAACACCCTGCCGACCAATGCATTTAAATCATTTACTTACAGCCGTCAGCCTGCAGGGGTGTCGCAGGATTACCTGTCGCTCTCCGAAACATAAAACTTATTGCTTCAACCTCCCATATTTTTAATACTTTTGTCCGGAAACAATCTTACTTGAAATGAAAAAAACAGCCTTTAATCACCTTCACAAGCAATTAGGAGCACGAATGTCAGAATTTGCCGGATTTGAAATGCCCATAGAATATTCCGGCATTACAGATGAACATCTGACAGTCAGGAATGCAGTCGGTGTGTTTGACGTTTCGCACATGGGTGAGATCTGGGTTAAGGGACCCGGGGCACCGGACTTTCTGCAATATGTCACCACCAATGATGTCAGCCGCCTGGTACCGGGTAAAGCTCAGTATACCTGCTTCCCGAATGGCAGGGGTGGCATTGTGGACGACCTGATCATCTATTACTTTGAACCGGAAAAGTACATGCTGGTTGTGAATGCATCAAACATAGAAAAAGACTTTAACTGGATGAAGCAAAATCAGAAAACGGGTGCAGAACTGGAAAATGCAAGTGACAGGATGTCACAGCTGGCAATCCAGGGACCTGATGCTGAAAAGGTGCTCCGGAAGATCACGCCGGTTGACCTTTCCGCCATTGACAGTTTTTGTTTTGTAACGGGATCTGTGGCCGGTGCCGCTGAAGTCATTATCTCAAGAACAGGTTACACCGGCTCAAAGGGATTTGAAATCTATTTCGGTAATGAGCATGCGGAAAAGATCTGGAAAGCAGTCTTTAATGCCGGCAGGGAATACGGGATTAAACCAATCGGACTTGCAGCACGGGATACTTTGAGGCTTGAAGCCGGTCTGTGTTTATACGGAAACGATATTGACGATACCACATCACCCATTGAAGCCGGTCTTGGCTGGATTACAAAATTTGTTGAAAACAAGGATTTTATCGACAGGGAATTTCTGCAGAATCAAAAACAACAGGGCGTAACCAGAAAATTGATCGGATTTGAAATGATTGACAGGGGGATTCCCAGGCAGCATTATGAAATCGTTGACCAGGGCGGAAAGAGAATCGGTGATGTCACCTCAGGAACCATGTCACCCTTAAGCAGGAAAGGAATAGGAATGGGCTATGTGCAGACAGCATACAGCAAGGCCGGACAGGAAATATTCGTCGCGGTACGGAATAAACCTCTCAAGGCCTTGGTTGTGAAGCTGCCTTTTTACAGAGACATTTAAAAAATTTTCATCGGGCACCTGTATCGGGCACCTGCATCGGGCTCTCCCATTTAAACGGTTATCTGAATTCATGAAATTTTCACCAGTGATGCATGATAAGAACAAAATAGAAGTCTGCTTTACACCCGCCATTTTTAAAGAATTTGCCAATCCTGAAGCCATTGTCGTGATTGTTGATATCCTGAGGGCCACCTCTGCCATCTGTACGGCCTTCATGAACGGTGTAAAACGGATCATTCCTGTTGCCACACTCGAAGAGGCTCAGGAATATAAAAACAAAGGTTATATGGTTGCTGCAGAGCGCGACGGAATTGTCAGGGATTTTGCCGATTTTGGAAATTCACCCTTTAATTTCACCCGTGATCGAATTTCAGGAAAAGAAATAGTATACAGCACAACAAACGGTACCAACTGCATCATGATGGCAAGGAATCATTTCCGTGTCCTCATCGGGGCATATTTGAATATTACTGCCATTGCAAAATATGTCATCTCACAAAAAAGAGATTTGCTGGTACTTTGTGCAGGCTGGAAAAACAAGTTTAACCTCGAGGATACCCTTTATGCCGGTGCATTGTCTGAGCTGGTACTGGCCAATGACAGGTATGATACCATCTGTGATTCCACGCTGGCTGCGGTTGATCTCTGGCACATGGCCAAACCCGACCTGACGGGATATATTGAAAAGGCAGCCCAGCGCCACCGGCTCAGGCAGAAAAAACTTGATGATGTCATTGAGTATTGCCATACTTTTGACCAGACAACAATTATTCCTGCACTGAAGGATAACTGCCTGGTAAAACTCAGTGAACTTTGATACTGCTTTTACTGAAAATCCAGGTGAACCGGGTATCAGCCCATTCCTCTGAATCAACCGGTTTTCAACAGGTTGGTTGTTGGTAAAATATCTGCTCAATTTTCTTTGAAATATGCTTGTAACTTGTTTTAATTTATTATTTTTATCCCACATTTTGAGTTGTGAATTGTTTAACAAATAAAAATAAATCAGCTATGAAAAAACACAATTTCAATCCAGGGCCGTCGATAATGCCTGAATTTACGATTAAGAAAACAGCAGAACATATTTTAGATATGAATGGGATTGGATTGTCATTGATGGAAATATCACATCGTAGCAAGGAGTATTCAGCCGTTAATGAAGAAGCCCAGTCATTATTGAAAGAAATACTTGATATTCCTGCCGGATATGCTGTGTTGTTTCTTCAGGGCGGTGCCAGCCTTCAGTTTTGTATGGTTCCATATAACCTGCTCAATAAAAAAGCAGCTTACCTTGAAACAGGATCATGGGCAAAAAAGGCCATCAAGGAAGCTAAGTTCTTCGGAGAGGTGGATGTTGTTGCATCTTCAGCTGACAGGAATTTTTCTTATATTCCTAAAAATTACACCATACCCACCGATGCAGATTATTTTCATGTAACCACCAACAATACCATTTATGGTACTGAAATTAAAAAAGACATTGATTCTCCGGTTCCGTTGGTTGCCGATGCCTCATCTGATATACTGAGCAGGCCGATGGATGTCTCAAAATATGCAATCATTTACGGCGGGGTACAAAAGAATCTTGGGCCGGCAGGTGTGGGATTTGTTATCATTAAAGAAGACATTCTTGGCAAATTTGAAAGAAACATACCCACAATGCTTAACTATAAGACACATATCGAAGGTAACTCATTGTTCAATACCCCTGCCTGTATAACGGTTTTTGCATGTGTCCAGACAATGAAATGGCTGAAGAACCTGGGCGGTCTGAAAGCCATGCACAGGATAAATATTGAAAAGTCAGCATTGCTTTATGATGAGATCGACAGGAACAAACTTTTTATTCCCACAGTGGCAGATAAAGAAGACAGGTCAATCATGAATGTGACCTTTGTGATGCATGAGAATTATAAGGAACTTGAAAGCGGGTTTCTCGAATATGCATCCTCCAAAGGAATGGTGGGGATTAAAGGTCACAGGTCTGTTGGTGGTTTCAGGGCTTCTATCTATAATGCCATGCCAAAAGAAAGCGTACAGGCCTTCATTGAAGTCATGAAAGAGTTTGAGCTAAAAAACTGATTTAGAAATTCTTAAAATTAAACTGATTATGCCAAAAGTATTGTTAGCAACCGAAAAACCCTTTGCACAGGTAGCAAAAGACGGTATCGGTAAGATTTTCAGGAAAGCCGGATATGAATTGATATTACTGGAAAAGTACACTGACCATGCCGATCTGGTAAAGGCTGTGAGCAGTGTCGATGCAATGATAGTCAGAAGCGATAAGGTTGACCGGCAGGTTATCGTGGCAGGAAAGAATTTAAAAATTGTCGTGCGTGCCGGTGCAGGATATGACAACATTGATCTTGAAGCAGCTTCCGAAAAAGGTATTGTGGTTATGAACACACCCGGACAGAATTCAAATGCAGTTGCAGAGCTTGCCATTGGAATGATGATTTACCTGGACAGGAATTACTTTAACGGAACATCCGGAACCGAACTGAGAGGAAAGACTCTGGGCATCCATGGATATGGTAATGTAGGTAAAATAGTCGGCCATATCGCCGGGTGTTTTGGTATGGAGGTTTATGCACATGATCCGTATATCGATAAAGTGCTCATTGAAAATGACGGAATAAAATATGCAGGGGATGTGAAAGACCTGTACAGTAGATGTCAGTATGTGTCTGTCAATCTTCCCGCAAACGACGAGACAAAGGAATCTGTCAATTATGATCTGTTTTCAGCAATGCCTGAAGGTGCCACGCTTGTGAACACAGCAAGAAAAGAGATCATCTGTGAAAAATCTTTATTAAAAATTTTCAGTGAAAGACCTGATTTCAGGTATATATCGGATATCGCACCGGACTGTAAAGAACAGATTGCCGGTAACTATGAAGGCAGGTATTTCTTTACGCCAAAGAAAATGGGAGCCCAGACAGCCGAAGCCAATATCAATGCAGGACTCGCTGCAGCAAAACAAATTGTGAATTTTATTACCAGGGGAGACGTAACATTCCAGGTAAATAAATAACAGATATTTACATAGCTGTCGGATCATCTGCAGCGGTCATCAGTTTTTGCCCGATGACAGGTATTTATTTATCAGTTAACGATGGCTGATGTCTGTAAACTGAAAATATGATATTATGGCAGTAGTTAAACCATTCAGGGGATTTCGTCCTAAAAAAGAGCTCGTGCATCTGATTGCATGCCGGCCGTATGATGTTTTAAATTCTGATGAAGCCCTTGAAGAAGCAAAGGATAATCCGCTTTCCTTCCTCCATGTTACCAAATCAGAAATCGACCTCAGTCCGGGTATTGATGTTCATTCTGATCCGGTCTATCAGAAGGCCAGGAGCAACCTTGAAAATCTGATACAGACAGGAATTTTTATCCAGGATCCGGATCCCTGTTATTATATCTATGCCCAGACCTTCAGGGATAAGACACAGTATGGTATTGTCGGCTGTGCTTCGGTTGACGACTATCTGAATGATGTGATTAAAAAGCATGAACTTACCAGGCCTGATAAAGAAGAAGACCGCAAAAACCACATTCGTGTTACAAATTTTAATGCAGAACCGGTATTTTTTGTATTTCCTGATAATCCGGAACTGGATGCCATCATCAGCCAGGCGATCAGCAGCAACCCTGTTTACAATTTCAGGGCAGTGGATGACGTGATCCATCAGCTCTGGGTAATAGATGACCAGAACCTTGTGAACCGTATCGAGGTTATCTTTAAGAATAACGTGCCCTGCACTTATGTTGCAGACGGGCATCATCGTACGGCAGCCGCAGCTCATGTTGGTGAAGAAAGGAAAAAGATGAATCGCACCCATCAGGGGAACGAAGAATATAATTATTTCCTGGCTGTCCATTTTCAGGCAAGCCAGTTGACCATCATCGATTATAATCGTGTGGTTAAAGATCTGAACGGGAATACTGCAGCTGAATTTGTCAGAAAGCTTGAAAGCTCCTTTGAGGTTAAAAAGATCGGGAAAAATGAATATAAACCACAAAAACTGCATGAATTTTCAATGTATACCGGTGGAGACTGGTATTTTCTGACAACCAGGAAAAATATATACAATGATGATGACCCAATTGATTGTCTGGATGTCACTATCCTTTACAACCATGTTCTTCTTCCGATTCTTAATATCACCGATCTGAGAAAATCAACAAGGATTGACTTTGTGGGCGGAATCCGCGGACTGGGTGAACTCACGAAAAGGGTTGATTCGGGAGAAATGGCAGCTGCTTTCGCTCTTTACCCCGTATCAATGGAACAGCTCATCAGGATTGCAGATACCGGGAATATCATGCCTCCGAAAACCACCTGGTTTGAACCAAAATTAAGAAGCGGACTGGTACTGCATTGCCTGGATTAACAGGTACCCTGCCAGAATATCATTCTGCATGGTACACCGGCTTGATGCTAACAGGTTATCCGGATGATAATTGTTCTTATAAAAAAGATCTGGTTCATTAACTAAATATCATTCAGGAAATTAAAAATCCCACAGGCGACAACTCCTGCAGTTTCAGTCCGTAACCGATTAAGACCCAGTGTTACCGGTTGATAATTGTTCTCTGTTGCCAATCTGATTTCTTCCCGTGTAAAATCACCTTCAGGACCGATCAGGCAAATGACATCTTTTCCGGGATGGTATAACCGGTGAATATTTTTTTTAATTCCATCATTACAGTGTGCTATGAATTTCTGGGCAGGATGGTCTCTTTTCTCATTAATGAATAATTCCATTCCGGCAAACTCATTTATAACAGGTTTTGTAGCAATAACAGACTGCTTCATTGCGGCCACCAGCAATTTATCCAGGCGCTCAAACCTGAGCGAATCCCTTTCCGATCTTGAACATAACAACGGAGTTATCTCATCAATCCCAATCTCAGTTGATTTCTCAATAAACCATTCAAACCTGTCGGTATTTTTAGTCGGGGCAATGCCAAGATGAAGATGGAAACCCCGCTTGTGATAATCCGGAATCATTTCTCTGATAATGATTTTACAGCCTTTCGGATCAGGTGTGTGAATAATGCCTGAATAAAGATTACCCCTGCCATCTATCAGCTGAATCCCGTCATTCTCTTTAAGTCTCAGAATCCTGATGCAATGTCTTGATTCATCCGCTGACAATGTGTATGATTCCTGATTATGAATATCCGGTGTATAAAAAATATGCATATTTTTATCTGTTGAATCTCCCAAATTTAGCAAAAATGACAAAAATCGGTTTGTTATCCGACACTCATGGATTTCTGGATAAAAGGATATATGAATATTTTGCAGACTGCCATGAAATCTGGCATGCAGGGGATATTGGAAATATTGAAATTGCAGACCTTCTTTCTGCATTTAAACCTTTCAGAGCTGTTTACGGAAATATTGACAACCACGATGTAAGGATGTCTTTCCCTGAATCGGCCAGGTTTATGTGCGAAGATGTGGATGTATTCATGAAACACATCGGTGGTCATCCGGGTAAATATGACCGCTCGGTTATTCAGCTTATCAGCAACAATCCACCCGGTCTGTTTATTTCAGGTCATTCGCATATATTGAAAGTGATGTATGATAAAAAAAAACGGCTTCTGCATATCAATCCCGGGGCAGCCGGAAAAACCGGCCTGCATAAAGTACAGTCAATAGTAAGGTTTCACATCGAAAAGGATAAAATCAAAGATCTTGAAATAATTGAACTTGGAGAAAAAACCGGATCAGGGCCCGTCTGATTCAAGCCATCAAATCAGGATATCCGGTCTTAATCAGCAAATATCTGTCTGTGGTTAATCCCCGGCTGTGAAAATCTTCTCGACGATTTCAGCAGCATCCCGGACATATTTCGGACATTTTTCCCTGAATACATTTTTTTCCCTGGCCGTCCGGAGCTGGTCAGGATCACTTGTATCATAATTTATCAGCTCTTTGCATATAATACTTTTGTTTCTTTTTTTGAATTCATTAATAAATTCACCGATAAGCTGATAGGTCTCATCCTTTTTCTCCTTTTCTTCGGGCATGGTAAAACCATATTTGATACCAATAGCCATATATGCACCCACGACAGCTCCGCACATCTCTCCCCTGTATCCCAGACCAGCCCCGAATCCTGATGCTATTTTAAAAGCTGTGTTCTCGTCTAATCCCAATTCGCCGGAAAATGCAGCCAATGTTGACTGGGCACAATTATAACCTTTGCCGAATAATTCGGCTGCTTTTGTTGAAACACTCATTTCTTAAAAGGTGATTACGTTTTTATGTCTTTTATATTCAATTGAATGGATGTATTACCACGAAAAGTATTTTGAGTAAGTGTAAAGGCAATGTCA
Organism: Bacteroidales bacterium; assembly: GCA_016933335.1. Taxonomy (GTDB): domain Bacteria; phylum Bacteroidota; class Bacteroidia; order Bacteroidales; family UBA10428; genus JAFGPL01. Next base: position 36,618 of record JAFGBD010000027.1, on the reverse strand, counting down.
AAACACAATCCTTTGCTGATCTTATCAAAGTGTACCGATTGATTAAAGGCTATTGCATCAAAAACGTTATATGGTTCATCTTCCTGGATAAGGCATAATTTCATGTGTTCCTCACCTGAGCCTACAAGTCTGCCATTACCGTTATCAACGACATTTTCAGCAAAAAAAACCGGATTCATATTTTCCGGACCGAAAGGTTCAAACTGTTTTAAAATCCTGAAAAATTTATCTGTGATATCCTTCAGATTCAATTCGGTGTCAATTTCAATTTGCGGAATGAGTTGATCCGGTGTGATGGTCTTGCTGACGACCTTTTCGAACCTCTCCCTGAAGACCGTTACATTATCAATTTTCATTGTCAGTCCGGCTGCATATCTGTGCCCGCCATAGTTTTCCAGAAGGTCGGCACATTCTGAAATGGCTTTATAGAGATCAAATCCTGTAACCGACCTGGCTGAGCCTGTTGCAAAACCATTGGATTCGGTTAGTATGACGGTCGGCCGATAATGATTTTCAATCAGTCTTGAAGCAACAATTCCGACGACACCCTTATGCCAGGAGGGATTAAAAAGCACTGTGGAAAATTTATATCTCCCATTGAAATGCTCGATCTCCCTTAAGGCCTCATCTGTCATATTCTTGTCAATATTCCGCCTTGTAAGGTTATAGGAATTGATTTTTTCACAGTGAAGCACTGCTTCATCATCATTTTCTGATATCAATAAATCAACGGCCTGTTTCCCTGATTCAATTCTTCCGGCAGCATTAATCCGGGGACCTATCTTGAAGACAATATCTTCAACGGTGATGGGCTTATCTGCGATTCCGGCAACAGAAATAATTGATTTCAGACCAACACGGGGATTTTTCATTAATTTCTGAAGACCATAATGGGTCATGATCCTGTTTTCTCCTTTTAACGGAACAATATCAGAGGCAATGCTGACAGCCAACAGATCAAAATAATCCCAGATAATTTCATTAGGAATTTGGTGCCTGATGCAATAAGCCTGAAGCATTTTGAACCCGACACCGCATCCTGACAGATGTTTGAAGGGATAAGAACAATCTGACCTGTCAGGATCCAATAAAGCATATGCTTCTGGCAGTTTATCACCCGGAGTGTGATGATCACAGATAATGAAATCTATACCCCTGTCTTTGGCAAACTGGATTTTTTCAACGGCTTTTATTCCGCAATCAAGGGCAATAATGAGCCTGATCCTGTTTAATGCCGCATATTCAATTCCTTTATAGGAAATCCCGTATCCCTCATTGTATCTGTCCGGTATATAATAGTCAATTTTTTTATGGTATTTCTGGAGGAATGAATATACCATGGCAACCGATGTGGTGCCGTCTACATCATAATCACCGTAAACAAGGATTTTTTCATTTTTCTCAATGGCAGTTGTAATCCTCTCAACAGCCTTATCCATATCCTTCATCAGAAAAGGATCATGCAAATCTTCAAGGGAAGGGCGAAAAAAAACCCTTGCTTCCTCGTAGGTATTAATACCTCTCTGAATTAACAAGGTAGCCAGAACTTTGTCAATATTCAATTCCTGAGCAAGTCTCTCAGAATTCCCTTCATACCCGTTCTCCTTTATTTTCCAAACCTTTGACATAAAGTCCGGTCTATGATTTGCTTATTGTGATTGTTGAAATCGGTATCTAAAATACATAAAAATAAAAGCTTTTTCCAGTTAAAATCCGGTTAATTTCCTTTTTTTTACAAACGGATAATCGAATGAAAACATATCATCACGATGTATTAAGATCAAATACTTTACAGAAATGCTTTTGAAATGATTGTTTGACATCCTTCATACTGATTCTTTTACCCAGTTCCTGTTCCATGGAGGTTACACCTTTTTCACCCAGCCCGCAGGGATTAATATAGCTGAAGTATTTCATATCTGTGTTTACATTCAATGCAAATCCATGCATAGTGACATACCTGCTTACCCTGACACCTATGGCACAGATTTTTTTTGCCTTATCTTTGTTATTTACATCCAGCCATACGCCTGTAGCATTATCCATCCGTTCTGCAGTTATTTTAAAATCCCTTAACGTTAAAATGATACACTCCTCAAGGTTATTAATATATAATTTGACACCCATTTTCATTTGTTCCAGGTCGATAATCGGATATCCGACTATCTGACCGGGTCCGTGATAAGTTATATCACCTCCCCTGTCAGTTTTATAAAATGCAGCTCCGATTGATTTCAGATAGTCCTGTTTGATAAGCAGGTTGGATGGCTGGCCGCTTTTGCCAAGGGTAAAAACATGCGGATGTTCGCAGAAAAGAAAATGATATGAAACGTCTGTTTCACCATCACTGTCTTTTGCCTGTATAATACGCTGATAACAGGATTTCTGGTATTCCCAGGCTTCCTTGTACTCAATGATCCCAAGGTCTTCAAATAAGATATTCATGAACTTGCAGCCGTGTGGTTCAGATGACAAATTTAATTCAGCTGCAGCAAATTTGACTGATTATTGCTCGCTGACTTCTTTTAGTCTTTTTCTTAATTCCTCAACTTCCTTTTTGAGGTCTTCCTCTCTTCGTGCAGATTGTTCCTGCGTTGCCCTGAGCTCTTCCATATTCTGCCTCATTTCTTCTTCCTGAGCTGCCATTTCCTCTGCCTGCTGCTGCGATTGTTCAAGCAATGTGGTGGTCTGGATATTTGCCTTAACAGAAGAAATTGTCGCAGCAATGCTTTCGCTTATCCTTTCAATAAACTCAACCTCAAATGGTCTGTATACATTAAAGGAGGCAATTTCAATGATGCCATAAATCACATTATTATAAACCAGCGGTATAAGCAGTAAACATTTCGGATTGTCATCACCAAGTCCGGATGTTATCTTGATATAGTCATCGGGTATTTCAGTCAGAAATATTTTTTCCTGCTCCTGGTAACATCTGCCTACAAGTCCTTCACCAATTTCGATCTTTTTCTCCAGAAATTTTTTTCTGTCATATGCATAACAGGCAGACATTTCAAGAACGATATTATTCTTATCATTATCATTTACAATGAACATTCCTCCCTGGTTGGAATTCGTATATTTAACCATGTTGCTTATGATCTCGTATGAAAGCTCCTCCAGGTTATCACTGCTTTTTCTCAGGATATCGCTGAACATGGCAACTCCCTGGGATGCCCAGTTTCTTTGTTTGTCTTCTTCCTTTCTTTTTTCTTCCTCACTTGAAGCTTTTTTTAATTCATCTCTCATCTCCAGCAACGAAAGTCCAAGAACATCTTCATCACTAAGGGGTTTAAATTCCGTATCAAAATTTCCCTTCCCGATTTCGAGCGAAAAATTAAATATGTCTTTTAAGCTTTGAATCAACAGATTAAGTGCTTTGGCCATCTGTCCTATCTCGTCAGAACCTTCCGTCAGTTTTTCCTTTGGAAGGATTCCTTTGCTCATTTTTAAAAGAATATTTTTTGTGTGATTAATAGGTCTTGCGAGCGAATCAATGGTAAAGGCACCAATAATTAACGCGCCCAGGACAAGGACAATGGCCATAATAATAATCCGGGTTTTGAAACTGTTGAAAGTATCGACCATCTCAATCCTTCCCTGCTCAACCTGGTCTTCAAGATTGATCCGCAGTACTTCTATCTGGTTCAGAATTCGCTCAGTCAATACCATCACCTCTCCACCTTCCTCTGTCATGGGGGTTACCTCAAAAATAATAAATGGATCATCATAGCTTTCAAAATCACTGAGCTGATCCATGATATACTGGTGCTTAACAAACAATGTGTCAACAATGGCTGAATCAATCTTAAGCAATAAATCTCTTTGTTCGGGATGTTCATTTGCCCATATCTTTCCGAAAGCTTTTAAAGTATCCATAACCAATTTATAATCAGTTGAATGCAACTTTTTGAGCTTGAGTTTATCCGGAGTATCCGAAATTTTATCTATAAAAACCCAGGATTTTACCAGCATTCGTGAATCGCTTATTCTGGAATAGAGATCATTGATAAAAGCCAGTGAGGGAGTATAAAGATTAGAAATTTTATCATTTACCTCCCTGCTTTTCTGAAGCGCACTGCTGGTCATAAGTGCATTGATAATTACTGCCAGCGTTATAACTCCAAAAGCCAAGATAATCTTTGTTGCAATCTTTAATCTCATATAATTATCAGTTTGGATTATTAAGCAATTTAACAAAAAAAATTATAATTATTGAGCAAATCTTTGAACAACGGCATTTTTTAATCTGTGAAGCGCATTCTCCAGCACAGCCCTTGGACAGCCTATATTCATTCTTTGAAATCCACTCCCTTCCGGTCCGAAAATCAGTCCATCACTTAAACCCAGACCTGCTTCATGAATCATGAACCTGCTTAGCTCTTTATCACTCAGACCCATTTCATGGCAATCGAGCCAGATCAAATATGTTGCTTCAGGAATGACCGGTTTAATAAGCGGAATGTTTTCAGCAAGATAACTGACAAGAAAGTTAAGATTTTCTTCCAGATAGCCCATGAGTGCATCAAGCCATTCTTCACCCTTGTCATAAGCAGCTTCAAGTGCAACAAATCCGAATATATTGCCACCGTCCACATGAACACTCTCAAGCATTTCATCATATTTTTTCTTCAGTTCTCTGTTTGATGTAATAACTGCGGAAGTAGACAAACCGGCCAGATTAAATGCCTTGCTTGGTGAAACGCAGGTAACTGTTATGTCAGAAACTTCCGGACCCAGTGATGCAAGAGGTATATGCTTGCTGCCCCTGAATATCAGATCGGAATGTATTTCATCAGAAAGGATGAGTATCTGGTTTTCAATGCATATTTCTGCCAGTTTTTCCAGATCTCTATATTTCCATACATTCCCGGTGGGGTTATGTGGAGAACAGAGCATGATCATTTTCACCCTTTTGTCAATCTTTCGGAGCAAATCTTCAAAATCCATTTCATATCTGCCATTTTCATAACTGAGAGGATTATTAACCAATACTCTGTTGTGATTTTCAACTGCCGGGAAAAAAGGGAAATATACCGGTTGCTGAACAATTACTTTATCCCCCGGTCTGGTAAATGCCATGACGGCCAGATTCAGGGCAGGGACAATGCCCGGTGAAAATGTAATCCATTCCTTCATAACATCCCATTTGTGCCTTCTGCTTAACCAGCCTGCAATTGATGTGTAAAAGGAATCGGTTCTGAATGTATACCCCATAATCTCGTGATCAAGTCTTTTACGCAAAGCCTCTATGATAAAAGATGGCGTTTTAAAATCCATATCGGCCACCCACATGGGAATTACATCTTTTTTACCAAATACCTCATCTCTCAGATCATACTTGATACATGACGTATTTTCCCGGTCTATACGTTCATTAAAATTGTATTTCATGCACACAGGTATCAGTTAGTGGAACGAAAATAATATAAATTAAACAGTAAAATTACAAATACCTGCCACAGAAATGATCGATTATTTTTTACTTTTGATGTAAAGGAATTGGCAATAAAAATGGCATATCAGGCACCTAAAAAAAGTCTTGGACAACATTTTTTAAAAGACCACAACATTGCAAAAAAGATCGTCTGCAGCATATCTCCAGGTTCAAAGAACATACTTGAAGTTGGACCTGGCAAAGGCATCCTTACACGTTTCCTGGCTGAAAAGAATAACATTAACCTTAAGCTTGTTGAAATCGATAAGGCATATGTTGATCTTTTAAGGCAGAAATATCCGGCTGTTTCTGAAGTAATCCATGATGATTTTTTAAAACTGGATCTGAAGCATGTTTTTGAAGGAAAATTTAACATCATCGGTAATTTTCCATACCATATCTCCAGCCAGATATTTTTCAGAATCCTGGAAAACCGCGACACAATAAACGAGATCATCGGAATGGTTCAGAAAGAGGTTGCCTTAAGAATCACATCGCCACCGGGAAATAAAACCTATGGGATACTAAGTGTATTATTGCAGGCATATTATAACATCGAATTTCTATTTACGGTGAATCCGGCCGTTTTTGAACCCCCGCCCAAAGTGAAATCAGCTGTGATCAGGCTTAAACGAAACAGCCTTGTAAAGCTGCCTTGTAATGAATCTGTATTTATGTTGCTTGTAAAAACCTGTTTTAACCAGCGCCGGAAAATGTTGAGGAACTCATTGAAAAATGCTTTTCCTGAAATGGATTACAATGAAAAAATCTATCAAAAAAGACCGGAGCAATTATCCGTTAACGATTTTGTGTATCTTGCAGCTTCAATCGAAAGGACCAGGAATAATTAATCATATTCAATCATGCAATTCAAACTTACCAGCGAATTTCTTGACATACTAAAGGAAAATATCAACACCAAAAACAGCGACCAGACATATGATCTGATAAAAGATCTGCATCCTGCTGATATTGCTGAAATATTAGGTGAATTAACATCTGAGGAAGCGACCTTTCTTTATCTGCTCTTAGATGGTGAAAAAGCAGCAGATGTACTTACTGCAATGGAAGATGATGACCGTGAACACCTTTTGAACCGGCTGTCAACCGATGAGCTGGCCAGACATATTACCGATAACCTGGATTCTGACGATGCAGCAGACATGTTGATGGAACTTCCTGAAGCAAAGCAGGATGAAATATTAAACAAAATAAGTAATACTGAACAGGCCAGTGATATTGTCGATCTTCTCGGTTATGACGAGAACTCTGCAGGCGGATTGATGGCAAAGGAGTTGATTAAAGTCAACGAAAACTGGGATATGATGAAATGCATCAGGGAAATGCGCAAACAGGCTGAAATAGTGGATGAGCTTTATTATGTATATGTTGTGGATGATGACAATTTCCTTAAAGGCACTGTATCTCTTAAGAGATTGATTATCAGTAGATCAAATGCAAAAATCAAAAATATACTCAACGCTGATGTTATCTCTGTGCGCACCGATACAAAATCAGATGAAGTGGCAAATATCATGGAAAAATACGATCTTGTCTCTTTGCCCGTTGTAGACCAGATAGGCAGACTTGTCGGCAGAATTACAATAGATGATGTCGTGGATGTTATTAAGGAGGAAGCTGAAAAGGATTATCAGCTGATTTCAGGTATAACTGTGGATATTGAACCCCGTGATAATGCATTGATGCATACCCGTGCCAGGCTTCCCTGGCTTCTGATCGGACTTTTCGGGGGAATACTGGGAGCTCAGGTTATCAGCTTGTTTGAGGAAAATCTCAAGATCAATCCCAGTATTGCATTGTTTTTTCCTTTAATAGCAGCCATGGGCGGAAATGTCGGAGTACAGTCTTCATCCATTGTCGTGCAGGGAATTGCTGCCAATATCATTGATCTTCAAAGCATGTCAAAAAAACTGCTAAAGGAAATGCTGGTAGCACTGTTCAATGGAAGTATCCTTTCTGTATTGATTTTTTGTTACAACCTCATCTTCACCGATTCATTCGTGCTGACCATTACAGTTAGTGTTGCCCTTCTCACCGTAATTATGTTCGCATCGATTTTTGGTACTTTTGTCCCCCTGGTTCTGCACAGGTTTAAAATTGATCCGGCTTTGGCCACAGGCCCGTTCATAACAACAGTGAATGATGTTATGGGTATATTTATTTATCTTGGGATCGGCCGATTATTCTACTCCATTTTACAGATGTGATTAGAAGGTTGTGGAGATGGCTTCAACCGGATTAAGTTTTGAAGCTCTGTGGGCGGGAAACAGGCCGGCAATAATACCGACGCAACCTGAAATGATCAATCCTTTGATGATGTTTCCCAGGCTGAGGTGAATTTCAAAATCTGAAGTATTGTTGATAATGAGTGTTCCGCAGAATATTAAGAATAATCCGATAATACCTCCCAGTAATGACAAAATTCCGGATTCATAGAGTACTTCAAGCATGATATAATACCTTTTGGCTCCCATTGCTCTTTGAATACCAATTATATTAGTCCTTTCCCTTACAGATACAAACATGATATTAAGAATTCCAAATCCTCCCACCAGTATTGAAAACATACCGATTATCCAGCCGGCTACATTGATAATCCCAAAGATCTGATCAACCCCTTCGCTAATCATACTGGATTGATTGAGCGCAAAATTGTCATCTGCCGACGGTTTTAATCTTCGTATGGCACGCAGTATTCCTTTTACCTCATCTTTGAGTTCGCTTACCGATATGTTCTCTCCGGCTTTTATCCAGATCATCGGATTGCTGCTTTCTTCCCGTAAATTAATGAACTTCCTGAAAAAGCGGATTGGTAAAACAATGTGTTCATCCATGCTTCCTCCCCCAACCATCGATTTACCTTCCTTCTGAAGTACTCCGATAATGATGGCTTTATTACCGGAAATCTTGATTTTCTTCCCAACCGGATTCTCATTTTCAAATAATTCACCTGCCAGCTTATTGCCAATAATGGCATAATTTTTTCCTGAATGGATTTCGAATCCGTTGAAGTAACGGCCCAACTCAAGATTCATGTTCCTGTTTTTCTCAAAATCTTCTGATACACCCCATACAAGCGTATTTTCGGCAGTATTGTTCATATAACTGATAGTCCTGTTCCTGGCAGCAGCAAAACAAACAGAACCTGCCTTGTTCAGGCGTCTTTTTAATTCCTGATATTCTTTCAGTGTTGGCAGGGGCCGGTTGAAATATTTCCACCACTCGTATTCCCTGCCTGCTTCGGGTGCCCAGGGCCACTTTTCAACATATATCACATCATCTCCAAGACCTGCAAGGCTTTCACGAACATTGGACTCCAGCGAATCCAGAACCGTAAATACCGATATGATAGCAAAAATTCCTATTGTTATTCCCAGTAATGAAAGTACCGTCCTGAGCTTATTGATAACAACTGTTTTATATGCCGATTGCAGACTTTCCTGCAATATATACCAGGAACGCATGAAGGATTTCTTTAATGTTTGATTATTGCTCTGATTTGTTCATTTCTAGTTAAAACAAATATACAAAACACAATGAGATTTTTTTAAAAAATTAATATCTTGTCTGGCAATCCTGCAGGAGCCCTGTTCTTTTAAACTCCCTGGCAACCTTTGAAGATCAAAAACCCGGCCTTGTAAAATATGATCATTAAACAATTATTTAAATAATCAATCATGAATGATAAGAAAATAAAAACAGCTTTAATATCGGTATACCATAAGACGAATCTGGAGGAAATAGTATTAAAGCTTGACCAGTTGGGAGTAAAACTGATATCAACAGGAGGTACACAGAAATTTATCGAGGAATTAGGAGTAAAGGTAACTCCGGTTGAAAACCTCACAGATTATCCTTCAATTCTCGGGGGCAGGGTGAAAACACTTCATCCCAGAATTTTTGGAGGGATTCTCGCCAGAATGGACAATCAATCGGACTTGCAGCAACTTGAGCATTATCAGATCGAAGGAATTGACCTGGTTATTGTTGATCTTTATCCCTTTGAAGACACTGTTGCTTCAGGTGCAAGCGAATCCGCCATCATCGAAAAAATTGATATTGGAGGAATCTCATTGATCAGAGCTGCTGCCAAAAACCATAAAGATGTAGTTATTGTTCCGTCTCAGGAACAATACCCTGTCCTGCTCGAACTCCTGAGTAACAAAAAAGGATTGACAAGTCTTGAAGACAGAAAAAAACTGGCCATGGAAGCATTCAATGTGTCTTCTCATTATGATACGGCCATTTTCCAGTATTTCAATAAAGACTTTCATAAAAAAGTGTTTAAACAAAGCATATTGACCTCCAGGGCACTGAGATACGGAGAGAATCCTCATCAGGAAGGAACATTCTATGGCCATTTCGAGGAGATGTTTGAAAAGCTGCATGGTAAAGAAATATCATATAATAATCTCCTCGACATCGAAGCAGCTGTTTACCTTATTGACGATTTCACTGAAACCACTTTTGCCATTCTCAAGCATAATAATGCCTGTGGTATAGCTTCCCGGCAACGTCTTCTTGATGCATGGAAGGATGCCCTGGCCGGAGATCCCATTTCCGCTTTCGGTGGAATCCTGATAGCAAACATGAAAATAGACAAGGAGACTGCTGAAGAAATTAATAAACTCTTCTATGAAGTTATTATAGCTCCTTCATATGCAGGTGATGCACTTGAGGTTCTTAAAACCAAGAAAAACAGGATTATTCTGGCCAGGAAAGAAACCAGATTACCTGCCACACAGTTTCGAACTTTGCTGAACGGTGTAGTTGAACAAAACAGGGATATTAATATTGAAACGGCCAAAGACATGAAGACGGTCACAATAAGAAAACCTGCCAGCGAAGAATTGACTGACCTTGAGTTTGCAAATAAGGTGGTTAAACATTCCAAGTCAAACACGATAGTACTGGTAAAAAACAAGCAGTTACTTGCCAGTGGAGTAGGACAGACATCACGTGTGGATGCCCTGAAACAGGCAATTGCAAAAGCCGGGAATTTTGGGCTTGAACTCAGAGACGGTGTAATGGCTTCTGATGCATTTTTCCCCTTCCCGGACTGTGTCGAAATTGCAGATAAAGCAGGAATCATATCGGTTATACAACCCGGGGGATCTATCAAAGACCAGGATTCTATCGATTACTGTGATAAACATGACATGGCAATGGTTTTTACAGGAATTCGTCATTTTAAACATTGATCTGTGATCCGCATTTAATATTATTTATGTAAAGAAATACAAATTTTTACTAGCTTCGCTACGATAAAAATTGAAATAAATAATAAACTATCTGAAACATACATATGGGAATTTTTTCATTCTTAACCCAGGAACTGGCAATTGATCTGGGAACTGCAAATACCATTATCATACACAATGAGAGAATTGTTGTTGACGAGCCTTCAATTGTGGCAATTGATCATGCTACCGGAAAAATTATTGCCATCGGAAAGGAAGCAATGCAAATGCATGGAAAAACGCATGAAAACATAAAGACTGTCAGACCACTGCGCGATGGAGTAATTGCGGATTTTAACTCGGCAGAGCAGATGATAAGAGGAATGATTAAAATGATGAATCCCAAAAACAGGTTCTTTACACCTTCTCTCAGAATCGTAATATGCATACCATCAGGCAGCACTGAAGTTGAAATAAGAGCAGTCAGGGATTCATCAGAGCACGCCGGAGGCAGGGATATATTTATGATATATGAGCCTATGGCTGCTGCACTTGGAATCGGGATAGATGTCACAGCTCCTGAAGGCAGCATGGTTGTGGATATTGGCGGGGGAACCACCGAAATAGCTGTGATTGCCCTTGGCGGAATTGTCTGCAATGAGTCAATACGCATTGCAGGTGATGGCTTTACAGCTGACATACAAGCCTATATGAGGCATCAGCACAATATTAAAATTGGTGAACGCACAGCCGAGGATATCAAAATCAATGTTGGTTCAGCATTACCTGATATTGATAATGCACCGCAGGACTATAATGTTCGTGGACCGAACCTGATGACAGCCATGCCGATAGAGGTACCTATCTCCTACCAGGAAATCGCTCATTGCCTGGATAAATCCCTGTCAAAAGTCGAGTCGGCTATCCTGGCAGTCCTTGAACAGACTCCACCTGAACTTTATGCAGATATTGTCAACAAGGGAATTTATATCGTTGGAGGAGGAGCCCTGCTAAGGGGATTACCAAAAAGGCTCACAGATAAAATAAGTATCCCTTTTATCATGGCAGAAGATCCCCTGCATGCGGTTGCAAGAGGTACAGGTATAGCATTAAAAAATGTCGATAAATTTTCATTTCTTATGAGATAACTGGTATTCCGGCTATTTAAATCATGAAGGAATTACTAAGATTTCTGATCAAGTATTATTATGCACTGCTTTTTATACTGCTGGAATCAATTGGCATTGTAATCCTCGTCCGGAACAACACCTATCAGAGGACCCGGTTTGTAAATCTGGCACATACCATATCCGGCAATTTCAGTAAAAAAATTGCCGTTATCAAAGATTACCTGACTCTGCACGAAGAAAACAGACAACTGATAGAAGAGAATAACAGACTGTATAATCTGGTAAAAAGTTCTGTCAGTATCAGTTATACTGATCTGCAGTCTGAAAAAGAATCGTTTCAGAGATTGGAATACATATATATCCCTGCGAGGGTTATTAATAACTCCACCAATAAACAATTCAACTATATCATCCTTGACAAAGGAAGAGAAGACGGGATTGAACAGGACATGGCTGTGGTTTGCAGTGATGGAATTGTAGGCGTGATAAAGGAGGTATCTGAACATTTTTCTTCAGCCATATCCTTTTTGAACAGAAACCTGCAGATAAGCGCCAAAATTAAAAAAAGCGGCCATTTTGGTCCCTTGCAATGGACAGGTACAGGCCATCAAAAGGCCAGGCTCAAAGACATCCCGCATAATATTAGTATTGAGCTGGAAGATTCAATTGTGACAAGCGGATATTCGGCAATATTTCCTGAGAATTATATGATTGGCCGCATTTCTGACTTTAGCCTGAAAGGTGGCAATTACTACGAAATAACCGTACATTTATCAACAGACTTTAAAAATCTGCGTAATGTACAGGTTATAAAAAACCTGTACAGAGAAGAACAAATGGACCTCGAAGAAAGAACCCGCAATGACTAAACTGCTGCCAAGAAATATATTCAGATTTTTTGTACTGGTATTGATCCAGGTTCTTATCTTTAATAATATTCAGCTATCGGGCTATATCAATCCATACATCTATATTCTGTTCATCCTGCTGCTTCCTTTTGAAACCCCGGGATGGTTATTGCTGCTCCTGGGATTCCTTCTGGGACTTTCAATAGATATTTTTTCCGATACGCTCGGAATGCATACCATTGCATCCACACTGACCGCCTTCTTAAGGCCCTTTGTTCTGGACATTATAGCTCCGCATGATGGTTATGAAATGGGAACAAAGCCAAGGGTTTTGTATTTTGGACTTGCATGGTTCTTTAAATATGCTGCCATCCTTACTATCATACATCACATTGTACTGTTTTACATCGAAATATTTCATTTTGGAGGTTTTTTTTCAACTCTTCTGAGGGTGTTTCTGAGTTCTGCAGTAACTTTATCAATCATCGTCCTAAGTCAGTTTATTGTCTACCGGCAATAAGATATGGATCAGTTTAAAGAAAGAAAATACAGCGTTGGTATCATTGTCCTGGCAGTGGCCCTTATTCTTCTGGTGAGATTATTCTATCTGCAGGTGATAGATACATCCTATAAATTATCTGCAGAAAACAATTCCAAACGCATTGACTTTGAATATCCTGCCAGGGGACTGATCTATGACAGGAATAATGCGTTACTGGTATACAATCAGCCTTCATATGATCTGATGATAGCTCCTTACGAATTGAAGCCGTTTGATAGTCTTGAACTTTGCAATATTTTGAAAATAAGTCCTCAACGTCTTCGGGAAGGTATCAGAAACTCATATCAAAAAAGAAGGGATCCCTTTGTCAGACAGCTTTCACCTGAAACATATGCCGTACTGCAGGAAAAACTCTATAAATTCCCGGGATTCTACGTCAAGGCGAGAACATTGAGAAAATATGAAGATGAAATTGCCGCGCACCTGCTGGGTTATGTCGGAGAGGTTGATGACGCAAATATCGCCTCTGATCCTTATTATTCTCTTGGTGATTATATCGGAATAAGCGGTATTGAGAAATCCTACGAAAAATACCTTCGGGGTGAAAAGGGTCAGAGTGTGTATCTGGTTGATGTACACAGCAGGATTATGGGAGCATATCAGGGAGGAAGATTTGACAGGAATGCCAGGGTGGGACAAAATATTATATGTACCATCGATGCCGGATTACAGAAATACGGTGAAAAGCTGATGAAGAACTATAAAGGTAGTGTAGTTGGAATCGAGCCATCAACCGGTGAAGTACTGGTATTGATATCTTCTCCGGATTATAATCCGTCATTATTGATCGGAAGACAGCGAACAGTAAATTATATCCTTCTCCAGCAGGATACCCTTGAACCTTTATTTAACCGGCCGTTAATGGCGAACTATCCCCCCGGATCAACTTTTAAAACCGTTAATGGCCTTATTGCTTTGCAGGAAAAGGTCATAACTCCTGATACTAAGTTTTACTGTGACCTGGGTTACTATTACGGGAGAATAAAAGTGGCATGCCATGACCACCAGTCCCCGTTAAACTTCCCCCAGGCAGTACAGAATTCCTGCAATGCTTATTTTTGCAATGTGTTCAGAAACATCATTGAAGACAGTAAATTCAACTCGGTAACCGAAGCTTATAATAACTGGAGAAATCACGTCTTATCATTCGGCTTCGGGAACAGGCTGAACTCCGATTTCACAAATGAGCTGCCCGGATTTATTGCACCTTCATCATACTATGATAAATACTACGGAAAGAATGGCTGGAAATTTCTGACGATTATCTCACTCGCGATCGGCCAGGGTGAACTGCTGATAACGCCGCTGCAAATGGCAAATATGACTGCCATCATTGCAAACCACGGATATTATTATACACCGCATGTTGTTAAGGAAATTCAGGGGCAGAACAGCATTGACCGGCGTTTTACAGAAAAAAGATTCACAACCATCGATTCAGCTGTTTTTGATCCTGTTATTGAAGGGATGGACCTTGCAGTTAACGGAGGTGCGGGAAGTACCGCATACTGGGCCAGGCTGAAAGATATCATCATTTGCGGGAAAACCGGAACAGCGGAAAATCCCCATGGCGAAGACCATTCATTATTTATTGCATTCGCACCGAGAGAGAATCCCCAAATCGCACTTTCTGTTGTTGTTGAAAATGCCGGTTTTGGCTCAAGCTACGCTGCCCCGATTGCCAGTCTGTTAATCGAAAAATATCTGACCGACACCGTCAAACGAACCTGGATGGAAAAAAGAATTCTTGAGACTAATTTGTTAAATAAGCGTTGAAAAGGAATATTAACATACTTGAAAGCATTGACTGGCTGACAATCGGAATATACCTTTTATTGGTGATTTTCGGATGGATTAATATTTTTGCTGTCGGTTACAACGACCAGTTTAAAAACATTTTTGACCTGAAATATAATTACGGTACTCAGTTAATCTGGATTCTTGCCTCTTTTGCCCTGATATTCATAATCTTTATCCTTGATCATAAAGTATTCCCATTTTTTTCATATCTGCTTTACGGGCTTTCGATACTAATGCTGGTCGCTGTGTTTCTTTTTGGCACAGAAGTCCACGGAGCAAAATCCTGGTTCAGGATAGCCGGTTTTTCAATTCAGCCATCCGAGTTTGCCAAAATTGGCACCAGCCTGGCACTGGCAAAATACTTAAGCGGATACAACATTACAAAATTCACTTTTAAAACATTTGCAGTATGCTCGGCTATCATCGGTATGCCTTTTTTCCTGATCCTCATCCAGCCAGATCCCGGAACTGCCATGGTTTTTATCGTATTTCTCCTGGTTCTCTACCGCGAAGGTCTGCCAGGCTGGATACTTTTAATGGCTGCATTTATTTCCGGGCTTTTTCTTTTTTCACTTCTCATTGATATTCCAAATATTGTAACAGGCTTAATTGTTCTTGCACTGATTGCACATTATGCCATCAATCGCAGATTCAGGGTTTTTCTTATCAGTGTCCTTATTTGTGCTGCAATCTTTATGGCAGCTTTCTATGCCAATCAGTATTTTAAACTTGGATATCAGAAAGGACTTGTGGTAATTGTTGCATTGACTGTTTCTGGTTTGATTTGCCTTATACTTGCCCTGCGCTATAAAATCAGACATGTCCTGCTAACCCTGACTTTATTATATGGTTTTATTGCGATACCATACTCTGTTGATTTTGTCTTTCATCGTGTTTTGAAACCCCACCAGCAAAAACGTGTTAACATTCTCCTGGGCAAGGAACTTGATCCGAAAGGTTATGGTTATAATGTCAATCAGTCAAAAATAGCCATCGGATCAGGTGGATTCAGCGGAAAAGGTTTCCTGGAAGGAACCCAGACCAAATTTAATTTTGTCCCTGAACAAAGTACTGATTTTATTTTTTGTACCGTAGGAGAAGAATGGGGATTTATTGGAACAAGTCTGGTTATATTATTATTTACAGGTCTTTTAATCAGAATTGTTTTTATTGCCGAAAGGCAAAGAACAAGATATGTCAGGATATATGCCTATTTAGTAGTATCTGTTTTATTTATACACTTTGCCATCAATACAGCTATGACCATCGGCCTTTTTCCGGTAATCGGTATTCCTTTACCCTTTTTTAGTTACGGAGGATCATCGATGATGGCTTTTAGTATATTGCTGTTTATCCTTATGCGACTCGATGCTGTACGGATGGTATATCTTTAACCCACCGCCAGGTCTTTTATGATCTGTTATAAAAATAATTTATTACTTACAAGATTATTTCTTTCCAACATTAAAATTGTGCTGGTATCTGACTGTCAGAGGTTTTCTTAGATTGCTTTTGATACACTGTTTCCGGTATCTGAGAATTCTATTCCGAATTTTTTTGTAACAAAGTCCATAAGGGTCGGAAAATAGGCAAGAAATTCTTCTTCGATATAATCATACTCGTCCCTGAAAACCTTTATGGCAAATTTGGTTTCATCAGGCAGAGAGGTTCTTTTTGACATCTTGTCCAGAACAATTTCGATTCCCTCAATCGATTTGTAAGTGTTCAACCAGTCGTTGTTTATAAAGGCAGGTACGAACGCTTTAACCTCATCTGGCATGATATGATGGTAACTTTTAAGTGTATTGTGTGCATGAATAACAAATTCATAAAGACTTTTCGAAGTAAAATTGCTCCATTTAAGTGCAAGGAAATGATCATATATGATGTCAATCAATATTCCCGAATATTTTCCATATATTTCTTTAAATCTTGATTTACTTGCCCTTACAATAGTATTGTTGTCAGTAAACATATCAATATTGCGATGAAGAATGATACCTTTTCTGACCTTCTCGGAATAATTTCTGAAATTATGGCCTTTCACATAATCACCAATGAAATTACCCAGCAGAACTTCGTCGTCATCACCGGAAAGGAACATATGGGCAAGATAATTCATCTGTATTATTTATTACATCAGCATGTATAACGATATTCATACACGCAGTTGTATTCTTGATTTTATTTTTTTTGATTCATTCTCAAAACCGGGTTTATCCAGCAGTGCAAACATATTTCTTTTATAAGCCTCCACACCTGGCTGATCAAAAGGATTGACTTCCAGCAGATATCCGCTTATCCCGCAGGCAATTTCAAAAAAATACATCAGTTGTCCCAGGTGGTATTCATTAATCCGGGGAATTTCTATTCTAATATTAGGTACACCTCCGTCTGTATGGGCCAGGATGGTTCCAAGTTCAGCCATTTTGTTCACTTCATCAATCCTTTTGCCTGCAAGGTAATTTAATCCGTCAAGATTTTCATCATCAACCGGAATCTTCAACTCTGATCCCGTCCTGCAAACCGAAAGAACTGTTTCGAAAATTATTCGTTCACCCTCCTGAACGTACTGTCCCATTGAATGCAGATCGGTTGTCAGATCAATACCGGCAGGGAAAATTCCTCTGTTTTCCTTGCCTTCACTTTCACCATACAGTTGTTTCCACCATTCTGCAAGGTAATGCAGTTTACTTTCAAAATTGGCAAGTATTTCTATCTTTTTGCCCCTGGTATAAAGCAGATATCTGACTGCTGCATATAATGCAGCAATATTTTCATTAAAATCAATGTCCGTACCGGTAAGCAACTGCATAGATTCAGCACCCTTAACCAGCTGACGGATATCAAATCCTGCAATAGCAAGTGGAACCAAACCCACCGGTGTCAGAACAGAATAACGGCCACCAATATTATCAGGGATGACATAGGTTTTATACCCTTCTTTTACCGACATTCTTCTTAAAGCCCCCTGCTTTTCATCTGTAATAGCAACGATCAGATTTTTAGATTCCTCCTTTCCTTCTTTTTTCTCAAGATGCCGTTTTAGAATCCTGAAAGCAACGGCAGGTTCGGTGGTCGTACCTGATTTTGATATGACCACAATGGCATACCTTTTGGTGTCAAGAATCTTCAGTAAGGCTGAATGATAATCTTCTCCCAGATTATGACCTGCAAAAAGGATATGAGGATTGGTATTATCAGAGCGGAATAGTGCGAACTGATCTGACAAGGCCTCTGCTATGGCCTTTGATCCCAGATATGATCCACCGATCCCGACAACCACAATGACATCAATTTTTTTTCTGATGACTTTTGCAGTTGCTTCGATTTCATCAAGCCGGGCATTGGTAATCTTTGATGGAAGGTCTATCCATCCGAGAAAATCATTACCTTTACCTGTACGGTTGTACAGAGACTGCAAACTCCTCTGGACTTTATCTTTCAGCCTATAAACCTCATCTCTGCTTACAAGATTAAATGTATTATCGATATTGATTTTTAGTTTTTCCATTGTATGGTATCCTTTCATCTTAGATTTTCTGACAATAGTTTGATTTCCAGAGCCGGAGATATTTTATCGTGTATGATATGATAAACAGAATCAAAAATCGGCATTTTCACATGACAGGTTTTGTTGATCTCCCTGATGCATTCAATTGCATGATAACCCTCAACCACCATATTCATCTCGAGCTGAGCTGACCTGGCAGAATACCCTTTGCCAATCATGGTACCAAAAGTACGGTTTCTCGAAAATTGTGAATATGCTGTAACAAGCAGATCACCCAGATAGGCTGAGCTGTTTACTTTGCGTTTGCTTTTGTAGGTTTTATCAAGAAACCTCTTTATTTCCTGACTGGCATTTGATATCAGGACAGCCAGGAAATTATCACCATAACCGAGTCCGTGTGAAATCCCTGCAGCAATGGCCATGATATTCTTTAAAACAGCAGCATATTCAATACCATAGATATCCTTGGAGCTTTTGACCTTCACAAAATGACAACGAAGCATATCGGCTATCATTTCAGCCCTGATTTTGGTGGCAGATGCCACAGTAAGATAAGAAAGCCGTTCAAGGGCTATCTCTTCAGCATGACATGGCCCGGAAATAATTCCGATATTTTTAAACGGCACCTTATACACCTGGTTAAAATATTCAGCAACTGTAAGATTCAGGACAGGAATGATACCTTTGATTGCAGAAACAATAATTTTGTTCTCGAAACCAAACTGTTCTGCCTCAAGAGATTCTTTCAGGAATGGAGACGGGATCGCGAATATCAGAATATCAGAATCATGTATGATTTCTCCTATATTGTGATAAAAATCTATATTCTCTGGTGGCAGTTCGACAGAACTCAGGTATCTTGGATTGTGATGGTGTTTTTTGATAAAATCAATGGTTTCGGTATTCCTGATGAACCATTTAATCTTTTCTATATTGTACTGCATGATTTTCACCAGGGCTGTTGCCCAGCTGCCACTTCCCAAGACTGCAACCCTGTATTTTTTTTCCATGAGCATTCCCTGTACTCCTACAAAAATAGTGTTTAATTTACGAAATACACATGTAATCACTTCCGGCAGACAACCACGAACTCTTTTGAATTTTTGCTCAACGAGCCTCCTTTATAATCTCCGGAAATGTTTTCCAGTTTCAGCCTGGATAATGTTATAAGATGCTCCAGCTCATATCTGAAATATATCCTGAACTTTATTTTCCATGTTTTTGTTAACCATTTATTGTTATCTTCCCACTCGAAATTCATGCTGATATCCAGTATCTGGTTGACTATGTCGGGACTGGTACTGACTGTTCTCCTGAGTTTCTTACCCGGCTCATATTCTCCTTCAAAATCCACAACCTTGTCCATACCCTTCTGAAGCTTCCCGGGATCCGGGATAAAAAGATCAAATATGAATTTGCCCTCATCATCAAGATGCTCCCATACATTATTCAGGAATTTTATCTGATCAGTAACATCAATAACATGAGAGAACACTCTGAACGGAGCAATAATCAGGCTGAACCTGCGATCCAGCTTCATAGTACAGGCATCGCCGGTGTAAATCCTGTAATGTTCAGAAGGATCAAGTTTATTCTTTAATACATCAACCATGCTCTTACTGATATCAATACCATAAATATCAGCACCTGAACCAAGGGCTTCAGTGAAAAATCTTCCTGTGCCCACCCCTATCTCCAGGATACTTCCCCTTGTGCTTTTTATCTTACTTAGAAAATACCGGGCATCTACATGAGATCTTAACTGATGATATATAATATCATAAAAACGCGCAAAGTAATCCGGATATTCATATAACTGTGACATATTCAATGAGTGTAAAATATCATATTCGGCTGAGATTTAATAATATTAACTAATTCTGCTTGAGATCTTTTTTAACCAGTGCAAAAATATCATTTTCAATTGCCAGGTAACCTTGTTCATAACAAAAATGATAAACATTGCCATTTTTAGTGGTGTAAATATTGGTACAAAAATCAAACCTGAATCCGAGTTTTAACAGCTGGTTTTTATGCACTGTGGTCTTTCCCGATGGATTTAAGTCTGTCAGAATTTTACGGTTCTTTTTCAGAATATTGTTAACTTTTTTAATATAGTTATCAGAATAAGTTCTCCACTGATTGTTGTAATAATTACGACAGTAATCCGAACAGAATTTTTTATCTGATCTTCCTCTGACAGGTTCACCACAGTTCAGACATTTTCTTTCAATTTCCATGAACAACTGTTTTGAATTATCGACTTTATCCGGTTTACCGGCTATTTATCGTCTGATAAAACTTTCCCGGACAATTACCAGCCGGATGCCCTTTACGATTGTAAGTTACTTTGAATCGCCAATTATCGCAATATGCCGGGTAATAATTTATTAACTTTATTAATCAAAACAGGTAATTGCAACCAAAAAGCCATGTAAACCGGGAATCATGGAATGATGTTAAAAGTTTAATACCTGTTTCCATTAACTGATTGTTGATTTAATATACGGTAATCTCACCGGGTGTAATAAATTTTCTGGTTACAAACCTGATAGGATACCAGGCAGCAAAATATCCAATCAGCAATACTGCAAAAATAATGACAAATACATCATTCCACTGAACAGCTACGGGATAAGAATCAATAACAAAACTTCCGCTGCTTGGCAGCCCGATGATTTTATATTTTATCTGCACCCAGCATAATAACAGTCCTGCTATCAAGCCGATGAATGCTCCTATCACTGTAATTAACCAGCCTTCCGTAAGAAATACTTTCTTTATCACCGACATATCAGCACCCAGACTTGTTAAAACACCTATATCAGATTTCTTTTCCAGTATCAGCATGGTAAGTGACCCTATCACGTTAAATGATGCCACTGCCAGAATAAAAACCAGAATCAGAAAAATGATCCATTTTTCTGTTTCCATGGTTTTATAGAATATCTGATTTTGCTGAAAACGGTTCTTAACTTCGAACCCAGTGCCGAATAGTTCCTGGATTTGCTTCTGGACCTGTTCATACTTTGAATAATCACTAAGTTTCACTTCGATTGAAGTCACTTCACTGGAATATCCGAACAGGTCTCTTGAAAATTCCAATGGAACAAAAATATATTTTGAATCGAAATCCTGTTCAATGGAAAACATACCGTTAGGTGTAATGTACCTCCTGTTGATTGCTCTCTCAGGATTAAAGGATATGCTTTTAATACGCCTGGGCACATAAACCGATAAAGGGGGCCTGTAGCCGATTCTCACATCAAGGCTGATATTCAGAAAATATGCAATTCCTTCCCCAACCACTGCATAATAATCTGTGCCCTTCTCAAGGACAAATTCACCCTGTCTCATCATACTGTCCACACCAGAGATGTTCCCGTAGTTTTTATCTACCCCTTTTATTATTGCAATGGTCTGTCTTTCGTCATACTTTAACAATGCTTTATCTTCGAGCACTTCTGCATAATCTTCCACCCCCTCTGTCTGCTTGAGCTGAATCAGCAGACTCCGGTCGGGAACAAAAGCCTTACCTTCTTTTATTGTTACAAGCAAATCAGGATTGAAAGAGTTGAAGAGGGACTGCACCAGGTTATCAAATCCATTGAATACAGAAAGCACAACGATAAGTGCCATGGTACCCACTGCCACGCCCCCAATGGATATTAAAGAGATGATATTGATAGCATTGTGGGACTTCCTTGCAAATAAATACCTTTTGGCTATATAAAAAGGAAAATTCAATTTGGTTATGTTTTATTATTTTAATAACTCGTCTATCCTGCCTGCATAGTCGATTGAATCATCATGAAAAAATAACAGCTCAGGTATTATGCGAAGCTGATGTCTGATTTTCTTACCAAGCTGGTTGCGTAAAAATTTAGCTTGCTGGTTGATATATTCAAGATATCTTTCTTCCTTCCTGTAGGGAAAAACGCTCAGGTAAATCCTGGCTATGCTCATGTCGGCAACTACTCTGACAACTGTAACCGTTATCATCTTTCCCCTGAACAGGTTATGCTGCTCAACCTGAAATATTTCGGCAATCTCTTTTTGAAGCAACC
The DNA here is from genome assembly GCA_016933335.1 of Bacteroidales bacterium. Lineage (GTDB taxonomy): Bacteria > Bacteroidota > Bacteroidia > Bacteroidales > UBA10428 > JAFGPL01. The sequence continues at coordinate 14,059 of JAFGBD010000027.1, read as the reverse complement.
GTGCAATCTTATTCTGTCTGATTGTCGCCATTGATTATGTCTTTTATTCTTTATTATTCCATTTAGTGCAAAATTCGTATAAATCTATCAAATATTCCGCTTTATGAAAAATTGTATTTTTTTAAACAACATTTTATAGATTTGTGCCTTGTTAAAAAAAGGAATAAAGAATCGCATAAAAACATTTGTCATGGCAAAAAAAAGAGTTTTATCATGTATTCAGCCTACAGGAGATCTTCATATTGGGAATTACTTCGGTGCAGTGAAGAACTGGGTTGATCTGCAGGACAGGTATGATTGCGTTTATGGTGTTGTGGATCTCCATGCCATGACTATGCCTTATAATCCCAAAGAACTGAAAGAAAATACCTACCGGATGGCCATTGATCTGATGGTATGTGGTATCGATCCTGAAAAGTCTCTTATTTTTGTTCAGTCAATGGTCCCCGAGCATACCGAACTTACATGGATATTCAGTTGTATTGCATCATACGGAGAGCTGACACGCATGACGCAATTCAAAGACAAAACAGAACAGGTTGAAACCGGAGGAAAGGGATCTTTTGTTTCAGCCGGTCTGTTTACGTACCCTATCCTTCAGGCAGCTGATATTCTTATATACAGGGCGGATTTTGTACCGGTCGGAAGAGACCAGGTTCAACACCTTGAATTATCAAGGAACATAGCAGTGAGGTTTAACAACCTGTTCGGAGCGTATTTTCCCGAACCTCATCCACTGCTCACGGACACACCAAAGCTGGTATCACTTGCCGATCCGTCTAAAAAAATGAGTAAAAGCCTCGGTGACAGGCATTTTATAGGTCTGTTTGAAGAGGAAGAATCGGTCAGGAAAAAGGTAAAGACAGCTGTCACAGATACCGGACAGCAACAGGGTAATGAAATGAGCCCGGGTGTTGAAAACCTGTTCAACCTTATCAAGGCATGTGGTAAAACAAATGAATTCGATGAATTGATGAAGCAATACAAATCAGGAATACTGAAATATAAAGATCTGAAGGAGGTGACCGCTGATGCCCTTGTTGAACTGACCACTCTGTTCAGGAAAAAAAGGAATGAATTCTTGAAAGACAGGGATCAGAATGAAAAATTAATTAAACTCCTTTCCGGAAAAGCAAGAGACTTTGCCGGCCAGACCATTAAAGATGTAAAAAAACTAACCGGTTTACCTGTTTAACAGCTCCTGGTCAGGCCGGATGCTCGCTTACCCCGCAGCAAAGCTACGGGGAACCGGAGCGAAGCGGAGCTCACTGAAAGTAATGCGCTCGCCGGGATTCAAACTGGCCGACCTTGCCTGTCTGCTTTCAGTTTGCAACATAATGGTCTGATCTCCGTCTTTTTCTGCACAGACTCTTACCTCCTAAAAATCCCCATCCTCCGCTGCCAAGGATAAATCCGAGTGCATACCAGGTTCCGTTATTATTCGGGGCATAAATAATGAAATTATCGTTAAACAGGCTGATAACGAAATCAACAGGGGCAATGATCCCATGCCATAATCCGCCCCAGAACCCATATTGAATGCCTTGAACGCATGCATCCACCGGTTCGTTGTTGGCGCAACCAAAAAACAGTAACAGGAAAACTGCTATTACAATCAGGTTCAGTACTCTCTGATAATGAAATCTTTTCATAAATCGGTTTATTGGTTCAGAACTATTTTACAATGTGTTTTTGTGCTTAATAAGCTTATTTCCTTATTTGCTAAGTACCTTAAATTCAACCCTTCTGTTTTGCGCCCTGCCTGCTTCGGTTGTATTGGGCGCAATAGGCTGAGTATAGGCATATCCTTTGTATTCAAGACGGCTGGATGCGATTCCCCTTCCTATGATATATTCGACAACAGCCTTTGCCCGGTCTTCGGAAAGCTTCATGTTGGTTTTAAGAGAACCAACGTTATCTGTGTGTCCTGATATCTCAAGACGAACTCCTTCGTTGTTCTGCAGGAGCTTGACGACATTGTCCAGCTCTGCATATGATTCGGGTTTTAGGGTAGCCTTTCCAAATTCGAAGAAAATATTTTTCAGAATGACCTTTGCTCCAACTTCAACACGTTCCAGCTGGAAGTCCTTTATATACTCTTTCATATAGGTTTCTCCAGCCAGGTTAACTACATCAAGATACAACAGGTAGCCTTTTGCAACGATCTCAATCCCGTATTGCTTTGGAGCCGGAGCTTTAATCGAATAATTACCTTCTGTATCTGAAATGGCAGTTGCAACCGCCTTACTTATTTCGGGATCAATCAGTTCCAGCTTGGCAACAACAGGCTTCTGGTTTTCACTGTCAGTGATCCGGCCTTTCATTGTAATGGATGTATCGACCCGGACCTTATCCGGAATGGTAAAAAATATGCTTTCATAAGGTGGAATGATCCCAAGAACTTCAATATTTTCATCGCTCTGAAGCATCTCCTTTTCAGCTCCGAGGAAAATGACTTTGTAAATATCCCTGCCTCCCAGTCCGCTTTCCCGGATGGAGGAATAGTAGGCAGTCCTGCCATCTTTGGATTCCCGGTAAAATATATCGTCATCAGCAGTATTAATGGGATAACCAAGGTTCTCAGGTTGTGACCATAATCCTGTCTCACTTAACGTGGTTTTAAAAATATCATACCCCCCCATGGATTTATGCCCTTTTGAACTGAAAAACAGGGTACTGTCATTATATGAAATGCTGACAGCAATCTCATCAGACCTTGTATTTATTGTCTGCCCTATATTCTTCGGTTTCTGCCATTTGCCATTTTCATCTTTCGCAGCGATATAAATATCAGATCCGCCCAAAGTGGATTTCGGTTCATTGGAGCAGAAATACATGGTGCTGCCATCAGATGAAAGACACATGGATGTTTCCCTTGCAGAAGTATTTATTTTACCGGAAACGGGCCTTGGTGATGTCCATTTGCCTTCCTTAAGTTTGCTTGAGAATATATCACCGGAGCGCGATTTCCCGATATAGATAAATAATTCATCGTTATCAGAGGTAACGGCAACAGCTGCATTGTTTTTCTTATTTTTCTTTTTGTTGATTTTTATATCAAATCGCTCTGCATCCTTCCATTCCCCTCCGGCATTTTTTGATCGATAGATATCTTCAAAAAACTTATTATCCGCCGGATTCCTGGGACTCTTTTCAATTTTCATCCTGCGCGAGGTAAAAAACATGGTCTTTTCATCCCTTGAAATAACCGGATTATAATCGTCATACTCAGAATTAATTCCTTTACCCAGGTTCAGAACAACAAGTCGCTTTGGCTGGGCAACCAGTTCCTTTCCGTTCCTGCATTCAACGATGTAGCCGTCAACGACGGGTTTTTTAGCTGCGATCTCCTTTGGTGGTATTGTTTTAATGTATTCAGAGTATTCCAGAATGGCATTGTCAAAATCAAGCACCTGATGGTATGCCCTGCCAAGCATCAGACGGATGTCGGGAGAAACATCCTGTTTGCCCTTAAAAGCTTTTTTCAGATATTTGATCGATTCAAATTTATCATCCGAATAGAGATATGATATTCCTATCATATAATTCAATTCAGGATTATTGGGATTGTACCTGTATGCATCCAGGTAGTCTTTTCTTGCCTCACGGTATGTCCCTGGTCCGGCAAGCATCAGCTTATTTCCTGATTTTACAGCTTGCCAGGCTTCTTTGAATCCGGCGTCAGTTATCTTAAACTCATTTCTTTTAATCTTTAATAAAGCCTGTGCATTGCAGTTAATCGTAATAATTAAGGCAACCACAAAAGTCAGGGTTAATTTCATGATCTTCATAAATTCAGTTGTTACTTTATTTTTGATCACATTCTTTTAAATATTTTTCAGCGTCCTGAACACCAAGTTCAGATGCAAATTTCCAGTCGAAACAAGCACCCTGCAAATCTCCTGTAAGTTCTTTTGTCAATCCTCTGTTCAGGTATGCAATGCCATAATCAGGCGAGGAAGCAATCACCTGATCGTATAGTTCAATGGCCTTCTCAAATTCACCTTCTTTTGCATAAAGGTTTCCCAGATTGCATAATGCAAACAAACAATCAGGGTTCAGTTCGAGAGCCTTTTCAAAATCTGCTCTTGCCCCTTCCAGATCTCCCAGGACAAGTCTGGCTCCTCCCCGGTTATTGTATGCCATATAGAATGAAGAATCCAGGGCAATCGCCATTGAAAAATCCTTATCCGCACTCTGGAAGTCACCAATTGCTTTCTTAGAGCTTCCCATATTATCATATGCCATTTTCATTTTGGGATCATAACTCAGGGCCATCCTGTAATCATAAATGGCCCCCTGGTAATCACCGGTTCTTTTTTTTGCGGTTCCCCTGTCATGATATGCTTTGGCATAGTTTGGGCGCATCTCAATGGCTTTTGAGAAATCAGCAATAGCACCTTCACTATCATCTCTGATAAGCCTGACCAGTCCCCTGTAATAATATGTATGTGGTTCCGCATATCCGTATCTGATGGCATTATCCAGATCATCAAGCCGGACGCCTGAGGTATCAAGTGTTAACTGTGCAAAAGCACGGCAGAAATAAGCTTCTCCCAGTCCGGGATCCAGCTCAATGGCTTTATTAAAATCGCTGATTGCAAGATTCCCGTTCTGCAATTGAAATAAAGACTTTCCCCGTTGCAGATAAGCACGGGGAAAAACCGGATCAAGCTGTAACGCTCTGTCCAGTTCAGCTATTGCTGCCGAGTAATCGTCCTTAAGAATGAACTCAGCTGCTTTATTATATGCTTGTTCAGCCTGTTTTTTCTTTTTCCCGTTATCAATGTTCTGTGATATCACCGGTAATATCAAAACAAGAGAGCTGAGAAATAAAATAAATCGTTTCATTGGTTAATAATTAATATTTTAAATGGCCTGATGAATCCCGTTGAGTCTGTGCCTGGTAATCAGGAGGTCAGTAAAGCCAGACTTACCCATAGTAGTGATTATCGTATCTGCATGCATAACCGATGTAAAAGATTTTATGGATATTTCATATTATGTTTTACTTTGATCCTTTTCAGATTCTACTGAAAACAATCTGAATAAAACAGTTTAAAATTGTGTTGCCCGTATCATTTGTTTACAGGCATATTCAGATATATATTTTCCATAAAAATAGAAAAATTAATTTATATTAATTGAGAAAAATATGAATTCAATTTTTTATCTTTGAGAATATTCCCATCTTACAAGCTGTTTATGAGAGTTGACTTATCATACTTGCGCGAAATGTCCGGTGGAAATCAATCGTTGATCCTCGAGATGATAGATATATTCAAAAATCAGGTGAAGGAATTTTCTGAAGGCCTTGAAACGCATTATGAAAAAAAGGAATTTGAAAAACTTGGAAAACTGGCCCATAAAGCAAAATCGTCTGTTTCTATCATGGGCTTGAATGATCTGGCATCTGATCTGAAAAGACTTGAGCTGTCGGCAAAAGCCGGAAAAGAACAGGAAAAATATCAGTCAATTATCAACAGATTTAAACTTGATACAACCGAAGCAGTCAAGGAACTTGAGGAAGTTACCAGAAATCTTGAATTATATATCTAAAAAGCTGTTTTTATGGTAAAAACTGAAAAAATAAACGGGGTTCTTGTTGTCAGGTTTGATAATATTGACAGGTTTAATGCACTGATTACCGAACCTGTCAAGGAAAAGCTCAAAGGCTTTTACACTCATACCGGCATCAAAATGGCCCTCAGTCTGGATGGTATCAGATTTATAGACAGTACGGGTTTTGGTGTCTTTCTGTCAATTTTAAAAACTGCCAACAACAACCAGGGACAATTTAAAATATGTAATATCTCCTCTGAGGTGATGGAATTATTCAAATTGCTGCAGCTTCATAATGTTTTCGAACTATATGAAAATCTGGATGACTGCCTTAAGAGTTTTTCTTAAACTCAATTTATCTTTATCCGTTCTTAATTATAAGACCTTCTTTCCCTTTTTCAATCATAATATGTTGATTCTTTGTAATCTTCCCTTCCAGGATCTGTTTCGATAATTCATTCAATACATATCTTTGCAGAACGCGTTTAATGGGCCTTGCTCCATATTGCGGATCGAAACCTGTTTCTGCTATCCAGTCTATGGCCTCATCACTTATTGTCATTTTTATTTCGTCGTTTTTCAAAAGACTTAAGATATTGTTATACTGTAACCTGACGATTTGCCTGATCTCATCCTGATTCAGGGGTGAAAACATGATCAGTTCATCAATTCTGTTCAGGAATTCAGGCCTGATGGTCTTTTTCAAAAGATCGAACACCTGTTGTTTTGTCTGCTCAAGTATCTCATCTTTGTTAACTGCATTCAATTGTTGCAGATTCTCCTGGATAATATGCGAGCCGACATTTGAAGTCATAATGATGATGGTATTCTTGAAATTAACAGTACGTCCTTTGTTATCGGTTAACCTGCCATCATCCAGTACCTGCAGCAGAATGTTAAAAACATCCGGATGAGCTTTTTCAATCTCATCCAGTAGAATAACCGAATAAGGTTTTCTCCTCACAGCTTCTGTAAGTTGTCCGCCTTCTTCATAACCTATATATCCGGGGGGGGCTCCTATTAAACGTGAAACAGAATGCCTTTCCTGGTATTCCGACATATCAATCCTCGTCAGCAGGTTTTCGTCATTGAAAAGAAATTCAGCCAGTGCCCGGGCAAGCTCTGTTTTACCTACACCTGTTGTTCCAAGGAACAGAAATGAACCAACAGGTTTTTTGGTGTCCTGCAAACCTGCCCTGCTTCTTCTGACAGCATCGGCAACTGCTTGTATTGCTTCATCCTGTCCGACAACACGCCTGTGCAGCTCTTTTTCAAGGCCAAGTAGTTTTTCTTTTTCTCCCTGCAACATTTTATTCACAGGTATACCTGTCCATTTTGACACAATTTCTGCAATATCCTCTGCAGTGACTTCTTCTTTAATCATGGCATTTTCTCCCTGCAATTCTTTAAGCTGTTGTTTTAAATCTTCAATGACTGCCTCAGTTTCTCTGATCTTACCGTACCTTAATTCAGCAACCATCCCGTACTCTCCCTGACGTTCAGCCTGATCTGCTTCCTGCCTGAAATTTTCAATGTTGGCGAGGTGCAATTGTATCTGCTCTATCATGTTCTTCTCTGATTGCCATTTGGCCATGAGCCTGGTTCTTTCGTCATTAAGTTCGGCAATCACCTGTGAAAGCTTCTGAGCTTTTTGCCTGTCACCTTCCCTTTTAATGGCCTCCTTTTCTATTTCAAGTTGTTGTATTTTTCTTTGTATATCATCCAGTTCCTGTGGAACAGAATTCATTTCAAGCCTCATTTTCGATGCAGCTTCATCAATCAAATCAATGGCTTTATCAGGAAGAAATCTTTCCGTTACATATCTGTTCGAGAGTTTAACGGCAGCTATGATGGCTTCATCTTTTATCCTGACCCGATGATGGTTCTCATATCTTTCCTTCAGCCCCCTTAAGATTGAGATGGCACTCAGCTCATCGGGTTCATCAACCATCACTATCTGGAATCGTCTTTCAAGAGCCTTGTCTTTTTCAAAATACTTTTGATATTCATTCAATGTGGTCGCTCCTATGGCCCGAAGGTCACCTTTTGCCAGGGCAGGTTTTAAAATATTCGCAGCATCCATTGCCCCCTCCGATTTACCTGCGCCCACAAGTGTATGTATCTCATCAATAAATAATATGATATCACCATCGGATGATATGACTTCTTTCACAACAGCTTTCAGACGTTCTTCGAACTCACCCTTGTATTTGGCACCGGCTATCAATGCACCCATATCCAGCGAATATACCTGTTTGGATTTCAGGTTTTCGGGTACATCACCGGCAACAATCCGGTGTGCAAGCCCTTCTCCAATGGCAGTTTTTCCGACTCCGGGTTCACCTATGAGTATGGGATTATTTTTTGTCCTGCGGGATAGTATTTGCAGAATCCTTCTGATTTCATCCTCACGACCGATTACAGGATCAAGTTTTCCGCTTTCTGCCTGTTCATTCAGATTGATGGCAAAACGGTTTAAGGAATTAAATGTATCTTCAGCTGTCTGGCTGTCTACCTTTGAACCTTTCCTAAGATCTTTGATGGCGTTTTTGAGATCTTTTTCAGTTATTCCGTTGTCCTTCATCATCTGTGAAACATTATCTCCGGATGTAAAAATTCCCATAAACAGATGCTCGACAGAAATGAAATCGTCATTAAGTTCCCTGGCATAATGACCGGCTTTCTGCAGCGATTTGTTTGCCCTGGAGGAAAGATACTGCTCTCCGCCCGATACCTTCGGATAAGACTCAATGATTTTATGAAGTATATTTTCAAATGAGTTTTGATTAATACTGAGCTTTTTAAAAAGATAAGATGTAATGCTCTCACTCTGGCTCAGGATTCCTTTGAGCAGATGACCATTCTCTACTGCCTGATGATTGTATCCAAGGGCAATATTAAAAGCCTGTTGTATGGCTTCCTGAGCTTTTATTGTAAATTGATTCAAATTCATGCCAATAAGTATTATATTTCTTTTGGCATCAAATTTCCTACCAGTTAAACAACATCTTTAAAATATGTCATTCTGACATATATTAGGGAAAAATAAAGTCATATTGACAGTTTTTAATTTTGAAAAATCTTATCCATCTGATTAAATTCCAGCAGGATCACTTTAAATGATGTACAGATTAACTTAATATCCACTGCTAACATATTTACTGGGTTTGAGAATTTAAATTAACTTCACTTTTAAATTAAGAATTCTATGCCTCTTAAGATTTTTTGTTTATTTTGACAAAAACCACATCATTTGAAACATATATGGTTAATTTGCGTAAAATTTTGCATCCGGGGCAAAAACTGAGGTTGAAACAAAAGTTGTCTTACATAGCCCATTTGATTAATATCTCTAAAACTAGCGGAAAATGAGTGAACAGATACTTGAGGCTTTAATGGAACTGTTTGCAATCATTGCAAGGCCTGAAAGTAATTTAAAAGACAAGGATTCTGTTTCTGAATCATTTCAAATCCGAAGAAAGGTGGTTGAGTCTTTCCTTAAAAGACAGCTTAATCTGGAGCTGATTAAGAAATATCTTGATCTTTTTGATAAATATTATTCAGATCATAAAGAATTAAGTATTGTCAGAGATTCTGTTAAAATTCTGAAGATTATTGATAAATATATCAATAAGGAACTTACACAAAAACAGAAGATCATTGTTCTCGTCCAGCTGTTTGAATTTATCAATTCCGATACCGATGTCATAACCGATCAGGAATTTGAATTCATTGAAACAGTAGCCCAGTCATTTTACATTTCTGACGAAGAATATAACCTGATTAAAGAGTTTACATTAACCAGCTTTGATGAGATCCCTGACAACTCAAACATCCTGTTAATAGACAATAATAAAGATTTCGGGAACCTGAAGACAAAACATCTGTATTCTGAATTTCTTGTTGGACAACTCAGAATTCTGAATGTGGTCTCAACAAATATCTACTTCCTTAAATACCACGGTATCAATGAAATGTATGTTAACGGGCAATTGTTGCAGCAGGACAGGGCATATGTGTTACATACCGGGTCATCAATACGCAACCATCATGTTAAGCCCATATATTATAGTGATATCGTCAGCACATTCAATGAGGATTTAAAAAAATCAAAAATTGTATTTGAAATAAAGGATATCAGCTACAGGTTCAAGAATAATAAAACCGGGCTCTTCAACATGAGTTTCACAGAAGAATCGGGCAGGCTTGTCGGCATTATGGGAGCAAGCGGTGCAGGCAAATCAACCCTGCTTAATGTACTGAATGGTTCTGCCCGACCCACTACCGGTCAGGTGCTCATCAACGGAGTTGATATTCATGGAGAAAAAGAAAAGATTGAAGGTTTAATTGGTCATGTTTCCCAGGATGATCTGCTGATTGAAGAACTCACAGTCTTTCAGAATCTCTATTATAATGCAAAACTATGTTTCAGTCATTATTCCCAGCAGGAAATTATAGATAGTGTCAACAGGGTACTGCAAAATCTGGGTTTATATGAAATCAAAGACATTCAGGTTGGCACACCGTTGAATAAGAAAATAAGCGGGGGACAGCGCAAACGTCTGAACATAGCACTGGAATTAATAAGAGAGCCTGCAGTCCTTTTCCTGGATGAACCAACATCCGGCCTTTCATCAAGGGATTCGGAGAATATTATGGATTTGCTTAAGGATCTGACATTGAAGGGCAAGCTTGTATTTGTGGTCATTCATCAGCCTTCCTCAGATATTTTCAAGATGCTGGACCGTTTGCTGATCCTTGATACAGGAGGCTACCTTATATATAACGGAGATCCTATAGATTCAATTGTTTATTTCAAGTCGAAGGTTCATCATGCCAACTGGTCAGAGAGCGAATGTCATGCCTGCGGAAATGTAAATCCCGAACAGATCTTTAATATCGTGGAATCACCAATTGTAGATGAATACGGTAAACAAACACAACATCGAAAAATAACTCCAAAAGAATGGAATGAGTATTATAACAATATCTCAGAAGAAAAATCCCATAAAGCCAGATCAAACAATGAGATACCCTGCATCTCATTTAAAATACCAAACAAACTAATACAATTTTTTATTTTCGTAGTGCGTGATGTGCTTTCAAAGCTTGCCAATACACAATACCTCATCATCACATTTCTCGAAGCCCCGGTTCTTGCATTGATTCTGGCCTTCATCATTAAATATTATGATGTCAGTGCGACCAATGAACTGGGATACACCTTCATCGGAAACAGCAATCTTCCGGTATATATTTTTATGTCAGTGATAGTGGCAATATTTATGGGACTAACAGTGAGTGCCGAAGAAATCATCAAGGACAGAAAGATACTGAAACGTGAAGCATTTCTGAACCTGAGCTGGATGAGCTATCTTTTCTCTAAAGTCGCTGTGATGCTTGGTATTTCTGCTATACAGGCATTTACTTTTGTTCTCCTCGGCAACAGTATCATTGAGATAAAAGGGATGTTTTTTGAATACTGGCTAATACTATTCAGCGCCTGGGCTGCTTCAAATATCATGGGTCTGGTTATCTCAGACAGCTTTAAAACAGTTGTCACCATCTATATTCTTATTCCATTCCTTGTTATACCGCAGATTATTCTTAGTGGTGTGATGGTAAAATATGAAAAACTGAATCCTGCCATCTCTTCCCCGAGCAGCATCCCGGTCTATGGTGAACTGATGACTGCACGATGGGGATATGAAGCCCTTGCTGTCCACCAGTTTACCGAGAACGATTATATGCAGAAGTTTTATCCTTTGAACAAGGTAATGAGCAATGCCGAATTCAAGAAAAATTACTGGGTCAGAAACCTTTTAAACAAGCTGGATTATCTTGAAAAAAATTTCAGGAGTCCACAGAAAAGGGCTAAGAACATGGAAAACCTTTCCCTTCTGAGAAATGAAATAGGTAAGGAATTAAACAGTAATGTATCGAAAAAGCTCCAGCCTGGCCAGAATGATGCATTTCAATATCTGGACAGTTTATATCTTGAATGTCTGAATGAAAGAATTATCAGTGAAACCAGAGCATACATCAACAAAGTCAACAAAATATATATCAGAATCTATAACAGGGCAAGTGATGAAAGAGACAGGATCATACGTGATCTGCAGAAAACCCCCGAGGAAAAGAATTCATTCCTGAAGCTGAAGAGAGAATTCCACAATGACAAGCTTGCCGAGTTCGTTGAAAATACCAATGAGGTCATCAGGATCGTTGAATATAAAGCTAACCTTTATCAAAAAATCGATCCTGTTTACCTTGATCCTGATAACAGGTTTCTGAAAGCTCATTTTTATGCTCCCCGGAAACAATTCTTCGGTAAATATTACAGTACTTTCTGGGTGAATACCATCGTTATATGGGCAATGTCAATCATTCTTTTCATTATATTATATTTCAGGCTGCTGAAAAAAGCAATGGACTATATTGAAGGTTTTTCCGACAGGTGGAAAAAACAAACCGGGGTTCATGATTAAGGTTATTATAATTATATTCTATCGTTCCGTTAAGGAGATATCAGAAGATAAAATGTCGTTGAGGATTCTTGCATTTTGAGGAGCAAATCCGCCATAATCATTGTTAAAAAAGACATAGATTGTTTTAATACCATTCTGAAAAAACCTGTTCATTAAAACCGCAACATTCATGAGTTCTTCATTGGTGTAATTATAAGCATACCAGCTTGTTCTTCCATGCATTCTTAGATATGCAGTATCTGTTGTGATCCAATCATTTAATGCGGACACCGGTGAATCAGAATTACAGAAAATGGCAGAATGCCTTTTTAATATTTCTTTAGATTCGTTGATCAACCAGGTCCTGTTCCTGAATTCCACGGCCACCCTGATTCCTTTCTTAAATAAACCAAGTGTCTCATATAATAATCCTCTCTGGTATGAGATAAAAGGGGGTAGCTGTAATAACAAACATCCAAGCTTATCCTGAAGCAACATGGCCTGTCTGCAGAATTCTGAGATCTCAGTTTTTACATTGACCAGCTTCTTAATATGGGTAATAAATCTTGGTATTTTCAATACAAAGCTGAAATTGTCAGGTGATTTGTCCTTCCACCTGGTAAATGTTTCATCTTTAAATTTTCTGTAAAAGGTAGCGTTGATCTCAACCGTTGAAAAATGTCCGGTATAATAATCAAACCAGTTGTTCTTTTTAATATCCTCCGGATAAAAATTACCCTTCCAGTGATTGTAAGACCATCCTGAAGTCCCTATATAGTATTTTTTATGATTTGCAGTCATGAACAGGCAGAGAAAAGGTACTTCTTGTTCTTAAATGACTTTGTTATAAGCTCCATTCCTTGACGCTTAAAGCTATTGCCTGCAGTTAATCAGAATTCTCTTTGCTCCAAGCATTTGATTATCAGAGATTACATTGATCACATATATTCCATGTGTAAATGACTTTGTATCAATTATATGAACCCGGATTCCGGCTTCGATGATATCATTGCGGATGACCCTTCCATCCATACTGGTTATTGTCATGTAACTGCCGGTTTTAAGCGGGTATTTAAATCTTATCATGAAATAATCTATTGCCGGGTTCGGTATAATGTCAAACATGTGTTCGCCGATTATCACCGGCTTGTCTGTCACTGTGCTGACAATGCCGTATTTGTCAATGGCTGATTGATACACTTCCTTTGTGTTCTCATCCTGTATAAAGGCAACTACCCGTAACTGGCTGACATCATATACCTTCTCATATTTCCATGTGTAGTACAGTGTCTCATGATCTCCCGGTTGCCATGACTTATAGATATAGGTCCCCGCCTGATCCGGTACCAGTGCTTTCACGACATCCCGATATCTCTCCTCCCCGTTCTCTCCTTCTATGCCCGTAATCTCTTTCTCCAGGATGACAACATGCAGGGTTAGCTCACTCAGTGGAATCGAAGTGAGCGCCTCTATGTCTGCCTCAATATCCACATAACTCACACCATAATCAGTCTGAATATTCAATCTTAAATACGGATCTCTTAAGGATTGAAGCATGATATCCCGTTTATCAATGTCTCTCAGATAATAGTCAAACCTGTGCCCGTTGATGTTCCCGCCGTCAAGCAGCGTATAGGGGACTGATTGAATGCCATAGTAAAATACCCTGCTTTCCGGAATTACAGGATTATCTCCGTTCAATGCATCCGAACCCGGAAAAGAAGTGTGATACTGCAGGCTGATAACATCCTTCCTGAAACTGCTGATAATATCCCGGAGAATATCATCTGCATTCCTGCTGAAGGTATCTGATGAATTTGTGAAATGCTCCAGCAAAACCACCTTCTCTCTTTCGCCTATCCAGATATTGTCAAAGGCAAATCCCTTGTTGCCATTGTATGTACCTTCAGATCCGTATGCAATCCTGAATTGAACAAGAGTGCTGCTTTTTAGCGAATCCAGGCTGTGTCTCATCTCGGTCCAGCCTTTGTCTTCAATATTTGACCACCCGATTGACTGCCCGCCGGGTT
>JAFGBD010000026.1 GCA_016933335.1 Bacteroidales bacterium | reverse complement strand
CATACCTGTCATTGCTGTTACAGCTTATGCTTCGGTAAATGAAAAAAGAGATATACTGCAGCATGGATTTGACGATTATATTTCAAAGCCTCTATTACCGAAGGATTTTGTTGATAAACTGGATTTTCAGATAAAGACTAATGTATTGAGAGATAATTAGTTGTCAACTGACTTTATTGTGCCTGCATCCATATTGCCTTCTTTGATTTTACCTACACCTGTGATTGGACAACTTCTTCAACACTGATTGAGACGGAAGCTTTTTTTTTGTGATCATGTATGGTAAATCATTCAGAGAGCAGTTTGAACAAGTGAAATAGTATCTGTTTCTGTTTTGTTGCCTTTTTTATCAACCGTAATAATTTTATAACTGGCTTTTCCGGGATCTTCAACAGTATCATTAAATACAAATGGTTCTTTTGTTGTCTGGGGAGCGTGTTTTACAGCACCTGCTTTTATATTGTTCCTCCAGATTTCATAAGTTTCAATAGGTTGGTTGCCTGCATAGGCAGTATCCCATGTTAATTGGATATGCAGGTTATCAAGCTTTTTTATCTGAGGATTGTTTACTGCTGAGAGGCCTCTCTGTTCCTGTTGAAAGTAATTGGTTTTTCCGTCCTTTATCCTGGCGGTATTATCTTCTATGGCTTTTCTGTCAGATTCACTCAACCAGCCGGGTTCTATCTGTGAGGCAGCGATGTTCTGGCTAAGCTGGCATTCAGCCGGATTATCGGAAATCTGACCGATACCGATGATGGCTGTACTTATTCCTGGTGTAGTTAGTGAATATTCAATCAAAGGTCTGAAAGGAACATCTTTGCTCCCAACCTGTCTGACAACATGTGATGGCTGGTTAGACCAGTGTGCCCCTTTGGTATACATGGCTCCGTCAGCAAAAACTTTCATGGCTATGACACCCATGTTTTTTGCAGCAGCCACAGGAATCACATTATGCTGCATGTTAAAATACAGCTTGTCATTGGGATTAATAGCAACCAGCATACCTTCCAGCAGGTTGTCCTTATCCCGCTGAATCATATCAATCATCACACCGGCATCGTAATGACCCGAAAAACCGATGTGCCTGATGAGTTTTTCCTCTTTGGGGTTCAAACCTGTAAGATTTGATCCATCCCTGTAATCACGCAATGCGGCAAGAGCGCCGATCCTTTCGTTTCTGGCATCAGTATCATACAGCCCCTCATAAATCAAGTCGACCTCAGCCTTGCTTGACAGACTGTGAATTAAAACCATATCGATGTATGCTCCTTCAGGATAGTTACCTTTTCCATCTCCAAAGATTTGAGAAAGGGTTCGTTTAATGTCGTCAATGGTATGAGATCCTGCCGGACCGTTGGTCCAGTTATTTACTCCTTCCACATTCAGATTCCCTTTTGCAACTCTGAGGTGTGTTTTTGAAGTAAGAAAAATTGATTCTCTGAGTTGCTCATCATATCCGGCCATACCGGGTATCAGTTTAAGTTGTCTGAAAGCCCTGCCGTAGTTCGTCTGACTCGGACCGTATAAATTGGAGGTATCAAAGTAATTGATTTTTTTATCAAATGCTTTCAGAATAATGGTCACAGGATCGACATCATCAGGCGTCCACTGGATGGATGCCTGGCCTCCAAGACCAAATGTTGTAACTTCGTGGTTGAGACGGCCAAAACTCCTGGTCATCAGTCCCGGTACTTTATAAATTTTAGGCATCACAGGCAAAAGTCCAACCCCGATGGCAGCCGTGGCGGATGTTTTTATAAAATCCCGGCGGTTGAGGTTTTTAGAGGATTTTGTTTTCATTATTCATAATTTTATGATATATAAATTTACAATAATGTTTGAATACATGCAAAGAGCTGTTATTGATTTCAGGTTAAGCTAACCGCTTCATAATTTATGGTAAATCAGGAGAGATTCATTAACCATTTATATCAAAATAATTCTCATGCCCGGTGTTTCAGGTCGCTGGCATTGATAACTTTTTCTTTTCAGAATCTTGTATTAGCTTTAAACTGCAAAAACCAATTCACTGTATCATGAAAAGACTATTTTTTATATTGTTATTTATTAAGTTTTCAATTTTTTTTTCGAATTCTCAGTTGACACCACAATGGAAACATCTCTCCGGCGATAAGGTTCAAAAGGATGAAATATCAAGATATTATATTACACCACAAAGGATTGTATGGATGTCAGATACTTCCGGCAATCAGGTGGTCAATCCGGAGATTCTTCTGAAGCCGGGTGACGGCCAGACCTGTTTTGGAATTGATCCGGCCGGGATTTGCCAGCTGAAAAACGATGCAGATGACACATCGGGTTTTATCCTTGATTTTGGCGTAGAATTACACGGGGGTATTCAGATTACAACGGCCACCAGCAATCGACTGACTCCAAAGATCCGTATTCGTTTTGGAGAGTCTGTAAGCGAAACGATGAGTACTGTTATTGGTGATGGTACTACCGGGATGGCCGGTGGTGCAACAAATCATCATGCCATGCGTGATTTTGAAGTTAAGCTCCCCGGATATGGTACGCTGGAAATCGGCAATTCGGGATTTCGGTTTGTACGTATTGACCTGTTGGATCGGGAAGCCAGGGTTGCTTTTGAAGAGATCCGTGCAATAGCTGTCATACGTGATATACAGTATCTGGGATCCTTCAGCTGCAGCGACACCCTGTTAAATCAGATCTGGCTGACCGGTGCATATACCGTGCATCTTAACATGCAGGATTATTTGTGGGATGGGATCAAACGTGACCGTATGGTATGGATGGGGGATATGCATCCCGAAATGATGACAGTTAATACCGTTTTCGGTTACCATGATGTCGTGCCCAAAAGTCTCGATTTCGGACGTGATAATACTCCGCTACCCAGGTGGATGAATGGCATCAGCGCATATTCAATGTGGTGGATCATCATGCAATACGACTGGTACCAATACCAGGGAGATATTGAATACCTGGTAAAACAGCATAAATATCTCGTTGGACTTCTCAGACTTTTAATGACCAGGGTGGATGAAAACGGGAAAGAAAACATGGTGCATGAGAGTCGTTTTCTGGACTGGCCGTCTACGGAAAATCCAAAAGGTGTTCATGCCGGGTTGCAGGCTCTTATGGTGCTTTCATTCGATCGCGGTGCAGCTCTTTGCCGGGTATTGGATGATATTGAAACGGCCGGGGAATGTGAACAGATGGCATCAAAAATGAGGCAATACATTCCTGATCATAGCAATTGCAAGCAGGCAGCTGCCTTACTTGCCATGGCCGGTATGATTCCGGCAGAAAAAGCAAACAGGGAGGTGATCACCACAGGGGGTGTGAAGGATTTTTCAACCTTTTATGGTTATTACATGTTGCAGGCACAAGCTATGGCAGGCGATTACCGGACTGCTGTCGATAATATCAGGAAGTTCTGGGGTGCCATGCTGAAGCTCGGTGCAACGACCTTTTGGGAAGACTTTAACCTGGACTGGACAGAAAATGCAGCAGGTATTACCGCCCTTATTCCTGATGGTAAAAAAGATATCCACAGGGATTTTGGTAACTATTGCTATAAAGGATTAAGGCACAGCCTGTGCCATGGCTGGTCAAGTGGTCCGACCTCATGGCTCACTGAACATTTGCTGGGCATATCTGTAATGGAACCCGGATGCAGGACTATCCGGATTGAACCTCATTTATGCGATCTGCAATGGGCAGAAGGAAGTTTTCCTACACCCATGGGTATACTCAGGGTGCGGCATGAAAAGCAGGATGACGGAACTGTCAATACCACAGTAGAAGCTCCGGAGGGATTAAAAATCATAAAATAGGATCATTGTTTTTCAGGGTATTAATATAAGGTTCCTGCTTCTTTAAAACTAAAAGTACTTATATTAAGCTGATGACTATACAAAAAGGGTATATACAGCATTTAAAGTCATTTACCAGGTATCATTCAGAAAGGCAGATGCCGGTATGGTTATTTTCTGATTTTTGTTTTTATAGAAAAATAAAAACCTTATAATGAATTTCTTATATTACTGATATGCTGTTTGTTTGGAAATAGTATCATTCGTATATATTTGTTTTATTTATTCGCTTTGCTTAGTTATTCGCTTTGCTTCCCGATAAATCGGGACAGGCAATGAGATTCGCTAAGTTATTCGCTTCGCTCATGAGATCGCTTCGCTAAGTTATTCGCTTCGCTCATGAGATCGCTTCGCTAAGTTCCCGATATTTCGGGATAACTTACTTTGAAAATATTTTACCTTCGGTGAGCTTATCCCAACGAGTCGGGATTTCGGTTCATCTCCTTTTTTGAAAAAATGAAAATTCTTTAATGGATGTTTCATTTGAGACTTTTTAATGTATTTGCTATTTTTTTATTATCTTGATCCAAAATTCTACGACTCTTTCTTTATCGGTTACCGGGAAAATGAATTACAGATCACTTATAAAAAAATCATTTTGGGTATTCTTAATTGCATTTGCCGGAGATTGTTTTTCACAGGATTTTTCTTCCGGTCAGTATTATCTGCATGATACTTATTATAATCCTGCCATGTCAGGCTCTTCGGGAACACGTCTGGTCATGACAAGCCAGCGGATATACAGGGATCAGAACAGTGAAGACTGGACCAGCTTTCTGAGTTTTGATAAACCTTTGCCTGTTCTGAAGAAGAACGAAGATTTCTTTATCGGTCCGGGATTTTCGCTGTATTATACAAGCGTTGGCCCCGATTGTTATTCATCTTTTGTTTTCAGTCCGATGTTCTCGATTAACACCAATGCATCGAGATACGGTTTCTTGAGGGGCAGCCTGGGTTTTAAGTTATCATTGGCACAAAAGAATATCAATTACGATAATCTGTATTTTTCTGATCAGCTTCATCCCATAGCCGGGATCATTAAAGAAAGATCGGATTATTTAAGCATTTCGCCGGAAGATCACGGCCTGGCTTTATATTATGGAATAGGAACCGCTGTGAGAATATTGCTGCCCAAAAAGAATCCCCAGATATGGAGAACCAAGATATTGCTGGGTGCCGCATTGGATAATTATATGATAACAGGAAGTGACGATGAATACGATTTGTTCGGGGAAACAAACTATTATAAGTATTCAATCAGCATAACAGCCATTAATGAATTATCAAGAGATATCGGCCCAAGATGGATTATAACACCCGGATTCCTTTATAACCAGTACAGGCAGGAAGAAGGAGTTTTAAAAGTATTCAGGCCGAATCCGGTTTTTGAATCAGCCATTGCCGGAACAAACCTGATATATATATTAAAGGTGCATGATTTTCGCCGAAATGTAAGAAAAGCGATATTTGCAGGGATGTGGGTAAGAAATCAAAAGAACTATACAGGTTCTACTGTCACCATGCAGCATTTTGACTGGTATCAGACTTTTGGTGCAGCTTATACATTCGGGGGAAAAACAGGTATATTAACGGTCAGTATGGACCTGATTCCCGATAAAAATCCGGTTCGCAAGACCTTTGAAATCTCATTAATTGTCAGAGCTGATAAAAAGTCAGAAGATTACAATATGGATTATTCTGTTTTTAAGGCTTTTTAAACCGTGAACACCGGTCGGCTCAAACATTGATTACAGATTCATGCCCCCGGTGTAATGCGAAAAAATCCTGTTTAGGTAAACGAGATAATTGAGACAGTGACCAGCAATTAATAAATCATAACAACCGTGCCCTGCTTTTTATGAATCAGCGGACTGTGAATGAATTTATATTCGGCTGAATAATTGTAAACTCCGGGAGGATATAATTTCCCTGTTCTTTGATTCACACCGTCCCAGTATCCTGTTGGAATGCCATTTTCTACTGATGTGGATGACCATATTAGATTGCCATTGAAATCAAATACCTTTAAATATATTTCATCTATGCATGTGCCAATAGGCATGAAATACCTGGCTTTGGCATCAACATCAAAAGCTTCCGGGGCAAAAGCATTTGGAAAGAACAATCCGCTGATATTTATTTTTACAGGCTCGGTGAGTGTATCAGTGCAGTTGTATTCGGTAATGACTACCTGCCTTATGGTATCATCGAGACATGATTCATATGACAGAACAGGTTCCTGATCGGTTGAAAACAAACCGTATATGTTGTACCATTTATATTCGTTGGCCAGCTCAGACCTGTCAAATAATCTCAACTGGACAACCGATCCGTAATCGTAGGTTGTATCCAGTTTATAAGTGAAATCAGCAGTGGGATTTGGATACACAATAACCGAATCTGAAGTGTTTTGGCTGCAACCGCCATTGCCGGTAATTTCATATGTGATGTGAAACTCAGCAGGCAGGCTCCCGTAATTATAAAAAACATGGAATGGCACTGATTCGTGGGATGTATGCCCATCTCCAAAATCCCAGTAATGCTTATTTCCGCCTGTGGAATTGTTGGCTATCTGAGGAACCAGTGGCGAACATCCCTGGCGGTTTAACAATTCGATATCAGTAATGGGCAGATATGCAAACAACATCAGAGAGTCATAACCTGAACAACCCGTGATGGTGTCAGTTACCTTTAGTCTTACGTTATAATAGCCATCTGCTGTATAAATGGTATAAGGATTATAGTGAGTTGATTGTCCGGAATTACCGAAGTCCCAGTAATATAATTTATTGCCGGTTTCTGAGTAATTCGTAAAAAGTACCGTATCGTATTTGCAAACAGTGTCATTTATTTCAAAATGCGTGAATGGTATGGGCTTAACAAGAATGCCATGATAGGCTGTATCAGCGATTTCGCAAACGCTGTTTTTGGCATATTGTTCAATTGTAAAAGAGCCGTCTTTTTCATAGACAAAGGATGAATCTCCTGAAAAAATGATTTTTTCATCATATCCAAAGTACCATTCACATGTATTCATATTGGAGTGATTGGTAAGCCATATGGTATCTCCCAGGCAGATGGTATCCGGGTCAACGGTAAAAGAGGCAAAAACGGTATCTGGTATAACCGTGACATTCCAGGATAAGGTATCGGTTCCGCATTTATTGGTGGTAATCAGCTTTGTTAGAAATACGGTATCATACAATCCGTTGTTTTGATAGCTGTGTTCGGTCCAGAGCTGATCTGAAACGTAACCGTCTCCGAAGATCCATTCGGATGTTGTGTGATAACGGTCAGGATAGAATGTTGAATCCAGGATAAAAAGATTGTTATGCTCATTGGAACAAATGACCTGGTCAATCTTTATTCCAGGTTTTGCAAGCACTACAACGGAATCTGTCATTTCGCTTCTTCCGCAGAAATTGTCGATTCGCAGCTCTATGTAATATGTTGTGTCGATATGTGCTGAAGGTGGTGAATATTCGATCTCATAAGGTATGATTGGATCACATACTGTATCATTATGTATATTGAATTTCCAGAAACAATAACATCCCTGTGCGATCTTGCTTTCGGGTTTTATTCTGATACGCACTGTATCAATTCCGCAGTGTTTTGATAATTCAAATCTTGCCACAGGGGTTTCGAAGAATCTGAGGTAAAAGTCTGCTGTGTCAAAACAGATCTCGTTTTGTGCAACTCTTACCAAATGATAGGAGCCATAGCCCGGAACTACAGTATTTACAGTAACAGTATCGACCTGAACAAGATTAACATCATCCGGCAGGATCCAGTTTTCATCAAACTTGTTTGGTACAACCGGAAAATCGGTTGTCAGTGTATTACAGATTATAGTATCGATAATTCCGTCCAGTGCGGGAGTCTCAAGAAACTGAATGATAACGCCTGAAGTATCCCTGCATCCCATGTTGTTTAACAGATAGGAATATCGATAATGATTCGCCTGTCTTACCCTGGTATATATCAGGTCGTTGCTGTAATCGCTGAAAGTTGCATGGGGGGAGTCACAAAACCAGGAGCCCTTTATGTTTTCAGCCGTGTACAGAGGAAGCAGAATATCATACCCGCATAATGAAGTATCGGAGATCTCTTCATGAATAAGATCTGCATCAGGTTGTTTGTAAAAACCCACAGCAAGTGTGTCGGAATCAGTGCAACCTTCATGATCTGCTTTCCATATGAATTTATAACCGCCAAAAGCATCTATTTCTGCTTCGCAATAGGTTGAATCACTGTTCCACAGTATCACTCCGCTTTGGTTATTTTCATCCCCAGTCCATGTACCATGTCCCAGATCGGTTTCCGCGCTTAATCCGACAATCTTATCACTATTGGTATAACACACTGTTTTGTCATCTTCGGTTGCAGCGTTCGGGATGGGCTTGAATTTTACTTTAAATGTGTCTCTGATTTCTGAGCATCCCTGATTTTCCCAAATAAAGCTGTATTCTCCCGAATAGGCTGCTATCAGAGAATCAGATGTTATACTGACCCATGGATCAGGACAGTACAGGGCTCCGTCTCTGTTTCTAATAACAAACGGCCACAGGCTTTTCTTCCCGCAAACTTCGGAATTTTCAATATCAGCGACGGGATTCAGGTTAAAGTATACCATCACGGTATCAATACTGGCTCCGCATATTAAATCATTATAGGTATAGGTAAAATGATAGTAACCTGATGACTCAACCATCACTCCTGTTGTCGCTGCCAGTGAATCTTCAAAAACAGCCGGCCTGTTTGATTTCCATATCCCTCCTTCCGGCTGAGCCAGTAAACTGATGGTATCACTGCAGACTTCCGCATTATCACCGGCATTAACATTCACTGATTCACCAAAGATAAATGATGCAGTATCACTAACAGTCCCGCATAAATTCGTCACCGCAACGGATACATCATATGTGCCAAAATCATCATAGGTGATGGTCCCAGGATTCTGCTGTGTTGAAGCAGAGGGCATACCGCCTGTAAATGTCCATGAGTATTCCTTGATACCTGACTCTGAGCTGTCGGTAACAACAGGGAGGATTTGATATGCTTCTCCTTCGCTGCAATAATTGTCTATATCCTTCAGATAGATTTCAGGAAAATCATAAACATCGATATTGATATTCTCCTTATCTGAATTGCAGCTGTTTTTTGCCAGCATACTTACGACATACGATCCGGTCTGATTGAAAACAATGGTCTGGTTTGCAGAAAAGGTATCGGAAATCAGAACATTATTTCCGGGTGTCACACTCCATTGATAGGTTAAATCGCTTCCTGTACTGCTATTTGTGAAATTCACAGTCATTGGTATACAGCCTTCGGTTTGATCTGTCGCAATCATTGCAACGGCAGGGGAGGCAATAGTAAGCTGCTTCTCAAATACATCAGGTTCTTCGCTGCATTTTGACAGGCTGTTGTATACGATAAGTGTCACCCTATAGTTGCCCGGACTGGTATACTGATGGACCGGATACAGGTCCTGTGATGTTGTACCGTCGCCAAAATCCCATTCGTGGTTGAAAACCGGAGAACAATTGTAGTTGCATCCTTCGTTTATATCTCCGCTGAAACGTATATTGTTGTTTGTACAAAGACTGCCCTCTGTTTCTATATCATTGATACTTGGACATTCCATTACCATAGCGGCATCGCAACTTGCCCGTCTGCTTGCACAGCCGTTTGTTGCAGTGACCTCGGCTTCGAAAAGGCAATCGGGCCTGCCGCAGGCTGAGATATAGTAAGTATGGTAAATGGTGCTGTTTTCGAACGGATCATCATAATCCCAGTCTTCTGATTCTCCATCTCCAAATGTCCAGTGATATGTTGTCCCTGCAGAATTTTCTTCAAAACCTTCCAGCTCAAATGGCACTGTAAGGGGGATGACACCTTCCGTATTTTTTTTGCAAATAATCCCTACAGTAGGATTGCTTTGATTGACCACATTCTGATCGAATACCGAGATACAGCCGTTATCGTTTTCAGCTTCAACCCTTAAGGGAAATTCGCCCAGTTCGAAATATGTATGCTCCATTTGCGGACTGATAACTGTTGTGGAAGTATTATCTCCCCAGTCAAGATTTATATAACTGGTAATGCAGGTTTCATTGGTATTATTGGTTATTCGTATGGTGAATTCCTTATTCTCTTCATTGGGTTGTCCTTCGCAATTATTGAATGAATTTACTTCTGAAAATTTTAGCTCAGTCACCTGCCTGATTGTTATGACTTTTGAGGTGTCTTTTATACATCCTTTTGCAGAAATGGTCAGCTTAACATTAAAATCATGTGTGGCACAGCCAAAAGATTGAAATTCGTGAGTGGGTGTAACGGAGTTTGATGAACGGCCGTCACCAAAATCCCAATGGTAACTGTAGTCTTTTCCGCCAATCAGGCCGGGAGTAAAGTGAACACTGGTACCGGAACAGTCATCAGCCCGGATAAAAGTGAAATCCTTATCATGAATAATGGTATCGCATGGGTCAGTAGTCTGGCTTCTCAGGTGATTCGGAAATGACAAAGCAATCAATATCAGAAAGAAGTAAATAGCAAATTTTATGATATTCTTAAATAACATTTTTAACGAAAAGGGAAGAGGATTATGATTCAAAATTAATATAACGGGTCATTCTGGAATAAACGGGTTATCGTTTTATAAGAAAAATAATATACAATTATAAAACTAAATTTTCTATTATGAAAATTATAATGAGCTAATTTTTAATTTTTTAGATAACATTTTAACCTGTATGCCGTATGAGGGACCCTCATGCACTTTTCATAAAAAACCGGATTTTTTGGGCATTCAAT
The DNA here is from genome assembly GCA_016933335.1 of Bacteroidales bacterium. Classification (GTDB taxonomy): domain Bacteria; phylum Bacteroidota; class Bacteroidia; order Bacteroidales; family UBA10428; genus JAFGPL01. The sequence goes on along the minus strand of JAFGBD010000026.1, from coordinate 11,457 downwards.
TCAAAAATGATCCGGTGTAAAGCAACTGAATCTTATTATGTATGATATAATTATTTAGAAATACTGAATTCAATAGTGACCGCAGCAGGAAATTAAGCCGCGTGAGTCAGGTGCCCTCACTGATCCTGCTGATTAGCTGGGCGCGGCTTGTGCAATCGGTCTTAACATAAATACGGTGTGTATGGTCTTTCACTGTCTGCAGACTGATGAACAGTCTGTCTGCAATCTGCTGGTTGGAAAGTCCGCTGCAGATTTCATGTATCACCTCTTTCTCTCTTTTTGATATTTCATATTTTTCGCAAAAATGCTCAACAGACATGTTGTTTTCACCCGTCATCAGCAATTTCGACAGGTCTGCTTTATATCTGAAATATACCGGCATGAATCCGCCATACACAAAGTATAAAAATATAAATACCAGGGCGATGTATATGTTTTTATTATAAAAGAAAAGAACAATGTTCTGAAGGAACATGATCAGCAGCAAACCGAGAGAGATACTTTTCATATCATGATACCTGATTCTTGACCGATCCCTGTCAACTGTCAGCAAAGCATAAGCTCCTGAGAGGGTATAGATAAAGCTAAAAAAAATAAAGCCATATTTTACCAGAATAACGGCTTTGATGCCTGTTAACAGGTTCAGCATGTATCCGCTACCCGGAATAAATAAGAAGTTCAGGGAAAGAAGCAATGCGATAAAAGAACCACCGGTATTTCTGGATGACAGCTCTCTAGCAAGCTTTATTAACATGAACCAGGCAAAAAGGAGGAACGGTGCCCCCAGGAAAAGGCTGATGTTACTGATTCTGGCCAGATGCTCGGGTTCAATGAAGGATTCCGTAAAGGCAATGATGATGATCTGTCCCCAGATGGCATAGAATCCGTAAGTGAACCAGAATACCTGGAAAAACAACAGGGTTGAGAAAAAATCGGCCTTATATGATTTTATCAGATGCGAGGAGATCAGGATACCTCCTGCGGTAATACCCAGTGACAGAACGAACAGGATTGCAGAAAGATAATATACCATTTTCCAAAGATATAAATTAAATGAGCCTGACCACTGACAAAAATAAGTACATCCAAAGTAGTGGTATCCATACTTAAGTAGGATTTTTTTAATTCACTACTTTGGTATGAAGCCGGACTGAAATGCAGTTCATAAATTTGAGCATGATTTCACTGAATTACTTTTCATACATCTGATCATCATTTCGCAGAAAAGTCATTATAAATCTGATCATCATTTCGTAGAAAAGTTATTTATAAATCTGTGCAGTATTTGAATGCGTCATTAAAGTTATAATTTAAAAAACCAAATTGTTAAATAATGGAAACACAAAATCAAAACAGGATACTGCCCACTTTCGGGGGCAGTTTTGAGCACGGCTGGAAAACCATGTTCGATTATTTTCTGGTGCTTTTACTGGTGGTCATTGTTATGGGAATCGTCACGTTTCCTGCACAGTTTTTGAAAATAAACATTGATGCCGACAGCTATCACTGGTGGAGAGATGAATTTAATTTCATTGGTCCGGGTGCTTTTACGGTTTTCGGAGTACTGGCAATTATTCTCGGGATATTTGCGCTCATATATACCATCCTTGTTGTGCCCGTCTTCAAGTATGGTGCCGATATCATGTTTGTCCATGCAGCACGCGGTAACAGGCCTGAATTTGAAACGCTCATCAAAGGATTTAAGGAAAATTACCTTTATATTGTGCTATCCAGGCTTCTGACAATAGCATTGACCATCATGGGCACCATGCTCATTATCATACCGGGTATTATCGTGGCCTGCCGCCTCGTATTTGTATCTTACCTGGTGATGGACAGGGAACTCGATCCCATTATTGCTGTTGAAGAGAGCTGGCGGCTGACCAGGGGGTACGGATGGACCATCTTTGCGATGGGACTGGTTTCTTTCTTTATCTATATCCTCGGATTTGCGATGCTTTTTATCGGTATCATACCTGCCAACATGTGGGTCAAAAGCTCGTTTGCAAGCCTGTATGAGGCAGTATTAACCGAGAAGAACGGAGTAGCAGCTGTTGCTGAATAATTCTTTACAGGTAATTATCTGACCATTAAACCTGGAAGGCCTGAGGTGAAGCAGTTTTACTTGCAGGAATTCCTTTTGAAGGAATGCTAATCCAGATCAGTTAAAAAAAGCCCGTTCATCCGAGCGGGCTTTCCTTTGATTCCTGATTAATATTGTTATTTACCCGTGTTGTAAACACTGCAGTCGATTTCATCTATTTGTTGCAGCAATTGCTCTCTGTTATAATATGCGGGAAGAGTAGGACAACCATTCAGCATATCCATAAGAGCATCTTTCCAGGCATTACATGCAGCTTCTGTAAAATTTTGTTCAACAAAAAATGCATTATAAGCATCTAGATAATCTTCAACTAACTGATCACAAGTTAAATTTGGTCCGTCATCATCCTTGTCTTTTTTTGAGCAACCGTCAAAAAGGAATACCATGCCCAGCAACATCAGAATAATGTAAATTTTGGTTCTTTTCATATTTTTATATTTTACAGGTTAGAGTTATCTGTCAACAAAGATAAAAAAATAACAAATCATCAGCCTTAAACTTATTCACAACTTGTTTTCTTCAGTCTGTATTTCTTTTTATTGCATATGTATCTCCACATCACTTATGTTTTGTTTCTTCACGTGTTTTCAAACCTGAGCACCTGCTCATCTTACAGGGTAATAAACTGGAATTGAAAATCGAAAATGTGAAAATTTTTAGTTATTCAGGATCACCTTTTGTACCATTGATCTTGAACAGTTTAAACAAATCCACTACCAGGAGCGGGATTAAAGACATAGCCATAACAATCAGCCAGTGTTTTCCATCCATCATAACCAGGCTGAATGCGTTGCGTACAGGAGGTACAAGAAGAACGATCAGTGCCAGGCCCGCAGAAGCAAGTATTGCCGCAATAAGGGGCTTGTTTTGCAACGGACTGATGGACAGTGAGGACCTGGTATTCGAATGCAGGTTACGCACATGTACCAGCTGTGCAAAGATAAGGGATGAGAAGGCCATTGTCTGTCCCAGACCCAAACCTCCGTCACGAAGTCCGATCACAAACGCAGCGAGCGGGATGGTGCCGATCATGATACCCTGGTACATGATCCTCCAGAGCATTCCCCGCGTAATAAAGCCTTTTTTTGAGTTGCGGGGCTTTCGTCTCATGATACCCTCTTCTGCCGGATCCACGCTCAGCGCCAGGGCCGGAAGGCTGTCGGTCACCAGGTTGACCCAGAGAATATGTATAGGCAGAAGCGGAATGCCCATATTGAATACCGAAGTGATGAGAAGGAGGAATATTTCTCCCACGTTGGTTGATAACAGGAACTGGATAGCCTTGACGATGTTATCATAGATCCTTCTTCCTTCTTCCACGGCTGAGACGATGGTCGCAAAGTTATCATCGGTCAGGATCATGTCAGAGGCCCCCTTTGCCACATCGGTTCCTGTGATGCCCATGGCTGTGCCGATATCTGCCTGTTTCAGTGCAGGCGCATCATTGACACCATCACCTGTCATGGCCACCACCTCATCGTTTTTCTGCCATGCCTTCACAATACGCACCTTATGTTCAGGGGCAACCCTTGCGTAGACCGAATATTTTGCAACGTTCCTGTTAAAATCTTCATCATCCAGCTTTTCAAGCTCCGAGCCGGTAAGTGACAGATCATCCTTTCTTAAAATACCTATCTCATTGGCGATAGCCATGGCAGTGGCTTTATGATCGCCCGTGATCATTACGGGACGGATACCGGCTGTATTGCATCTGGCGACTGCATCAATCACTTCCGGTCTTGCCGGATCAGCCATGCCTACCATGCCGGCAAATATGAGGTCGCTCTCGAGATTCCCTGTTACAATCTGGTTTGATTTCGCATGAATGTCCTTATATGCCATGGCCAGTACCCGCAAAGCTGAATTTGCCATTTCCTCATTTGCTTTGCGGACGAGGTCTTTATCCTTCTCTGTAAGGACCCTGATTTCTCCTTTTATCAGGATTCTGCTGCAAACACTCATGACTTCTTCCATACCTCCTTTAACATTTACACGGGTGCTGCTGTCTGACATGCGGTTTACCGTGGACATTCTTTTTCTTTCGGAATCAAAGGGCAATTCAGCGACACGGGGATGCACTTTTGTAAGTTCATCCTTATACACACCATATAGCAGGCCGAAATCGAGCAGTGCTGTTTCGGTCGGATCGCCGGAAAACTCAACCTTGCCGTCTTCATTGGTCCTTAGTGCTGCATCGGTGCACAGCAATGATATGGTAAGCAGCATATTCTCTTCGCTATTCAGCTTACCGGCATGGTGTATCCTGTCAATGACATCTTTTTTATGGTTGACATATGCCTCCATGACTGTCATCTTATTCTGTGTAAGCGTGCCGGTTTTGTCAGAGCAGATGACCGTTGCACTCCCCAGTGTTTCTACTGATGGCAGGTTGCGGATGATGGCATTTCGTTTCACAAGCCGTTGCACACCGATGGCAAGCACAACGGTTGAAACGGCTGGAAGTCCTTCAGGGATGGCAGCCACGGCAAGGGTGACTGCAGTCATGAACATATCAAGGACGGAGTTCCCGTACAGGATACCAACAGCAAATATTACGGCACATATAACCAATGCTGCCAGTCCCAGTACCTTTCCAAGATGCTCCAGCCGTCTGCCCATGGGTGTCTGGGTATCTTCAGTCTGCTGAAGCATATCTGCAATTTTGCCGACCTCGGTTTGCATACCTGTTCCTGTCACTACTCCCCTGCCACGGCCATAGGTAACGATTCCGCCTGAAAAAGCCATGTTTGTGCGATCACCAAGCGGCACATCTTCAGCGAGTGTTCCGGGTTGTTTATCGTCCGGGACAGACTCCCCTGTCAGGGCAGATTCCTGGATTTTAAGACTCACCGCTTCAATCAGGCGCATATCAGCAGGAACGATTGAACCGGTTTCAAGAATCACAATATCACCCGGGACAAGCTCCTTTGTGCCAACCTCTTTGATCATGCCATCGCGGAGAACTTTCGTAAACGGAGCAGCCATTTTTTTTAAAGCCTCCAGCGACGATTCTGCTTTGTGTTCCTGAAACGCCCCTATCAGGGCATTGAGGATCAGGATACCCATGATCACAAAAGTATCGAGCAGTCCCTCTCCCTCCAGGACACCTACAATACCTGAAATGACCGCAGCAATCATCAGGATGATTATCATAAATCCCTTAAACTGGGTAATAAACATCCGGAAGAATGTTCTTTTTTTTCTGGCCTTCAACTGGTTATAACCATACTGAGTGATCCTGTCCAGTACCTCCTGTGATGTGAGTCCTTCGCTTTCAGATGAGTTAAAACGGGTAAGCACATCTCTGATATCCAGGTTATAAACACTTTTCATACCGGATCACTTTATTCATTCGCTGGCAGCAAACAATTCGGTTATCACATTGATTTGTACGGGATTACCCAGAACGTAAACAACATCATCGCTTTTGAGGACAGTTGCGGGTACCGGATGTTCAATGATTTCATTTCCCCTTTTTATTGCCAGAACCGTAACGCCGGTTCTGCTTCTTATCTGAAGATCCCCAATGGATTTACCGGCCGCATCGGAATTATCATCAATACCGATTGCAGAAATTGTAACACTGGGCAGTTCATCAAAAATGGAAGGTTTGTTTATCAGATCTCTTTCAGTGTACTCACCAAGATGAATGTTACGGATATGGGTCATCATTTGCGAAATCTCTTTATTTGTATATTTTTTTTCAGCCAGAATCCTGTTAAACAGGTCCATTGCAATTTCGAGTTTCTCCGGCATGACCTGATCTGCCCCTGCCTTGTATAACTGTTCAACATTCCTTATGTATTTTGCCCTCACAATGATGTGGGCATCTTTCTGCATACCTCTTATTTTATTGATGATAGCCATGGAAGGAATGATACTGCCGACAGATACAACAACAATATCTGCCTTGTCAACGTGAGCTTTAAGCAATATCGGTTCATTGACAGCATCTCCGTAAACCACATTATCGCCGTCATTCATTTTTTCCCTGGCTATCAGCGGGTCAAATACTATTGAAATATGGGGTATGTTGTAATACTTTGCCATGCTTGACAGCTTGAGCGCACTGTTGTCTTTTCCAATGATAACCAGGTGATTTCTGAAATCCGGGACATCCATCTCCTTTAAAGGAAACAGACCGTTGACCCAGAATTTCGGAAGAGGTAATTTTAAAAGTATGTTCGCCAGAGGCAAAGAAACAGACATGAAAAAGGGGGTCAATGCCATGGTAATTACTGCAACTGCAAGAAACAGCTGGTAGTAGAAGTTGGTCAGCAGTGTATTTTCCAAACCGATTTTTGCAAGGATAAAGGAAAATTCACCGACCTGGCTCAATGCCAGACCCACCAGCACGGTTCCGCGGAAAGTATGCCCCAGTACGAAGCCCACACCGCCGCTGATGATGGTTTTTAAGACAATAACAAGGACTACACTCAGTATGACCAGCTGATAATTATCAACAATGAACTGAAGGTCAAGGAGCATGCCTATTGAAACAAAGAAGAAGCTGGTAAAGATATCTTTGAAAGGTATCAGGTTCCCGAAAGCGTTATGGCTGTATTCCGATTCCGAAATCATCAGTCCTGCCAGAAAAGCACCGAAGGCCAGCGACATCCCCAGTTTTGAGGTGAGCAGGGTTACTGAGAAACAAATGAGGAAGATGCTCATGATAAACAGCTCCTGGTTTTTCACCAGGGCTATCTGATGCAGTATGAACGGCAGCAGCCATTTGTTGCCGGCGTATACAACAGCAATGATCACCAAAGTCTTGGCCAGTAGGGTAACGACTTCTTTTGTCAGGTTGACGGATTCACTGCCCAGCAGATCTGAAAACAGAAGAAGAGGTACAAGGAGTATATCCTGGAAGATCAAAATACCCAGAACTGTGCGTCCGTAGTTTGAAGTCACTTCAGACCGTTCCTGCAGAATTTTCAGTACAAGAGCCGAACTGCTCAGTGCAACGAGAAAGCCGATAAACAGGCTGCCCTGCCATGTCATGCCGTAGAAAGAAGAGGATATGAGATAAAAAATACCTGCTGTAACAGATACCTGCATCAATCCTCCAAGAAATACAATTCTCCTTATCTTCAGCAGGTGTTTCAATGAAAATTCCATACCAATGGTGAAGAGCAGTAAAATAACCCCTATCTCTGCCATGAGCTCAATTTCATGTTGTGAACCAACCAGTGAGAGTAAATGAGGGCCTGCAAGGATACCTGTCAGCAGATAACCAATAACTGTCGGGGCTTTCATCCTGGCAAAAATAAAATTAACAAGGGTAGCCAGGGCAAAGATGATGACGATATCTTTTAAAATACTTAATTCCATCAAAGGATTGAAAGTTGCCTCCTATATTAAATCAAGATCTTTATTGAACCGGATTACCGATAAATTTAATTCTTTTTGAAGAATTCCGTATAATCTGTTCCGTGTGTAATTTAAAATATTAAACAGCCAGAGCACAGCAATGCTTTATATCAGTTTTCCAGATTAATACCATCTGTAACGAAAGAAACCCCTTGTTGTCCGTGAGTACTGATCATGACAGCCTGTATGCAGGGATTGCTTACATCGGTATAGCTGCCCCAGTTAACGATAAAGTTTGCACCAGCGCCCCCTTGTTTCTCATCGTATTCTACCACAAACTCAAGTGATTCCAGTGGTCTCAGGATTAAAGCACTGTCAATGTATACACATAACAGGTTGCCTTTTGAGTCATAGCAGTCAATATTAAAGACAAATAAAGAATCCTTTTGGGTTGTACTGCGGATACTTAAGGTAGATGTCAAAAGGAATCTTCTGTGCCCGTCAATGTGATAGATATCGGAATATATGGGCACATAAACCGTTTCATTTCTCTTAAGTTTTGCTGTATCAACCTGCCCTGCGTATATCTATGAATGGCTGGGTTTGAATTTTATGTTTGGATCAGGTTTATTGCAGGATGCAAACAAACATGCCAGAACAAGAATTGATAAAATTTTCAAATTCATAGGTTTATTATTTGATATTAAGTTAGTTGATATATTCCAGATACGATTTGACAGATAAAAGTATACCAAATTCATTTTAAGTTCGCATGTTCATAATTTGATCACTGGTTTTTCTTTATGTCCGTCCTGTTATTTATGCAAATGTTTTAATGAATCCATGAGGTTTAACAATTCTGCATAGGGTTTGTCATTGTGATTCAGGTATATCTTATTATGAAAGTCACTGATCTCCTCAAGCACAGGTAATGCCTTCTTCCATTTATTTGCATTGATGCATGTCAGGAACATATTTCTTTCATCGGTCATTTTTTTGTTGGCAAGTTGCAGAATTTTTTCACCCTTTTTTGTGAGTGTTAACAACTTTGCCCTTTTATCGGTTTTATGCTCTGTTTCCTCAAGTAAATCATTATTAATGAGCCTTCTTATTATATCCATCCCCGTCGTATATTCAACCAGATGAATGTTAATCAAATCGGTCTTTTTTGCTTTTTCCATCAGGTTAACTGTATGAAGGAAAAGATATTCCAGCCGGTTGTTGATAGGTATATCACTAAAAAATTTACGGGTGTAAAACTCCTGGTAACGTGCTATTCTTGAGATATATTCAATGAACTGTGTCTGATCATCCAGATTTTTCAGGTATGTATAATGTTCAGTCTGCTCAATAACCGGTTTTTTGCCTGTTATCTTTTTGTTTAAAGCCGGCTCTTCCTTGATTTTAAATATCATCCATTCTGCAAAACCAAGAAGGTCCGATTGTTGTCCATCCTGTTCGTATTCTTCCCATAGGTCAATTAATTGTTTTAAGATTTCATATCTGCTTTGCATAAATGATTATTTATTGTAAAGTTATGAATATTTTGATTAATTTAGCATCGGATACGATGTTTAATAAATCGTATACGATTTTAATATTTTTAATCCACTGATGATATAAGAGAATGTTATACAAATGATTAAAGCTATGAAAGGAGATATTCAAATTACCGAACTGGATTATATATGGCTCTGCAACCTGATCAATTCAGCCAGAGATAAACAATCAGCAGAGTTGAAGAACATAGAAGTGCTTGGTTCAGAGATAAGAAGAGCCAAAAAGGTGGATTCAAAAGAGATCACTTCCGAGTTCGTTACAATGAACTCATTAATAGAAGTAACGGATCTTGATAAAGAAATTAAAATGATAATCAAGCTTGTATATCCGGAGGATGCTGACTTTAAAAAAGGTTTTATTTCGATACTCTCACCACTTGGCAGTGCTTTGCTTGGTTATAAAGCAGAAGATATCATATCATTTGAGGTACCGAAAGGTATCAAGGAAATAAGAATAAATAAAATTATTTACCAGCCTGAAGTAAATGGAGAGTACACTGTTTAATATCAGCCGGAAATTCATGAAAAAGCATAAAAGATTTGGAAAATAGTCCTATTTTTATATAAAAAACCTGTTAATATGGAAAAGGACAAAATTGGCCATAATGCCGGATTGATCTGGCAAAAAATTGATGCGGATGGAGCAATGAGTGTGTCAGCACTTAAGAAGCTCACCAAACTGGATATGCGTCAGATTTTTTTGGCGTTGGGATGGCTTGCCAGGGAAAACAAGGTCTATTTTTACTATACCAAAGACGAAATGTTTGTTTCGCTGATCTATCACTAGTCAACTGATCCGAACACTTTTTCAAGAATATTGCCCACTGCTGTTGTTGCCCAGGCCCAGGGATCTCTCCTGATCTTTGTTTCTTCTTTTCCTACCATAAGGAATAATCCGTCAAGGGCTTTCTGGGTTGAGAACACGCCTATATCCGTTTCAATTGCTGCCGGAAGATTAGGATTCTTTCCCGCTATTATAGCTAATTGAATAGCCAATTGCACCTCACTGCTTGACATAAAATTATTATAGGTGGTTGTGAGCGATTCCCATGTTTCCGTGGCAGAATAACCACCGACCAGATCTTTATCCAGTGCCGTATTGATTTTGGGAGCATACAGATCGGTCAGCGGATCGTAAGTTTGTTTTGACAGGTATTTTGTTGCAGCTGTGGAATCAAAGTCTTCGACACCTGTTGATTTTGCAGGTACTTTTCCGTGCAGGATATCCCATCCCTGTGATATGGTTAAACCTGTGATGGCATTTTTAAAAATCGGTGCAGCCTCTCTGGCAGCATCTTCTGCCGACCGGTTTACAGCAAGAACCACATCTTCAAAAATATCTTCAAGCTCCACTGTTTTACTGATCAAAGCCAGGGTTGTATTCCCGTTGATCTTATTCCTTATAGATTCAACCTCCTGTGGTAACGGAATCTTCACCAGGGGATTTCCATAATACCCGTTTATAACAGAAAGGTTTGTTGAAGCCGAGTCGGAACCAACGTTGAGAGCGGTTTTAAGGCCCTCAATGATTTCTTCTTCGGTAAGTCCTGTAGTTTCCTCCAGCAATTCGCAGCTTACAAGAAGCATGGCAGTAATAAAAACAGGAATTATTATTTTTTTCATCACATATGGTTTGATTTATTACATGGTTTAACGAAATTAAGTTAGATAAAGTTATAGATATCGGATAAAAAAACAGAATCTCATCAGTTTTCTATCATAAATAAATGATTTTTATATCAATGCAGAATAATATTCCTTTCAGACACGTGTTTTAATGATGGCAGCAGACAATTTAGAAAAGATATGAATTCAATGGCATAAAACTACCCTGTTACGCCAGCTGTAAACAATACTGCTAAAACAATCTTTGATCAGTTGAGAGAAAAAAATTTAATAAAGCTATTGATTGCAGCTATTTAACAGCGGTCTGCTACTCGGTTTCAGAAAGCGTGACAAATTCCTGCAACGTTTCCTCCAGCAGGCGGTTAAACTCCTCGGGATTATCCCAGAAAACCAGGTGACCAACATCGGTCATTATTTTAGCCTGATATGAAGGTATCAATTTTTTCCAGGTTTCGACATTTGTTGGTTCCATATCGGAATTAATCGAAACGACAGGCACCTTAAGCTGATTAAGTGATTCTGTCAGGTTTTCATTTATCCAGTCAAAATATTCTTGAAGTGATTCTTTCCACCCTTTCTGAGAAACAGTGTCGGGATATAATTCTTCAATTCTTTTAAAAGCATCTTCCGGATTCTTTTTATAAAATCCCAGAGTGACCAGTTTTTCACTGGTCATATCAGTTACAAGATCCATCATTAGACTATCTATCAATGCAATCACTTCCGGAGGATACTTAACTTCCGGATCCATAAGGTCATCAACCAGCACTACGAAGTACTACCCATTCATAGGACCACTATCGGTCTTTTCTTAATTGATTTTTATTATTCTTATGATGATGTAATTTCGTGTTACAT
>JAFGBD010000025.1 GCA_016933335.1 Bacteroidales bacterium | reverse complement strand
TCTATTCTCCCCTTCATGCTGGCCCAATGCTAAAACCATTCACAGAATGGTTTCTTAACGCATTGTCCTGCAAAAAGAGTGTTCCGTCAAGAAGTATTCATTAAAAAACTTTTAGCTTGCGCGCTTTAAAATTTATTATTAAGGGGATTTGATCTATAAGAATAAGCATGCAGGATTTCAGACCTAAGCTGTGTTAATCCCGACATGTTATATCGGGACAGGCTATAATGCATAGGCATTTTAAGACAAATACTCGCAGAAAAATTTCCGTTCCTTATGATAGCCCGGGTGAAGGTTATATGACTGACGGATTGCCTGTCATGAATAAATGCAAGTTTCAGAAAAGGAAAGTATCATTTTTATTGTATTTACGGATGATAGGCCGTAAATTTGAAACACTTTGGTGATCTTGGCGGAAATATTTTATTAAATCTTTCTGCCACGATCATTTCACAGGTAAAAATATTTCATACGTAAGGATATTTTTGTTTAAATGCTTTAAATGAAAAAGTCATGAAAAGAAAAACCACCTTGTTAATACTACCAGCTATGATGTTATGCTGGATTCTGATTCTGACACAATGTTCCAAAGAAAAACCACTGATACAACGACAGGTGTTATTCGGTAATCCTGACAAAGCAGCTTTGAGAATAAGTCCTGACCATCAGATGATCAGTTATCTGGCTCCGCTGGATGATGTCTTAAATGTGTGGGTGGCACCAAAAGATGATCCTGGTGCTGCCATTGCTGTCACAAAAGACACTTTAAGAGGAATACGAATTTACTTCTGGGCTTATAACAACAAGCAGATCATCTATTTGCAGGATCTGGCAGGAGATGAGAACTGGCAGGTACATGCAGTAAATGTTAAAACCAGGGAAGATATGAATCTCACGCCCATTGAAGAGATATTGGGTTCCGATGGCAACCCCGTCACGTTGCCAAACGGCAAGAAAATGAGGCCAATGGCACAGATCCAGGAGGTAAGCTATAAGTATCCTAATGAAATTCTCATCGGATTGAACAACAGGAATCCAAGTTTCCATGATATCTACCTGTTGAATATTCTTACCGGTGAAATGGAGATGATTCAGCAGAACGACAGATTTCTGGGATTTCAGACCGACGATGATTACAAAATTCGGTATGCCCTGCAGATGACGCCTGATGGTGGAAATGAAATGTTTGTACCTGATGAAAGCGATGGATGGAAATCTTTTGATAAAATCCCCATGGAAGATATGTTAACCACCTTTCCAATCACTTTTGATAAAACCGGTAATATACTTTATCTGATCGATAGTCGGGACCGCAATACTGCTGCTTTGGTAGCACAGGATCTGAAAACCAATGAAAAGAAAGTGATATATGAGAATCCCCGTGCCGATTTAAGTGATATCATGATTCATCCGACAAATAAAACCATCGAAGCCGCAGCAAGTGATTATACGCGTACTGAGTGGAAGATTCTTGATGAATCCATACGCCCGGATATGGAATATCTGAAAACCGTTGCAGACGGTGATATGGAAGTTACAAGCCGATCCCTCGATGACAGTGTCTGGACCATAGCATACATAAAAGATAATGGTCCGGTCGTATACTATCTGTTTGACAGGGCAAAGAAAAAAGCCGGTTACCTGTTTACAAACCGGGAAAAACTCGAAAACCTTAAACTTTCAAGAATGCATCCGGTAATCATCAAATCACGTGATGGCAAGGATCTCATCAGCTATCTGACTTTACCCTACTGGACTGATCCTGATGGTAATGCTCGCCCGAAAGTCCCTCTTTCAATGGTTCTCTTTGTGCATGGTGGTCCATGGGCGCGTGATTCATGGGGTTATGATCCATATCACCAGTGGCTTGCCAATCGTGGTTATGCTGTCTTAAGTGTTAATTATCGTGGTTCAACCGGGTTCGGAAAAGATTTTATCAATGCCGGCAATCTTGAATGGGCTGGAAAAATGCATGACGATTTGATTGATGCTTTAAAATGGACAATCGCGGAAAACATTGCAGACAAAAACCGGATTGCAATCATGGGGGGCAGTTATGGCGGTTACGCAACTCTTGTAGGTTTAACCTTTACGCCTGATGTCTTTGCCTGTGGTGTTGATATTGTAGGACCGTCTAACCTTCGTACGCTTCTTGAAACAGTACCACCATACTGGGAACCCATGCTGAATATGTTTACCTCACGAGTAGGCGATCACCGGACCGAGGATGGGAGAAAATTACTCGACGCCCGATCCCCATTGACCTTTGTTGACAGTATTCAGAAACCTCTTTTAATTGGCCAGGGAGCAAACGATCCCCGTGTTAAGCAAACGGAGGCTGATCAGATTGTGAAAGCAATGCAGGTAAAGAATATTCCTGTTACCTATGTTCTTTATCCTGATGAAGGGCACGGATTTGCCAGACCTGAGAACCGGCTGTCATTTAATGCCATTACTGATATTTTCCTTGCACAATACCTTGGAGGCAGATCTGAACCAATTGGAGACGACTTTAAGGGCTCAAGCATTACGGTCCAGGCCGGAGCTGAACATATCCCGATCCTGAAAGAGATGCTATCTGAGTAGTATCCCTTATCCATCATATTTGGCCAGGCTGATTGGGACACTCTTTGCTATGATGATTTTCAGACAAGGAGCTTATTAAACGTATTGCCCTAAACAATGTTAATCCCGACATAACATGTCGGGACAGGCTATAATGCTTACAGCATTAAGAGACAAAATCGCCTCACAATTTGACTTTATGGTAAATAACTTAAGTTATCAATAATTATTGGTATTTGAAATGCAATCATAAAACAGATCAATCATAATGAAACCTGCAACTCAATATGATAATCTCATTATCTAAAACTTTCCAAAGCTATATTATAATAATGCATATTCATTACTGGATCTTCGCAAATTTTCCGGCAAAGATTTTCTTTAATGTCCGGATGTCTGGGAATTGTTGAAAGTCGGTTATTTTTAATATTCCCGTATAACGAGTGCTTTTTACCTTCACGAACAAGCTTACAATGATTTTTTTCAAGGTAAATGATCAGCTTGTTTCTTTTCCTTGTTTTTGTATTTGTAGATAGAAACAAAAATGATATTAAATATTAATTATGCATTTTATTTTTGTTAAACAGATATAAACACTAATTTATAATCATGAAAATAAAAAGATTATTTTACCATTTACTGTTTGGTTTGTTTTTGGCAGTTATGTTTTCATGTAAAAAAACAACCACAATCAATCCGGAAATTCCTCATCTGAGAAAGCAGGGCACAGCCAGCCAGTTAATTGTTGATGGTAAGCCATTTCTGGTCCTGGCTGGTGAAGTAGCCAATACGGCTTCATCCGACCTGGAATATATGAATACTGTATGGCCAAACCTTAAAAGAATGAACTTTAACACTGTTCTTGTTGCTATAGCCTGGGCATGGGTGGAACCTGAAGAAAACAAATTTGACTTTTCACTGGTTGACGGATTGATCAAAGATGCGAGAGCCAATGATCTGCGAATAATATTCCTGTGGTTTGGAAGTTGGAAGAATGGCATTTCAAGCTTTGTACCGTCCTGGGTCAAAGAAAACCAGGAAAAATACCCACGCGTTCAGATTAAGAGCGGCAAGTCAATCGAAGTATTATCAACGTTTAGTAAAACAAATATGGAATATGATACGCGTGCATATACAGCATTCATGAAACATATTCGCGAGGTGGATTCAGAAAAAAGAACGGTTATAATGATACAGCTTCAAAATGAGGTGGGCATTTTAGGTGATTCACGTGATCGATGTGCTGAAGCTGAAAAAGCATTTCACTCATCTGTTCCGGATGAACTGATGGATTATTTACAAAATAAAAAGGATTCGATTATGCCCGAATTACTTATGGTATGGGGAGATGCCGGTTTTAAAACAAACGGAACCTGGCAGGAGGTTTTTGGTAAAACACCTGCCACCGATGAAATTTTTATGGCATGGAATTATTCGCAATATATGAATATTATGGCAGCAGCAGGCAAAGCCGAATATCCCCTGCCCGTGTTTACAAACTCATGGATTGTACAGCCCGGGGATAAAGGCCCCGGCGATTATCCAAGCGGTGGTCCTGAACCCCTCACTATCAGCATTTGGAAGGCTGGCGCACCAGGCATTGACATTAATGCCCCGGACATCTATCTGCCTAACTTCGACGAATGGGCAGCATTGTTTAACCGCTATGGTAATCCGTTGTTTGTGCCTGAATCAAGAGGTGACATTACCGGTGCAGCAAATGCTTTTTATGCAATCGGACAACATGATGCAATTGGATATTCAGCAATGGGTGTGGATAACACTGCCCGTTTTGTTATACCACGTCCGGATGCTTCTGTAAAACCTCCTGAGGACCTTGAAGAGTTACCTCTGGCCAAAGCATACAAAATACTCCGACAATTATCACCAGTTATTCTTGAACACCAGGGAAAAGGTACAATTGCAGCAGCATGGCTGAATTCAAATAAACAAACTCAGGATATTTATCTGGGCAACTATAAAATAGGAGTTGAGCGATGGCGAAATCGCCGTAATCCTGAACAGGTTGCTGAACTCGGCTATGGCATATTTATTGCCACCGGACCTGATGAATATCTTGTTTCAGGATATGATATCAGGATAATTTTTACACCCGTCACTCCCGGTGATCCGATAGCCGGACTTTCATGGGTTGAAGCAGGCAGGTTTGATAACGGACAGTGGATTCCGGAGCGTAAACTTAGCGGTGATGATATTTTATTAAGATACGACCTGGGAGCTGCCGCCGATGTCAACCAATCGGGTAGCGGCTTGCAATTCAGGGGTTTTAATCATGGTATTCAACGTGTTAAAATATATAGATATAAATAATTTTAAAAAAACACTTTTTTTTATTTATATTTAATATTCAAAAGTCGCTTTTGAGTAACTAAATCCAAAATACTATGAAAACAAAACTTTACAAGATTTTCTTATTTTTAACATTATTGCTATTCAGTAAAGCTGCCTTTGGTCAGACATTTTTATTGTGGGTTGGCGATGTTACAGCAGATTGTGATATTGCACTGATGAATTATCTTTCGTTTGAAGGATGGGTCATAACAAATGTTGATGCTTCTACTTTCAAGAGTTCTTATGTAACTGCAGATAAATATGCAGATTATGATGCTGTTTATATTTCAGAAATAGTGGGATCGGGAGATGCTGTTGCCTATGCAACCGCCGGATTTCCCATACCATGTGTAACGACTGAAGGTTATGCGGTAAGATCTGATAAATGGGCTTTCATAACGAATAATGATACTGAGTTTCACCAGTCAGGAAGCGGAGAGAGAACTGACGGAGTAAAGACTTTGATCATCAATAACGCAGAGCATTATATTACATCTGCGTACGAAGAATATGCAGAAGTAGCCTGGACAACTGCTGAGATAAATAATTTAGGTGTAACCGGATGCAAGCTGGATCAAACGATGGAAGGTGTAATAAAGCTGGCTACATTCCAGGATGCTGTTATGGCTGATTTCCCTACATTATGGGCCATTCCTGCAGGTTCAGTGGTAACCGGCAGCAGTACCACAATTCCTGTCAATATTGTCGTTTTTGGGGCCATCAATCCTGGTATGGGTACATTTGCCACCAATGATTTTAATAACATAATTCATAAGTCTCTGGAGTGGGCAGCTGGTAATGTAAATGCAATAAAAAACCCCATAGACCTGACGAAAAATTATTTGAATATTCTGCCAAATCCGGCAAAAGGAATTGTAAATGTATCCTTTGCACTAGATGCTCCCGGAAAGGTACGGTTAAATATATATGATATTACAGGGAAAATTATAGAAACTTTGGAATCTGGTTACCTGGATGCCGGTCCTAATACCATTAAGCTTGATTTTACCGATAAGTCCGGTGCACAGTATATTATTAATATCATTACCGGTAACAGTGTTCTAACAGGGAAAATATGTAAAAATTAATGAAGTGGTTTTTTTACTTCATTACTCTTTGCAAAAAGCGTGTTCAGTTATTTCACCGGATAAGCACCAATAAATGCAGCCTTCTGACCAATTAATCCCATAGCGTTGATTACTTCGTCAGGAAGGCTTGTTCCTTTGTTTTTGTCAGTAAATTCTTTCAATAAATGAAAATCACCATTTACTGCATCAGCAAAAACCGGTTTATGGTAATCCTTTAGATAATTGCTGTTTTGTGAAAAATCAGGATATAACTCCGTTATTTCTCCGGTTGAATGAATGACAGCCTGGCATTTCTCATTACCGGCAGGGCTCCAAAGCATCAGAGGGGCGTTTTTTGTGTTTAAACGCCTTACATATATGTTATGATCCAATGCTGCCAGCTGAGGCTTATTCAGGCGCTGACACATATATGACGGTTGCCAGACATATAATTGTGGTTTTGGATAGTCCTCTTCCATCACAATAAGGTTATTTATAAATACATGACCTTCCCGCTCATCTACACCTGGTCCTGTTGTTATATGCCAGCCAAAATGATCGGCTTCATCACCTCGTGAATTACGTCCAAAACAGGCACGGCTGTTAATAAATGTGTTGTTGTAAACCTTAACATCACAGCTGTTTAAAATAAGAACCTGATCGCAGTTCAGAAAAACGTTGCCTGCACAAATGGCTCCTTTGGATATTTCAAAAAAGAAAGCGTTATTGCTGGGCCAGACCTGATCGTCACGAAACAGTCCATCAATGGCCCCGATTTTTTCTAACCTGTTATTCACAAATACCCCGTCGATGTTTCCAACATCATACCAGATCCCATTTGAAAACGGATGGTCAATTATCAGATTTTCCCTGCAGGTTGCACGGCTGGTCTGATTGAAAATTTTAACCGCCGCAGGGAAAAAGCCTGTCCATTTTTCTATATTGTTATATGCAAAAATATTTCTTTCGAGCAGTATGTCTGCGGAAGCAACAATATAAACACCTTCGGTATTGGTGTTCCGGACTTTGCAATTTCGCATAATAAGGCTGTCACCAATGGCAAAAACGCCGATTCTGAAACAGTCTGAGAAGGTACAATTTTCAAATAAAGTACCCACCACATCTTTTCCATGCTGCTCTTCGGATGAAATGCCTTTTGGGTAGTATCCGTCAATATGTACCATCGTGTCAGGATACTGGGTGATCTCCAAACCGTATATCTTTGGGCCCCTTTTATCTGACACTTTCCCGTGGACTTTTCCGGTTGTTCTGAAAATGGCTTTTCTGAAGGCAGTTATTTCTACAAGCCTGTCAGCAGGATCTACTCCAATATATATTTGTCTTGCTTTATAATCAACACAGAAGGTACCTTCATTAACTTCCTCTTTATTGCCGGAAGACTGGAGGTAATTGCCGTCAATGAAAACCCCGTCGTTATTAAAGCGGTGCAATGGAGTGAATTTTTCTTCCCTTTCTCTTCTCCACCAATCTTCCGGACCAGCCGGGAAAAGGTATTCCCAGTTGGTTACCCATAAGCTGTCATTAATCTTTTGCCAGTTACCAGCCACAAGCGTACCTTTCAGCACCGGTTGTTCATCACGGTAAGGTTGTATGGTTATTCCCTGATTAAATGTGAGATTGCCAGTCCGGTAAACTCCCCCGCGCATAATGATGGCGTCACCTGTAATGACCTTTGAGATGACCGTTTCAATTGAGGCAGGCTGGTTAATGTCCGTACCATCCGCATCAGCTTTGCCATCAGGAGCAACATAGTAAATCTTGCCTTTGACATCAGGTAACTCATATACTCTTTTTACCGGGCCATGAGCAATTTCAACCGGCTGTATAGTCTTTTGTTTACATGAAACAAAAGCAGTAACCAGCAAGATCATGCTTAAAAATCGGACCTTTATGTGAATTGTTCCCATAGAATTTGTTATAAGGTTTTTTGTCCGTTAAAATTATGGATTTTAAAAGAAAGAAACCAACTCTTTTTAAGACTAGAAAGCAGCAGGAATTGCCTGAATGTTATGATGTAGTAATCTCCTGAATATATTTATTTAATAATCTGTTTTTTAGATAATTAATTATATTCACTATTCAGTTCCGCATTAATAAGCTTCGATAGATTACAGGAAGTTATTTTGAAATACCCTGCAAGATAATTATGCTGCAGGTAAAACCAAACAATGAGCCAGAGATGAATGCCAGAAAATCGCAATTAACCGATTTTGAGATATTAAAGATTCCATCGATAATCATTGGCAACGTTCCAACGACTAAAAACCAGGCTGATATCCTGTGTTTTGTTTTATATATAAAAAACTCATAAATCCAGCCTCCGGTGAATAGAAAGATGTGAATGCCAAGGCATCGAAAGCACAGCGGTAAAACAATATTATGATTGAAAAGATTCAGATTCTCACCCTGATGGCATAAATAGCCATAAAACCTGTGCAAAAAATCAGATAAAGGATTATTTTGAAATATGATATATATCCCTATTAATAAAAAATTAATAGTAAATAATATATTTAATATGTAACGTATTCTTTTAGTACTTTAATTTCGAAAAACTAATTGAATGATATCCTGTCTGATCTGACACTGACCTTTATCTGAACAGGTATATGCTGTAAGTCACACACAAAGAATCCTGGCCCGTATTTACCAAACAGTTGTTTATTCTAATGTTGTTGTAACATATGCTTTCGTACACCAATTGATATAATCCTCGAAACTATAGTAAACATTTGGTATTTTGTAATAGAATTCTTCTGATTGAATTCCGATATTTTTATCAGATATATAAGTATATTCATCAGTAACTGTTGTATTACCACTGGAATTATACCTGGTACGTGTTGCCCTGATTTTTCTTCCTAAATCATCATATTCATAACTGTCTGTATAAAGCTTATTACCTTTACCGTCTTTGGTAATTACCGTTTTTATTTTGGGTACATTATTAATTACCACAGCCACAGTTGAATCTTCCCAGTCTTTCAGGCGGGATGAAGCATTGAAATGAACTCTTCTGGCACAAACTCTGTATTTTATCTCTTCACCGGTAGTACTGTCTTTAACAGTAATGTAATCCAGATTACTCCAGATCCCATAGGGCTTACCAAATGCAAAAAGCTCTATGGCAATAATATCACCATCTTCATTGAATTTGTATTTCGCTTCCTGCTTTACATTATTATCAACAACATACTTCCAGTTTGTCAGTCCGGGTTGAAAATCATGTTCACGATTGACAACATATTCGGGAGATGAGCAATAGATGAATGCAAGAATCAATAAAGAAGCAGCTGCAAACATTAAGGTTTTTTCTTTTTTAATCATGATTATTTCCTCCTTTGGGATTTAAGGGTTATTAAGTTTAAGGTTATTTGATTTATGAAATAAAGTGACTATTTGAACTCTTTACATATATCCGGGTTATTAATTGTTTCTCTTTCCGGTTAACATAAAAGATTAAAAAATTATGTCATATAACGAGTCCAATATAACAATTAAATGTTCAATTAACAAAAATAATTTTTGATTTGTGAATGCTGGCAAAGGTACCGATACCTTAATCAGGGATTTAAGACTTTACCATAGCTTAAACACACAGGCTGTTATTTTCTTCTGACACGCAGGGCTGATGAAGCCATGGTGAACCTTTAATTCACTATTCTTTTGATTTCTTTTCCGATAATTTATGCATAGACTCCAGTATCTTTGTAAGGAAATCTTCATACTTATTTACCATGTCTGTTGTAATCTCGTTTGCAGCTACCCAGTAAAGACTGCCTTCCTCGTCAGGTTCCTTTATAAAAGTAAGATTCTTTACCGTTTTTTTATGATTAATGCGGAGTGCTATTTTATTCTCGTCAATAATACTTAAAGTATTCTTGCCTTGTGTAATTGAATTTGTGCCACGAATAGTCTCAAAATGGGTAACAATTTCATTTAACATTGGCTGGTAAGAGTCGGGCAAATACTGGCCAAAGATCTCAGTTGTGAATAAGATCAGAACAGGTGCTGTAAGTGTCTTCAATATTTTCATATGCTCAAAATTTTACAATATTTATGAAACTAATATACAAAATAATACGGATTAATATAAAGGACTTATGCATGTCAACAGATAAATGACCACACACATCTCATTCCTCGCGATAGCTTTCACGAATGGATTTTCCCCGTGAGTCAGCTTATCGGTTACAAAGTCCCCGGTTATTTTAATCCCTTCTATCAACATTGGGACGGACTATAATGTATATGCAGAAAATGATTTTGAAGCATACAATAGTCTGGGCAATATGATTATTGAAAAAGAGTTATTGCTGTTCCTGTCAGTTGTATGTAACAGAATGACTGACCACAACATTTTCAAGCCTGTTCAGTTGTATGGCCTTTCGTTTATTTTCGTTCAAAACAAACTTGTTTTTATGTTCGCTCCATTCAAAAGGGGCCATTTCCATCTTCACACGATCAGGGATGGTATGAAAGCTGTTCAGACAACCGAATTTTGACTGGATAATTTTCAGATATTTGCAATCAAAATCATCAAGTCCGTAATATACGTTTTCTGCATAGGAATCACGGAGTATTATTTTGTATTCCCCGGGATATTCAAATTGAGCTAAATGTTTCATTTTAAATCAATTATGTTTTTCAATGCATCTGTATTTATATTGACTTAACTCCCTGTAAAATTACAGAAAAACATCGGATAATACAGATAAAAAGATATTTGAAAATAAAGTCATTTCCGGCAGGTTTGGCAGGGTCGTGCTTCAAAAAAAAGAACCTGCATTCTTATTCATACCTGAATATTCTGAACGAATGCGGTTTTAAGGTCAGGCTAAAGGCATTTTTGCTGAGTTTGTCCGGGGATCTCCTGTAAAATATTTGCTGACGTTGTTCTCCTTCACAGGTTTGATTTGTTATAAGATCCGTTAACCTGGTATATTGCTCAGCGGTAACGATCTTCATAACGGTTTCATGATCCAGAAATGACTCTATGATGAATGTTTTATTATCATAAAGATACAGACCTATATTCGAAGGTCCCTCAATAGAAACTTCCATCTCGCTGCAGAGAGTTTCCCTTATTTTATTCAATACCGCGGGAGGCAGGTTATAAAGGTCGGCAAAATTATCCGGGATGACCAGGACAAAGAGCCTTCCTTTTGAATAGTCAGCCATATGCAGGATGGGCCATCCACTGGCTCCTGAGATCCCTGATACAATCTCCCATGAATCATTTGTAAGGTACCGGATTTGCTGCATCAATACAGGCTTGTCGCCATGAATAAGCCGATAGTCGCCACATGTATAATCCTGCACCAGCGCTTTCCGGTCGGTATACCTTATTTCGACGATATCACTTAATCCTTTATCCTGCAATACCCTCAGCAAGCCTGATGTGATAACGATCTTTTTCCCTGCAGCCAGCTGATTTTTAATTTTATCAATAATATGCGGATCGAATCCTGCTTTTTCAGTGAGCAGTATCAACCTCTCCGCTTCCGGGAATTCCGGCATTTCATCCATTGGCAGGCCAATCATTCCAAGGTAATTCGGCAGGAAATCTTCACCTGTGGAATGAAACGGCTTGTAGCTTTTTATACCAACCGGATTACCTGTATGATCCATGATTTTGTCAACCGCCTCAAGGGCATAACCTGCAACCCTTGCAAGGGTGGTCGGTGTAACCGGTTCCCCGCTGTTATAACCGACAGGTTGCATCATCTCAAAAAAATCAAAGCTTGTGTTTTGACCCTGCCAGGGCGATTGGCCCGAAGGAGAGATGGGACGGCTCAGCTGACTGAAATTAAACAGAGTTATTTCAGGAGCTTTGGCAAATGCTGTAATCCACAGTTGTTCAGCATACCTGTCATAATAATTCATGCCAAAAGGATCGACCCACCCGCCCATATTCCGGCCGGGTGCGATATTCTCAAAATAACGGAAGATATTGTAACCGAGATATGGCTGCAGATGCTGCTCACTAAGTACCGCATCCCTTGTTTCGGTGCCTGTGTAAATGCCGTCAAATATCCCGGGCTCTTTTTCAAGGTTAAAACCCAGACCCTGAAAATGCTCATACCAGTTGGGATATTTAATGATGATCTTAACATCCGGATTGATCTTTTTTGCCGGGGTTATAACCAGGCTCTGCGCAGCCTCAACCATCAGATCCAAACGGTATTGAGTCCAGCTCCTGTTGCCCTTTTCTTTGATGGCACCGTCAGATTTGCAATTTGTAAAGAAAAAATCATCAAGGATAAACCCGTCAAAGTTTTTTGCTGTGTATTCCGCAATTTCTCTTACTTTTTCCCGGTCAGCAGGATCATCATAACAGAATGTCCTGAAGCGATCGGACTCTTTTATGGTGTATGTAATACCGCCCGTTACCTCCAGCCCCCTGTTTTCAAAAAACTGCCTGGCATTATCCAGGGATTCCTGGCCGGCAATCATCAGGTCACGGTGTGTCTCAAGATATATTTTGTCAACTTTGAGCTGCCTGCTTATCTCATTCCACCGCGGCAGCAGGTAGCTGACCGTATCTTGCATTTTTTCCACGTCATAAGCCGTGCAGTAAATTGATACTTTGAAATTCTGATACTTCTGCGAAAACCCGGGGATAAAAACCAGGGGGAACAGGATACCGGTCAGATATTTTTTCATAACAAGTCTTTATGGCATACAAGAATGGTGGAGCAGAATACGGGTAATCCCCTGCCCGATTATTTATTATATGTCAATATATCAAATATTTACAATAAGTAAATCTTTAAAAGTATAAAACAATCTTTAAAAACTTTCCAGGTATTCAATGAATTTTTCCATGGAGTTCAGATCCTGGTCTCTTTCGCTGGCTGAGCTAATCCATGTTTTCAGGTATTTGGCTGGTTTTGAAATCAGTTGGTACTCTTTTTCTGATTTCTTAACCTGTTCAAAATCATCGGGATTGTAAATGATTCCGGCACCAATTGCCAGTTGAAATGCAGCTACATCTTCCGGATGTACACCCCAGGTACATATATAGTTGTCTCCCTGTTTGGTTTGGGTATCTTTATGATAATTAATGCCGGTGAGGAACTGCACAGGTTTATTGCACAAAGCAAAAGACTCCACCTTTGCTTCACGGATACCGGAGAATACAGTGACACGCATCAGGATGTCAATGCTATCCCCTTTGTATGGTACGCCTTCAGAAAGCATTTCCATATATGAAATGGTTGCTTCCTTTACCACCCTGGCCGTTCTTTTTCTAACGGGTTCAAGATATATAACGTCCTCACCGTCCCATAACCGCACACCACCTAAACCAACAGTATTGCTGACTTTATACTGGTCTGCCCCCCATCCGTTTTGCTGTTGTTCCGGTGTCGGGTACCACTGTGCTTCAGCCAATTCGAGACGTACGTTGGTTTTATTATATACATCTATGGCACATTTGTAATCGAAGTAAATCCTGAGGCCCATCCACTCGTTTTCAACTGCCGGACCATGATGACTTAGCTGGTTATATAAATTTCCGGTTTCGGATGAGATACTGGTTTCCTGTTTGTCTGAGTTTTTCCATTTCAGGCTGATGTCGGTAAGATTCTGTGCTGCAACCAATCCGCTTGTGACAACAGCTAAACAAAGATTCAATAAATACTTCATACCTGTTTATTTAATATTAGATAATATCGCATGTACTATGCCTTGCGCATCTGATCTTTAATGCGCTGAATATGTCCTCGTCCCAATCCTTTTACTTCACAGCCAAGCTGGAAGTAACGCCGGATTTTATCATCCGTAAGCACTCCGAAACAATCAATAATTGCAGCAGGCTGACCGATTGCATTTACTACTCTTTCAGGATCCAGATCAAGATATGCCTCATGACGTACGGCAAAAATAACTGCCTCTGCGCCATCCAGTGCTTTATTTAAATCCTTTTCAATACTGATTTCCTTCAGTTTCTCCTGGTTTCGAAAGAATTTAGCTTTGCTTTGTCCTGCTGCCGGATAGGTATCCTGCTGTTCAAATTCCCACCAATGTTCAACGTAGGGATCATGCACCCGTATTTCAGCACCCATTTCAGCCAGCTTACGGATAATAATCTCTGAACCGCTGTAACGGGTGTCTCCAACATCTTCACGGTAGGCCGCTCCGAGCACCAGAACTTCTGATGAGGCAATAGGTTGCCCCATATTGCGCAATGCATCACGGGTAAGCTGTCCGACATGTAAGCCGCGCGTATCGTTAATGTTGATTGCCAGGGGTGTGATCTTGAAAATATGGTCTTCAAAGCCAAGAATATGCTTATAGGACCAGATACCCAGTCCGCCGTCCTTTGGCAGGCAGTATCCTCCTATTCCCGGACCCGGGAATATTATATTGCTGTGTGTCGGCCGTACTTTAATGGCCTTGATGACTTTGATCAAATCCACCCCGTTGCGCTCTGCAAAGAGGCTCCATTCATCCAGAAAAGCAAGAATGGTTGCCCGGTAACTGTTTTCAACAATTTTGGCTGTTTCTGATTCAATGGGCCGATCCATAACCGTTAACGGAAATTTATCCGTATTCAGCACTTCATTCAGAAATTTTACCACCCGTTGTTTTGCTTCTTCATTAATACCGCTGCAGACACGCCAGAAATCGCGTATGCTGGCAACATAATCACGGCCGGGCATAACCCTCTCATAACTGTGAGCCAGCAAAGGATCAGATTTAATCTTCCGTTTCCTGAATATTTTTTTCATGATCGGATATGCTACCTGCTCTGTCGTACCGGGTGCCACCGTTGTTTCGATCAGAACAAGCGTATCAGGCGAAATATGCTCTGCAATGATACCAATGGAAGTCTCAAGAGCTGCCATATCGGTATAACCTGTGCGGACATTCCCCAGATCCTCTTTGATATAATCACACTGCACATCAACCACAACCACATCAGCCAGCTTAAGGACATCATAGGTATAAGTAGCAATTAGTGTTTTTTTCTTGTTGACACATCTTGCAATCATCGGCTCTACTTCAGGATCTTCAGCCTTAACAGGAGAAACACCGCGATTAAGCAAAGGGATTTTCCAAAAGCTGCGTACACTGGGACGCTGCATTCCGATAACAAATTTGGTGGACTGGCCCTTTTTGTCAACAGTATCAGCAACAATGGCAGCCATAACAGCACCAACAAATCCGACACCCATCACCACAACGATTTCACGATTCTTTGCCCGTTCCTGTTCAACACGGATTCTTAATTTTTCGAATTCTTTTTTATAATCTTCAGGTTCCGGTAACGGAAATTTTTCTCCCCCTGGACTGATTGAGATGTTTTCGCTCATGGTATTCTGGTGTCTAAAATAGTTTGATTATACAAAATGAATAAAAAGCATAACAGCGAATAAATATACAAATTTTGCAATGTGATGCAAAACAAAAAGATTAAACCGGTGTTGCTTTAAAGATTTCATTCTTCGCTTTTCGGATCCCCTCCTGCATCAATCATCCAGCAAGATGCCTCTCATTTTCTGAACAGATCAACAATCAGAACAGGTTTGAAGTTTTGTTCACGAAGTGGCATAGACATTCTAAGAATGAGGTGGTCTTCGTTTAACTTCTGAAATGTCTGAATCAGGTTTGTATCATGCCAGCTCATAAACAGTGTATCGAAAAAAAATACCTGTCGTTCAGGGCTCTTTTAAAGGTCCCTTCGCCCTTGCCGGTTGCTGTAACACTGAATTTTGATTCCGGCACTGTATATTTTAGTGTCCAGTCTCCTATAAAAAATTAAACTTTTCCATCATTATTATCGGTTTATTCCGGAACGATTTGTTACCAGGATGTTTTACCAACAACAAAAGTAATGATATCATCAGGAAGAAAAAAATATGGTAAATGTAATCCCGGGTCTGCCAGATGATCCCGGCAAACAAGCTCAATCATATTCAGGCAGGCACCGGTTGCATAACTGTATGATCGCTATATTCTGAAATACGGAAAATCAATACCCAGCATGAACCGCATCAATATGAGATAACGTCTGACAAGTCTGGTTATTAAAAAGTTTTCCCTGACATGCTCCACTGCATGATACCCCAGGCGCTCTTTTTCATCCTTGTTTGACAGAATATAGTGTAAAAAAGTCTTTATTCTCCCAACCCGGTAAGGATTGACAAGATATCCTGTTTTATCGTTAATGACCTGCAGCCTGATTCCTCCCACATTACTGCCGATTACAGGTGTCCCCTGCCACATGGCTTCAGTAACCACAAGACCAAAACCTTCTTTGGTTGATATATGAACAAAAACATCTGCAAGTTTCATCAGTGAGCCGATAGACTCATCATTGTTTTCAATATTGAGCAATGGATAAATATCTTTGTCTCCGTCGATCTGTTTCAGCATTTTTTGATACATTTCAAGACCTTCAGGATCATCTGAAGCCAGGTTTCCAACCATGATCAATATGGGATTCAGCTTTCCGTTTTCTTTTTTAAATTGTTTAAAGGCTTCAATGATGGTCTTCTGGTTTTTATGGACATCATACCGTGAAACGGCTAATACAATTGGCCTTTCCGGATCAATGTTATGCTTGTTCAATAAATCGCTCAGAGTATTCAGTGCCTGTTTCCGTGTTCTCAGTTTGTTTTTTGGCTGCAACGGATCGATAGCCGGCGTGATCTGGTAAACCGGCTTTTTGATCCCTCCCCTGACAAAATCTTTGTGCGAGAAAATCACGCCGTCATAGTTGTTGATATATGGCAACAGGAAGTTCCAGATCAGCTCGTTGGCATTGGAAGTGTCAATATGGCAACGCCAGACCATTTTCCCTTCATAATGCCCGTGAACAACCGAAGCGCATGGCTGCGGATCATGCACAACGGTAAAATCAGAAATGATCCTGTTGTCTTCGAAGTTTTTCCTGTTTGTATTGATATAAAGATCCAGCAGGTCTTCAAGGGTAAATTTCTGATCAAGCCCCTGAATAATATTGTGAAATCTTTTGGTAACACTGTAAAAATCCTCGGAACCTTCTATGCAATACCACGTGCAGTCTATTCCAAGTCCCCTTGCTATCGGAACAACGCTTTTCAGCATTTCAGCCACTCCCCCGCCGGCGAAAGTGGAGTTGACATGAGTCCATTTTTTCTCATACAGCAACTCTGCCAGCTTCTTGATTTCCTCAACTTTCCTGCTTCCTATGATATTCTTGTAGACATTGAGATCAACTTCCTGTAATGTTCCGTATTCTTTCCTGTATTGTTCACTCAGATGATTATACATATATAAATTGTAAATATTTTATAAGATACAAATTTTTCGCATATTATCTCCGGTAATAATAAATTCTGATTTAATAATAAATAAGGGTTTCCAAAGCAAATGGCTGGATTTGAATCAGAGCATCACCCGCAAAAGTATAACAAAAAAGAAATTAAAAGTGTTCACCTCATGCTTTTCAGGTATTTAAACAGTTCGCTGTCTGTGGACAGGATTATCGTGGTGGATGTATCAAATGTTTTTTCAAATGTTTCCATGGATTTCAGGAAGCTGTATAGTTCTCTTGATGCTGATGACTGGTCATATGCACCGGCATAAATGGCTGCTGCCCTTCCGTCTGCTTTTCCCATGATTTCTTCAGCCTGCCTGAAAGCTTCTGACTGGATTTTTTTAAGTTCCCGTTCTTTTTCGCCGTTGATACGTGAAGCTTCACCCTGACCTTCCGAGCGAAATTTATCAGCTATACGGAACCGTTCACTTTTCATGCGCTCATAAACCTGCGCACTGACTTCTTCTACATAGTTGATACGCTTAAAACGGAAATCGAGTATGACAATTCCAAGATCCTGTGCTTTTTCATTTGAAGCTTCAAGTATCAGACGTTGTATTTCCTGTCTTCCAACCTTAATATCAATAAGGGTGTCTCCTATTTCTTCACTGATTACACCTGTTGATACGGGCGTCCTGTTGGTAGACCGAACCGCTTCTTCAATATTATGGGTAGCAATATAGTCCCTTGTTTCACCGTCAATGATATCATCAAGTCTTGACAGTGCACCTCTTTCATTTGTGAGTCTTTTGAAGAACTGAAGAGGATCTGTTATTTGCCAGCGGGCGTATGTATCTACAAAAATAAATTTTTTGTCTTTTGTTGGCACCTGGTTTGGGTCCCCATCCCACTCCATATATCTTCTTTCAAAATAGTTGGTTTTTTGGATAAAGGGAACTTTAAACTTCAGACCAGGCTTTGCAACGGCATCTCCAACCGGCTTTCCAAACTGGGTTATGACAACCTGCTCTGTTTCTTTTACGATAAAAGCACTTTGTAGTATCAGTATAAGAAGTACGATCAGAATAGAGATGGTTATTATGATTTTTTTTCGATTCATGACTTAATTGTTTTATTTGTTTAATGGCATCTGTAAAAGTGGTAATACACTGTTTCCTTCCTCGTCAGCTATGATTTTGTTACCCAGCCTGGGTAATACCGATGCCATGGTTTCGAGGTATATTCTCCGCTTTGTAACTTCAGGGGCTTTAATGTATTCCCTGTAAATGGCATTGAAACGGGCTACCTCCCCCAGTGAATTGTTTACACGCTGGGTGGCATACCCTTCAGCCTTTTGTATTGTTTCCTGGGCTTGTCCCTTGGCTTTTGGAATGACCTTATTGTATTCTGATTTTGCCTGGTTAATCAGGGTTTCTTTCTCCTGCTGTGCCTGGTTCACTGCATTAAATGCTGCCTTCACAGGATCAGGAGGATTGACATCCTGAAGAACCACCTGGTCAATTTTGATGCCCAGTGAATATTCGGTACAGACTTGTTGCACAAGTTCTTCCATTTGTGTTGCTATCTCTGTCCTGCCTACTGTAAGGACTTCATTCACTGTGCGATCTCCGACAATCTGCCGCAAGGCGGCTTCCGAAATATCACGCAATGTCGTCTCAGGATTTCTCACTTTAAATAAAAACATATAGGCATCGTCAATACGGTATTGCACTACCCATTCCACATCAGCCAGGTTTAAATCACCTGTTAACATCAATGATTCATCAGTGTATCCAGACCTGGTATACTGTGTGTTTATTCCGGCTTTGACTGTACGAAAACCAAATTCCAGTTTCTGCTGTCTTTCAACAGGTACCTTATACACCCTTTCAATAAAAGGAAGCTTTACATTCAGTCCCGGTTCAACCTTTCTCACATATTTGCCAAAACGTGTTATAATTCCCGTCTCTTCCGGATCTATCTGAAAAAATGAACTGAAGAGCAGGATGATTATTAACAATATCAAGGCCATCAGATTGGCATTGTTAAGCAGCATTTTTGCTAACCGGGAACTGTCACGGTAATAATCTGTGTTTTTTGCCATTTGAATTAATTTTTCATGTTCTGAGGCAAATATACAAATATTAAACCGGGATACACAGTATTCGGATTTCAAATGCCCGATTTATTCAGATAACGTAAGCAGTAAGCCGGTTGTGTGTACCAAAAGTGACGTGAAAGTATAAAGGCAGGAAAAACAAAATATAAAAACCTGAATGATATTACGATATTCAGGTATCAGAGTTCCCCGTACTTATTCTTGTATTTGATGATCTCATCATACATCTCGCGGGCGATTTTCTGTTCACGTTCGAGTGCTTTTTTCCGGTGCGCTTCAAACTCCTCCCTTGTTTCAGCAAGTGTTTCCTTCATCTTAACTGCAACAACATTGCTTCTTTTGTATAACATAAAAACAATAATAAGAACAGCAAAAAGGGCAGCTGCCAGAAGCCACATGATGAGGTTGTACAGGAACTTTGTCATACCAATGCCTAAAAAAGAAAGTGAATCTCTTTCTCTGACAGCTGCTGACAGTGATGCTTTCACTTCTCTCAAATCTGTTTTCAGGGAATCGATTCGATGATCCCTGGTGTCAACCATAATCTGTATATATTGAATGCTGTCACGATATTCCTTTATAGAATCAAGGACATATGACCTTAATCTCCAGAGCCACCATGATTTAACAACTTTTGAATCCTCATAATCACTTGCATTTCTGATTACGTAAGCAAAACTGTTTTCAATACTGCCTTTGTCCAGGGTGGGTTTTGACTGGTTTTGCTGCGAAAAAACAATTGCTGCATTACATAAAAAGACAAAAAAGGCGGTAAGTTTCAGGATATGGCTGGTTCTGTTCATTTATGGTTGTATTTAAATTTTACAGCTGGCATGTTTTATTTGAGAGTAACGCACCTGCAAAGATAAATATTGTCTGCAAGATTCAAATTTCAAATGGGGACAATTATTAACCCTGATGCCAAAAAAAACAGGCAACCATAAAATTATGTCTTATAGCTGCCATTGAGTAATAATTCCTCTTATATCTGCCGGTTATTTATCCGGCCGGTATTGTTATCATAGTCCGTTAATCCGGTTAATGACATCAGTTAATGTGGCATTTGTTTATAAATTAGTACTCATTTGTTATCATGCCGCCTCAATTCGTTTTGTTATCTTGGGACAATCATGACAAATTCATAATTTTATTCTGTTCAGGCATTTTTATTGGTTTTATATCTAATATCCAACATCATGAAAAAATTAAATGCACTTGCAGCTGCATTGTTAACTGCCTTTGTTATCTGTAGCTGCGGATCGGGGGTTCCGGAGATTAAACCTGCTAAAAACGGAACAGAACTCATTACCAACAATATATGCTTGCGGGTGCAATTCTATGATGATGATATTATCAGGGTGGTAAAATGGTTGCCCGGCGGTACTTCCGGAAAAAACAGTCTTTCTGTAATCATGGACAGTATTCCTGAAATAACCATTGATATTCAGGAGGAAAAGGATTATATCTTACTGAAATCATCAATGCTGCAGGCCAGATTGTATAAGAAAGACGGGCATATACAATATTTTTCTCCCGGCGGTTCGATCGTTCTTGATGAAACAGGAAAGCCTGAATTTACCCCCGTGGTTTACGATACAGATTCAGCATACAGTATCAGGCAGTCATTCAGTCTTTCAGATGATGAAGGTATATACGGACTCGGACAGCATCAATACGGCTACTTTAACTACAGGGGAAAAACGGTAAAACTGGTACAGACCAATACAGACGCAGTTATACCATTTCTTATTTCAACACAGAACTACGGCATTCTATGGGATAACTATTCCAAGACCATTTTTAAAGATGACGAACAGGGAGCATCTCTCTGGTCGGATGTGGCTGATAATGTGGATTATTACTTTATATATGGGAGGAACATGGATGAAGTTATTGCAGGTTACCGTGATTTGACCGGTCAGTCACCTATGTATGGCAGGTGGGCATACGGATACTGGCAAAGCAAGGAACATTACGACAACCAGTCTGAAATCACGGCTGTTGTCACCGAATACAGGAAACGGAAAATCCCGGTTGACAATATCATACAGGACTGGGATTACTGGAACGGTGCAGCCAACTGGGGAGGGATGTTTTTTGACAAAGAACTGTTTCCAGAACCCAAAGAGATGGTAGACCTGTTTCATCAGATGAATTATCATATGATGATTTCCATATGGCCTGCCCTGGGCCCAAATACAGCTATTTATAAAGATATGCTGAGACACGGATTCTTATATAAACCTGTCGGCTGGGCCGGATTCAAATATTATGATGCATTTAATCCGGCAGCTAACAGATTATACTGGAAATACCTGAAGCAGGGTTTATATTCTGCCGGAATAGACGCATGGTGGATCGATTCTACCGAACCTGATGTTGTCAATGCACTGACAAAAGAATCCACCGAATATGAAATGAAAAAAATGGGCAGCAATCACCTGGGATCATGGGCAAGATATCTCAATGCCTTCTCTCTGATGATGACAGATGATTTATATAAGTTCTGGCGTGAGGAGACATCCGGCCGCAGGGCTTATATTCTTACACGTTCAACCTTTGCAGGGCAGCAACGCAGTGCTTCCACAACCTGGTCAGGTGATATCGGGGCTAACTGGGAAGTATATAGAAACCAGATTGCTGCAGGAATCAACCATTGTATGTCCGGTGTGCCTTACTGGACATTTGACATTGGTGCGTTTGTCATTGGCGCATATGATGGCCTGTTTCACAGGGGTGGTAAAGATCCTGCCTACCAGGAACTCTATACCCGTATGTTTCAGCTGGGCACGTTTGCTCCCATATTCCGTTCACATGGTTCTGAAACCCCACGCGAAATCTGGGAAATCGATCGATATTCCGACGTGCTGATCGAATTTGACAATCTCAGGTACCGCCTCATGCCTTATATTTACTCTCTTGCCTGGAAAGTGACAAGCGAAGGATATACCTATATGCGCGGATTACCGATGGATTTTTCTGCAGACAGGAATACCCGTTCCATAGATGACCAGTTTATGTTCGGCCCCGCAATAATGGTTTGTCCTGTGACAGAATACATGTATCACAGGCCTCCGGAGCAAAGTCGGCTGATTGGTCCCGGATATTTCAGGACAAAAGACGGTAAACCGGGCCTGAATGCAAGATATTATAGAGACAACCGTTATCAGATTTTAGGTAAAGAACAGACCGACTCCTGCATTGATGTTTTCTGGTACACTGGCAGGCCCGGTTATGTTACCGATTCAATGTTTTCAATCAGGTGGGAAGGCAAGATCATACCAAAAGAAACCGGTACACACCAGTTTCACATGAAAAGTTTCGACAGTAAAAGGATTATTCTGGAAGGCCGGGAATTACCGGTTGTATATACCAGCACCGAACAATATACCGATACGATATATCTTGAGGCAAACAGGGAATACAGCCTGGTGGTTGAGACTGAGAACAATTCAACAGGCGCGGCAAGAATGTTGCTTTACTGGAAGACACCGGAGACATTCAGAATGGAAAGAACCAATGTGTTAAAAGAAAAAACCAGGAACGTATACCTGGCCTCAGGCCATGTCTGGTTCGATTTCTGGACAGGTAGCAAACACCAGGGGGGGCAGAATGCTGTTTTCCAGTCCCCGGTCAACATCATACCTTTGCTGGTTAAAGCCGGATCGATCATACCAATGGGCCCTTTTTTGCAGTATGCATCTGAAAAACCTGCAGATCCGATTGAATTAAGAATCTATCCGGGAGCTGACGGGACATTCACACTGTATGAAGATGAGAATGACAATTACAATTATGAGAAAGGCATCTATGCCACCATTGATTTCATCTGGGATGAGGACAGCCAAACCCTGACGATTGAAGAACAAAAGGGACATTTTCCGGGTTTGCTGAAAGAACGCACAATCAACGTTATACTTGTCAGTGAAAATCATGGTACCGGAATAAAGATATGCAGTAATCCGGATAAAGTCATACATTACGAAGGTCATAAACAAATCGTCCATTTTTAATACAACATCTTCCCTTTTAAGCCGGTCTGTTTACAGTCTGCTGTTACCGGCAGGGATATTTGTCATTTACAGCCATACATCAATATCCGGTTGCAATATTTTCTTTACTTTCTGATTCAAAAATACTACTTTTAGATGCAATTTATTCGTACCAATCAAAAACCAACCACCATGGCAAAAGTTATTATTTACCTCAGTCTTGTTAAGAGAGATAACAAGATACATCTGCATCTCCGTGACACCAGCCGAATATGCGGCGACGAAAGCATTATAACCGAGGTATCACGTGGCGATGTGATTATCTGGAAACGGGATACCTGCTCCGGCATTAAAAAGATATCCGGTCTGGAGTTTGAAAAAAACAATGATTTGTTTACCAGAGGTTTATTAAAAAAGCGGTGTTCGATTTGGACAGGTAGAGTGAGTGACAGCGCCAAAGGTGAATACCCGTATTGGATATCATACATCGCATGCAAACCAGCTGAAGCAGAAAGCAATTTGAAATCCGGCTTTGAAAAAAACGGTGATCCCCCACCTGTTATTAAGATAAAAGACTAACCATGAGAATATTAATTGTTGGTTTTATACTGACAGCCTGTTTTTTATCTTTTTCGCTCATCAGGGCACAGGATCAGCGGATTGCAGACAGTCTGACAACAATCTACTACAGGCAGATTCCTTCTGATGATTCTGCACATCTGATGCTTTTATATGATCTTGCCTATTATCATCCCAATCCGGATTCTGCATTAAAGTTTTCAAATCAGCTGATCAACACAGCCAGGGACAAATCCAATCCTCTCTTTATTTACAGGGGTCTATTGCAGAAAGGCCATGCATTGAGACTGAAAGGGGATTTTGAGAATGCTGCACAGGTTCTGTTTGATTGTGCTTCTGAAGCATATAAGATGGATTACCACAGGGGTGTTGGATGTGCTTTTACAGCTCTTGGTGATCTTTATATGTCTACCGAAGATCATAAGAATTCACTGCTTTATTACAACAGAGCCATTGCTATTTTCAAAGATCAGAACGATAGCACAAGGCTGGCAAATGTTCTGTTCAATGCCGGAAGTGAATATCTGTTTATAAATCAACTCGATTCTGCTTTAAACTATTTCAATATTTCCGAGAGAATTTACCGGTATTTGAATAATCCCACAGGCATTGCTTATTGCTATGGCAATAAAGGACTTGCTTATTTAAGACAAGACAACAGCAGACTGGCAGAGAAAAATCTTTTGAAAGCAATTGAATTGCTGAAAGAATTAGGAGATATGTATCCGATTGCAAAATACCACCTGGGTTTATCAGAGATATACGGGGATAACGGCGATTACAGGAGGGCACTCAGCCATGCACATGAAAGCTATGATCTTGCTGACAGTTATGGCCTTCTTCAGAACCTGAGTTCCGCATCCCGTATGTTATCTGAGTTATACAGCCTGACAGGAGATTATAAAAAAGCATTTGAATATCAGATAGAATATATCTCATACCGCGACAGCATCATTAATGAAGAAAAGATAATCCAGATGGCAAATATGCGAACTGAGTTTGAAGTGGCACAAAAACAGACAGAGGTCGATCTGTTCAAAAAGAAGAAACAAACCCAGACAATCATATCAATGGGATTAGGTGTGATTATATTGTTAACAGGAGCTTTAATATGTGTTTTATATGCCAATAATAAAAGAAAAATCCAGATCAACAAACAGCTTGAAGAGCAAAAGGAGGAACTTAGAACCCAGCGCGATCAGCTTGCTGATCTTAACCAGACAAAAGACAGGTTTTTTTCAATTATATCACACGACCTGAGAGGCCCCATGAACTCTTTACATGGTTTTTCAGTCATACTTAAAGAATACATTGCTGAAGGAAATGTGGCTGACCTTGGTGAACTGACTGATGAACTTAACCAGGCCATCAACAAGGTATCATCATTACTGGATAATTTACTTAGCTGGGCTTTAAACCAACAGGGACGATTTCCTTTTTCTCCCGGAAAGATACGGCTGGCAGAAATAATGGATGAAACCGTAATGAGCCTGACAACCATGGCCCTTGCCAAAAACATCAGTATCGTGAATGAGGTGGAAGACGATCTTGTAATATGGGCTGATAAGAACAGCATGATGACGGTATTTCGTAATCTGATCAACAATGCCGTGAAATTCAGCCAAAGAGACAGCACCATTAAAGTCACCGGTAATAAGGCCAATGCCAGGGCTCTGGTTAAGATTAAAGATAACGGTGTTGGCATTCCCCGGGAAAAGATGAAGGATATCTTCAGGCTTAAAGGAGATAAATCCACCTGGGGAACCGAAAGTGAAAAAGGTGTTGGTCTCGGTTTGTCACTTGCCTATGACTTTGTCAGGATGAACAAAGGGGAAATTATGGTAGAGAGCAAAGTAAACAAAGGGACCACCTTCATCGTGAAGCTGCCCCTGAACAAAGATCAGGATAACGGTTAGGTTTATTTTGTTATTTTTTCAAGGAATGGTCGCTTTTACTGTAAATCATTCTTAAAACTAGTTTTCTTCACAAAGGTAATGACCATAAATAATATTAATGCTTCGGGGTGCAATTCTGAATTCAATGGGTGAATGACCAAGTGTTTCACCGTCAGCTTCCAGGTGAATTAAAGGATCGGAATCAATCATGACATTTTTCCCCTTAAAACCTTCGATAAGCGGATGATCCAGGATAGTCCCGTTATAAAGCATCTTCAGTCTTCTTACCACCTCTATCTTTCTCATCTTCTTAATGATGGTGATATCGAAAAAACCATCATCCGGTATGGCGTTGGGGGTTTGCATCATACCTCCGCCCGAATATTTCCCTATTCCCAGACTGATTGTAAATGTGTGATTGGATATTCTGTTACCATCAATAACTACTTCAGTCTGTGTATGTTTATATGACATGAGACAGGAAAGTAAATTCCAGAAATAAAGTAATTTACCCTTTCGGCCTTTGTCTTTCTGCAGGTTTGTCCGCTGCACCACAACAGCATCAAATCCCAGTCCGGCAATATTGATGAAATACCTTTTTTTTCTTTTGTTTCCATCGAAATAATATACAATTCCTGTATCCTGTAACCTGATCTTATGTTCTTTAATCAGTTTTATTGCACCTTCATAGTTACCGGGAATACCAAACATTCTTCCCCAGTCGTTGCCTGTACCTACGGTAATCATTCCGAGTGTGATATCTCTGGCAGGACAACTTTTTTGCATAAAGCAGCCATTCACCACTTCATTCATAGTGCCATCACCACCAACGGCAATGATCTTTCTGTATCCTTCTTTGACTCCTTCTCTGGTAAGCTCAATAGCATGTTTCCGGTAACAGGTAAAACAGGATTTGTAATTGATCTGGTATTCAGACAACAAACCGGAGATCTTTTCCCAGTCGGCTTTACCTTTGCCATGCCCTGCATTGGGATTGACAATTGCAAGCCATGATGGATTTTCTTTTGTTTGATCCATTATGTATGTTCATGGAAAACGGTGACTAAATATGCGAATAAATCTCTTAATAAAAAAATCAAAGTATATTGTCTACTTTTACGAATAATAAAATAACCAGCATGTCTGCAAGGAAAAAAAGATACGGGGACGGGATTGTCTATTCCACCAATCCCGATTATATTTATAATGATAACGTGGAACAGGAGCCGGATACCTTACCTGCCCGGCAGCAGGATCTGCGTATTTCCCTGGATAAAAAACAACGAAGCGGTAAAAAGGTAACACTGGTAACAGGCTTTACCGGCAGAACAGAAGATCTGAAAGCACTTGGCAATATGCTGAAAATCAAATGCAGTACAGGGGGAACGGTAAAGAACGGAGAGATTCTTATTCAGGGCGACTTCAGGGAAAAAATCATGCAGATTTTGCAGGATAATGAATACAAAGTAAAAAAATCAGGTAGTTAGCGGTATAAGGAGCCGTTGCCCTGTAATCCGGGATAAAAGTCCTGATCCTGGTATTGCCGAAGCTGACATTATAAGATTCATCTCCCGGAAGATTGCCTCTTTCTTGCCAACCAGACAACTGTTGTGACGGCTGAGTTTTTGATTTATAAAATGTATATTTACCGGAAAAAATCAAAAGCAAATGATGTCGGCTATGAACACAGAAAAACGTGCTTTCCGTTACCTGGATGTTTTAACAGGATTATTTGTGGCAGTGTTGCTCATTTCGAATATCGCATCCACCAAGATCCTTGGACTGTGGAAGTTCACCTTTGACGGAGGCACCATTTTGTTTCCCCTTGGTTATATTTTTGGTGATATTCTTACGGAAGTATATGGTTATCAGAAATCAAGAAGGGTTATATGGACAGGTTTCTTTTGTGCATTGCTGATGTCGCTGGTTTTTTATATTGTACAGATGCTGCCCCCTGCGGCAGACTGGACAAACCAGGTGGCATATGAACAGATCCTCGGATTTGTACCGCGCATTGTAATGGCCAGCCTGATTGCCTATTTTGCAGGCGAATTTTCAAATTCATTTATCCTTTCACGCATGAAGATCTGGACAACCGGCAAATTTCTCTGGATACGCACAATAGGTTCGACGCTTATCGGCGAAGGGCTTGATACAATGATATTCTGCTTTATCGCATTTTATGGTGTACTGCCTCAGGGCTTGCTCTGGTCTGTGCTGATATCCAACTATATCTTCAAATGTTCGGTTGAAATATTATTTACACCTGTTACATACCTGATTGTCGGTTTTCTCAAGAAGAAGGAAAACGAAGATCATTACGACCGTGGAATTAACTATAATCCTTTTATTTTTAAATAGACCTGCCTGTCCTGCCGGCTGTAATATATCTTACCTGCAGTTGGAAAATTGAACTCAAATATCTTATATTTGGCAGTATATTTTATTTCAATATCCGTTTCCATGGGAAGGAAAATCCTTTATATACTCTATCAACCCTATAAGTGGCTAATTTTCATACCTTTTTTGGCAATAAATACCCTGCTTTTCGGTGTCATCGCTGTGATTGTTTCAAGCCTTATTAATCAGCGCATCGGAAGTTATTTTGGCGGTGTAGTATGGTCAAGGCTGAATGCCTTATTAACCCCGATGTTTGTGACTGTCAAAGGCAAAGAGAACATATTACCCTGTACTTCCTATGTGGTTATTCCAAATCATCAGAGCTTATTTGATATCTTCCTTATTTATGGCTGGCTGGGCCTTGATATCAAATGGGTTATGAAAAAAGAGCTTGCAAAGATTCCCGGCATTGGATTCGGAAGTAAGAAAGTCGGTCATATTTTCATCGACAGATCTAATTCAAAAGCTGCTATGGATAGCCTTCAGGCTGCCAGACAAAAGCTTAGAAACGGAACAAGCGTTGTAATTTTTCCGGAAGGAACAAGAAGCAGAACAGGACAACTTATCCCGTTCAAAAGGGGTGGCTTTAAACTTGCGCTTGAACTGAATCTGCCCATCCTGCCGGTAACGCTTGTCAATACCAGGAGAATATTGCCTCCTGATTCCCTCAATTTATTGCCAGGCAAGGCCAGGATGGTTATTCACAAGGCAATACCTGTTTCCGGATATGATGAAAAAAATATGCCGGAACTTATACAACTGGTCAGAGACACAATCGAAAGCGCTTTACCTGCCCATTAAAAAAACATAGCCGGTAATTTCAGGGAATTGTAGTTACAATTGACTTTATTTCAAAGTAAAATAGTCATTCATATTAATCCATTTAAATATTTACTTTAAAATAAAGTTTCACATTCCGGTATGGGAATGACTTGTCATATAAGGAAATAATCCGGGTCACAAATGTAAAATACATTGATAATTAACAAATTGACAGATCAATTAAATCAAATGCCGGGGAAATAACATCAATGATCAGGAGTGATCATTTCTCCGTTTTCAAATGAGCCACTGTAAGACTGACCATTTGCCCAGGTATAGGTGCCTTTGCCGTGAAACTTATTATTCTTGAAATAACCCGTATACTTATCACCGTTAGGATAGAAGTAAATCCCATACCCGTCCTGGATGCC
Source organism: Bacteroidales bacterium (assembly GCA_016933335.1). Lineage (GTDB taxonomy): Bacteria > Bacteroidota > Bacteroidia > Bacteroidales > UBA10428 > JAFGPL01. The sequence continues at coordinate 103,648 of JAFGBD010000025.1, read as the reverse complement.
ATCTTTCCATTCTCCTGTGTATTTTGCACCATCCGGCCATTTATATGTGCCTTGTCCGTTAAATTCATCATTTGACCACATCCCGTCGTAAGTTGCTCCGTCAGGCTCGGTAAGAAGTCCTCTTCCCTCTCTCCTTCCATTTACAAAATCGCCATCAAATCGATATCCGTTTGAATAAACATATGTACCACTACCATTTTCACAATTACCTGATATGCAACCGGACTCTTGTGAAAATCCGGCAGAGATAGCCAGCAGCAACAAGTAAATTGATACCATTGTTTTCATGACAGTTGATTTTATATATAACCTTAAATTTATACATTTTATTGCACTTTCAGGATCAATTCGTCGGTCAGATCAGTTCAGATTATGAAGTATTAATTTAAGTTAGTATATATATAATATTGTTAATTAGCTATTTTAAGATTGCTATTCCGGTTGTTCTGTTCCAGATTGATAATGGGCCTGAATTTATTCCGCAGCGATGGCCATTTGTTTGGATTCTTATCAAATAAAGCCAGCATCTTGCGTCCATGCTTATGAATGGCATCGGTGATTGCAGCAGGAGATATACCAGGGGAACAATAAGCACCTATGTTCTTTCCTGTTACCGGCAGGTTTTTTTCAAGCACTCTGATTGCAGCATTCTCATATCTGTCAAGTATTTCACGCGTTCTGGCAAATCTGTCCGGCTGAGTAACAATGGTTTCCGGGATTTCCGGTTCATAGGAATGAAAAACAACATCTGTGTCATCAATCATGATGGTATCTCCTGTTTTTCCGAATTTTCTGTTTAATGCTATTGCAGCTGCATTGGTAATGATCTTCTCAATGAATTCAAATTTATCCTTATAGTCACTTATTTTCTCAATTGCTTTATCAGATAACCTGAATTTATAATCAGATTCTTCAGATATTTTTGTTAAATGATAATTGCAGAAAGAGATGATACTTTGTGCATAATTCTGCCTCATTGATTTGAGCTCAGCCTGCTTTTGATCAAGGTTCCTGATGGTATTAATAAAAGATTCATTGAATATGGAAAAGAATTCCGAATCGTCCTGATGCTGCTCATCCAGGAACCTTATTAATCGATACAGCAGCTGACCGATTATACTTTTTTCACGCGCATTAACGGGTCTTTTTTCAGTCGTTTCAAGCGGGAACAGGCCCATTCCCTCCTCCATATAAATCAGGAACAGGTCTTTTTCAGGATGATATCTGTTGTTTAAACGGACCAGTAATATGTTATTGTCAAATTCATCATTCAGTTCCATCTGGTATGTTGGCCCTGTATTTTTATGACCGGTTGCTTTGCTGTTATACCAGCTGTATGGATTGTTTTGAAGGCGTTCTTTATCCAGATCAATACCCGGTATATCCGGTTCCACCTCTGTTAACCTGTCTGAACCGTTTGACAGCTGGTAGGAAAGAAAAGCATCTTCTTCATGATCATAGTAACTGGCAATGGCCTGCCTGAAACCGGGTACAAGGGAACGGACATTTAGCAGTAACCGGTAAAAAAGATGTTTCCTGAATGTGAATTGTTGTACCATACACAACAATTATTAAGCAGCAAATATAATATAATTTAAGTTAAACTTAATAATATTTTAAGTTTTTTTAATTTTAAAATACATATTGCTTAAAACAATATTCAAGTACGATTTTTTAACTTAAAATACTGGAATATAGTTTTATATAATAATACTTTTGTTACGGATAACATCTGTATTCATTGATTTTTATAAAATATAAGCATATTTTTTATTGTTACTAATTAAGCAAACTTAAAAATATAATGATAATGAAACCGATCAATTCTCACCCTGTTTACTTAAATTTTAAAAATGCGATAACAGACAGACTTTACAGATTCTCAGATGCCTTTTTTGATGATTCAAGAGAAAAGACCGACTTTACAGACATGAGGTATGTCAGATATATTATCCGGAATTCAGGAATGGCATACCTTGTTTTGAAAAAAAAATCATCAGGACTGATTCCGGTGCTTACTGGGTTTTATGAAATATTTTCAGATTTTGTCGATTCCCTTGGAAAAACATCCGGAATATTGATAAACAAACTGTTATCTAAAACTGAGACCATGCTGAATGATTTTCATAATATCTTTATAAACAGGGAAACAGATGCATATTATGACGCATTTCTGAAGAAGACATCCATAACAAGCCAGGTAATCATAGCATTAAATATGGCCGGAATCCTCAGGAACAAAAGAAAAAAAGCAACTGTTTGTCTGGTAAATGAAAGGGAATTGCTTTTTAAAAGTGGTCTGGTAAAAGAAAGGGAATTGTTTTTTAAAAGAGGTACTGGTGAATGGTTTTTTGAACCAGGGAATTTCATAATCAGTGCATCCCCGGGTTAATTGCTAAGATGCATTGATATCATGGATTTAAAATAACTGCAGACTATTTAAAACCGGCATAAGGCAGTTTTCTCTGAATTTTTTTGTATCTTTTATTCGTGAGAAAATAAATCATTCATCAATCCAAACCTCATGCAAAAAAATATTTTGATAATCTGCGGTTTATTACTGGAGTCTGTTATTCTATCATACTGTCAGTTCCCTGATTTTAAATATTATAATATCGGTATAACTGAAGAGGAATTACTTGGTCAGTCTTCACTGGTTGACATGGACAAGGACGGGGATCTTGACTTTATTGCCGGAACAGGCGGAGGTGAAGCATGGTGGTTTGAATTCCAGGAAGCGGATAAATGGATCAGGCATAAGATCGGCGACTACACCCTTACTGATAAAGGAGGCGTAACCATTGATGTGGACGGTGACGGATGGCTGGATCATGTTGCGGGAGGAACCTGGTTCAGAAATTCAGGTGATCCCGGGGAACAATTTGAACGCTTCGAGAACGGAGTAATCTTTGCCTATGATATGGTCGCGGGTGACATTAATGGAGATGAAATACAGGATATCATTGCTCTGAGTGAGCAGGAGGGCCTGTATTGGTATGATTTTACAGCTAATCCGAAGAAGAAGTGGAAGAAAATCAGAATTGGTGACGGGATTGCCGGTGGTATTTCTCCGCAAGGTATTGCCGATATGGACAATGATGGTGACAATGACATTGTAAGATCAAACGTCTGGTATGATAACCTGAACGGAGATGGCAGCAAATGGGGAATCCACCGGACAATCAGTTATGTTGAGAGCAAGGGGGAATTTGCATACTCTTCCAGGGTATACATAACTGACTGGGATAAAGACGGCGATATGGACATCGTCCAGTCCGATGCAAATAATCCGGAGGGAAAAATTGCCTGGCATGCCAATAAGGATGGCAAGGGGATTAACTGGTTTACCCATTCAATAGACAGTGAAACAACCCAGGATTTGCACAGTCTGTGCGTTGCAGATTTTGACAATGACGGTGACCTGGATGTATTCTCAGGTGGCGGACCCATGACATCAGATTTACATAAACGTTTATATATTTGGGAAAACAAGGATGGTGAGGGACTCGCCTGGGAAAAGCATGAAATACTTACTGATTACGAATGCTTTGATGCCGTTGCAGCAGATGTTGACGGAGATGGTGACATTGATATCTGTTCCAAGCCATGGAAAGGCAATAATCCCTATTTCCTCAGGAATATGAAAATTGAAAATCAGAAACAGTAAATTCAAAGAAATATATTATTGTTTTATAATATATTAAAATATTTCATATAAAACTTTTATTTAATATTTTTTAAAATGCCATTCCGTGCTTTTTGCAAGTGTTTTCATTTTTTTAAACCCGGGGCTAAAGCCAGAAAAATCAATTCCATATCCTGATTTACCGGTAATAATTATCAAAGACAGGCTGAGTCAGCCGGGATGGATAAAAGGGACTGCCATTTCTGATGAATCTGAATTGTGCCCCGATATTAAAATTCTGAAACAACCTGTAATTCATTTCAATGGACATTCCCTCCTGATTATGATTGAGAAAATACGGACTGACAGAAGGGCTGGAAAAGGGTGAAAACTGTTTGAATGCCATTCCGGAAAGTGTCATGCGAGATGAAAGCAAATAATTACCCTTTGCATATAATACCACATTTGTTATTTGTTTGTTCGCTTCTGATGCAGGGTTCTCAGGGAATAAACCTGAAGGTAACTCAGTCAGCTGCAGAAAATTCATTGCAGCACCAAGTTCAACGGTAAATCCGGGTGCAACCGGATAGGATGCATTTGCGCCAAAACAAAAGCTGCTGGCAGGACCAATTCCTTTAGGAAACAAGATATTTATTCCTGTAAAATAATTGAAATTTAATGGCTTATTATGTTTTATATCAAGTTTTTGTTGAGATGTTTCCCCGGTATCGGGATTTTCAATATAGTCCCTGTCCTCAGGGCCCCTCATCACATCCTGATCATTTGACTGGTTCTGGGTGAATACCTGCAGAGGAAAAACAAGCATCCAAAAAAAGATCCAAATTATCTTCTCCGTTTTCATGTTAAATCGCTGCAATATTCAAAAATAATCATTTCCGGAAAAATATTCCATCTGTATCTGACGATCTGTTTACTGATCTGTATAACTTTCCTGTCTTCTGACGCTGTATATTCCTTTGATTTTACTCAGTCTGGCTATCAGTGAATCAAGATGTTTGATATCCAGAACCATGAGTCGAAGACTGCCTTGAAACAGGCCATTGTCAGTATCCAGAGAAATTGACCTGAGAGCTATTTTAAACTCTCTTGAAATAACATCTGAAATGCTGTTCAGAAGACCGGGGACATCTTCGCCTGAAATTTTTATCTCAACAGGAAATGAAGTTGTTCCGTCACTCTTGTTCCATTTCGCTTTAACTACACGATAACCGTATTTTGATAAAAGCCGGGCTGCGTTTGGACAGTTTGTACGATGTATTTTTATTCCGTCATTAATGGTAACAAAACCAAAAATGTCATCACCAAAAATCGGACTGCAGCACTTTGAAAGCTTATAATCAATATTTGAAACCTTTTCATCAATAATCAGAAAGTCCTCCCCGGTTCTGAAAGTTTTTTCTGTTTCCGGGGATTTTTCACCGGCTGTAGCACGACCTTCCTCCTGTTGCTGTTCACCCCCTGTAAGGCAATCCTTAATCTCCCCAAGTTCGATTTTTTCAGTGGAAATCAGATAGTATAAATCCTGTGCATTTTTAAGCTTGTATTTTTTGAGAAGTATCCTTATCATATCATCTGTATAGGGGATCTTCCAGTTTTTAAGACGCCGTTTTAGAATCTCTTTTCCGTTTTCTGCTTCCCTGAATTTTTCTTCATTGAGTTTTTGCCTGATCTTGGCTTTTGCTTTTGAGGTGATGACAAAATTGAGCCAGTCAAGTTTGGGAGTCTGGTTCTTTGAGGTCTGTATTTCTATCCGGTCTCCGTTATGAAGCACATGTCTGATCGGTACGTTTTTACCGTTAACTTTTGCACCGGTACAGGCAGATCCTACATCAGAGTGAATGTCATATGCAAAATCAAGAACTGTTGAGCCTGAAGGGAACTTTCTCAACTGGCCTTTTGGAGTGAACACAAAGATCTCTTTGGAATACAGGCTCAATTTAAAATCATCAATGAATTCCACTGCATCTGCTTCAGGCGTTTCCAGGATTTCACGAACTTTGGCCAGCCATTCATCAAGTCCCTGTTCAGCCTCAAGTCCCTTATACTTCCAGTGAGCTGCAAAACCTTTCTCCGCAATTTCATTCATTCTTGTGGTCCTGATCTGAACCTCAACCCACCGTCCTTCCGGTCCGATTACAGTGGTATGTAGCGATTCATAACCATTTGTCTTTGGGACTGAGATCCAGTCTCTTAATCTTAAAGGATTAGGCTGGTAGATATCTGTAACCAGAGAATAGACCTTCCAGCAATCTGCTTTCTCATTTGCCAGGTCGCTGTTCAGAATGATCCTTATTGCAAACAGGTCATAGATGTCTTCAAACTCCATTTCTTTTTTCTTCATCTTATTCCAGATCGAATAGATGGATTTGGGCCTGCCCCTGATCTCAAAACTGAATCCGTTTGCTTTTAATACATCTGAAAGCGGGTTTATGAATTCTTCAATGAAGTTCTTTCTTTCCTTCATTGTTTCCGCAAGTTTTTTTGCAATCAGATCATATGTTTTCCGGTCGGTGTATTTCAGGTAAAGGTCATCCATTTCAGATTTAATGATATACAACCCCAGCCGGTGAGCTAGCGGTGAGTATAAATAAGATGCATCCGATGCCAGTCTTATTTGCAGTTCTTCCGGTATCCTGTCCATTCTCCTCATTAGCTGCAAATGTTGTGCTATGCAAATCAGAATGACCCTGACATCCCTAGCAAGGTTCAGGAGCAGTTTTCTGAGGTTCTCGGCATCGGATGGATGTGAACCTGAACCAACATAGGAGATTTTCTCCAGTCCGCTGAAAATAACGGAAACCGAGGTATCATATTCCTTCCTTATTTCATCAGCCCTGACAGAACAATGTAAAGAAGCCCTGTGAAGAAAAATACTCTTAAGTGAGGTTGCTCCAAGCCCGATTTCACGTATGGCTATTTCAGCTGTCTCTAATGCAGATTGAACAATGGACTGGCCGGTCAGATCCTTTGCATTTCCCGCAACAGTATACATTAAGTTAAATGCCTGATCAAGTTTTTTATCCTCAGGTTGTTGCCTGCTTTCAGCAAGTGATACCTTTAACTGCCTGTATCTTTTAAGAACTCCTGAATCAGGGATTTTCAATGTAGAAACTTTCATTTCAAAAAATAATCAATATACCCGAATTGCAAAAATAGTCATTCCGGATGTGATTATCCTGTCCTATGGTATTATCTCTAAAAAAGTATCATCATAAAGATATTAGCTTCAGGCAGGATATCTGAAAAATGATTATAATCAATGGCAACAACTGATATGAATCAAGCAGATGAAATCATTCAACGACCAATTCCCGGTATGTATTACAGGTACTGTGATATGATTCTTAAAAGCTTGTCGCGTGTGATGGGTTTTGCAAGGAAATCATTGCAGCCTGCATTTAAATAAATATCCCTGTCATTTTCGTTGGCATAAGCAGTCTGTGCTATAACAACCATGGAACCGTTAAATGATTTAATGACTTTTGTCGCATCAATTCCGTTCATAACCGGCATTTTTATGTCCATAAGCACCAGATCAATATCAGGATTGGTTCTTGCCATATCAACAGCCTCTCTGCCGTTTTTTGCCCTGATAACGGTTGCTTTTGTCTTTGAAAGAGCTACTTTCAGATAAAGGAAATTGGCATCTTCATCCTCAGCAATAAGAATGACTTTATCCTGCCAGTTGTAAACCACCTCCGAATTGTTATTGAAAGGCCTGCTTATCCTGGTATTATTATTTGTACCTGCAATTAATCCAAGCCAGTCTGCATGTTTTTTTTCCGTACCAAGACCAAAACCATAATGTGCTCTGTTCTCAATCAGAGCCGCTAATCCGGGTAAAAATCCTATAGTCATTTGATGTGATGCTTTTTCAAAAATACAAAATAAAGGAATAATTCTTTTTATCCAAATTTTTTATGACGGATCATATTAACCTATAATAATTATGAAACCGGTATTCATGCGGCTTGCGGTTTCATTTTATTTCATCTATGTTGTAAGGAGTCATTTGATATACGTAATAATTGAGCCAGTTATAGTATAACAGGTTTGCATGGCTTTTCCATCTTACTTTGGGAGTTTTGGCAGGATTATTATCCGGAAAGTAATTTTTGGGAATGGTGATTGGCAAACCTTTTTTCAGGTCTCTTTCATATTCATTTTTAAGGGTGGAAGGGTCATATTCAGAGTGTCCGGTAACAAAAATCTGCCTTCCGTCTTTTGTCATTACCATATAAACTCCTGCTTCATCAGATTCAGCAACAATCTCAAGTTCTTTTACCTTTTTGATATCTTCTTTCCGGATTTCGGTATAACGGGAATGAGGAGCCTGGAATTCTTCGTCAAACCCCCTTATGAGGGGGATCTTTGTATTATTGATATGATGATTGAAAACACCAAACATTTTTTCACGGAGCTTGTATTTTGGAATTCCATAGTAGTGGTATAATCCGGCCTGGGCACCCCAGCATATGAACATGGTTGAGGTCACATTTGTTTTTATCCAGTCCATAATTTCCTGAAGTTCACTCCAATAGTCAACTTCTTCAAATTCAAGATGTTCTATTGGAGCTCCGGTCAGTATCATACCATCAAATTTCCTGTAACTGATCTCTTCAAATGTTTTATAAAATGTCTGTAAATGGATCAGCGGTGTACTTTTGGATATATGATTCTTGGTATGTAACAGTACAACTTCCACCTGCAGGGGTGTGTTTGACAGAAGCCTGAGAATATGTGTTTCGGTGGTTATTTTTAAGGGCATTAAATTCAATATCACAATCTGCATAGGTCTTATGTCCTGGTGAGTAGCCCTGGTCTCACTCATCAAGAAGATATTCTCGTTCTGCAATATCTCAACAGCAGGAAGCTTATCGGGAATATTTAAAGGCATTTTACGGAAAATGAAAATTAAGGCACAAAAATAGCAATATTAACATTTATGAATCAAATAATTTTTGAAAATATTTGAATATCAATGTTTATATGAATCCTTCAGGGATTATCCAAAATTGTTTGCTGCTTCCCCATGTATTTCAGCAAATATGAGGCATTTCCTTATCCTGTTACTTAATAAGCTGTTCCTCAATATATTTCCCATATGATTTTTATTTGGCAGGCTTTTTGTTTATGGATTATTGAAGATCATTAAAGAAAAAAGTCATGAAAAAATCAGTCTTCATATTGGCAATGTTGTTGATGGCAGCAACCGCATTTTCTCAAACCTCAAGGAGGACGGCCAATAGCCAGAAACCTGCCAGAGAAAAACAGGCTAAAAGCACTGAAGTTAAAAGCCACAGAGCCGGCAAGGACAATCCAGTTGTCCGTAAAAACAGCAATGCACAAAGCAATACTATCCAAAGGCAGACGGTAAGACGGGCTGATGCATCATCTGTTTCTTCAGGAACAAGAGGTGTTCGCCAGGAAGTCAGACAGGATCATCATTCACAAAATGTGCATCGTGAAGCAGGGCATGTTACACACTATCAATCACCAAGGTTGTATCATGGGACAAGGGTTGCAAGATATCATTATAACAGAGCCCCCGGATCGAGGTTGTACAGAACCAGGCATTATCCTTACAGGATTCCGGGACATATTGAAATTTTCTGGACACCTGCAATGAGAAGCGAATACATCAGAATATACCCCATGGTCCATACATGGAGATATCCTGTCGGATACAGGATACAGACCATTTCAGCTTATGATGCATTATTCTATCATGGTGAGGTGATGAATGTATACGGAAAGGTATATGAAGTGTTCTACAGCAGGCAGACTGATGAGTATATCCTGTACTTCGGTGCATATTATCCTTATCATGATATGAGCGTGGTCGTGCCCGGATGGATTGCAAGGAGGATGAGCCGAAGACCTGAAAGGTTTTTCGAACGCCAGCACATTACAGTCACAGGTTTAATCACCACTTTTGAAGAAAAACCTGAAATAGTCGTAAGAAATACGGGACAGCTCAGAATATATTAAACATCTGATACAATGACAGGGGGCTCACAAGCCCCTTTTTTTTACCATTGTTAATGCAATTATATATCAGATTCATTATTCAGTCATGCAATTCCATTTCTTTTGTATTTTTACAACCAAAACTATATTATAATGACGAAAAAGACAGTATCCGTATACGGATATGGCCGGTTTGGAAAGCTATGGGCAGATATTCTTAAAAACGATTTCAGGGTCAGGGTCTATTCACGGAGAGGTTTGAAGCCGGAGGATGTCAATCCGGGAATCGAAATTTCTGATCTGAAAGGGCTTCATGAAACTGATGCACTTTTCTATTGTGTGGCAATATCTTCCTTTGAATCAGTGCTGATGGAAACAAAACAACTGCATAAAACCAGCTGTATCTATTTTGACACTTGTTCGGTTAAAGTCGAACCAACCCGGTGGATGAAGAAGCATTTGCCTGATAAATGCCAGATTATAGCAACTCACCCGATGTTCGGACCAGATTCATACGATACAGCAGACGAAAAATTACCCATGGTCATGTGTAATATTACTGCCGCAGATACGACCTTCTCTTACTGGACTGACTATTTCAACAACGAAAAGATTCAGGTTGAGGTGATGACGCCTGATGATCATGACGAAATGGTGGCTTATTCCCAGGGCATAACGCATTATATAGGCAGGGTGCTGGCTGATCTGAACCTGCGGAATACACAGATAAACACACTTGGTTATACAAAACTCCTTGAGATCATTCAGCAAACCTGTAACGACAGCTGGCAGCTTTTTTGCGATTTACAGCATTTTAACCCGTACACTAAAAAGATGAGGAGAGATCTGCATGTATCAATCGAAAAGATCTATTCGATACTTAACAAATTATAATTTGTCACTGAAAACATCTTACAGTAAACAATGAATAATACAATCATTGTTTTCAGGAAGTCAATTCTCAGAGAAAATCATGTTTTGAGAGCACCACAGACATTGATTACCTGTCCGCTGATATACGATGACAGATCAGAAGCCAGAAAAAGAGCGGCATTCGCTACTTCTTCAGGGGTTCCTCCCCTTTTCATGGGAACCATATTCTCCCACTGACGCCGGTATTCCTCCGGCAGCTTCTGTGTCATTTCGGTGATAATATATCCCGGTGCCAGGGCATTGCAACGTATGTTCCTGGAACCCAACTCCATGGCAACGGATTTTGTAAAGCCAATGATACCGGCTTTTGAAGCTGCATAATTGGACTGGCCTGCATTGCCTGCCACTCCAACAACCGAACTCAGGTTTATGACCGATCCGGAACGGTTCTTTAACATAATCTTCTGAACCACCTTAGTGAAATTAAAAACAGACTTCAGGTTGACGTTGATGACAGTATCCCACTGTTGTTCTGTCATCCTTAACAATATGGTATCCATTGTGATACCTGCATTATTAACAAGAACATCAATGGTTCCGAAGTCATTGATTACATCATTTACAACTTTTTCAGTCTCATCTAATTTGCTGGCATCTGAAGCATATGCTTTGCCTTTTACACCATAATCCCTGATTGCTTTTTCCACGGCTCTGGCATCATCATTGATAGCAAGATCTGTAAAGGCAATGCTGGAGCCTTCTTCGGCAAATCTCAATGCAATGGCACGGCCAATTCCCCTGGCTGCACCGGTAATTAAAGTAGTCTTTCCTTCAAGTAGTTTCATAGTGTTTATTGGTTGGTTTATTGACTGTTTGACCTGGTGACTGATCATTCAACGGACCAGCGAAGCCATCCTGGCTCCTATTTCTGCAGGGGATTCAACAACATGAATACCGCATCCGGACATGATCTCCATTTTTGCGGCAGCAGTATCATCCTTTCCTCCGATGATGGCTCCTGCATGTCCCATTCTCCGGCCTTTGGGTGCTGTTCTTCCGGCAACAAATCCAACAACCGGTTTGGTACCGTTTTCTTTGATCCATCTTGCCGCCTCTGTTTCCATGCTGCCTCCTATCTCTCCTATCATGACGATTCCCCTTGTCTGTTTATCATTCATCAATAGTATTATAATGTCCAGCATCGACATCCCAATGATCGGATCACCCCCTATTCCAACGCATGTTGATTGTCCCAGTCCTGTCTTTGTAACCTGATCAACAGCTTCATAGGTCAGGGTACCTGAACGGGAAACAATACCAATGCAACCTTTCTGATGAATATCTCCGGGCATAATTCCAACTTTTGCTTCACCCGGGGTGATGATACCGGGACAATTCGGTCCGATCAGCCTGCTTTTTTTATCAGACAGAAAGGCAATGACCTTTACCATGTCTGAAGTGGGAATTCCTTCCGTGATACATACAATTATTCTGATGCCTGCAGCTGCAGCTTCCATTATTGCATCCGCTGCAAATGCAGGTGGTACGAAAATGACTGATGTGTCAGCGCCGGTTGTTGTGACCGCCTCTTCCACCGTATTGTATACCGGTTTGTCCAGGTGCATCTGCCCGCCTTTACCGGGTGTTACCCCGCCGACAATATTTGTGCCGTAATCAATCATTTGTTGTGAATGAAAGGTTCCTTCGCTTCCTGTAAAACCCTGAATAATGACCCGTGAGTTTTTATCAACAAGAATACCCATACCCTGGTAATAATTTTAAACCGGTCAAAAGTATCATTTTTTAATCAGGATTTAAAAAAAAATTTCTTGTACTGTTACTTAAAATATTGATATTTAATTAATTTTGTATAACGATGGTTAATATCTGGGACGCAACCAAACAATCAGAATTTGCATCTATTCTGATATATTAATTATAAAAAACCCCTGTTATGAGAAAGCTATTTATCTGTCTGTTAATTGTATCTGCCACCCGTATTTCTTTTGCTGTTCATTCAGGTGACATCATTTATGGTTGTAATGCAGGTTTCACTTATGCGATAACTGACTCGCTTATGATATACCTGAATGGTTATGAATTATTTCTGAGGAGTGATTGCCGTGATGATTCTGTCTATCATAAATGGGAACTGTCAAACGGACTCATATCTGATGAAAAGGATCCGATTTTTACGATTAATCCGGCCGATTCTGTTCTTGAAGTCTGTCATAAAGTAATTGATAAATCAGGTATTCTGGATTCTTATTGCGAATTGATAACATACATGTATCAACCGGTATCTGAATGTCTGGCAGATTTTACATTTTACAGGGATTCAACTGCAAACTGTAATTGTGTTGATGCCTATCAGTTTATCGACCAATCAACAGATGATGCAGTTGGGTGGAGCTGGTCTTTTGGTGACGGTGAGACTTCGCAACAGCAGAATCCGTTGCACAATTATGATACTGCCGGATTCTTCCCGGTTGAGCTGGAGATTGCAACAGCAGAAGGCTGTAAATCGATGATGCGCAAATTTATTCTTGTCAGAGGAGATATTGAATGTCACCTGAAGATTGAAAGCCTTGTTCTCGGATCATATCCGCCTGAATATCAGTTTCAGTCTAACCTGTATGATCCCAGGCTGCCTTACAGCTTTATACCCACACCTGACGAAACATCCTGGTTTGAAATAATAAGATATTACTGGGATTTTGGTGACGGAAGCTATTCAACAGATCCGTTTCCCACCCATGTTTACAACAGCTCAGGCACATATACCGTATCCCTGAGAATTACCTATGCTGACGGTTTTACCTGTAAATCTTACCTGACTGACTATTTTCAGGGAGCCAATCAGCATACGGGATGTGAATATTATGGTACTTTTCACCGCAATTATCAAAAATCCGGCTTTGATGTTATATTTCAGGATGACGGGCATATGTTCTATGTGATACAAACAGTACCGGAGATATACCTGCCTGATGTATCAAGAATCAATTTTAGTTATGCAATGATTGCTGACACTGTTTTTATTGGTATTGAGCGCTTTAGTTCAATTATCGTCACATGCGTAGGTTTAATTGATGCAGATTGCAGTCTCACCGGCACTGTGAGGGATTATACCGGACTTGATGGCTGCGGCTTCCTCATTGAGCTTGATAACGGATTAAGGCTTGAACCCATCCTGCAGGATACAACATTTCATTTTCGTGATAACCAGCGTGTCAGGTTATCGTACATTAAGCGTCCGGATCTGATGAGTATCTGCATGGCAGGAATCATTGCTGAAATCACTTGTATTAAAGAAATAGAATCTGAAATCATTGTTCCGCCGGAATATTGTGAACAAATCATGCTCACCACATCATTTTCCATTAACGGAGGTACATGCAATGGTACTGCAAGTGTTGAAATAGTCACTCCCTGCAGCGCCTGGATGTGGTATGAAATGATTTTGACCACCGATTACAGGATTCTATGGTCAACCGGTGAAACCACCAGGACTATCACCGGCCTGTGCCCCGGTGATTTGTACTTTGTAAATGTGACCAATCCGGTAACCGGAAAAACATATACAGCAGCTTTCTCCATATTCCGGCTAAACAATGTTTTTCCGTCATGGACCTTCACCAGAAACGACAACACCTATTGGTTCAACCTTCAGGTTGATGATACCTGTACCGTAACATGGAACTTTGATAACGAAATATCGCTTGTGGGAGAAGATGTCTCCTACACATTCAATTCCAGCGGAGATCATCAGGTTGAGCTGGTCGTAAAAGACCAGGCAGGTTCTGAAGTGTATACTGAGACTATTCAGTTGACCCTCCCGACAATCAATATGGAACAACATTTGGAATCAGTAACCGTTTTTCCGAATCCTGCAGATGATGTTTTGCATATCAACATGGGCGCAGGTTCTGAATCGTTAACAATAGCGATATACAATTTTTCAGGACAAATGTTGATTAAAGAGAAATACTCCCATGTTGTTTCCGGGGATTTGATCAGTCTGGATGTTTCTGATCTGAATGCAGGAATTTATCTTCTTGTCATCAATAACCAAAACAAAGGTTCACTCCCGGTAAAATTTGAAAAACACTGACAGCAGGTAATATTCAAAAGAAGAGTCCGTCTCAAAAGTAAATCGAGACGGTTTTAGCCGGATGTCCATCCGGCTTTTTTTTGAATCAGATTCTTTGAGTCTGAAGTATGTTGTTGAAAGATATTTCAGTACTTTTGAAAAAAAATGATTGACAATTCCACCATAGCTGCCATATCTACTGCACATGGTGTGGGGGCCATTGCGGTAGTGAGATTATCGGGCGACAATGCCATCCAAATCGCCGACAGGGTATTCATATCGACTTCAGGCAAAAAGCTCAGCCAGCAGGCTCCCAATACCCTTCATCTGGGTTTTATTTATGATGATGATGTTCCGGTAGATGAAGTGTTTGTTGCCGTGTTCAAATCTCCGAATTCATATACCGGTGAAGATTTGATTGAAATATCCTGTCATGGTTCATTATATATACAACAAAAAATATTGGAACTGCTTGTATCAAAGGGAGCAAGAGTTGCCCGACCCGGGGAATTTACCCTGCGGGCTTTTCTGAATGGCAAAATGGATCTTTCTCAGGCTGAGGCTGTTGCCGATCTGGTGGCATCAACCTCCCGGTCATTTCACAAGGTTGCAATGAACCAGATGAGGGGCGGATTTACTGATGAAATAAAAAAGCTGAGAGAACGCCTGCTGAAATTTGTATCTCTCATCGAACTTGAACTTGATTTCAGCGAAGAAGATGTTGAGTTTGCAGACAGAGACCAGTTAAAACAGCTGGTGGAAGAGATAGAAACACTACTCAGAACACTTGTGGAATCATTCACGCTTGGAAACGTTATAAAGAATGGTATTCCCGTGGCTATTGCCGGTAAAACAAATTCCGGAAAATCTACCCTCCTGAACCTTTTGCTGAAAGAAGACAAGGCCATTGTATCCGAAATAGAAGGCACAACCCGTGACTTTATTGAAGATACCATTTCCATTGAAGGGATCCATTTCCGTTTCATCGATACCGCCGGACTGAGACATACAACCGACAAGGTCGAAAAGCTGGGAATAGAACGTACATACAAAAAAATCAGACAAGCAAGTATTGTAATGCTGATGATTGATCCTGCCACCGATACAGATGAAATCATAAGATCTGTTAAAGACATTGAAAAACAGGTAAAAGGAACCGATAAGAAACTGGTTGTTATCATTAACAAGACAGACTTGTTGAATAATCAGGATCTGGATAGCCTAAAGAAGAATATTTTGAAGATCGTGGACAAAGAAGATAAAGTTATTCCGCTTTCTGCCAAAAAGGGTGACAACCTTCCGGAGCTTGAAAAAGCACTTTTGGAAATCATCCATGCAGAAAACATTGAACAGAACGATGTCATTGTCACCAATGCCAGGCATTATGAAGCACTGAAGCACTCCCACGAAGCAATCCTGAGAGTCCGTGACGGACTAGAATCACAGATATCAGGCGACCTGCTTGCCCAGGATATCCGCGAAACCCTTCACTATTTGGGTGAAATCACCGGCGAAATCACTACAGATGAAATCCTGGGCAATATCTTTAAGAATTTCTGTATCGGAAAGTAACCAGCACAAAACACCTGCTATCATTCGATAATCAATTTATCTTCTATATCTGAGTATATAGAAGCAATTTATCTTTCCTGATACTTTGATTTACTTATGGTTTATAAAGATAATTTCCTGTAAAGTCCATATCTGGTTATTGATTGAATTATTATTTGTCGCAATTAAACCATCAGGACCTCACAAAGAAAAATCATTCTGAATACAACAAGAAAATTACTGAAAACGATTATACTAAGTTTATTTCCTGTTACTTTAATAGATCCTTAGAATTTTTTATATTTGTTCTAATTAACCCCATTTATAAATTTTAACTAACCAATCATGATGAAATTTTTACAATCAATTTTAGTATTTCTTTTTGCGCTGCTGATTACTACATCAGTTAGCGCTCAGAACGATACACTTAAAACATCGTTTGGCGAAGGTGCCGATACTTATGTTTCAAACGATGAGCAATCTACAGATCCACCACCCGATGGTTCCGGGCCGGCGAGCATTCATGGTACAGAAGAATATCTGAAAATCCGGAATCATGAGGTGCGTCAGAAAATCGTTTATCTGAAATTTGATATATTTGATAATCCCCGGTTTAATGACGCCAGTGGAGCCTTTCTGGGACTTTACATTCTCCATGCCGGAAAAATGGCAGAAGCCACATTAACAGTTTCAATTTACGGAATGACAGATGATACTCAAGACTTTTGGTTAGATACAGAATTGAGCTATAATACTGCCCCGGGAATGTTACCAGCAGATTTAAATAGTTACCAATTAGATTTAACGATAGTCGAGAAGTTAACTGAATTAATAATCCCTGTTGATTATACAGGTTATATTTACACAGAGCCAGTTCAGGAAATGGACGACTTTATCAATGCTGACCAAAATGGCATATTAACTTTAATTCTTCTTGTTGAGAATATCAACACAGGTGATGAACTTAGAATAGCACCGGAAGAAGACCTGGTAACCAATAATCCTCCTCTGTTGCATGGAGATGCACCTGTTAACATTGAAGATGAAGCCCGGCTTGATTTCAAACTGGACCAGAACTACCCTAATCCATATAATGGCAATACCACTTTAACATATAAACTTGATGAGCCAAAAAATGTTGGACTTAAGATTTATAACGTCCTGGGAATTGAAGTTGCTACTTTGGTTAACGAATTCCAGAATTCAGGTGAATACACGATTGAGCTGGACATGAATAAAGGCTCGCTCCAATTACCGGGCGGCATCTATTATGCCCGTTTAAATACAGGTTCACATAGCAAAACAATAAGAATGATATTCACTAAATAACTCTTTTTAAATATATTGAAATCAGGAAACCCGAAAATCGAAATTTTAAAGGTTTCCTGATTTTTTATCGGGGGAATTCGTAAAACAAATGACAGCAGATACCGTATATCAATAACCATTAGTCTTTCCATCAAATTCAAATCGTACCAGATAAATTCCACTCTTGTACCCATTTAAAAAAATCTTCATTTCGTCATCACCTGTTCTTGTTTTTTACAAAGCAATTTCTCTGGTTAAAATCATTTATCTTTGCGGCACTTAAAATTTAAAAATACTGACGAGTATGATGAAATGCCTTATGGTTTTGTTTGTCTGTATTATTTGAGGTTTTTGCCAGTATTTATTTAAAATATTTCAACAATGTTCAGAATAAGGCTTATTTTATTCTTTATCTTTATTGGTTCAGTACCTTTGGTCTCACAGGATAACGTCTCCGTATCAGTTGATGCCGTCAGCCGGACAGCCTCCATGAGTAATGGTATCATTTCAATTTCCATCAACAGTAAAGGACAGGTTAATTCCTTGTTTTATAATGATAAAGATTTGATAGATGCGTCAAATGGCGGGCGGTTCTATTTTAGTTACAACGACCAGGACAGCTATAAAGAATTAAGCCCGAACAGTGTCAGGATTGAAAAACAAACCGGTGATTATGCCGAGGTTGTATATTCCAATAGCACAGGTACCTTAAACATTGAACAAGCCTATATAATGCTTAAAGGAATAAGCGGTATTTATTGTTATATTATTTTAAAAGGTACTTCAACTGCGATTAAGCTCCGCGAAATGCGTGTGGTCTACAGGGTAAGCCCGTCTTTGTTTACCTATGGCTATGTAACAGATGAAATGCAAGGTTGGTTACCATCGGTAGAGACCATGAAAGAGGTAAATGACCTGGCAATTATGGATGCAACCTACCCCTTGCCCGATGGATCAATTTATACAAAATATGACTGGGCAAATTATATTGTGGCAGACAGTGTACATGGAATTATGTCCGAAAATGAAGGTGTATGGGCCATTGCACCAAGCAATGAGTTTATGAATGGCGGACCAATGAAGCAGGAACTGACCGTACATACCACCAATAAAACTCCCCTGGTATTGCAAATGTTGCAAGGTGAACATTTTGGAGCCGCAGCCCAGGTTTATATAGAGGGGGATGAAAAAATCTATGGCCCCTTTTTCATATATGTGAATTCAGGAGATTCACATCATGCAATGATAGAAAATGCTAAGAATCAGGCTTCAGCACAAATATCCCTATGGCCATTCCAGTGGCTTGAAAATGAACTTTATCCTTTACAAAGGACAAAAGTCAAAGGTAAAATATATCTTCCTTACGGGCTTTCACCTGACAAAACACAGGTGGTTCTTGCGCAACCTGATATCGATATATACGATCAGGGTAAAGATTACTTGTTTTGGTCAAAAACAGACGATGATGGAAGTTTTACCATAAACCATGTCAGACCAGGTTCTTACACTTTATACGCCTATGCAACCGCAGGTGAGGTTACCGGTATTTATAGCACGGAGATCAATGTGTCTGACAGCGAAACGGATTTGGGCAATATCAACCGGGCACCTGTGAAATACGAGCATATGCTATGGCAGATAGGAGAAAGCGACCGTTTGACAAAGGGTTTTAACATAAGCGATTCACTTCGTGCCTATGGTTTGTACGATTTACCACCGGCAAGTCTTACATATACCATTGGTACTTCCTCCCCTCAGACTGACTGGTATTATGCCCAAACAAAAACAGGCACCTGGACAGTATTATTCAATTGTGATATGTCATATACGGGAAATGCTGCTTTAACAGTTTCTATTGCCGGGGCATCAAGCAATCCAAATGTTGAGGTGTATATAAATGATAATAAAAAGACCACATGGTCATTTGGAAATGACGGGGCTGTTTACAGAAGTGCTGTTTCAGGCGGCAGGCACCAGGTTAAAACACTGTCATTTCCAGCCTCTGATCTGCTCATTGGTCAGAATACAGTTAAATTTAAAATGATAAGTGTCGGATCAAGGGGCGGTCTCATGTACGACTTTATTAAGCTGGAAGCAGGAAATTCTTTGACACCGGTATTTACCAATATTCTGAACCTGATATCTAAAATTACCGTTGAGTGCTATCCGAATCCTTTTACTCATAAAACAGTTTTTAAAATAAACAGTAACATGGCAAATGAAAAAATCAACCTTTCGGTTTATAACATACAAGGTCAGCTAATAGATGTTGTTTTTGACGGATATCTGGATCAGGGTATAAATGAAATAAGCTGGGAAAACGCTGTTATCCCTGTTGGGCTTTATATTTACAGATTGAAAACAAAATACGCTATTTATAGTGAAAAAGTCCGGAAAACCTGTTATTAATGAATTACTTTAGTTGCCTGATGCATCTGATGGATAATATTTCAATCGGTAAAAATCAACTGATAAATAAAGCGGTGTTTATTACCCGGTTATATTGAAATCCTGATATACCAGCAAAGATTACTTTCTGCCTCGTAAAACAAACTACTGTCTTCCTTGTAAAAACTAAATCATTATGGATGAATTGTAACTTTCAGAGAATTGTTCTACAAAGGCTCGATTTCTCCGTTGAACCAGTATTTAAATTCGCTAACTTTTTCACGGCTGACTATAAGTTCTTTTGGAAATGGTTTACTGAGCTTTACCTCTAACCTGCTGTTTGTATATGCTGTAACATCTTCAATTGCATCAATATTCACTATAAATGTCCGGTTAATTCTAAAAAATAAAGCCGGATCAAGAAGTTCTTCAAGTTCTTCAAGTTTATAATTAATGATATATTCTCTGAAGTTGGATGTGACCAGTGATACATCTCTGCCCTCGGCATAAAAAAACGCTATTTTATCAGCTTTGATAGATTTTATATGCTCACCAACCTTTATCATAAAACGATTTTTATAATCTTTTTTCAGACGGCTTAATAAACGGTCCAGCTCTTCGTACTGAAGCCTTTCTTTCGTCCCCAGTATGCTTTCTTTGAAATTATTGTACTTTTCAAGGCTGTTATAGAGGTCATTATAACTGATTGGTTTCAACAGGTAATCAATACTATTTACTTTAAAAGCATTAAGTGCATATTTATCATAAGCTGTGGTGAATAAAACCGGAGTATTGATTTTTACCTGATTGAAGATTTCAAAACTGAGTCCGTCAGTTAGCATGATGTCCATAATGATAAGATTTGCCCTGTTTTCCTTCTTATTCAGCCATTCAACTGATTCTTTAACGCTTCGTAAAATCCCCAGAATTTCAATATCAGGACTATAATACTTCAGGTGTTTTATCAACAAGTCTGAAGCAGGCTTTTCATCTTCAATAATAAGTATTTTCACATTTATTGTTTTTAGCTGATATTTTAAATCTCTTCATCTGTAGCTTCAACTATTTCTCCTGAAATGAGTGGTACCTGAATAATTTTGCCATTATCTGAAGTAACTCCGTGCTTTATGCAGTTTCCTGTAAAGTATTCCAGTTTCCTGCTGTAGTCATTAATCTCCTTTAAATTATTTGTTGCATTAAGTTTAAGTACAGAATCGTATTTGATCATTAAAACTCCATCAGATGCTGATAATTCTATGTTTAAAGGTATTTCTTTATTTACAATATTTTCACTTATTATATACTCTAAAATAACCTGAAGCGTACAGGGAACAATCTTATTCATATACTGATTATTCATGGCCGAAAAGGATACGGAAATATCGTTATTATACTGATGATTCAGAAGAAAAATCAGGTTTTTCAGGTGTTTAATTTCATCTTGCATCTCCACAAGTTCTGTTCGCTTTGCATCTAAAATGTATCTGTAAACTTCAGAAAACACCGATAAATATTTTTCTGAACGCCTTTTATCAGTATGAACCAGAATCAACAACGATTCAAAGCTACTATAAAAAATTTCCGGTCGCAGGTCATTTTGAAATGCCTGAAGTTCAGAAAGAACAGCATCCCTGTTTTTAATCTCTTTTGCAATTGCATCTTCATTTTTAAACTGTAACAGTATAATACTGAAATAAACCAGGTGATATACAATTGAAAAAACGATGAATATTGAATTAAATACAAGCAGCTCTCTGACAAATTTGCTGTAACCCAAAATAATACTAAAATAGAAGCCCATAACACCGGACACAATGAAAACGGTAACAGCCAGTCCGGATGAAATCTGCAGAAACACCGTTTTTTCTATAGATTCTGTATAGGATTTTAGATTTGAGATTTTTGCCAGAAGTAAATGTTGTCCTTCAAAAAAAACACAGGATAGTAAAACTGTAAAAAGTAATTCCTGGCCAAGAATGTTTTCTGACAGATTGGTTAAACTATCAAAAAAGAGTAAAACCAGCAGGTAGGCTAAAAATCCAGCCACTACCGGTGCAGTTATTCTGAACCATATATTATGTAAAAATATTCCTTTTTGCATCTGTTTTATCCAGAATTGGTAAGAATACTTCAAATGTTTCGTTGCGATGAATTTGAATTTTTCTGCCAGAAAAGTAGCCATACCGGCTTAGTATATTGTTTAGTCCTATCATTGTTGTATTTTCTTCCGGATCCTTAATTATCTGATTATCTATTTTAACATAATAGCTCTTTTTAATGCAGTTGTTTTTAACCAGTATATAATCATTTTCATACACCCTGATCTCAATCCTTAGTGGATTTTCAATACTTAGTTCATTATGTTTAATTGCATTTTCAACCAGCAGTTGAATGCTTAACGGAGGAATAAGTGTCTGACAGACAATTTCATTTATATCAACTTCAATTTGTAAGGCTTCCGGAAATCTCACCTCCATTAAATACTTATACATCCTGACAATCGTTAACTCTTCGGCTACAGTTATAAGATTAAATTGAATTGAATCAAGAATTTTTTTGTAAGATGTTGCCAAAGACCTTATAAACAGATCGGTTTTCTCAATATCCTGGTATAAAAGTGATGGTATAGCGTTTAATGAATTAAATAAAAAATGTGGTGTCAGTTGATTTTTCAGTGTTTGATACTGAAGCTCCAGCTGTTTTGTATGGGTTTTAATTGCCTCAACCTGCTCTTTGGCATACTGATAATAAGCATATATCAACAAGTCAATTATTGTGTAAATAAAAAGTAAAAAACAAACCAGAATAATTATTTTCCAAAAGGCGTCATAATATGTATCAAACAGGTTTTTAAGGATGTAATCCTTATTAAATATTTTTAAGTATAAATATTGAAGTAATCCAAGTATTATAAAACTAACAATAACATTGGCTAAAAAGCCGGTAATAAACCTTCGTCCAAATGATACTTTCCAGGGTAAGAGAGAATTAAGCTGTTTACTAATCCATATCAGACTTTGTATGGTCGCAAATACAGAAAAGGAGCTCCATAGTAATGAATCGATAAGTTCATGAAAGACAGGTAGCTTGTCAGCTTCACTAAGAAGCAAAAAGAAATAGAGCCCTGATGTAATGATGACTGAGATAACAATAATGGATATCTGCTTTCTCAAAATCACGCTGTTAATAAATATTATAAAATATAATCAGAACCCTTTTGAGTTTTGAACAATCTATAAGCCTTCAAGCACTGTTCTTCGAAGATACTCCGATTCCATTTCTTTTGCAATGCTTTTATAAGCATACAACGACTCACCTTTTTGTTTTAATACGAAAGGCCTGGCACGCAGGAGTATAACTTTCTTTTCGATATCAACGCTCATTCTGTCTAAAGATTCAATTGATTGTGTGAGAACATAGTCGTTTCCCTGCAGTCTGGTTTCAGAAAGTAATAACCTCAGAATCTCTTCGATGGTCGAGTTCTGGTCCATTTCCTGAAGTGCACTGAAAAATGCCCCGAGCAAATCATCGGTATAAGGCATTTTACCGATGCACTCCCTTAAGACAGCGCCGGCTGCATGCTGATAATCCCTTGAGATCAATTCCTCCACGTAATCCAGTATATCTTTGTAAACACTTTCCGTTAGTTCGTTTTTGCGTATGAGATCCAGAAGTATGTTATAAGCTTCCAGCTCACTTGAAACCGAATAAAGAACCCTGAAATAGGCGTCCAATATCTCTCTGTCATGGATAAAGGATCGGTTGACATTTCTTAAAGTCAGGGCTTTTTGACTGTTTGATTCATAATCGGCAGCAGTATTAAGAAGATTTAATACAATCTGCTTGTTTTTAATTTCAGTTGTGGATTCTGATCGCGCTTTCAACAAGGTATTCAATATTTCACCCTTTAAGATATAATAGGGTGAGCTCATATTATTAACAACCTCATTGAATTTGTCAATAACACGTTTATCCTCCGGCAGAAACTTTGTTGTGTAGAGCAATACAGATCCTTTTTCCCGTTCGCTTGAAAATCTTGAGACCGATTCAAAAAAAGGCATATAGGTTTCATTCCTGATCTTTTTAACACTCAATAAATGCTTCAGGACATTACCTTTTTCTGAATTAATCGACATCTCGTCAATAATATCGAAGTATGCGTCAATCACATCTTCATCCTCAATCAGGTCAGGGTTCAGTACTCTTAAAACCGATCCTCTTTCAGTATTATAATCAAGGGTTCGGGTGGTTTCCAACAGTTCACGCTGAAGGTTTGATGAAAGTCTGTACTTATAGAGAATCTCTCTCAATAGCGTACCTTTTGTGCTGTTCGACTCGATTGTTCTCAATTCCGGAATCAATGACTTAAGTTCATCATCATTAAATCCAATCTGATCGACCATGATAACAAAATAAAGATTCCTTACAGATGATGATTCAGAGTTTATTTCATCGACTTCATTAATTAGTCCGTTAATCCCTTTGTTACTATATATTCTCGCAATTCTGCTTTCAGCACCAATTCCTGTCTGCCTGACAACAAGAGGCAGGATGTCGGCGAGCCATTTTTTGCCATCAGGGTCAAAATCTGCCTCGCTCCTGCCCTCATAGTACTTGCTGCTTAAGTTACCGTGCTTGTCTGAAGTAATTTCTATTTTGCGGGTATTTCCAAATGAAGCCCTGCTTATCTCCAGAAAACCGCCGGGAGAAATGGACAAAACAGATTTATCATCCTTTGACAAAGTAATCTTCCCTTCAAAATTTATATGATAGGATGAGTACGGCTTATTTATTATGATGAGTTTATGATCATCATTAATCAGAATTTCTCCTCCCGGTTCTCCGGCATTACCAAACTGGCTGATAAATAAAAGAGCTAAAGTAAAAAGGACTGAATAAAATCGTTGTGTATTTATTTTCATGTCTAACAGTATTAAATTCATTTCAAAACTGGGAAAAAGTCTGCTAATATTAAAATATAAAGCATTGAGTTGTCAAATCCGTGTATTGAATTGTGACCAGCTTGAAGAGAGCACTTTTATAATTTTTTAACGATTCTATATAAAACACTGAATAATAATAATTTAGTATTAATAAACAGATGTGATTTATGACCAGATGCCTGGCAGGGACTTTTATTATTTAATTCCAGATTATATTTTTGCAGACCGTACTGTTTATCATTTAAAAATTGGAGGGTTTTTTTATGGAAAATCGTGCGTCTTGCTCTAAGGCTCTTTTCACTTTCTTTCTTACCCTTTTAATGTCTGTAAGCGGAATAACCTTTGCAGGTGATGGGATCAGCCTGTATACGCCATATGTAAAAATTTCGGTTCCGCCCGGCGAATCTGTCGACTATTCCATCGATATTAAAAACAACGGCAGCGAAACCAGAAATGTCGATATATTTATATCTGGTTTGCCCGGGGATTGGGAGTATACTTTAAAAGCCGGGGGATTCAATATCAAACAGGTTTCGGTATTACCGGGTGAGAAAAGAACACTTTCTTTGAAAATTGATATCCCTTTAAACATAAATAAAGGGAATTATCAGTTTAAGGTTATCGCAAGAAACTATGATGCACTGCCACTGGTAATAAATGTTTCGGCACAGGGTTCTTTTAAGACGGAGTTTACTTCGGAACAGATAAATATGCAGGGACATGCCAAATCAAACTTCAGTTTCACTACCAGGCTTAAAAATCAAACCGGCGAAAAGCAGGTATATTCTCTGCAGGCTTCTCCTCCCAAAGGCTGGACCGTTATTTTCAAACCAAATTACAAACAGGCAACAGCCGTTGAGATAGAGCCCAACAATACTGCAAATGTTACAATTGATATTTCTCCGCCCTTCAATACTGAGGCCGGCAACTATAAAATACCTGTACATGCATCAAACCGTTCATCTTCAGCTTCACTGGATCTTGAGGTTGTTATTACCGGCACTTTCGATATGGAGCTCACAACCCCTTCAGGTCTTCTAAGTTATGACATTACTGCAGGAAATACAAAACGGATTGAACTGGCTGTTGTCAATACCGGTTCCAGTGAACTTAAGAATATTGTATTCAGGTCATCTAATCCTGTCAACTGGGAAATAACATTTAAACCCGATACACTTCCACAGTTAAAAGCAGGTGAAACATCACAGGTGATTGCAAGCATAAAAGCATACGAAAAGGCCATTCCAGGTGATTATGTTACAACAATTACTGCCCAGACAAACGAGGTATCATCAAAGGCATCTTTAAGAATTTCTGTAAAGACACCGTTGCTTTGGGGATGGATTGGAATTTTTATTATTGTTGCAACACTGGGTATTATCTTCTATCTGTACAGAAAATACGGAAGGAGGTAAAACATGGACAACATTATCGAAGTATCCGGCATAACCAAGAGGTATGGTGATTTTGTTGCTGTTGATAGCCTTAGTTTTTCCATTGGTAAAGGGGAGGTTTTTGGCCTGCTGGGACCAAACGGAGCAGGAAAATCCACAACCATACTTGTATTGATGGGTTTAACCGAACCCAATTCAGGTAAGCTGAGCGTTTGTGGTATTGATCCCATCCGAAATCCCATCCAGGTTAAAAAAAAGGTCGGTTACCTGCCTGAAGATGTAGGATTTTATGAAGACTATTCCGGATTGGAAAACCTTGTCTTTACAGCCCGACTTAATGGCATTACAAAATCTGACGCCAGAATAAAGGCTTTACAATTAATGGATAAAGTAGGATTATCTGAAGAAAAGAATAAAAAGGTTGGCAAATATTCCCGTGGGATGCGTCAGCGATTAGGTCTTGCTGATGTATTAATTAAAAACCCTGAAGTTATCATACTCGATGAGCCAACTATCGGTATTGATCCATCAGGTGTTAAAGAATTTCTCGAACAAATTGTTGAGCTGAGCAGGAAGGAAAGAATCACCGTTCTTTTTTCATCACATCTTTTGCACCAGGTTCAGCAGGTATGTGATCGTGTCGGCATATTTGTGAAAGGCAGGCTGCTGGCTGAAGGCAATATTGAGAATCTGTCAAAACATTTGTTTTCGGACAGAAATTGCCTGATAGAGGGAGAAATTGAAAGCATCAGTTCGGAGAGCAAAGTTAATAACAGAACAGCAGATGATTTACAGCAGGAATTACAAAGGATGGAAGGTGTGATAAAAGTAACCATCAAAGATTCGTACTTCTTCATTGAAGCTGTGACTGATATTACTGCCAATGTATCGAGGTATATTATAAGTCTGGGATTTGGGCTAACTTATCTGAAAAAGAAGGTATTTGGATTGGACGAAATATATCATCGGTATTTTCAGGATTCTGCGCCTGTATAGTATGATTTATTAATACTTATGCTGTCAGTTATCAAAAAATGAAAACAGGTCATTTACAACTTCAGACATATTTTAATTTATCGCGAATAAAAGGCTTTTTCAAACGAGACAGAAGGAACAGCGGATATGATTCAAGGCCTTTCCTGATTATGGTTCAGAAGGAAATAACCGATAGTGTCAGAAGCTGGAGGTTTATAATACTCCTGATTATCATTTTTCTCACCTGCCTTGGTTCGCTTTATTCATCTTTATCAAATTTTTCAGAAGTCATAAAAAATAGTACGGGTGAAAACAGTTTCTTTTTTCTGAAACTGTTTACACATTCTGATGGCACATTACCACCATTTTTCGTGTTTGTAGGCTTTTTGGGTCCGTTGCTGGGAATCAGCCTCGGATTCGATGCAATCAACTCTGAGCAAAACAGGGGCACCCTCAGCAGGTTAATGGCTCAGCCCATTCCGCGCGATTTCGTTTTAAATGCAAAATTTGTCGCAGGCCTGATATTGCTGGCTATCATGTTTTTCACCCTTGCCTTTCTGATAATCGGAGCAGGTTTGATAGCCCTTGGTATTCCACCCACTGCTGAAGAGTTCTTAAGAATTGTATCTTTCACTGTGTTAAGTATTGTATACGTTTCATTTTGGCTAAATTTATCAATCTTTTTTTCAGTAAAATTTAAACAGGCTGCCACTTCTGCTCTGTCAGGTATTGCAGTCTGGTTGTTTTTTACAGTTTTTTATCCTTTATTAATCAATATTATACTTAAAGGTCTCCGGCCATCTCAATATGCTTTACCCCGCACTGTTTACATTTTCGAAAAGCTGAAGTTCGGACTGGTTCAAATCATCCCAAACGAACTTTTCAGTGAAATTACATCTGTATTACTGATGCCAAATATCCGTAGCCTGGGACCATTAACAACCGGGCAGGTTGCAGGAGCAATTCCGGGAGCTTTACCATTTGGACAAAGTCTTTTGATCGTATGGCCCCAGTTAACCGGCCTGATTGCACTTACCATGTTATGCTTTATTTTCTCTTATATCTTATTCATGAGAAGGGAAATACGGTCAAGGTAGTTACAGGCTTTTATCAGATGACATGGCACCTGTCAGATACTACTGGCATTCATTACAGCTCAACCGGCCATATTGTTCAGATTACTTCCTTCCCTACTTGATTTATATCTTTATTTTATCCAACTTGCAAAGGATTATGCTTTGACTGGCTGACAATGAAACGTTTTATATTTCTATTACTGATAAACCTCTTAATCCTCTCGCTGTTCTCGCAGCAGAAAGCCTTTATCACAGGCAGAATCACAGATGCAATTTCCAGACAGCCATTGACAGGTGCGACTATCATGCTTGATTCAGCCAGTGGTGCCATATCGGATACAGAAGGGAGTTTTAGCATCGAAACATCACCGGGCAGGCATGCAATGGACATTCATTATGTGGGCTATCACTCAAAGCATATGATCATTCAATTGAACACGAATGATACAATGTACCTGGATGCGGGTCTGAATACCGAAATACAAATGCTGGATGAAATCGTTGTAAGTGCCGGCAAATATGAGCAAAAGTTGTCAGATGTCATTGTTTCAATGGATGTCATCAAACCGGACCGGATTACAGAAACGAGTGCCACTTCACTGGAGTCCATCATTGGTCAGTCGCCTGGCATCGATATACTGGACGGGCAACCACGGATCAGGGGCGGCAGCGGATACAGTTATGGTGCGGGCAGCAGGGTATTGATGCTGGTCGATGAGATGCCAATCCTTTCTCCCGATGCCAGCGATGTAAAATGGGATTACCTGCCGATGGAGAATATTTCACAGATCGAAATCATCAAAGGGGCTTCTTCTGTTCTGTACGGTTCATCGGCATTGAACGGGATTATCAATGTTCGTACTGCCTATCCGAAAGATAAACCTGAAACCAAACTCACCCTGTTTAGTGGTATTTATATGAACCCGGAAAGAAAAGAGTTGATCTGGTGGGACAACCAGCCCTCTTTTTCAGGTGCCAGTGCATTCCATTCCCGGAAAATCGGTAACCTTGATCTGGTGGTTGGAAGTCACGGCTTCAGTGACGGAGGATACCGCGAGAATGAATGGGAAAACAGGCAACGTTTTAATGTGAATCTGCTATACAGGGACAAGAAGCTACCCGGACTGTCATATGGGATGAATTCAAACTTGATGTTCAGTAACAAAATTGACTTTTTTTTATGGCAGGATGCCGATTCGGGAGCTTACAGGCAAAATACATCTGCCATTCCAAAAATGAAAGGCTTTCGTCTAAACCTGGATCCCTGCATGGAATATTACAATGACAACGGATCCAAACACAGCTTAAAAGCAAGATACTTCAGGATTACCAACAAATATGAAATAGAAAAGGATAAGGACAATGATGCCGCACTTTATTACGGTGAATACAAATATCATAAAAGATTCAAAATCCCGGTGGATCTTTCGTTTGGGGCATCTGTCTCTTTTTCAGATATCCATTCACAGCTATACAAAGATCACTCAAGTCTGAATGGTTCAGCATATGCACAGTATGACAGTGAAATTCAAAACAAGGTCAAACTGTCGCTTGGATTGAGATTTGAAACATACCGGCTCGATGATGATGTTGAGTTCTCCAAACCTGTATTCAGAACCGGTATCAATTATCATCCGGCAAAATATACCTTCTTAAGAGCTTCATTCGGACAGGGTTACAGGTTTCCGTCCATCGCTGAAAAATACACAGCCACAAACCTCAGTTCCATTCACATATTCCCGAATCCGGATTTAAACTCGGAAACCGGCTGGAGCACAGAGCTTGGAATCAAGCAGGGACTTCATGTAAGAAACTGGACCGGATACCTGGATGTTTCTTTGTTTCAAACCAGGTATAAGGATATGATCGAATTCACATTTGGCATTTACAAACCTGATTCCATTGAAATTCCTACATTCGATCATGTGGGATTCAAAGCTTTGAATGTTGGAAATGCACAGATAACCGGAATCGAGATCACACTTATCGGCGAAGGAACCGTTTTTAACATGCCGGCAACCTTTATGGCCGGTTACACTTATATCTATCCCGTTGACCTGGACTATGATCCATCTGACACAAGCAATTTATTAAATAACAACATTCTGAAATACCGCTATCAGCACTCTGTCAAAGCAGATTTTGAGCTGACATGGAAAAAGCTTTCAACAGGATTATTACTGGTATACAACAGCTTTATGAAAAATATCGATAATGTATTTATGGATCCTGTTATAGGCAATCTGATTCTGCCAGGCTATCCCGATTACCGCAACCAACATCAGAAGGGATATCTTATTTTTGATCACCGGATTTCATACCAGCTGACAGATCATTCAAAAATTGCAGTAATCACCAAGAACCTGTTTAACAAGGAATATACCGGACGACCCGGGGATATCCGGCCTCCCAGAAATATCACCATTCAGCTGTCTGTTGATTTTTAGAATCTGATAATTGCCAAGATCCTGAAAAGTAGTCAATCCAGTATGTTGTTAATATTCAGTCTAATAATAACTCTTACCTCGATTTTATCAGCTTATCGGAATAAATAACCTGTTCATAAACAATGGTGTAGATGTAACATCCGGGAACCATATGATCCCCGTTAAACATGAAAAAATTCTCACCGGGTTCTGCTTCTATTGTTTCACTATAGATGATCATACCTATGTTATTGTATATATTGAGTTTAACCAGTGATGATTTATCAATTATGAAACCAAGTTCCGTTGTTTCATAAAACGGGTTTGGATGATTGCCAATGATATAAAACTCCTCATCAGGGATGTTCTGTATGTCATTCGGTCCATGTACGGAAATCTTTACGGAAGTGTCATTTACCACTGCATCCGCCTTAATAACATTGCCTATTAAATCTATATACGGTATCACTGTGATGGAAACTTCAAACTCCCCTGTTTCAGTGGGGATACCACTCAGCAGAACACAATAGGCTGTATCGGGGTATAACTCTGTGGCATTTGCTTCATAGACAATACCCGGAGGAAGGTTTTCAATCGTATCTATTTTAATCTTTACAATTGTAAAAGGAATATCATACATGGTTGCAGACGAGGGAGGTAATATCGTCACGGTTTGATTATAACTCACGCCCAGATATCCGTCAGGCAATATATCAGGACATATCTGACCGGGCTCAAGTATATCCCTGCATGTGACCGTATCTGGCATGCATTGTGAATAAGATTTACCTGGTGTAAGCATGATACAGGCAATTGATATCAGCAGAAGTGTTTGTTTTTTCATGATTGCTTGTTCAAATTTGACGTTTTCCGGTTAAATATACAGAGATAAAACAATATGAGAATTGACAACAAAAATATCACGTAAATAATCAATTTTCAAGATATTCGTACTATTTATACAAAATTGAATCCTGATGGTACCCATGGCAAAAACCAAACTGATATTCCTTTATAGAGGATGAATAATTTATATCAAGACTGCAGTCTGACAGTATGAAAGAATCTGTTAATACCAAAAAAGCCCTCTGCAATATTTGTCTGAGGGCTTGTTTGGTATCAGATCTCAGAACCAGAGTTATATTTTCAGCCTGTTTATTCCAGGCGAGTATAAATTTCCGTTCCGCTCCATTCTTTCCAACCTTCAGGCAGATCTTCATTTATCGGTCCTTTCTGAATCAATGAATCCCCACTGGTCTCTATAATATAGGTCATTGAATAACCCAGAGCTCCTTTTTCCGGGAACAACTGGATGGTTTCAACCAGAGTATCTCCTTTCAGAACATAAGTTCCTCCCCCTCCATCAGTAACTACCATATCCAGACTGTCATTTTTAACACTTTGTATAATGAAGGTAAAATATTCTTTACCAAAGACTTTGACTTGTCGGTCAAGTTCGGTTCGGGTAAACGTCACGGTTGTATCAGGAGATGTCCATTCATAATACTGTAAATCCCAGAATCCTTCAACCGGATTGGATTTTTGATTGGTACAGTCCGTGAAAAATAACGGACTAACCATGAATAATAAAAACAATGCTTTTTTCATAATGAATTTTTTTTTGGATTTGTATTGGATGGATTATATGAACGACAAGTTATTACTTTTTATGAGAAAAGTCAATTTAATCAAACATTGATTGCTTGATATTGATAAAATGTCAAAAAAATATTCTGACCGTTTCAGTCAGAATCGGTTTCATTCCCCTATTGCTTACCTTCTCCCCTTTTAAAATACATGTTCATACCAGCTTTGTAATATTGCTTTTGGAGTTCAGGACTGTTTTTATATTCCTCTTCAGTATAAGGAATATACGGCATTAAAACATCATCACCTTTTTCCCAGTTGACAGGAGTTAATACATTTTGTTCTTTTGAAGTTTGCAGAGCGATAACTGCCCGCTTGATCTCCTGCAGATTCCTGCCAATATTATTGGGATAAAAATTAATGGTCTGAATCACATTATCAGGATCTATGATGAAAACTCCCCTGACATCCCTTGTTATATTATCCCATGAATGAAGCATTCCATACTTGTAAGAAATAACAGCATTGGCATCATCGATAAAGGGATAATCAATTTTACCCGAACCTCCGTTTTTTTCAAGCATATCTTCAAGTGATTGCTTCCATTGGGCATGGGTGGCAACATCATCAACTGAAATGATTGCAATACTGATACCCAGGTCTTTAAATTCATCCTGCATTGCTGCCAGTCCCAGAATTTCAGAGGTGCAGACAGGTGTGAAATCCTTCGGATGACTGAACAGAATTTTCCAGTTCTTTCCAAAATCTTCCGGAAATTCAAGCTTTCCGTTTGTCGTGTTTGCTGTAAAGGATGGAGCGGTCTGCCCGATCATCGGAATACCTTTTTGCGACCATGCAATGATTCCAATAGATACTGCAACGAATACTAAACTTAGCTTTTTCATTTTTAATTTATTATCTGTTTTAAAAAGTCTTATTTCAGACTAAACATCTGTTTGCAGTGAATGTTCATTTTATGATTACAGGATTACTCAGACTTATGTTCCAATATTTTAAATCAATAATGAAAATAAGATTTATTTAAACACTAAAATATAATTAGTTATAAATTAATAATTAAATAGAAATATTGAAGTTTTATCATTTTTTTCTGTTTAAGCTGATATTGTAATATCTTCTTACTTTTTCAAAGTCCTTTCAAAAAAAGCATCCATGGCAGGTCTTGTTACATCAAGGTTAAAAGCATGTATTCTGGTTCACAGTATAGCTGTGATGTTTTGAAAACCGAGATCTGTGTTACTGTTTCAGTTCAAGTTCAAAAAGGTTTATACTCAGTGGTATTACCTCAATTTTTTCAGGTACTTTTTTGAGTTCTGCTTCCCGTATTTCAATGGCAGGTTTCTCTCCCGGATTGTTCCTGGTATTTAAATCAGGAGCTGATATCGTGTATTGTTTTGCAGTATTTTTGAATTGCGTTCCTTTAAAGTACAGTTTCATTATCTGAGCAGTTCCTGTAGGATTGACAATGGCAACGGTCACCTTTTTATGATCACCGGTCAATGCAGCCACGACATCCAGCGGATAAGTATCGCTGCCGGAGGAAACAGCAGGCTTATCGACTCCAACAGTCCCTTTCACCGGCTTTTGCGGGGAATTTCCGGTGACTTCCAGCGGTAATGTTCCAAAGTGGTGACGGTATAATTTAAACAGAAGTCCCACAGAACTGTAACATGCATCGTTTACGTTCCATCTTACACAGGATGTAACAGCCGTATATCCTCCCATGGTGATGATACCGGAATGCCGGAATATCTCGTGCAAACCTTCGGCTGCACAAAGTGTCCGCATAAAGGGACTTCCCCGGCCGCCACCTGTCCATTCGTCAATGGCAAAAGTGATGTTTTTGTCTTTGAGTCCGGGTATTCTTTTCAGGTATTCATCCCATGATTCAGCTACCGCCTTTACCCTGTTCGGTACCCGGCGTACCTGATCAACAAGGGGATCGTCCACATCGACAAACTTTTGAGAATCCGCATCAAATGCCTGGCTGGTAACAGGATATAAATGCTCGGCTAAAAAATCGATGTAATCTGATGAGTTAGCCAGCAGCTGGTATGACCAGTCTTCACGTGAGCCGTATTTGTAAGGCAGTTTATCCGGAAGTGGTTTTCTGTGGTGCCTGGCAGTGGTGCTTGTTTCAAACGGTGTGGCACCGGATGCAATGAGTTTGATATTGGGATCAACATCCAGCAAGGCCTGAGCAAACATGTTGTGCTTCAAAATGTAATGTTCAACAGACATATGCCCCAGCTGCCATTGTCCGTACATCTCATTGCCGATACCCCACCACTCCACGCTGTAAGGTTCAGGGTGGCCGTTAAATGCCCTTATTCTGCCCATAGGCGTATCTTCCGATCCGTTGACATATTCAACCCACCGGGCAGCAGAGAAAGCATCACCAAAGCCGATATTCACGCAAATATAGGGATCGATGCTGAGCAGGTCGCAGAGGACCAGGAACTCCTCAGTACCCACGTCGTTTGATTCGACTGCGTTCCATGCATAATC
The DNA here is from genome assembly GCA_016933335.1 of Bacteroidales bacterium. Lineage (GTDB taxonomy): Bacteria > Bacteroidota > Bacteroidia > Bacteroidales > UBA10428 > JAFGPL01. The sequence goes on along the minus strand of JAFGBD010000025.1, from coordinate 68,889 downwards.
ATACCGTGGCGGACGCCTGTCAATGTCACCGATGCCATCACGCCAGTCGTATCCTGCCAGCATATTGCCACCGGGCCAGCGATAGATGCCTGAGTTTAATTCCCTCAGAAGAGCGACAAGATCGGACCGGAATCCCTGTATGTTGTCTGCCGGCATCAGCGAAACAGCCCCTATTCTGAAACTGCCGGATCCGGTTCCTGTAATTTCAAGCCGGCCATTCTCTGCATCTGCTCCGGCAGTGAAAATGAAAGGATATTTAAGATAATCCTCTGTGAGAGGGGGAATCTGAATGACCTGCCTGTCGTCATTGGCAGGTCCCCAGACAAGGCTGACTTTAATTATGGCTCCGGCATCACCCGAAAGGATTACACGTCCGGTATAACTTCTGCCGGCACGCAGAACAAGTCCTGATTGCTGAACACCGTATACAGTTGAACCCGAAAGTTTTATAAGTGGTGAATGTTCGCCCGCATACGGATGTTCACGGTCCATTGCAACAACATCAATCCCGCCGACAGGTCTCCACCTGTTCTGGAACCAGCGGGTGTTAATGGGACTCAGCTTTGAAGATGTGTCCACAGTATAAAAGAATTTCCGGTCGCTCAGCATCTCAGCCCAGAGTCCGTGCTCAAAAATGTTTCCGAGAAGCTCTGTAAACATACCGTACACATACCTGTGTATGGATTCACCAACTTTTGTTGCATCAACCGTAGCCGTTATCTCTTTTTGGCCTGCCGCAGACTTCTGCCGGTTCTCACCAGGGTTCTGAGCCGAAGCAATCCCTGTTCCGTAAATGCCGCAAACAGTAAAAATGATGACAATTGCAAAGCAAAAACTTGTTAAAGGTTTCATGTGTTTCATTTGTATTTTAGTTATTTGAACAGAATTTTAACGAATGTTTTCTATGTACCGGATTTGATTTTATATTTTAATAAAAAGAATGATGAACCTTTCTGATAAACTAATATATGAATACTTCTTCAGAATATAAATTTTAGGAATCAAAATATAATCAAGAGCTGGTTTTAAACCATAAATTGTTTTGAGAAATGAATTCTCAGAATATATTTGTCATAAATTAAAATGAAATGAAAATCATCCGGTCGTTTCTAATGGCAATCTTTTTATTCCCCTGCCCTATGTTTGCTGATAAACCGGAAATAACCGGCGAACTGAAACAATGACACAAAGTAACAGTAACGATAAACGGACCAGATGCAAATGAAACAGACACTGCACCAAATCCTTTCCTTGATTACCGGATGACAGTCATTTTTACCCATGAATCAGGTTCACCACGGTATACTGTTCCGGGTTACTTTGCTGCAGACGGCAACGCTGCAGAAACATCATCTGTGTCAGGCAGCAAATGGCGGGCACATGTATCACCTGATAAACACGGACTGTGGCATTTCCAGATTTCCATTCTTGCAGGCGAGTTGGCTGCCATTGATGATAAGGCAGCAGAAAAAGCTTTGGAAGTATTCCATACCTCTGGCAGCTTTTACATCGAACCTACCGATAAAACCGGACGTGATTTTCGTGGAAGAGGTCGCCTGCAGTATATCGGAAAACGGTACCTTCAGTTTAACGGTACCAAAGAATATTTCATCAAAGCCGGATCAGATTCTCCTGAAAATCTCCTTGCCTGTGAAGATTTTGATGGTACCCGGTCAAATCAACCGGAAGGTATTTCTCGCGTCAGTGAAGCTGCAACCTCCACTCTCAAAACATGGCATCCGCACATTGCTGACTGGCAGCCGGGTGATCCAACCTGGAAAGGAGGAAAAGGCAAAGGATTGACAGGAGCATTGAATTATCTTGCCGGAAAAGGATGCAATGCTTTTTCATTCCTGACTTACAATGCAGGAGGCGATGGCGATGACGTATGGCCTTTTGTTTCCCGCAATGATAAGCTTCATCATGACTGTTCCAAACTTGACCAGTGGCAGATCGTCTTTGATCACGCTCAAAAGCTTGGTTTGTATCTTCATTTTAAACTCCAGGAAACAGAAATTGATGATGATCGGAAGGGTGATATTACCGGTGTTCAGGAATCGCTTGACCTCGGCAACCTGGGTACTGAACGTAAACTGTATTTGCGTGAGCTGATTGCCCGGTTCGGGTATGAACCTGCACTAAACTGGAACCTGGGTGAAGAGAACAGCCAGACAACCGAACAGCAAAAAGCCATGGCACAATTCATCCACGATACTGATCCATATGATCATCATATTGTTATCCATACATTCCCTGACTGGCAGGATCGGGTATACACACCATTACTGGGAAATCAGTCATTGCTTACCGGTGTATCTCTCCAGAACAGCTGGACCAATGTTCATAAGCAAATTCTATACTGGATTAACGAATCAGAAAAATACGGGAAACAGTGGGTTGTGGCCAATGACGAACAAAATCCGCATTATACGGGCGTTCCTCCCGATTCAGGATATCAGGGTTTTAACGGAATCGCAGTCCCGGAAAAAGGAAGCCGCCCGTATACTTTGCATGATATACGAAAGTATGTGCTTTGGGGGACTTTGATGGCAGGTGGTGCCGGAGTGGAATATTACTTCGGTTATACCCTCCCCAAAAACGATCTCAATTGTGAGGACTGGCGAAGCCGTGATCAGAGCTGGAATTACTGCCGTATTGCCCTTAATTTCTTCAGAGATAACAATATCCCTTTCTGGGAAATGCAAAATGAGAATTCGCTTGCAGGAAACAGTCAGAATGATAACTCAGTATACTGCCTTGCAAAACAGGGAGAGATATATATCATATATCTGCCTGATGGCGGTACGGCAATGCTGAACCTGGGGAAAGATCACCCGACTTTCCAAGTACAATGGTTCAATCCGCGCAAAGGCGGTCTGCTTCAGAAAGGAAGTGTGGAAGAGATCAGTGGAGCGGGAAAAGTATCCACAGGTGAACCACCGGAAGATAAAGAAGAGGACTGGGTGATACTGATTACACATCATAAATAAAAGGTCAGGATTAAGGATATTGATTTTAATAAATATGTGACTATATTTAGAATCCGGATCGAAAACTTATATAAACCATCATAATCCGGATCGAAAACATATATAAACCGATTGATATAATTAATTATTCTATGATACGATCTTCAACCGCTGCCATGCTCCTTTTGATAATGAGCCTTATTTTGCCATCTGCCTTAACCGCTCAGAATCAGCAATCGTTAAAACCTTCAATGGTTAACTATCAGTGGAGAAATGTGCAAATTGTCGGAGGAGGATTTGTCAGCGGGATCATATTTCATCCGGCTGCAGCGAATGTTTGTTATTGTCGCACGGATATGGGCGGTGCATACCGCAGAAATGAACAAACAATGAGATGGGAACCGCTGCTGGACTGGCTGTCATATGAAGATGTCAACCTTATGGGTGTTGAAAGCATTGCACTTGATCCATCTGATCCTGATCGTGTTTACCTGGCCTGCGGGACATATACCAGTGACAAAACACCTGACGGGGCCATACTATATTCAAATGATCAGGGCAAAACCTTTCAAAGAACAGATGTACATTTTAAAATGGGTGGTAACGAAGATGGCAGGGGCAATGGTGAACGCATGGCAGTTGATCCGAATGATGGCAGCACTCTTTACCTGGGAACAAGGCATGCAGGTCTCTGGATAAGTACCGATTATGCAAAAACATGGACCCTGGTTGAAAGCTTTCCTGAAATCAGTGAAAATCCTCCTGAAAATCTTACGGATCCTGACAGCATACGCCTCTGGAAAAGGTTAAACCAGGGAAGCGGTATCATCTTTGTCATTTTTGATCCGGCCAGCGGATCAGCGGGCAAGGCAAGTTCTGTCATCTATGCCGGTGTATCAGTGAAGAACCGTGAAAATCTTTACCGGAGTTCAGATGCCGGCAAAACCTGGTATGCGGTAGAGGGACAACCGGTGCAATACCGCCCGACCCAGGCAGTGCTGGCTTCAGACGGAACAATGTACATCACCTACGGTGATGCACCAGGACCCTCACGGATGACAAACGGAGGAGTCTGGAAGTTACAGACCAGGACAGGTGAATGGACTGAAATAACACCTGATAAGCCTGACCCGAAAACCAGGCCTTTTGGTTATGCGGCAGTCTCGGCGGATGCAAAAAACCCGGATGTACTGATAGTCAGTTCCTATCACCGGTATCACATTGACAACGGTGAAGATATTTTTTACAGTGCGGATGGCGGCAGTTCATGGAAAAAGATATTCGGAAGCGGCGGGACACTGGATCCATCTCTTGCACCATATACGGCAAACACAGGCATTCACTGGTTACTGGATATTGAGATAGATCCCTGCAATTCTGACCATGCCATCTTTACAACAGGATACGGAGGACATGAAACATTCAATCTGACCGATGCCGACCGGGACAAACCAACAAACTGGATAGTAATGACCACGGGAATCGAAGAGACTGTCGCCCTTGATCTGCTCAGTCCGCCTAAGGGAGCACATCTTATTTCTGCAGTAGGTGACTACGGCGGATTCGTTCACTGGGATCCTGATAAGCCTGCTCCTGAAGGAAATTTCAGCAATCCACGGTTTGGAAACACAAACGGACTGGCATGTGCAGAGAATAGTCCTGGTATCATCGTTCGTGTCGGCAGGGCAACGAATCAAAATCCAGGAAAAAACATCGGTTATTCGACAGACGGAGGCAGGACCTGGCATCCTGCTGATACCATTCCCCATCCGGAAGCCAGGCTTGGGCATATTGCCGTTTCGTCTGACGGTTCAGCCTGGGTTTGGGCTCCGGATCCAATCCGCAGCAGGTATGATTTACTCAGGAACCCACAGCTACTGCCTGTTTTTCATACTTTTGACAAAGGTGCATCATGGACTGAATGCAAAGGTATCCCCCACAATACCCGTGTCATTGCAGACCGTGTCAATCCAAAGAAATTATATGGCATGAACCTGCCTGAGGGAAAACTTTTCATCAGTGCAGACAGGGGAATCAGCTTCTCGGAACATCCATTGATTTTGCCAGACAGCTTGCCCCGGCATGATGGATATCGTGGTGATTCGCGCGGGGGACAGGACCGTATTTACGCAACTCCCGGCAGGGAAGGAGATCTCTGGATTGCAGCTTTCGACGGATTGTATCACTCAACCGATGAAGGAATGGCTTTTACGAAATCAGATGATGTGAGCGAGATTCATGCATTCGGATTCGGTAAGGGAGCACCCGGGAACAATAACCCGGTAATATACCTGGTTGGAGTGGTCAAAGGCATACGGGGAATTTTCTGTTCCGAAGACATTGCCCAAACCTGGATGCGCATCAATGACAATCAGCATCAATGGGGACTTGTGCTTCATATTACCGGTGATCCGAAAAAATACGAAAGGGTTTATGTGGGTACCCATGGCCGCGGGATCATATACGGCGACCGGATGGAACAGAATAGTCATAAATAAAAAGGCAGCATTATATTCTTTGGCTCAGGATCATATCAGGAATAACCCGATTCCGGCAAGCGTTGATTAAATCAGGATTCCAGTACTTTCACTGTACAGTTACCGGGTTTATCCAATGCCCTTATGGTAACTGTTAATCCCTCGGCTGTATGATATACTTCCCTGACAACATACAACCATCTGTTCTCATTGATTTGCATAGCTTGTCCTGTCTCCTTCTGGTTTCCATCATCACTTGTGATCTCCACCTCCACCCTGACCACCATAAAATCATCCTTTGCATCAATGAATATCCTGTCAGCCTGACCGGCTTTTGAAATGGAAACATCGACATAATCAATTTCAGGAGGATTGTAAAAATCAGCAATAGCAACATTATGAGGCTTTTGCATATCTTTTGCTTTGGCCTTATATGCAGCTTTGGCATCAGGATCGGACATCTGGCTCCTGGCATAGGCCATAGCTTCCCTGAACCTGTTATTTTCCTTTTTTTGCTTTGCTGAAAGTCTCACTTTGCTCATATCCGGGTAAACAGAAATGATTGTCTTACTGCCGTATTGCTTAAATATGAAATTCTTCCCTACTCTTCCGCTTAATCCTTTTATGATATTCCTTTCTTTTAGCCTGGCCATTTAAACAAAATAAATGCAAATATAATCATATTTTATTTCTTCCGTTTATCCTCCGTTAAACTTCCGTTAAAAATATAGAAATTATATGTTGAATTTAAAAGCCTGGGAAGTAAATCAAAAGCACTAAAACAGTGTTATCATCTCTTTTCAAGCAGCATTGAATGACTGCTCTTTATCTTTAACGGATAGAGCGGTCTGAATCCCATGTTATCTGCAATGGATACCGATTCTTTAAATTCTCCCGGAAAAACATATCCTGAAGGTTCTGCAAATAGCAGCAGTCCTTTGCTTTTCATCATGCTATTAAGGTTTCTGAAAAGCAATTCCTTATCAGTTACTTCATGCGCAACAGCAAATAATAAGGTGAAGTCTGCCATCACATTCATATCATGGTTCACTCTGGTGTCATTCTCTATCAACAGGGGTTCGACGATCCGGCTGACACCTGCTTTTTTTGCACGTTGCCTTAACCTGTTAAGCATCTTTTTCTGAACATCAAAACAATATACTTTACCTGACTCACCAACCATTTTTGCCATAGGCAGACTGAAATATCCCATGGCGCAACCATAGTCGATAACCTGCATTCCGGATTTTAAATAGTCCCCTAAAATTCTTTCCGGATCATGCCTGAATTTTCTTAAAGGATTTATAAGAAAATAACCAACCCAGTATGGACAAAGATGCTTTTCCATTTTAAAAACTATTTAATGTTTATTAAGATAAAAATAACTGATACAGATCTCTGATAAAACATAATTTCGGTGAGGAAGCCTGATTTATCGATGAATGGTGTATTTTCCAGGTATGTGTTGATCGCGGAAGCAATAAATCTCAGTTCAAAACTGCCGGCTCATTTATTCCGGCATATCAAAAAAGGATTTAAATCCTAAAACCTTCATACAGAAACAATAATTTATTGTTTGCAGCATCTAATTATTTTATTAAATTTATAATTATACTTTCAAGGCATAACACGAAGGAAAGTGGGTTAACAAAGCGACCTTTTAGTCTGCTCCGGTTTACCGGGAAGCAAAGTGAATAGCTTGGCAAAGTGAACTCATATCCTGTCTCAACTGTATTGCCGGGAGCCTGTCTCGATATACAGGGAAACGAATTGAGTAGCTTAAGATAAACATATCAGAATTGAAAGGACCTGAGATTATCATTTCCTTATCACATGAAAATAAAAATTACATTTCTCATATTTATTATTACAAACGGCTTATTGGTTCAGAATAATTATCTTCAACCCATTGACCCATCACAAATTAAATTTGACCATTTTACAATTGAAGACGGTTTAGCCAATAGTACAGTAAAACACATCATCCAGGACAGACAGGGTTTCATGTGGTTTGTTGCATTGAATGCACTTTGCCGCTATGATGGTTATGAATTTAAGACTTATAAACACAATCCAAAGAATACAAACTCTTTATCAGGTGATAGAATCAATGCACTGGTGGAAACAGCTGACGGTGAACTATTAATCGGAACCCATCAAACAGGAATAGATATTCTCAATCTCCGTACAGAAAAGATAACACATTATCAGAATGAAGAAAATAATGAAAAATCTTTAGGATCGAACCACGTTGGAGCAATCTATATTGATAAATCAGGCCATATATGGATTGGTTCTGAACATATACTGAATTTATTCCATAAGACCAAAGGATCATTTGAAAGGTACTACCTGCCTGATAAAAATTTGAATATTAACTCAATTATTGAATATTATAAAGATGAACTGTGGATCATTACCGATCAGTTAAAAATATTCAGACTTAATATTGCTGAAGCTTCCTTTACACAATTAAATATTATTCCATCTTCGCATTCAGATCCTTTGATCTGGAGATGCAATTCTTACATCGACAGTAAGGATATATTATGGATTTGTACCGTAAGAAACGGATTGTACAGATATGATAAAAGAACAAATAAGCTCGAAAACTTTCGCAGTAACAACAACAATGAATTTTCAATAAGCTACAATGATGTTTTTGATATCATTGAAGATAAGTATGGAAATTATTGGATTGCAACTGATGGGGGCGGCTTGAATTATTTTATTTATCATTCAAAAAGATTCTATTCCATTAAAAAAGACCCGTCAAATCCTAAATCGATAGAGAATAATAAACCGCACTGTGTCTTCAGGGATGATAATAATATTATCTGGGCAGGGCTGTACAACGGCGGAGTGAATGTTTATGACGAGCATAAGGAAAAATTCAAATCGTACACACACAACCCCAATAATCCAAACAGCCTGAGCCAGAGAATTGTATGGTCATTTTTTCAGGATAAAGAAGGAGATATAATCATTGGAACAGATCGGGGAGGAATTAACTTTTATAATCCTGAAAGATACGGAGATAAAATTATCAGAATTCCTGACGGAATAAAGGACCGGTCCGGACTGAATACCTATACGTGTACATCAATATTGCAGGACAGCAGGGGATTGATCTGGATAGGAACTTATAATGACGGATTATTAAAATATAACAAAAATAACAATACCTGCATTTCCTTAAAGGCACAGGGAGATGATTCCGGCAGTCCTTATTCTCCTGCCGGCAATAATGCCTGGGATATTAAGGAAGACAGTTCGGGCTGTTTGTGGATCGCCACACTCAGAGATGGAGTAGACGTCTTCAATCCTGCAACGGGCAGGTTTATTCATTATAAAGAAGAAAATTCAGGCCTAAGCAATAATGAAGCAACCACAATTTATATTGATTCACAACACAGAATCTGGATTGGTACGGCTGAAGGTCTGAACCTTTATGACAGTGCAAATGATGATTTCGTTGTATTCAGGCATCATGACAATGACCAGACCAGTCTTCCGGGTAACAATATCAAAACAATCTTTGAGGATAAAGCACACAGATTATGGATAGGTACGGAAGGTTCAGGCATATGCTGTATGGATATTGCTGATAAAACCTGTATTAACTATTCTGAGGAAGACGGATTACCCAGCAATGTCATATATGGTATTCTTGAGGATGATCATTTAAATCTCTGGATAAGTACCTCAAACGGATTATCAAGATTCGACACCGGAAGACAAAAGTTTGTGAACTACACCAAGAAAGAGGGTTTGCCAAGCAATGAATTCAAACAGAATTCATGTCTGAAAACCTCTGACGGAATGATGTTTTTTGGGAGTATCAACGGTTTTACGACATTTCACCCTGATAGTATAACAACAAACCTCCACAAGCCGCAAATTGTCATAACCGGCTTTTCTATCAATAACAAACCTGTCGAGATCGGAGCCAAAGGATCGCCATTAACGCAAAGCATAACAAGAACAAAGGAACTGTCACTTACACATAAACAATCTGTCTTTACGCTCTTATTTGCAGCACTGAATTATACCATACCGGAGAAAAACCAGTATGCATACATGCTTGAAAAGTTTGATAAAGAATGGAACTTTGTCGGAAACAGGCGTGAAGTAACCTACACCAATCTTAATCCGGGCAAATATGTCTTTAAAGTCATGGCCTCGAATAATGATAATGTCTGGAATAATGATTATACATATATTGTGATAAATGTTTTACCTCCATGGTGGAAAACTGTTTTTTTCAGGGTATCTCTGCTAATTTTTATTACCGGTTGTGCTGTGCTTTTTTATTTTTTCAGAATAAACCGGATCAAAAGGCAGAAAGCAGAACTGGAAAACCAGGTAGCTATCAGAACCAATGAACTGAAGATGGCCTTTGATGAATTGAAATCAAAACAGGAGGAGATATTAGCCCAGCATGAAGAAATCCTGGCACAAAGAGATGAAATACAAAAAAACAATGAAGTACTGGAGAAGGCTTATAACCGGATAAAAACACTTAACAGTTTTGGTCAGGAATTAACAGCCGTTCTGAACCTTGAGCAGATCAACAAAATGATATTTTCATATGTCAGTTCCCTGCTTGATACTTCTGTTTTAGGAATAGGAGTATATGACAGCAAATCAGAGAGCATTGTATTTACATCCTTAATAGAAGACGGGATACCGGTGGCTGAATTCTCGAGTCCTTTGGACGATCCGACCAGTTGTGCAGCCTGGTGCTTCAACCATCAAAAACATATCTTCACCAATGATTTCAAATCTGATTATAAGAATTACATATTAAAAATTCAATCCCGTTCATCCAGGACCCCTGAATCGCTTATATATCTGCCCCTGACTGTTAAGGATAAAAGGATTGGCATTATAACAGTACAAAGCTATAAGAGGAAAGCATATACCGAAAATGACCTCCTGACCCTTCAAACCATCGCATCATATCTTGCAATTGCTCTCGATAATGCAAATGCATATGAAATAGTGAGACTTCAGAAAGATGAACTGATGCATCATCATTCACGGCTTGAAAGCCTGGTGAAGGAGCGTACCAAAGAATTGGAAGCTGCCAAAAGCAAAGCAGAAGAAAGTGATAAACTTAAATCTTCATTTCTCGCAAATATGTCACATGAAATCAGGACTCCTCTGAATGCCATCGTTGGATTTTCAAATCTGCTGGTGCAGGAAGAAAGTCTTGATATCTCGAAAGAAGATGTATTTCAAATAATTGAACATAATACAAATTCATTGTTACAGCTTGTTTCAGATATTATCGATTATTCCAAGATTGAAGCCGGAGAATTAACCGCTACTCTCACTGAAGTTGATCTGAACACCTTACTTCATGAACTGTATCATATCTTCAAAGAAGATATGAAGAAATCGAAAGAGGTCAAAGATATCAGGTTTTTACTGAATCTTGGATCTATGAAAAAATCGCCTGTCTTAACAACAGATTTGTTAAGGTTAAGACAGATTATCAGTAATCTTGTGGATAATGCCATCAAATATACGCATCAGGGATATATCGAGATTGGTTATAAACCGGGTGTTGATGGATTTATTAATGTATATGTTAAAGATACCGGTATCGGTATTGAGAGGAAGAACTTTGAAATAATTTTTGAACGGTTCCGTAAGATTGATGAACCTCAGTCGGTATATCGCGGGGCCGGTCTCGGATTGTCTATTACGAAACAGCTGGTAAAAATGCTGGGTGGCAAAATATGGCTGGAATCTGAACCTGGTAAAGGTTCTGAGTTTATATTCAGTCTGCCCTGTAATAGTTTTAAAGAAAATCCCGACAAAGAACCAGCGTATAATAACAATAAAACGTCAAAACCGGATTGGAACAATAAGCTTGTATTGATTGTTGAAGATGAAATCTCAAATTACCGGTTAATCAAGGCCATACTCAAGCCAACAAGGATAAATGTTTTATGGGCACAGGATGGCCGTCAGGCCATGCAAATATTTAAAGAATACGTGTCTGATATAAACATCATTCTTATGGATATTAAATTACCCAACGATGATGGTATCAGACTGGCTGGAGAGATCAGATCAATTGATAGCTCAGTGCCTATCATCGCAAATACAGCTTATGCATTACCTGAAGAAGAGCACAAAATCAGGAGTGCCGGATTTGCAGATTACATCTCCAAACCAATAGACAGAAATAAACTGTTTAAATTGATGTCCAGGCATATCAGATAGCTTTTGACCGTTTTTTACCACTCAACCTGTAAGCCAGCAGGGTTACTGTTAAAACTGCAGCCAGAAGCACAATAATAACCGGTGAGCATGGAACATCCATTTTAAGTGACAGGTATAATCCTGTCACCACAACAAACAGCCCGATTCCCCACCCTGTCAGCAGTCTTCTTTTCCAGTCCCTTGAAAGCAGTATGGATACTGATGCCGGAAGTATCAGAAATGCAAATATGGTTAAAATGCCAGCAACGTTTACTGCTTCGATAACCACCAGTCCGAATGTTAAATAAAAAAGGAAATCCCATAGATACGGATTTTTAACCGTCATGGTGTCCGGACTGCTACGATCTGAGATCTGCCTGAATTTGTGCCTGAAAATAAGATGGAACAATCCGACAAGCAACACGATAATAAAAAGTTTCGTTACCTGATGCCATGAGATCCAAAGGATTGAACCAATAAGCATATCGTGAACATGGATATCTCCTCCGGCACCCTTGTCAAGAACTATTACTGTACCGGTTGTGGCAATTGCATAGGTTATCCCTATGATTGCCTCCAGTGGGATGGTTATTTTGCTGTGCTTCAAAAAAGTAAAAATCAATGCAGCCATTGTAATAAAAGCCAATGAAAAGAGATATGAAAAAACATTATGATGCTCATGATCGTGGGCAATTTCAGGATGCAGGGAAACAAAAACAACCATAGCAACTGCACTTCCCAGTGCTGCTATTTGTGCCAGGGCAATATCAATAAATATGATTTCGCGCTTGATTACATGGATACCAAAGTAAACATTGATGAGTATGAGCAAAAGACATGCAATGAAAGGAGTTAGCAGGAATTCAATAGTGGCCATAATAAACTGATTATTTTATCAAATCATTCAAATAAAACTTAATATTATTCAGAGTTTTACAATTTTTCCTTGGCTGGTCTTTTCTTCATCAGCAATTTCAGGAATGCAATGATTAGCGTTGATAAACCTAATATACATACGATAGCAGGGCCATTGGATATATTCAACATAAAAGACAAAGAAATGCCCATGACAGATCCTGCTGCCCCAATGATCCAGCTCCAGAAGATTCTTTTCTGCCATGATGAAACCAATAATCCGGCAATGGCTGCAGGTGCGATAAGCAGGATAAACACAAGAAAAATTCCCTGTATCGGTACTGTCTTCACAATTACTATTCCGAATGTCACATAAAACAGCAAATCGGGCCATCTTTCAGATAATGGTTTTTCCCCGGCTCTGTCCTGATTAAGGGTGAGGTTCCGGATTCTTTTCTCAAAAATGAACAGAACAGTACCTATGACTGCAAAAAGGATGGTGCAGTGAAGAACTTTTCCCCAGGTGACCCATAGTATATTGCCTGTTATGGTTTTTGTTATAAAGTTGGATCCGCCCGGTATCTTTTCTGCAAGTAATAATGCCATGCCAAGTGCTATGCAGTAAAATATACCGATTATTGCTTCCCGCGGTAATCTTTGTTTCCTGACCCTGATTAATGAGAACAGCAGAAGCACCAGTATTGTAAATACATATGATATCAGCTGAACATTCATTGATTCTTCAGCATATCCGAGTAAAAGTCCTATCATGGTACCCAGGGCCGCAACCTGAGCAACTGCAATATCAATAAAAATGATACCACGGGAAAGAATATGGTTGCCATAATAACCAAGGATACCTGCAGAAATAATACAGGATAAAACAGGTGGGGCAAGGAATACTATATTTTCATGCATTTGACCGGTTTTTGGTTGATTATTTAAATAATTTATAGCCGGGAATTGGTTGGTGCTGGTATCCGATCTCAGACTCCGGTCAGCTGATACCTGTGATTATAAGGTCCAACCAGTAATCAATCAGTTTAAAATTATCGTTAATTGCCGAATCCGGATTGACAAACAAAGGCAAATACAAAGCTTTGATGCCGGTTTTGGCTTCAATCATCTGTGGTGATTTTTTCTCAAAATAACTTACTACCAGCATCAGTTTGATATCCTGTTCCTTGATCAGGTTGATCATGTACTGCACATGTTTTGCAGAAGGGGGAATACCGGGTTTCGGTTCTATGTATCCCGCAATTTCCAGACCAAATACTTTGGCAAAATAGGCCCAGTTTTTATGATAGGCAATGATTTTTTTTCCCCTGATCGGCATTGCTTTTTTCAGCCAGCCATCCAGCAGGTTTAAAAGCCTGGTTCCCTGGTGGTCTTTTTGCAGGAATGTAAAAAGGGTATTGTTATCCAGCAGATTGACAAGTGTCTCTCCGCCAAACAGTTCAACAAGCCGGTCTCCGAATAGTGCCCTGTCAACCTTATCAATGAATTCATCCCTGTTTTTTCTGTAATATGACTCATTGGCGGGATCGATCTTAATCAGACCTGTTGTAATATTCCTTGCGATAATCCTCCAGTTGACCGGAGAGGTATTGATATGGGGATTGCCCATTAAATGAACATCTCCTTCGGTCCGGTTTCCTTTTTCAACCTTTTCAAGTACCTTAACACCATCCGATACTGCCACGAATCCAACAGCACCATCCATTATTTTTTTGTTATGCGCTTTATCAATCAATGTGGCCGACCATATTTCAAGATCCATGCCAGTGGTTATCCACATATCAGCTTTGTTCAGTATCATGGCATAACTTGGTTTGGGAGCTACGAAGTGGGGGTCCTGTTCGCCTTTTGAGATACATTCGATTTCAGCCTTATCTTTGGCAATGTATTTTGCAATGGATGCATAGTCGGAAAACGAGCAGACAATTCTTATTTTTTCAGTGGCAAATGAACTGAATATTAATAAATTAGTTAATACTGTCAGAAATAATAATCTTAAAACAGGTGCGCCTGATTTATTCATCTTAGTTGTTTTATTTGTTTAATTGATATGTAATTCCTGTTCATTCGTATGCAGTAGCTGTTTTTTGGTATTGCATTAATAAGCTTCATGTTTATGTGGTCCCATGGCCCATGAAACCTGAACAATCAGTGAATGATCGCTTGGTAATCTGTCCCCCGATCCAGCCGGTATGTCGTGGATGTAACGATGGTTGTATTGATACTGCAAGCGGAAAAAGACAAATTCGCTCTGCCAGTAATCAAAACATATTGTATAATCCCATTCGTACTGCTTATTGTCATATGGCATCTGGGCATAACCGATTCTTCCGCATATCCAGAAGCGTGCATTCAGTTTATTCTGAATGGAAGAATAAAATCCATTGCTATGAATGCTTTTTCCGGTTGTTTCCGCAATACCATGATAAAACTCTGTATTCCAGTCCAGTGTCCGGTATTTTGATCTGCCCGGAGGCATCCATTTATAACGTACCCCGAAGCTACCGACAAAAGAATTGGTATATAGTGAGGTATCATTCCTTCCCCCTGCTCCGCTTATACAGTATTCAATGAAACTACTTTCCGAAATATCATAGTAGTTTTTAAAATGAGCAGTATATAAAAGGTTGATGTCTCTTCCGGTTGTAAAAATGAAATCATTACTTCCTTCAGTTACTGAAATATCAAGGGAGGTGGCATGGGCAAACAATAAACAGGGTAGCATAAAATCAGCTTCTGCCCCGACACCGCCAAGCCCTTCAATACCAAAGTACCTTGCAGCAACACGCGGTCGGTCGAATTGTGGCAATGCATGGGTATGATACCTGTTCAGCAGTCCGTACTCGGTATAAAAAATACCGGTTTTCAGTTTTAGATTGAGCGGCAGATTCAGCAGCTCAATATATGCCTCCTCCACTTCAAGTTCATCCTGATGCAAATGCATGATCACTTTACCCCTGGCAAAAGGATCCAGTGCCGACTCAAATGTCATTTCAAGTCCCCTCATAAACATTCCGTTACTCCCGTATGAAAATTCGCCTGGTTCTGTGATTAATATATTATCTGATGAGCTGACCGCGCCAAAAAAATCACCAAGCAGACTGATATTTGGATTCAATCCCTGCTGCTGCCTGGTTCCGCTGAAAAACTTTTTTGAAATGCCGGTTTCTTCTTCTTGCTTCATCACTGCCAGTCGGTTGGCATCATCCAGCAGTTCCTGCAATTTATCAGCTTCCTTTACCTGCTCTAATTTTTTCTCAAGCTGCTCAATCCGGTCTTCCAGCATCATTTTTACAGAATCAGTCTCCTGCTGGGGAAATGTTAGGTGAATATTGAACGGGATAAATATGAATGGTATATAGAAATATTTCATTACAAAAATAGCATTAGATATAAATCATTATATGAACTCTTTTTGATAAAACAGCAGGCTATAAGAATGAATCCGAAAGACTGCAAAATGTGTTTTAAGAAAACCTGGGAGGGGCTCTGTATTTTTGCGATGTATATGGAAGCAGTTGAATAAAAACTTTTGCAGGTATGATTTCCACTAACCTGATGAGAATCACTATTGCAGTTAAAAAGATGAAACAGCCGGCCAGGACCTGAAGATTTGTAATCAGGTTCAGAACAATAAACTCGGCATCTGTGTGATGGTGCGATTTTACGGGTGATTGATTCACATCATCTCTGCTGTACGGGTGTGCATGAGAAACAACATAACCTTTGTAAATATGTACATGCCTGTTAATTGCAGCATTTGTAACCAGTAAACCGGTCAGGATGAAAAGCAACACTGCGAAGTACTGTCGGTATCTTGCAAATATCAATTCCAATTATTTTCTGAATTAATCGGACAAATATAGAAAAACAATCAGAATTCCTTACCTGAAAATAACCGGTTTATTTATTTTGAAATCTGATTTCCATGCCTGCCTTAACCATAAAAAGAAATTAACCTGATAATGAATATACTGATTATGGATCTGACTTTAATCGCCGGTAAAATTACGAACATATGTTCAGATTAATAAAGAATTCCTTATTTTTGTATCGATGTTAAGCTGCCAGTATTTCAGGTTCAATGCACTTCTCTGAGAAAATAGTGTTTTTTTGTCTGATATGCCTTGTTTTTCAGGGTTGCAAAAAACAGGAAGATTCAACTGTTCCTATTGAGATCAGTTATGAGGTCAGGCATGTTTCATCCTACGGTTTGCATGACGGATCCATCAACCTCACTGTGTCAGGTGGCATATTACCCTATGTTTTTGCCTGGTCAAATGGTTCGGATAAAGAGGATCTTGAAAACATGGGTGCAGGTATCTATTCCGTTACAGTTATGGATGCTGTTGATTCATCGGCATCTGCAGATATTCTCATTACTCAGCCCGGATCAGACTCCCTGATATCCGACATTGAAGGAAACATTTACCATACTATAGAAATCGGTGACCAAACATGGATGAAAGAGAATCTTAAGGTTACAAAATCACCGCAAGGTAGTCCGATTTCAAGTTACTGCTATAATGACAATCCTGACTATCATTCAACCTATGGCAGGCTTTATACCTGGGATGTTATCATGAACGGTTCTGTAACTGAAATGGCTCAGGGAATATGTCCGGATGGCTGGCATATACCGTCAGACGGTGAATGGAAAGAACTTGAAATCTTCCTCGGTATGACAAATGAAGAGGCCGATATGGTTAACACCTGGAGGGGCGAAGGTGTCGGAACATCGCTGATAAAGGGAGGCAATTCAGGTTATGAGGCTATCCTGGCAGGAAGACGTTCAGACAATGGCTATTATAGTTTATTGGATAAGTTTGAATACATCTGGACTTCCACCGAATACGGCGATTATGCCTGGCGTCGCTGTCTCAGCTCCACAGATAGCAGGGTTGGACGATGGAATACTTTTCCAAAAACATATGCATTTTCAGTACGTTGTATAAAAGATCAATAAACAAATGATTAATCAGAGGTTTCTTAAAAGAAAATATCATCTGTTGCCGGTCTTGGCAGGAATAATTCTGATCCTGTTGCTTTTTTTTACCTCCTGTGAAAAAAACAATAATAATGGTGATCCGTCACAACCACTTATATTCAGTTCACTCGATGCAGAAAAAGATACGATTCTGTTTGGCGAAACAACCAGAATCACTGCTGTTGCATCAGGTTATAAGATCACATTTAACTGGACTGCCTCTGCAGGAGATATTCTGGGTCCCGGAGGAGCAGAGGTAATTTATGCTGCGGGCCCCTGTCATGCCGGAAGGAATAAAATCACCTGCACAGTGAAAGATGGTAATGATAAATCTGAAGCGAAAGAAATCTATATTGTTGTTGAATGAAAAGGATGGTATCTTTTCTTCTCGCATTATTCTATACCCAACTGATATTTTCTCAGTGTCTATCATCTGTTAATCCGGTTGGGGGAACAAGTAACCTGCTGGCTCTTCCGTCAAAAACACTCCGCGCAATATCTTTTTACAAGTATAATTACGGAGACACGTATTTTGAGAAGAGCAAGCCTTCTGACTTTGATTTGATCGAAAGTGCCAGTTACAATTACCTGGGAGCCATCCTGGGATATGGTATCACTTCAAGACTAACCCTTGAAACCGAAATGGGCTATTTTATAAATAAAACGCAACACTATGATATTGAGCCCGCACGGAAAGTCCGGGGATATGGTTTCTCTAATTTTATTGTTTCTGCCAGGTATGGTATTTATACCAATAATCAGCGAAGAATTTACTATTCTGCAAGTACTGGCCTGAAAATTCCTTCTTCATTCAACTACCAGATAGCAGACGGGGTGGAGCTGCCTGAGGAAGTTCAATCAAGCATCGGATCATACGGAATGGTATTTCAGTCTTTTCTGGTTAAGGAATATTCTTTAAGGGGTTTGCGGCTTTTTTTAACCAACCGTTTTGAAACAAACCGTATGAATCACAAAGATTTTAAATTGGGAAATTCTTTTTACACTTCACTATTCATCTCAAAACATTTGATGTTTCAGTGGCTGAAGGGCGACTGGACAACCATCCTTCAGATCAGAAACGAGATAAGGGCAAAAAATACAAGGTACAATGAAGCTGTTGAAGCTTCAGGAGGAATCGTGTTTCTCTTATCCCCGCAAATCAATTGCACCATCAAAGAGACATGGAATATCTCAGTTATGTGTGATTTTCCTGTTTATCAGTATCTGAACGGTATACAACTGGGTACTCTGTTCGGACTAACCTTTGGAGTTTCCAGAGACATTGATTTATAATATATGCTCTTTTGTATTAATCGATTGATTTTGTTAATTCTTTGATAATACAAAAAGGATTGCAAAAAAACATGGGTACTCTCTCCTGATACTTTCTGTATTGCTCTCCGAACTTTTCAAGACATTCTTTTTCTTCAATAACCAGCACAAAAAGAAAAACCCACAACCATTGAGTGACAGCAATCAGGAGAAAGGTTACAGGATAGCCGATCAATAAACCAAGAAATGTCATGAATGTACCAACTCCCAAATGATGCGGGTGGCGGACACATTTATACACATTCCTGATGATAAGCCTTGTTGACCATCCCCAAAGTTCACATTCTCCAAACTCTCTGAGTAGCCGGCCGGTTCTTTTTAAAAGGAAATGAGTAAGAATTATTCCTGCAAGCCCTGTTAATCTTAAATATACAGGAAATTCATGTGTCTTAAAAAGAATCAAATCCATAAACAGACCAATACCAATACTTATGGTAGTGAGAGTGGTCCATAATATCAACCTTTTTCGACACTTACTGCAAACAGCCATGATTGAAACAGAATATCATTTTATTTATTGAATTTTAACCGTTTGCCTCTGCCCTCACCTCCTCCTGATTTCCGGCGTTTACCCATACCTTTGTCCGTTTTTTCCGGTAATTCTTCCTGTGACATTTTCTTTCCGCACTTTCCTAATCCCCTGCCTGTTTTTGGTCCTTTGCCTTCAGGACCGGTTCCATTCATTTTTGGCATGATTCTTTGTTTTAATTTTATATTAATGTTGACTGTTTCTGATTTCCCGCAGCTTGTTTTTAATCAGTTTTTTTCTCAAGGGACTTAACTTATCGATAAACAGGATACCTTGCAGATGGTCAAATTCGTGCTGAAAAATCCGTGCAGCAAGACCATCAAGCACCTCTTCATGCCAGTCAAAATTCTGATCCCTGTAACGCACTTCTATTTTATCAGGCCGAAGTACGTCTTCATTTATTCCGGGTATACTCAGACAACCTTCGTTATAGTAAACACTGTTGTCACTTAAATGAATTATGGATGGATTGAAATATGCTTTCTCGACGATCTCCACACCTTTGTCTTTAAAAGGAGTGGTATCGATAATAAAAATATTTTTTAAAAGCCCGACCTGTGGTCCGGCCAATCCAATTCCATCGGCATTTTTCAGCGTCAGCATCATATTCCGGGCTGTTTTGTCAAAATCATCTCCTTTGTCCAGATCAAAGGCTTTTTTTCTAAGCACCTTTGAACCATATTTGATAATCGGTAAAATCATACTTTAGTGTTTGTTAATTCTTTGATTATATGCGAGATAGAATCAAATGAACTGATAATGGTTTTGTCAGACTGATTATAAATGGTTTTTCCTTTATCAGAACCCTCACCGATTTCCAGAACCAAAGGAATCTGACCCAGCAAGCGGGTTTTGAATTCCTTTGCCAGTTTTTCTCCTCCTCCTTTTCCGAAAAGAAAATATTTCTCATCGGGATGTTTGTCAGGAGTGAACCACGCCATGTTTTCAATGATACCCAGTATGGGTACATTTAAATCAGGATTGGTAAACATGCCGGCTGCTTTTCGTGCATCAGAAACAGCCACTTCCTGGGGTGTTGTTACAATGACTGCTCCTGCCAGGTTGAGTTTCTGGACGGTTGTAAGCTGAATATCACCTGTCCCCGGTGGAAAATCCACAATCATGAAATCCAGTTCACCCCAGTCAGTGTCTCTGAAAAGCTGCAGCAAGCCGTTTGAAGCCAGAGGGCCCCGCCAAATAAGAGATTGTCCGGGTTTGATAAAAAAACCTATGGAAACCAGTTTAACACCATACTTTTCAATGGGACTGATATATTGTTTGCCGTTTTTCTCAACTCCGCCAGGTTGCTCATCCTGTACGCCAAACATCATAGGTATTGAAGGACCGTACAAATCAGCATCCACAAGGGCAGTTTTGCATCCCTGCCTGGACAGAGATACCGCCAGATTAGCCGCTACTGTTGATTTTCCGACTCCACCTTTACCCGAAGCAATAACGATGATGTTTTTAACACCTGGCAGTTCGATTTTTTCAAATACTTTTTGGTTCATAAATCACAGATTTTATTGTATTCCATATTTTACTCAGTTCTTTTGATGGAAGTCCTTGCGGATCAAACTCATTGATTGTCTTTCCTTCCAGCTGGGCATGCAACATTGTTTCGTCATACGGGATTTTACCGGTTACTTTTATTGCTTTTTCTTTAAGATTATTTTCAATCATGTCTGTCATATACTGATTCAGATCAAATTTGTTGATAATAACAGAGACAGATGTATGAAACCGGTCAACGAGTTCAATGAGCCTTTGCAGATCGTGCCAGCCTGAAAGGGTTGGTTCTGTAACTGCCACAACCATGTCAGCTCCGGTTACCGATGAGATTACCGGACAGCCTATGCCGGGTGGACCGTCTGTGATAATATATGCGGCATTGTTTTTTTGAGCAATCTCTTTGGCATACTTCCTGATTTTAGCAACAAGTTTACCCGAATTTTCTTCAGCAATTCCCAGTCTGCCATAAATCATCGGGCCAAAGCGGCAATCGGAAAAATATATATTATTATGCTCGTATTTTGTGATATCAATGGCTCCTTCGGGACAAACCTCCTTACATAATCCACATCCTTCACAGGCATATTCGTCAATTATATAAACATCATTGATGAGTTCAATAGCTTTGAAACGGCATAACTCCATACACAAACCACACGAAGTACATTTTTCTGTATTGATAACCGCTTTTGCACCACTGTCAAATGTTTCCGAACGGTATATTTCAGGTGTAAGGATAAGGTGGAGATCGGCAGCGTCCACATCACAATCAGTTAAAACAGCGTTTTCAGCCATAGAAGCAAAGGATGCAGCCACGCTTGTTTTACCCGTTCCGCCTTTACCGCTTAAAATGACTATCTCAAAGGGTTTTTCCATTTATGATGCTATTGATAATACCCATAAATATTTTCCTGAGTTCCACATCTGAGTCTGCAGGTATCATGCCTTTTGAATATGCCTCTGCATACTCCCTTTTAAAAGGTATTTCACCCAGTATGGGAATTTTATTTTCATTGATAAAATTGTACAGGGGTTCATAATCAAATCCTGCTTTATTTATCACGATTCCATGTTTTTTACCAAGCTGTCTGACAGTATCAGCCATCAGTTTCAGGTCATACAAGCCAAAAGGTGTCGGTTCGGTAACCATGATTACATAATCGGCTTTGGATGCTGTTGCTATAACCGGGCATGAAGTTCCGGGCGGTGAATCCATCAGTATGATACCATCTTCTCCGGCATGGTTTATTGTTTCCCTTATGACCCTTGTTTGCAATGCACTGCCAACATCCATCCTTCCCTCAATAAACTCATCCTGCACATAATAATCATAGTGTGTTATCTTACCGACAGATTTTATGTTCTCCCTGATGGCTTTCTCAGGACATACATACAAGCACGCTCCGCAGCCATGGCACATGTCTTCCACTACTTCTATATATCCTGCCGGAGGGAGCATGATGATGGCATTATAAGCACAGACCGATTTGCATTTTCCGCAAAAAGTACATTTCTCTGTTTCAATCTCAGGTATTGCAATGGTAACCGGGTATCGGCAATTTTCAGAAGCTTTTATAAAAATATGACAATCCGGCTCTTCTACATCACAATCCAGGAGTTGTACATTATACTTCAGATACCTGGTGATGATATGAAAAAGACCTGTGCTTACCGTGGTTTTACCTGTCCCTCCTTTTCCGCTGGTAATGGCAATTTTCATTTACTGTAAAAATCCTTTTCACCGGTTAAATAATACAACAACATCTTTCTCCTTTGCACCAACCATATCTGCCATGACACTGCATTTTACCATCAGCAGGAAAAAAATTCTTTTATTTTTATTTTCTATCAGGCCTTCTAGGTTGCCCTGACCTTTTGATATGATGATATCCGCTTTGTCAAATATTTCTTTGAATTCCTCAGAGCATCGGTTCAGCAGGGTTGAAGGGGCATCATATCCGTTCGATATTACATTTGTAGTTTTTGTTATCCCTGTATATTCAGCATCTTCCATTGTAATGTCATTGATGATATTTCCTCCGCGAACGGCAAAATAGAGTTCAGGATGGTTGATGATTTGAATAAACAACTTATCCAGTACAATTTCACCCGCATTGTCTCCCAGATACAAAACTGTTGATGCTTTTTTTAATTCGTCTTTCAATATCAGCGAATGGTCTATAGCCGGTTCTTTTGAAACTGCCGTTGACAGTGCTTTGAAAACATCAAATGGCTCCGGCGGACCAAAATCAATGATATTTCCTGCCAGAGCGTATCGTAACGCTGTTTGAAACGGATCATCCGATTTGTTAATTATTTCCCTTACATCGTCTTCCAGGCTCAACAACAAATCATTGTAGTCTTTTTTTTCTTTCCTGTATATATTGTCGATGCTTGTTGCTTTTTTTAAAAGACGGTGCATCAGGCAGGCTGCTTCAGGAGCGAGCAGATTGTTTTCTTTGTGCTTATCAATGAATAATCTGAACCGGGTGGTGATATCATTCGCGATATCATCCTTTACACCATATCTGGTAAACAGTTTATCGGCCTGTTTAAGAAAACATCGAATACAGTCTTTATGCATGATTAGAATTAATGATCGCAGGTATTGTCTCCGGTAATCAGCCTGTTATTCACAAGTTCTTCTGCCAGGGTTCTTGCCGGTTTTTCTTCAGCTCCCGTATATACCCGGATATTGTGATGGTTAAACAATGAAACAGCCCTGTGTCCCATTCCCCCGGCAATGATATGTGTGACACCCTTTGATGCAAGCCAGGCCGGCAGAACACCCGGTTCATGGGGAGGCGGCTCCAGGTATGATTCTCTTGTTATTTTGTTGTCTTCAATCTGAATGACAGCAAATTTCTCACAATGACCAAAGTGCTGGCACAGGCAACTGTTATTTGTAGGAATAGCGATGATCCATCTCATAAATATTGTTTTTAATCATTTATTATAATGGTATAAACCAACAATTATCATCATCAAAAAGTAAGTCTGTATGATGTTAGTATTTGTCTGCAATGAATACCTAAATATATTGAATCTTTCAGATAACTTTCAGGATTAATCACCCTCCTTTTCCAGCTCACCCAATCTTTTTTCAATATCCTTCTGGGTACGCTTAAGGCTTTCAGCCTGCGACTTAAGCATCTTAATCTCATCGTCCTTACTTGCAGGCTGCATCCAGGGAGATTCCTGATAGTTACCGGAATAAGGCCAGCCATAGAAACGGCCTCTGCCAATCCCCATGCCTCTTCCCATGCCTCTTCCCATACCTCTTCCGAATCCGAATCCCCTGCCCATTCCGCCGCCAAATCCCTTTGTATAACCTGGCGAATCATATCCTGAGCAAAAACCCAGTGCTCTTCCGGTTCTGGGACCTTGTCCCATTGGTCCGGTACGATCTCCTAATGGCATAATGATGAATTGTTTAATTATCTAACTGGTTGATTATTTGTTGTATTGTTTGTTTCTTCCCTGTAATTGTTGTCCTGATATTTAATTTATCCAGGATCTTTTGAGCTTTTGGCCCTACCTCAGATGCATAAACTGCACTGATACCTTTACCGGCAAGGAATTCTACCACCTGGGGACCTACTCCTTCCGTGGCATTCTTGAAGTTGTTCACGATAAACTGAATATCCTTTGTTTCGGTATTGTAAAAACAGAAAAAAGCACACCGCGCAAAACGATCGTCTATGAGTGTATCTTTTTTATCAGTAGATGATGGTATAGCAACTATCATTTGCTTAATGTTTTATGTTTTGTTAATGCAAAGATAATCATTTAAATGAACTTATGTTCATTTAAATTCATTTTTTTTATGATAAGAATTGTATTATTTTGAACAAAAGTTCATATAACTTTAAACATTCATTTTAGCCTGATATAATTTACCTGCATTGAGCTCCGCCATGAAAAATATCACATACAAGCCAATCGGAATCATTCATTCACCTTATGATACTATCCATGGTATGCCTATTCAACCCTCAGCGGCCAGAGGAATAAAGGGAACAATTGAAATATTTGATGATTATTGCAGGGGATTGAAAGATCTTAACGGCTTTTCACATATCATCCTTTTGTATCATTTTCACCTGTCAGACGATTATAAGTTGATTGTCAAACCCTTTCTCGATAACAAGCAACGCGGAGTTTTTGCCACAAGGGCACCAAGAAGACCTAATCCGATTGGTTTATCCGTGGTAAAGCTCAATAAGATTAATAACAATATCCTGCATATTGAAAAAGTCGATATTGTCAATAACACTCCTCTGCTTGATATTAAACCATATATTCCTGATTTTGAAAAGAATGAAAATATCCGAATCGGTTGGCTTTCCGGATCAAAACACAAATTTTCATCTGCGCAGGCTGATGACCGGTTCGATTGTTAATTTATAAACAAACTGATGAAGATTAACTGGCACAAAAACAAAACAAAGATCAATCTGGTTATTGATGCGATGATGCTTTTGGTCTTAATGGCAATAGCAGGCCTCGGATTTCTTATTAAATATGTTCTTATCCCCGGTTATAAAAGAAACGCCAAATATCCGGAGGATGTCGAACTTTATTACATGGGGCTTACCCGGCATGAATGGGGTAGAATTCATCTGATACTTGGTTTTATACTGTTGTTTTTATTATTACTTCACATCATTCTCCACTGGAATACGATAGTCTGTATTTTCCGGAATATGTTTTCCAACGAAGCCATACGCCGGTTTACAGCTGTTTTTTTTGGAATGGTATGCCTGCTTTTTCTGCTTGCACCCCTGGTCATGAAACCTGAAGTTGTATCCTTATCAAGGAATCATATACACCGCAAAGCATTATACCAGTTCCCGGAGAAAAAACCTGTTAATGGTCATGGGAATGAACCAGCACAAATGAAGGAACAACAGTTAATTGAAGATGTGAACAAAGGCAGAACTGAAAAAAGTACTGAACACAGGCAATCTGAAATCGAGATTTATGGCCATATGTCTCTAAATGAAATCGCCGCCAGATATAATGTTGATGTAACAGCCTTGGCTGAAACTTTGAATATTCCTTCCAGTCAGTCTGATTCCAGGATAGGACGTTTGAAAAAGCAATATGGTTTTCGCAACAGTGAAATCAGGGAGGTTATTCTGAAAATCAGCAATCAAAACAATTGATTTCTTAATTGAACTTATGTCAATATCTAATATTGTCAGATCTCTTGTTTGTAATAATCATCTGCAAAAATAACGATGGGTTTGTGTTCTTCAGTATGCTTGCTGTCAATCCAGGCATAAGATAGAATAATTACCAGATCGTTAACCTGGACTTTCCGTGAAGCAGGGCCGTTCAATATAATATCATGACTGCCCTTTTTCCCTTTCATGACATATGTCTCAAACCTTTCACCATTATTGATATTTAATACATGTACTTTCTCATTCTCTGTCAGACCGGATTTTTGTATCCATTCTTCATCAATGGTTATACTACCCTGGTAATTTAAATCGGTACCAGTAACTTTGGCCCGATGTATTTTTGATTTTAATACTTCAATCATCATAACAAACCATTTATCAGGTTAAATACCAAACTGTAATAATATCATGCCTGTTAACAGGCCAACAAACATATTCAGAAGTTTGACCTTTATAAAATCCTTTCGGGACTCAGCCAGTAAAGGTAACATCCCATGTCCGTCCTGGACAACGGAATTGGCAAACATAATACTGAAAGGGAGCAGGTTTTTTGAAAACAGGGTCACAAAAACCAAATGAGGACCTGATTCGGGAATCAGACCGATCAAAACGGCAATCAGCAGAATCACATAGTTATTATTCTGCATCACGTCATTCAGAATTAAATTTGACTGAATCACGTGTAAAAGTAAAAATGTGCCCCATGTCCATAAAAATATCCTTAGCAGGTGTTTTTTCAGGATATGTTTATATAAGTGTTCTTTTAAGAAATGTTCCGGCACAGTCACAAAAACAAACAGAAGGAACAAAACGCCGGCCAGAAATGTTATCTTTTTCCAGTCCCATGCAGGTTGCCCTATAACTCCTGAAATCAATAATACAGTGAAAATCAGCGAAAACAACAGCAGAACAGCCCTTTCAAATGACATTGCCTTTAACTGGGGAATAATCAATGACTTCGAAAAACAATCACAGTATTCATGTTCATGGACAACAAAACCGTATGGCCTGCTGATATTCTTCTGCCTGCTGAAACGATGAACAATCCATCCTGTTGTTATAGCCATGACAAATAAACCGACATGTATGATGAGCGCTTTTACCGGAAACAGAGCAAACATAACGAATGATTCATCTCCCGATGTGGCAATCATTGCGGTAACAAGCGCAGCAAAGCCTATCATCCGGTGAGTATATAGTGAGACAACCGTGAAAGCTCCCATGCATCCGGGGATAATACCAAGCAGAGCCGCAACAAAGATCTGCAACAGGGGTGACTTTTGAAGGTTTTCAGCCCATCTGTTCTTGCTCTGAATATTAATATATTCGATTACAACCATCATGATCAGCACAAATACTGTTATCATCAGTGATTGCTTTAATGTCGAAATAATCAGTTCAGACATAATGACCGGTTTTAAAAAGTAAATATATCACCTGTTTTGACCTTTTTTGCTCCAAAGTTTTCATAAAACAATGACAATGCAGGATATTCTGTACAATGGGACGGGTAAACATGCGTGATATGGCCATCTTTAAGGTAGGTTATGGTCTCCTTTGTTTGCCGGTTATTTGCTTTCAGGTGAAATCCTCCCATCAGACCATACAGTTTGTTTGTTCCTGTAACTTTCTTTGCATGCTCGATTGTATTAACAATTCCTGCATGACCGCATCCTGTTATGACAAACAATCCTTTATCATGAAGCAGGGCAATGGCACTGTCGTCTGTTACATAATCGGGAATATCATCCCCAAGGATAAAAGAAGTAGTCTGCGATTCGAATGGGGTAATACGGGGTATTTCGCCCAGAAAAACTATCTTCCCTGTAATCTTATATGGCTGAGATGATGTAATCAGGTCAAATCTTCCGGCCAGTTCATCTTTTGTGTTCTTCAATCCGATATATAAACGGTCTGCCTTTCTGTAACGTTTAACAAAACAATCCGGATGACAAATCAATCTGCCTCCTGAAAGGTATTGAAGTCCGTCTCCATGGTCAAAATGACCGTGACTTAGTACAATGCTGTCAATACTGGTCATATCGATACCCATAACCTCAGCATTCTTTAAAAACAGATCACTCTGACCGGTATCGAATAATACTCTTTTTCCGTCGTATTCAATCAAATATGACAGTCCGTGTTCAGCCCGGGTATTTTTGCCGGGACTATTATCCGTGAGTATTGAAATATTCATTTTATTTTTTTCAAAATTAGTTTAAATCGTTTTAAAATGAACAAAAGTTCATTTAATTTTGAACTTAAATTCAAAAGTAATGTTAAGACATATTGCATTAACAGTAAACGATTCTGAAGAAGTCAACAATTTTTATGAAGAGGTGCTGCTGTTTAATATAAAACATAAGCATTCTGTTGACGAAAAGGTAATCCGGCAAATCTTTAATGTTGAGGGAACAACTGATGTTTATATCATGGAGAATCAGAATGTACAATTCGAAGTTTTTATAAGCCCGGAAAAGGAACAAAAGGTTTTTTCTCACGTCTGCCTTGCTTTCCGCAATGCAGAAGTCATATATAATAATACTTTGAAACTGGGTTATAAAGCCATTATTAAGCATAATCCTGACAGCAGGACCTATTTCATCTGGGATAAAAGCGGAAACATGTTTGAGATAAAAGAAATGAACAAATACACACCCGGAAGAAATGAATAAACAGGAGATAAAAAAATCGGAAAGCTGGCTGGTCAGGATATTTGTATGGATCAATTTGATGAGGAATTCCACATTGCATTGGATAATAAAGCAGGTTCTGGTACATTCATGTATATAGATAAACGGCTTTACAAAGACAATTACTCATTTAAAATATGTTAATAATCAGATAATAAAAGAAGTATATGAAAAACTATGATGTAATCATTATCGGAGGCGGTCCGGCTGCCATCGTAACCGGAATAACCATAAAGAAATTCTCTAAGAACAAATCGGTGCTTATGATCAAGGAAGATACTGAAGGACTTGTACCCTGCGGGATTCCTTATATCTTTCACCTGCTTGGCAACGATGCAGATAAGAATAAAATGGGACCCAAGCCATTTGTTGATTTAGGAGGAGAAGTATTGATAAGTATGGCAGAAGCTGTCGATAAAATAAAGAAAACAGTTACCGTGAAAACCGGTGAACAGTTAGGATACAAAAAGCTGGTCTTTGCAACAGGATCTCTCCCGCAGATACCTGACTTTATTCCAGGCCATGAACTTGAAAATGTTTTTTACATTAAGAAGAATTACTTGTATATCAAAGATTTAGCCTCAAAAATAAACGGCTTCAGTAACATCGTCATTATTGGCGGGGGATTTATCGGAGCTGAGGTGGCTGAACAAATTGCAGCTTCCGGTTTGACCGTTACATTAATAGAAAGCGAATCAGAATGCTTTTCAAAGGCATTCTCCCCCGAACTGAGTAAGATTGCAACTGAAGCCCTGAGAAATACGAGTGTTAAAGTGCTTACATCTTCTTTAGTTAAGGAAATAGCCGGTGAAAACAACAGAGTTAAACAGGTCGTTTTGTCTGACGGGCAAAGAATAGATGCTGATGCGGTTATTCTTTCAATAGGTTACAGAGCCAATACCCAACTGGCAAAGAAAACAGGGCTGGAACTAAACAAATATGGTGATATTCATGTAGATCAGTATGGCCGCACATCGATTAAAGATATCAGCGCAGTTGGTGACTGTGCCCAGACATTTGGTTTTCTGACAGGCCGGAGTGATATGATTAAACTTGCTTCAACCGCAACAGCAGAAGCCCGCATTCTTGGTCATAATATTTTCGGGGTCAGAATTAAGAAATGTTCAGCAGGAACACTGGGAGTATTTTCTACCGAAATAAACGGACTGGCAATGGCGGCTGCAGGTGCCAATGAAAAAAATGCTGAAGAAGCCGGGATTGAACTCATATCGGCCAAATTCACATCTCCGGACAGGCATCCCGGAACATTGTCCGATGCATCTGATCTTACAGTAAAGCTTTATGCTTCGCCCGTTGATGGAAGCATAATAGGCGGTGAAGCATGGGGTGGAAAATCGGCCGGTGAGATCATTAATATCATCAGTATGGCCATCCAGAAATCCATTACTGTATTTGAACTCGTGTCTTTTCAAATCGGTACACACCCGTTACTGACCTCTTCACCGGTAGTAAATCCGATAATCAGAGCGGCAGAAGAAATTATTTATAATGTACTGAAGAAAGATCAGAAATAAGAATATGCCAAAGACAAAACCATTCGACGAACATCTGGCCGAATATGAGCAATGGTTTATTAATAACCGTTTTGCTTTTCAATCGGAACTGTCAGCTCTGAAAAAAGCAATGCCGGTAAAAGGCAATTGCACGGAAATCGGAGTTGGCAGTGGAGTTTTTGCATCTTTGTTAGGAATTAAAGACGGTGTTGAACCTTCGCATATCATGCGTGAAAAAGCAAAAGAAAGGCTTATAAATGCTATCAACGGCATTGCTGAAAAATTACCTTATCCTGATTTGAGCTATGAGCATGTCCTGATGGTGACCACCCTATGCTTTGCTGATAATGTTTTGCAAGCATTTCATGAGGTACACCGGATATTAAAGAAAAACGGATCATTCATTATCGGATTCGTTGATAAAAACAGTCCTGTTGGAAAGATTTACTTTGAAAACAAAGATAAAAACGTTTTTTACAGGGACGCTGTTTTTTATAGCACCGAAGAGGTATATAATTTCTTATGTAAAACCGGTTTCAAAATAGAGACCACTTTGCAAACTGTTTTCGGAATGCTGGATGCCATAAGAGAAGTTCAGGTTCCCGAAAAGGGTTATGGAAAAGGAAGTTTCATTGTTATTAAAGCAATAAAATCCTGAATGCGAATGCCTGGCTTTCAGGATCAAAAACATATGCTTTCAAACTGGAAATCAAATCATCGGATTGATTTCTGTTTTTCAATATTCATTAATTTGTAACAATAAATAAGATTAATTTAGAGATAAACGGCATAGAGGCTTATCTGCCTGAATGTATCTTCACCAGTCATGAATCAAAGTGCAATCCAAAATGATAGATAAACTAAAAAAAAAATTTGGTCCAAAATGCGCTGCCATTAATATAAACGGGGAAGTCAACGAATTTATAAATATTCCTTCCAAACAGATGAAGTTTTGTGAAGCGGTAGATTATTCCTTTAATATACCATTAAGGCTTAATCCCGAAAACCTTGGATGTCCAGGGGCAAGACGTTGTATAGGTTTTGATAATGAAGACAGGCAACTTGCCATAGCCATTTCCGGGAATAATAATATCCCTGCACAATTTGTCCAGGATGCCCTGAACAATGTATCAAAACTGCAAAGTATCCGCCATATAAACCTGGGTCTGACAGAATACATGGAAAAAGATACAAAACCTGATTTATATATCGTATATGTAAAGCCTGATAATGTTACAACTGTGATGCATAACCTGGCAAAATATAGTACGATGCCTTCGATACCGCCTTATTCTTTATTATCGGTTTGCGGAAATGTATTTGCTAATTGTTATATCAACAAATTGGTAAGTGTTTCATTCGGATGCCCTGAATCAAGAAAATGCGGAGGCATAGAAAAAGACGAGGTGGTAATGGGCATTCCTTATAAAACAGCACTTCAATTAATTCGGGACAATAAAGTTTAATTGCACAGGATTCTATTAAAAAGAAAATTATCAGCATTGAAAAAAAAATTAGATTAATTAGTGCATGTATATCTATAAAAAAGCATATCCTGTTTTATTCCGGATTGGAATTGCCTTTTTGATAATGAATTGCTTTCTGTTGTTTATATCATGGTCAATTATCATACATATTCTGATATTGTTAGTCAGTATGTTGGTTTTTATTTTTATCATTGGTTTTTTCCGGATACCTGAAAGAAGATTTGTTCCGGATGAAAGCCTGATATATGCTCCTGCTGACGGTACTATTGTTGCAATCGATGAAGTATATGAAAAAGAGTTTTTAAATAAGAATTGTAAGAAAATATCCATCTTCATGTCGGTTTTCAATGTGCACCAAAATCGTATACCGGTAAGCGGCAAGGTGGTTTATTTCAAACATCACCCGGGAAAGTACCTGGTAGCATGGAATCCCAAGGCGAGCTTAAAAAACGAACGAACATCAGTGGTAGTTGAAAATAGCCAGGGGATTCAGCTAATGGTATGTCAGATTGCCGGAATAGTGGCAAGGCGTATAATATGCAATCTTCAGGAAGGTGACACGGTGCGACAGGGTGACGAACTGGGATTTATACTATTTGGTTCAAGGGTTGATGTAATGATGCCGATGTGGACAAAAATAATCGTAAAGCCCGGTGATAAGGTAAAGGCAAACAAACATGTGATTGCAGAATTGGGTTCACTCTGAAATCTGCTGTTCGGATATACAATAAAATCAGCATCATATTAGGACAGATAATTAATCCATTAATCAATATATTTGTTAACTACAAGTTCTGCGAAAGTAAATCCACATGTAAAAGCCGGAGAAACTGCATTCAATATATGTGTTGAATTATCATCGCCTTCTATTACGAAATCATCCAGGAGTTCCAGGGTATTTTTATGAAGCAATTGAGCCCTTATTCCGGGACGTGTCCAATCAGTAAAACCTTTTTGATTGATTTGCTTTACCAGGGACGTAGCTTGAGAAATAAAATACTTTTTATTGTATTTCTTTATTTCAGTGAAAGCCAGATTTCGGAAACCAAAGGCGTTTGTCAGGAAAAGCCGGCTTTCCCATCCCATAATACTGAACAACTCCTTTATTTTAAAATGTGAAAAACTCTTGTAATTCTCACGCCAGAATGCCGGAATGGCAGTCGGACCAATTTTCATTGTTCCTTCAACAGTGATGGTATAGTGAACACCTAAAAAAGGATTATTCAGGTCAGGTACGGGATATATGTTTGTCCTTATCGGTACTTCAGGCAGGGTGTATTTCAGGTAAATTCCTTTAAATGGAATGATTGTATATTTCTTTGAAAAGCCATAATCGAGTGCGATCTTATCGGCGTATAGTCCGGCGGTATTGACAATTCTCCCGGCCTGAATATTATGTCCGCTTGTTGTTTTTATTACATTGTTTTTTAGTCTTTGTTGATATCCTGCATTGAAAAGAAACAGGACACCCTTTTCAGATAATTCATTTTTTATGGCAGTGCATATTTCAACGGGGTCCACAGTTGCTGTCGTTGGTGAGAACAGGGCATGTTGAAAAGTTTTGGCATTTGGTTCAATCTCGTTTAACTGCTTTTCATCAATAAGAGTGACATCAACTCCATTTTTTATCCCTCTCTTTTCAAGCTCATACAACGATACGAGTTCACTTTCGTTTTTTGTAACTACCACTTTGCCTGTCTGATTTATTCTAAGCTTTCTTTCCCCGCAGAATTCTTTTAAGGCCTTATTCCCATCCCGGCATAATTTTGCTTTCAGTGAGTCGGCAGAATAATAAAAACCTGCATGAAGCACACCACTGTTTCTTCCGGTGGAATGTAATGCTATTTCTGGTTCTTTCTCTAGAATAGTAATTGAGCTTTTAGGGTATTTTTTCCTTATTTCCCGTGCTACAGACAACCCGATAATGCCTGCACCGATAATCAGAAAATCGCTTGTTTTCATGTTCTTAATTGTTCATTAATCGGTATAAACATTTTTTTTAATGACTATCAAAAAATACGGGTACATTTTTTCTACATTCATTTCCGGATTTATCAATACATTTCTTGTCTTCCAATAAACAGCACATAAAAAATCCAAACCCGGTAACCATCCGATACCAATAATCATATTTGAATGAGTTGTCCATCATACCGGTCTATGATAACAATTGTCTCAGACAGCCATTGTATTATCAATTGAGTATTACTGTTAAAATCAGGTTTAACAAGCCTCCGGTGATTAAAGCTGATAAAACCATTATGGTTGCAGATTTCAACATATCCAGTATTCCCAGTTCCTTCAACAATATTGAAAAAGTAGCAACACAGGGAAAATACATGGATAATACCACTGATGCTACCACAAGCTGTTTTAAAGTCATGTTTAAAGGAATAAGCATTCCCAAAGCCAGGTCTTTTCGCAGAAATCCCATTACCAGAGAACCTGCAGCTTCTTCAGGCAACCCTAAAATACAATTAAAGAACGGACCGGTTACCCTGGAAATGAACTGCATGACACCTAATGTATATAGCACATTGGCAATTAAAACACCCAGCAACACAAAGGGCACTGCTTCTTTGATAAACCATTTCAGCCTCATCCAGACTTTTTTTATTACTCCTTTAAAATAGGGTATTCTGTATGGGGGAATTTCAACAAACATTTCGGGTGATGTCCCCTTTATTATTCTTTTGAGCAGCAAGCCCAGTATTAACCAAACCAACATCAAGGTGCCAAAAACAACAGAAAGGCCTTTAATACCGTATTGCCCCAGCAATCCGAACAACATTGCCTGCAATGCCATACAAGGTACCGCAATGGACATCAAAGTGGCTGCAATAAATCTTTCTTTCCGGGTTTCAAGTATCCGTATGGATAAAGCCCCCGGCACATTACATCCCAATCCCAGCAGCATCGGAATGATTGCCAGTCCATGCAACCCCATT
Organism: Bacteroidales bacterium; assembly: GCA_016933335.1. Classification (GTDB taxonomy): domain Bacteria; phylum Bacteroidota; class Bacteroidia; order Bacteroidales; family UBA10428; genus JAFGPL01. Next base: position 34,163 of record JAFGBD010000025.1, on the reverse strand, counting down.
TTATGCATGATATTATCTACCATAACCGCTACCCGTGGTAGATATCCGAGATCTTCCAAAACTGCCAGTACCGTATAAAATGCAAATACATATGGCAATACTGCACCGACAGGAACAAATAAACCTGTGGTAAGTAATCCGAAAGAACTTCCATAGTCTATATTGCCATTCACCAGGTCTCCTATCAACAAATCGTGAAAAAACTCTGATTGTATCAAAAAACCGGAGAGTTTTATCATTACTGGTGACCAGACTCGTTCAAAGAAGGGTTCAAACACAAATCTTATCAGACTTTCTCCAATAAGCCTTATAAGAATAAATGTTAAAAACAGAACTGAAATCAGTATTGGTATCCCTGTCATAGGTTTTACAGATGCATCTCTCAATTTTTCTGCAAATGAATGATGTTTGTGTTTGATTTCCTGCACCTCATCAATGATTTTACCGATTTCAGTCCATCGTTGTGAATTGTTAAAAACAATATCAGATATACGGGCATCCTTAATCTTCATAACAAGTTTTTTTATTCCTTCACCGGTTAAAGCACAGGTCGGAATACATGGGATACCTAATATTTGCTCAAGCTTTTCAACATCAATGGATATACCGATGTGTTTAGATTCATCGAACAAATTAAGTGCAATTACCATAGGCTTTTTTTGCTTAATCAATTGAAGCGTGAAATTAAGGCTTCGTTCTAAATTGGTTGCATCAATGATATTGATAAACACATCACCTTCCTGCAGCATTTGAACGGCAATTTCCTCAGCTTTACATGAGGGTTCCAATGAATACGTTCCCGGAACGTCAATTAGTTCAACCCGTTCGCCCTCTAAATTGAAATAACCTTTGGTATAATCGATGGTAGTTCCGGGATAATTGGATGAGATGATATCAACCCCGGTAAGCCGGTTAAAAATCACACTTTTCCCCACATTCGGATTGCCTGTAAGCAGAATCTTCATTTTTTCATTAACTCATTTCACTTCTACCATTATCTTGTGTGCCATACCATATCCTATTGCAATGTCTGTATTCCCCCAGCGTATAATCACAGGACCCTTCATCCACTGACTGCTTATTTTGGTAATTTCTTTTCCCGGTCGGATACCCAATATATCCAGTTTTCGAATCAGACCATATCCTCCGCTAATAGCAGTAATTGTTGCTTTCTTGCCGACAGGCAAATCATTAAGTGAAATCATCTGTTATGAATTATATTTAACCGTTTGTCCCTGTTCTAACCTCCACCCGGTTTCCGGCGTTTGCCCATGTCCCTGCTTAGTATGCATTTCTTCACTTAATGATCGCAGGTGTTTATACCAGTTATGAGTTGGTTATTAATAAATTCTTCGACCAGTATCCTGGCAGGTTTTTCCTGTGCCCCGGTTATTACCTGTATATTCTGCTGGCTGAACAATGAAATTGCGCGATAGCCCATGCCCCCTGCAATAATATGTGTAACACCCTTTGATGCAAGCCATTCAGGCAGAAATCCCGGTTCATGTGGTGGAGGGGTTATATATATTTCTTCTGTAATGTTGTTGTTTTTAACCGCAAGTATTGCAAATTTCTCACAATGCCCGAAATGCCCGCATAAACAATCTTTGCTTGTCGGAATGGCTATTATCTGCTTCATTTTAAATGCAATTTAATTGAAAGACTATTATGATATCTGCTTCTGAGGCATTTTTCAGGCTATTTTCTTTTAAAATCACTTCATGGTGTTTTATGAAGAACAAATCAACTGCCTGTTTTTCAGAAATCATATTGTTGGTTATAGAATTAATTGCCGGCACAAAAATAATATTTTAAATGAGCATAAGTTCATTCTATTCTGTTTTTTTAACTGATCACTTTGATAAAATCGTCTGTCATGACATTATTTGGTCTATACCTTGCAATATCAGGAAACAGCTTCCTTCCCCCTGGCATGAATCGTATAATTCCTGTTGATATCTGTTGTTTCTTATAAATACCTATCATATACGCTGAAAATGGATAACATGATATATAAGGATATAAAAAGCAGTGGATAAAATAATCATAGACAGGTATTAAACAATTGTTCCTTTTATTTACTTTTGTCTCATAATGCAAAATTCTTTCCGAAATATTATATTATATGTTACCTTTTTGTTGGCAGGTATTATGTCGATGATGGTTGCCAACAAAATCATATTCACACATTCTCATATACTTGCAAACGGACAGGTAATTTCCCATGCACACCCTTATGATAAAAGCAGCGATTCAGAACCTTTCAAATCGCACCATCACACACAATCAGAATTGCTTTTCTTTGAAAACCTGAAAATCCTTTTTCCTTTAGTTTTCCTGTTATTCGTATTGAAACACATTCTGCAAAAGACAAAGCTATTTATATATTATGTCATAAAAATTTATCCTGCCAGTATACTCCTTCACAAGGGCAGGTCTCCCCCGGTTTTATAAAACCATATATTATTGTTTTATTATAAATTACAGGCCACCAAAGCCTGTACAAAGCATTTTCAGAGTTGTTTGTCAACAACAAATTTCATATGTTAAAATAAATATTATGAACAGGTTCTACATTTTATTGATTATTTCTTTATTATTTGTTTATCAGGGAAGTTACCCGCAGAAGACAAAAACCGATGCAAATATTGTTGGTCACGTGGTTTGTGGCGGAAAGCACATACCGTTTGCCAGTATTGCCATAAAAGGAACAACCATCGGCACGGTTACTGATGAAACTGGCCATTATCAGCTGATAGATATTCCTTTGGGTGAAATAACGGTTGTCGCCAGCATGCTGGGCTATAAAACCCAGGAAAAAATAATCAGTGCTGAAGCAAATAAAACAAAAGAAATAAAATTTGAACTGGAAGAAGATATACACCACCTCGAAGAAGTTGTGATTTCCGGCAGCAGGAGCGAACAAAAACGTGTTGAAGCCCCGGTAATAATAAATACAATATCTCCAAAACTTTTCAACACTTCGCAGTCACTGACCCTGGGCGAAGGATTGAATTATTCACCAGGCCTCCGCCTGGAGAACAACTGTCAAAACTGTGGTTTTACACAGGTGCGCATGAACGGGATGGAAGGCCCCTATTCTCAAATACTCATTAACAGCCGTCCCGTTTTCAGCAGCCTTGCCGGTGTATATGGTATGGAACTAATTCCCGTCAATATGATTGAAAAAGTGGAAGTTGTGCGTGGCGGTGGTTCTGTCCTGTATGGGAGCAATGCCATTGCAGGTACAATCAATATCATTTTAAAAGACCCTGTTACCAATTCCTATGAAGCTGGTGTAAACTATGCTTTTAACGGCCTTGGTCTGAATGGCTCAGGTGGCGCTGCACCTGATTATTCGGCTAATTTGAATACTTCGATGGTTTCTGACGACCGCAAAACCGGAATAGTCCTCTATGGCTCTACCCGGCAACGTGATATGTTTGATGCCAACAACGATGGTTTCTCCGAAATTGCCCCAATGAACAACCTTACCATGGGCACACGGCTTTTTCATCGTTTCGGATACAGGGGTAAACTGGCGGTTGACTTTTTTGCAATAAAAGAACAACGCGACGGGGGAAATAAGCAGAACCTGCCTTTGCACGAAAGGGACATAGCCGAAGCAGTGAAGCATGATTTAAAGACAGGCGCTGTCACCTACGAACAATTTTTCAGGCAGTACGATCTTCTTTCCATTTATGCATCCGGGCAATTCCTTAACAGGGACTCCTATTACGGGGCTAACAAGTCGCTCAGCGATTATGGAAATTCGAAAGATAAAACGGTTCATATCGGCGTTCAGTATAAAGCTACTCTTGGTAATTCGTCATTGATTGCGGGCATTGAAAGTACCGGTGGTTTCCTTACCGACATAAAACTGGGGTATCCCGATTATAAAAATGCAGTGATTATTAACGACAGTATTGTTGAAGTACCGCATACAGAAAATACTACTGTAGCCGACCAATCTTCATTCATTTCGGGTGTTTTTGCACAATATGAGGTGAAACTTAGGAAAGTAACAATTGTCCCCGGGGTTAGGTACGACTATTACAAAGTGCAGGATCATGCCAAAAAAAGCGGTGAAACAAAGACGGGAAATATTTTTAGTCCTCGAATTAGTCTGATGTATGAAATATTCAAGGAATTACAGGCACGGGTAAGTTACTCACAAGGGTTCCGCGCACCTCAGATTTTTGACGAGGATTTGCATATTGAAACCTCCGGCTCGCGACAGGTAATCAATGTAAACGAACCAGACCTTAAGCAGGAAACCAGCCATAGTGTTATGGCATCCTTAGATTATAACGGGCTTATCGGAACAGTATATACCGGATTTTTGATTGAAGGTTTCTTTACCCGCCTGAAAGATCCTTTTGTCAATGAAATCGGAGAAATTGATGAGAATGGCATTGTGCTGTATACCAGGAAAAACGCTGAAGATGGGGCAACCGTGCAGGGCATTAACATGGAATTCAAACTTAAGCTGTTGAAATCTACTTCATTGACATCCGGTTTTACCTTACAATCAGGCAATTATGATGTTGCACAGGAGTTTGATAATAAGCGTTTCTTCCGCACCCCAAACCAGTATGGCTATTTTGCCATCGACTGGGATTTTAACGATGACTTTTGCTTGTCGGCAACAGGTAATTACACAGGCAGCATGTTAGTCCCTTATTTTGGCACTGAAACAGATCCCGAAACCGGAGAATTGCGTAAATCGCAGAATTTCTTTGATATGGGAATGAAATTTACTTATAATGTGAAATTAAATGGTGCGACCCTGCAGTGGTTTGCAGGTTTAAAAAATATCTTCAATGCCTGGCAATCCGATTTTGATAAAGGAATTGACCGTGATCCGTCCTACATGTACGGGCCGGTTTCTCCACGTACAGCATATTTCGGTGTTAAAATCGCAAATACAATGAGCTACCGCGAAGTAAATACAGAGGTCAGAAAATTTCCAACCCGTGGAAGACAATTTCACCGCAGGCGTGGGAGAAATAATCCTAACCGGTAATTGATTTTTTACCGGCCAATGATTCTCCTCGAAGCAAGCTTCGAGGAACCTTTAGCTCTCCGCCACAGGCGGAAATCATCGATCCCGTAAAGGATTTTTTTTATTATTTTGCTCGCTTACTCCGCAGTATAGCTACGGAGAACCGGAGCGAAGCGGAGCTCACTGAAAGTAATGCGCTCGCCGGGATTCAAAAAACAGTTAGTTCTGTCACTTGATTAAAAACTTAAGTTTAAAAAAAACTAAAAATAAATATGATTTTTCCATGCTGTTGGTATACAAAAATTATTAATTTTGCAATCATACCGTTGGGGGTGCTTGAAAAAAACAGGCTGAGAGAATACCCCTTAACCTGATATGTATAATAACAGCGGAGGGAAATGGTATATCATATTTCAAATATTAATTATTAAAATATATACCGTTTCGTTCGCGACGAAGCGGTTTTTTATTTTTAATTGCCATGAATGAAAATTTTGATCAGTATGCAGAGAAATATGACGCATGGTTCCTGAAAAATAAAAATGTGTTGTATTCTGAATTAAAACTGGTAGCGTTTTTTTTAAAAAATGCCGGTGATATTTTATCTGTGGGTTGCGGAAGCGGGTTATTTGAAATGCTTCTTCAGCAGGAATACAATATAACCGTAAAATATGGCATGGAGCCTTCAAAATCCATGGCTGAAATTGCAGGCAAACGCGGAATGATAGTGAGAATAGAAACAGCCGAAGACGGGGATTTTGGACAGGACCTATACAATACCATACTTTTCAATGGTACGACAAGTTATATCAATGATTTACAAAAAGCATTTAATAAAACTTACAAAGCCTTACGTATAGGAGGAAAGGTTGTTGTTATAGATGTTCCGAAAGAAAGCTCATATGCCCTGCTTTATAACCTGGCAAAGGCGCTTGGAACATGGAATCATCCTTTGCTTGAAGGTATTCAGCCACAAGATCCCTACCCGATTGAATTTGTAAAAGCTGCCCGCTGGAGAACCACCAGTGAAAAAACCAACCTGTTAAAGAATGCAGGATTTACTGATTTTGCTTATGCCCAAACCCTTACAAAACATCCTGTATATTCGGATAATACCCTTGAAGAACCAAGAGAAGGTTTCGATTGCGGTGATTACGTTGCAATCTGTGCTTATAAAAACAAATAAATTATGATATCAAGAGAATCTGTAATCAAGGATTTACATGCGATTCAATCACAATCACCATTGGTACATAACATTACCAATTATGTGGTGATGAATACTACTGCAAATGCTTTACTGGCTGTCGGAGCCTCTCCTGTGATGGCCCATGCAGTTAATGAAGTTGAGGATATGGTAAAAATTGCATCCTCCCTTGTTATTAATACCGGTACGCTGAGCAAAAGCTGGATTGATGCTATGATAAAAGCCGGGAAGACAGCCAGGGAAAGGGATATTCCCATGGTTTTTGATCCGGTTGGCGCTGGGGCCACTTCTTACAGGACCAAAACCGCTCTTCAGATTATAAAAGAATGCCGGCCCCGAGTAATTCGTGGTAATGCATCTGAAATCATGGCGCTGGTCAATGAAAAGGGAAATACAAAAGGAGTTGACAGCATTGCTACTTCTGAATCCGCCCTTCATGCCGCAAGACTCCTTACAAAAGATACAGGTGCGGTGATTGTTATTAGCGGTCCTGTTGACTACATCATTGATAATCAATCAGCAATTGAAGTCAGAAATGGTTCACCCATGATGGGAAAAGTAACCGGGATGGGATGTTCGGCTACTGCCCTTGTTGGTGCTTTTATCGCTGTCAATAGGAATTTTCTTTTAGCTTCAGCCCATGCCATGACTGTTATGGGTATTGCAGGAGAGCTGGCAGCAAAAAAATCCGACGGACCGGGCACGATGCAGATGCATTTTCTGGATGAATTGTATACGCTTTCAGATAAAGAAATAGCGGATCTTTTTGATGTGAAATAATGAAACACACAGAATTTTTGATTGATGTATTTACATTTGAATGTTTAATTTAAAACGTGTGAAAAACTTTGATCCCACTCTGTACCTTGTAACCGACCAGATGCTTGCAAAAGGCCGGCCTGTTGAGTTTATTGTTGAACAGGCTGCTAAAGGTGGTGCTACCATGGTACAGCTCAGGGAAAAAGATTGTTCAACACTTGATTTTGTTAACCTGGCTATCCTGATTAAGAAACTGCTTGATTCATATCACATCCCGCTGATAATAAACGACCGGCTTGATGTGGCACTAGCTTCGGATGCAGACGGCCTGCATATCGGCCAGGAGGACATGCCATACACTATTGCACGTAAGATATTGGGAAAGAACAAAATTATTGGCCTTTCGGTAGAAAACATTGAGCAGGCAAAGGTGGCAGATGAATTCGATGTGGACTATATCGGGTTATCTCCCGTATTCGTGACAGGTACAAAACCTGAACTTACAAATTCATTGGGACTTGAAGGAGTGCGCAGGATTGCCTCTTTTTCAAAACACTGCATGGTGGCTATTGGTGGTATTCATGCAAAGAATGCAGCAGAAGTATTAAAGGCGGGGGCAAACGGTTTAGCTGTAGTTTCTGCCATAGTCTCTGCAGATGATCCCATGAAGGCAACCCGCGAAATCAGGCAGGAAATAGATAAATTTAAAACAGCCGGAAAAAGTGAACCTGGTTAACTTGCAAAATCATTTATTTTTGCCTCATTTTACGTCAATAAGCAGATTATGACGCTTTAACTCTCAATGATAGTATGACATGAAAATACATGAAATAGGGGAATTCGGATTTATTGATCGTATTTCGGGTATGTTCAGACATTTGTTGTTACCTGATTTTTTGGGTATTGGCGATGATTGCGCCATTATACCATACAATGAAAAAGAAGATTATGTGATTACAACTGATTTATTAATAGAAGATATCCATTTTTTGAAACACCGCATAACACCCGGACAGCTGGGCTATAAATCACTTGCCGTCAATTTAAGCGATATCGCGGCAATGGGTGCTGAGCCGGTTGGCTCTTTTCTGTCCATAGGAATTCCGGCTGAAACCGAAGTAGAGTATCTCGATGCGCTAATGGAAGGTTACCACAAGCTTTCTCAAAAATACAAGGTTCCGCTTCTGGGTGGCGACACCACAAAATCAAAGAAGTATTTAACAATTAACGTGGGAATAGTCGGCAAATGCAGACGAGGTAAAGCCCTTTTACGTTCTATGGCCCAAAGCGGAGATATTGTGTGTGTAACTGGTTTTCTTGGCGATTCTGCCGGAGGACTTGAGGTTTTATTAAACAATCTGCCGGAAACAAAGGATAACCTGCAATTGATTCTAAGCCACCATTTGCCTGAACCTCATGTAAAAGAAGGATTATGGCTGGCAAAACAATCAGGGGTACATGCCATGATGGATGTATCGGATGGCATATCTTCCGACCTGATGCACATTTTAAAAGCTTCCGGAAAATCAGCCGTGGTTGAACTTGATAAAATACCTGTTTCCGATACACTCAGAAAGGTGACGGTCGCGAAAGGATGGGATCTTGATAAACTTGTCACTTGTGGCGGGGAAGATTATGTTTTGTTGTGTACGGTAGAGGCCGGTTCTTTAGCATCAATAAAGGCCGGTTTTAAAACTGTTTTTAGCCGGGATTTGATACAAATTGGTAGAATTATTGAGGGGGAATCCCGGATAAACTGGATGAAAAACAGTCAACAGGTTGTGTTAAATAAACATGGATTTGATCATTTTAGTGTTTAAGAAGTATGGATAAACAATATAAATATAAAAGAGTATTGACGATTGCCGGAAGCGATTCGGGCGGAGGAGCAGGAATCCAGGCTGATATTAAAACCATATCGGCCTGCGGCTGTTATGCAATGTCTGCCATTACAGCCATAACCATTCAGAACACAACCATTGTAAGCGGTGTATATCCGATCCCGATTGAAGCAGTTAGCGGACAGATTTCTGCGGTGCTTGATGATATAGGAGCAGATGCCGTAAAAATAGGAATGTTGCATTCATCTGAAGTCATCAAAACGGTAAAAAGAACACTTGCCGGTTATCGCATCAGGAACATTGTGCTCGATCCGGTAATGGTGGCTAAATCAGGCGATAAGCTTTTGCAGGATGACGCTATTGAAACATTAAAAAAAGAACTGATACCTGTTGCCAGGATTGTCACACCCAATATTCCGGAAGCAGAAATCCTGCTGGGAGAAAAAATACAATCGCAGGAAATGCTGACTGTAATGGCTGAGAAGTTATCGAGGAACCATGGCGTTTCTGTATTGTTAAAAGCCGGTCATCTGACTGGTAACGAACTGACGGATATCTTTTATAATTTTGAGGATGGCTCTGTTCTTGAGCTGAATTCAAAAAGGATATCCACAAAGAACACACATGGAACAGGTTGTACCTTGTCATCGGCTATTGCATCGTTTTTAGCCCACGGTTTATCCTTAAATGATGCCGTAAGACATGCAAAAGATTTTACAAAGGGAGCTATTGCCAGCGGTACCAGGTATATTCTGGGGAAAGGGCATGGCCCTGTGCACCACTTTTACAAATACTGGAAATAATGGAACCTGCCGGATCATTTACCCGCAAGTTATGGATGACCGTTCAGCCGTTTTATGAACAGATTATCAGTTGTTTGTTTGTCAGGCGCCTGACAGACGGAACACTGCCGCGCAAATGGTTTACTCACTATCTTTCGCAGGATGTATTATATATTATTGATGATTCGAGAGCTCTGGCTGTCACTGCTGCCAGGGCTCCAAGTCCTGATGAAATGTATTTTTTTCTTCAACTGGCGAAAGACGGATTAGATATAGAACGAGCCCTGCATGATGAATTTATACGGCTATTCAGTATTCCCGAAGCTTTAGAAAAATCACCGGCTTTTAATGCGTATGCAGATTTTTTGATTAACAATGCCTTTAACTCACCCTACCCTGTTGCAGTAGCTGCTTTGTTACCCTGTTTCTGGCTTTACTATAAAACAGGAGAACATGTTTTTAAGAATACCATCGGGAACAATCCGTACCGGAAATGGATAGATACTTATTCAGGAGACGAATACATACAATATACCAAAAAATTTATCCGCATAACGGAAAATCTGGGGCAAAGGTCAGATTCCGCTATCAGGGAACAAATGGAGAGTGCTTTTACCGAAGCTATAAAACATGAATTGCGAGTGTTCGAAGAGGCTTCCAAACAATAAATTAAAAAGATGGTATTTTTTCAGAAACAATGCAACAATAAATTGAAAAGATGGCATTTTTTCAGAGAGGATTGCAAATGGTACCCGGTCTGCCCGATGAAAAGATTTTTTGAAGAAGGCAAGCTGGATAAAGAATGGATTGAATTGTATTGTAAAGGTGACTGGGAAAGCTGTATACGATATCAAATGGAGGAAAACGGTCGGCCCCATCCTGACAATATGCTTCCTGACGGTACAATAAATAAAGGTCTACAGTAGAATAAAAAAAGTCAGGGATAACAAATGCTTATTTTATCTCAATTCTTCTCCCTACTCCGTATTCTATGAAATCTTCTTTATATTCTTGTGAAAATGCCTCCCTGACGCGATCACCCGTGCAATGTGACGGTGCAACTTTTTTTACTCCAAGTGCTCTGAACTTTTTAACCACAGCCATGGGAGGATTATGGAAACCTCCTGTTACAAGATATAAGCTGTCTTTTTCCATCAGTTGTTTGGCCTTTTCTACAATCTTTACAATTCCGGGATGAGCACAACCGGTAATCACGATTAATCCTTTTTTCGAATCTATTATTATAGATTGCTCTTGGGGAGGGCCTTCAAGTTCTCCGGTAGAATATATAAAATCAGAAATTTTTTTAGCCTCAGAGATCACTATAAATCCAGCTCCTTCATTGATGATCATATTTTTAATCGAACCTGGAAAGGAAGCCGGGATAAACACGGTAACATCATTATTCTTTTCTAAAAATCCTTCTAAACCGCCTGCATGATCTCCATGAACATGAGAAATAATTACTTTGTCAATTGACCCGGGATCAATATTCATTTTTTGCATATTGGAAAGCAAAATCACAGGATCACCTCCAGTATCGAACAATAATTTTTCTGCCGGTGTTTCTATAACGCATGCAAAACCCCATGAAGTTTTTAGTTCCGGATTTACCATGTAGTTATCATAAACAGAAATTAAAACGATTTCCGGTTTTTCGGTTTCAGATTCAACAAAAAAAGGAGATGCTTTTTCCGCCTTGTCTTTGTCTGCACAAAAAGAAAAAAGGCCCATGATAAATATTGTAGCATATAAAATAAAGATACCCTTTTTATTGTGGTATGTGAAAAATAATGAAAGCGATTTTGAATTTTGTTTCACACCAATTAATTCTCTCATTTCCTGCTGGTAATCATGTTGTTTTTATTTTCCGGACAGGAATGCATCTATGCCCACAGAAGCAACTTTTGCATCTGCTATGGCTGTAACCGCATCAAGGTTAACATTTACAATATCCCCTCCGGCAAAAACCTTCCGGATTGATGTCATTCCCTTTTCATCTACTTTTACTTTTTTTCTTTCTGTAAATTCAAGTTTTTCAAAAAGGTTTTCAGGTATAAATGAAAAATCAGGAGCCTGACCAACAGCCTCAATGATCATATCCCCTTCCAGAAACATTTCATTTTCTTCATAAAAAGTGGGAGCAAATCTGCCCTCCTTGTCAAATACCGATTTCACTTTTTTGCACAAAAGGCCTTTAACATTCCCATCATTATCCAACACCACTTCTTTAGGTCCCCAGGCAGGATTGAACTGGATTTTTTCTTCTTTGGCCTCTTCTATCTCCTCTTTTGTTGCCGGCATTTCATGCCAGTCTTCAAGTGAAACGGTTTTAACAGCAATATTTTCACCGGGATATTGTATATTTTGCAATCGCAATGCTTCCCGGGCAACATCGAGAGCTACATTTCCACCTCCAATGACTATTATTTCTTTTCCAACCTTCCGTTGCTTCCCAATTTTATTATCACTCAGAAAGTCGAAGGCCAGTTCGCATTTTTCATAATTTTTAACTTTGGTGGAACGACTCTTTGTATTTCCTGTTCCAAGAAAAACAGCATCATATTCTTTCAGAAGATCTTCAAAAAATACATCTTTACCTATACGGGTGTTGAATATGAATTCAACGCCCAGGGATCTTATATAATTAACATCTTTATCAATGCTTTCCAGCGGCAACCTGTAGACAGGCGGACCGGTTCTCATTGTTCCTCCGCCCCCGGGTAAAGCATCGTATACATTGACCTCATGTCCTTTTAACCGGAGAAAATAAGCCACGGATAAACCACCCGGACCAGCGCCGATGACAGCAATCTTTTTTCCGGTAGATGTACCCGGCTTTAATTCCAGGGCTGTTATAAAATCTTTGATTGTATCGGCTGCATATCTTTTAAGCCATCTTACTGACAGCGCTTCTCCCCTGATGCTCAATGAACAAGCCTGCTCGCAATAGGCCATACAAACTCTTCCACAAATTGAAGGGATAGGATTGTCTTCATAGATTTTTTTCAGGGATTCCTCCGGTTTATCTTCATATATTGCCTGTATATAATCGGAGATTTTCAGATGTGCCGGGCACGCCTCTTCACATAGTCTGCATTCCAGACAGCGGGAGGCTTCTTTCTTTGCTTCTTCCGGGTTATAACCCACTACCTGCTCAATAAATGAAAGTTTCCGTACATCAGGATCAATCATGGGCATTGTGACTCTATCGGGTTCAAATAAAGCAAACTTAAGATCAGAAACAAAGCCTTCATAATCTTTTTTACGATGCGATAAGCTTGCTTTCAGAACAGAATAATCTTCAGCAGACATATATTTTCCGGGTTCTGTTTTTTGGTCCTTGGGAATAAACACAAAGGTTTTCGGGTCAAAATGAATATGAAAATAATCCCTCGTAAGTTTCAGTGAACCTGGAGGACATATATCAACACATAATCCGCAAAAACAGCATCTGCCGTAATCCAACCGGGGCCGTTCATTTTTTTGACCCGATTTGGATTCCAGTTCAGGCATTTTTATCATTTGAATGGCCTGGTTGGGACAAATATCTGCACAATTGCCACAGCCTGTGCATTTTTCCCAATCGTTCACATGAAATCCCCTGTACCTTTGAGCAGGTTCTTTTGGTTCAAAAGGATACCGGATTGTCTTTGGTTTAACAAAAAGATATTTAACTGCATTAAAAGGGCTCAGAATACTGTTGCCTGTCATTTTGCTTCCTCCATTTTTTTACCGGTCAATTTCCGGAGCTGTTATATATAAACTGATCATGATATTGCCTACATCGGCAATGCTTTCATTTTCAAGCGCTTTTTCCAAAATGGTCAAACCATGATTATAGGATGGCGTCCTAAAGTGTGCCCTGTATGGTTTATCCCCGCCGTTGCTCACCAGATAAAGCCCCAGTTCACCTCTCGATGATTCGCATCTCACATAAGCATCTTTATCCGGAATCTTCCATTTAAAGGGATTGGGAATCTTGTTATAGACTTCCCCTTCCGGCATTTTATCCAGCAATTTGAATATCATGTGGACGCTTTCAATCATTTCATCCCGTACAACCCAGATTCGTGAGTAAGCATCTCCGTCAGTTCTTACGGGAATTTCCCAGTCTACCTGATCATAGGCTGCATAGGGTTCTGTTTTCCGGATATCCTGTTTCATGCCGGTAGCTCTGAGCACCTGTCCGACAGCACCCATCCTTTTTGCTTCTTCGCATGTTATTTTTCCTATGTTTTTGGCACGCTTGTAAAATACACGGTTGTTAAAAAATGTGTTATCATAATCGGGTACACAACTTCCGATGGTATGTAATGTATTTATTATTCTATCCTTAAATCCTTCCGGGAAATCACGCCGTACACCGCCTGGCCAGATGTATATGTGATAAACCCTGCCTCCCGTAAGTTCTTCAAAAAGATCCAGTACCAGATCGCGGTGATACATTGCCCAGTTGGCCACTGTATCGAATCCCAGCATATTGGCATAAGCCCATAAACCAAACAAGTGAGAACCGATCCTGGCAAGCTCGAGGTAAATGCTTCTTATAAACCGGGCTCTTTCTGGAACCTCAATACCGGCTAATTTTTCAACTGCCATGGCATACATCAATTCCATATGATCAGGTTCCACAACATTAATCCGGCAGACCAAAGGAAAATTCTGTATCCATGTCCGCTGTTCCATGAGCTTTTCGAAGCCGCGATGAAGAAATCCGGGATTGGCAGTTGCCTTGACAATACGGTCTCCTTCAACATTTAAGGTAATGCTGAAATTACCTACCATCCCGAGATGCTGCGGACCAAAATATAGTTCAAGTTCTCTCATTTTTCCGCTTTTTTGTCTTCAACAAAAGGAATCTGATCAAAAACTTCCTGTACATATTTTCGTGTATCAAAGTCTTTCCTGAACGGAGGTATTTTATATTCCCTTTCAAGGAAAAGCGGCGTTAATCTCGGGTGGCCCATAAAATGTATACCATAAAGCTCGTGCAATTCGCGTTCATAGGGTTCGGCATTTTCAAAAACAGGAATAACCGTGTGCAATCCTGGTTTTTCCCTTGTTATTCTTGTTTTAACCAGTATATTCATTTTTGCTTTACCTTTGTCTTCGGCATATGCTGTAAGAATATATACAAGTTCCAATACATTATCTTTTATCCAGTCTACACAGGATATGAGCGCCAGGTGATCATATCCACTGTTATTCAGGAAACTTAACACTGTAATAACCGTATCTTTCCTGCAATTGACAGTCAGCCTGTGTTCATCAGAAACCTCTGCCTGAATATCTTCAAATGACAATAACAGTTTTTCCTTAAGCAATTGTCCTGTATTCTTCATGTTTTATATTTTTTGAAAACAATGGCGGCCATTCCAGTTTCCCCAGAATTTTTTCCTGGTTTTCCCTGTAATATTGATAATTAGCCCTGTACTTATTATAGCCATCTGCCATTCCCTTGTCAATTAATGTCCACAAATGGGTTACAGCAACAAACACGGCTTCGGGCCTGGGCATACATCCTGCAATCCAGCCGTCAACAGGAATATATTTGTCCAGATGCTTAATGGTGTTATAGGAGTCCCAGTACATTCCCCCGTTAATCGGACATGATCCGAATCCGACGGTAAACTTGGGCTCGGGCATCTGTTCGTAGGAACGGATAATATATCTTAAAGTTTTAACAGAAACATATCCTGTGATTAAAAACAGGTTTGCCTGCCTGGGTGTGGCAACAGGAATTACACCAAACCTCTCCGCATCCCAGCGTGTTGTTATACTTGGAGGTATTTCAATGATTCCGCAACCCGTACAAAAATACAAGGCATGGAGCGAATACTTTTGTCCCATTTTGCCCGGCGATTTGAGCCATTTACCTAGATTGTTCCTATCCATATCCAATCAGTTTTAAAAATTCTTACCGGTTATTAAAACAATAATCAACCCTGCAAATGCCAGTATACTTGGCCATCTCCACAGGTATTTGATGGCCTGCTCTATTCTGAAGCGCGGAAAAACAGCATTAGCAAAAAGAAAAATAACAAATACTGCGAGTATTTTTAAAAAGAAATATCCCGGATTTGCAGCTCCTCCCAAAAATAGATTTGTAAAAAGGGATATGCTGATAAATATATTAAAAGCATGTTGTATGGTTGTGAGTGCCAAAAATTTACCACTGTATTCGGCCATAGGCCCCGATGAAATTTCCTGCGGTGCCTGGATCAATTCAAAAGGCCGGAAACCCAATATGGCAGGAAGGATTAAAATATAAGCAATGCCTGGCAAAAGCAAAGAAAGGTGCTGAAAAGACCATCCTGCCTGGAATTGTTTGTTGACTATTTCAACAATGGAAATGGTATTATAATGTGTCATTACAGTTAGAAGAATAAGCAATAGGGGAAGCTCATAACCAAAGGCTAACAGCAACTTCCTGGATATTCCGATACTTGTATAGGGATTGGCGGCTTCACCACCACTCAGTGCCAATCCTAAAGGGGCAATAAGCATGAGGTAAAGGATAACAAGCAATCCTCCCGAGTCGCTTAAAGGGCATATTCTTCCAAAAGGAAGAAATAACAGCACAACAACAGAGCCTGCCAGAGAGAAAATGATTCCGAAATTAAATAAGAACCCATGACTCATGCTTGTCTGATTGAACAGTTTGATGATATCTATAAGCGGCTGAGTGATAGGTGGCCCGTAACGCCAGTGAATTCTTGCCATTATTTTTCTTGATAATCCAAGAAAAAACAGTCCGATGATACCTGCCAACAAAATGATGAATATGATTTCGAGTATAGTAGTCATTACCATAACTTCCATTTTATTTGAATAAAAATTAATAATGCAAGAAACAGCATGATATATATTGCATAATATCCGACATCTCCTGTATAAATTCGTCGTATTCCATTGCCCAGATTTTTAATGCTCCGTGCAAGGCTCATGTAAAAATCATCGATGAAATCTCTCAGATACGGACTGATCATTCTGTGCAGAGGACCATAAAAATCAACTGAATAGTGGTATTTATTCTTCGGAACTGTTGTTCCGGCGGCATAGTTGTCGTACTGACCAATTCCTGCTGATTTTTTACTTCCTTTGAATATCAACCATATCATTATACCAATTAAAAAGACAGCAACGAACAGGTTAAGCATATTTATTGTACCTGTATCCGAGGTAATTCCCCATATATTTATCGTTAAAGGTTCCAGACCAAAACCCGATTCAATGGAGTTAATAACCTTAAGCGGTAATCCGGGAAGAATACCAAACAGTATGATTGCAAGCGAAAGAATCACAATTGGCAATTGCATAGAAAATGGGGCTCTTTCCAACTTTTCGTATTTTTCAGGCAGCTGACCCAGGAACATATTATGCAGTAATTTATAACTGTACAATATGGTTCCCCAGGTACCCAATAATGCAGCAAATGCAAGGAAGGGAGAGTTATTAATTATCAACGTTTTATAAATCAGCCATTTTGAAACAAATCCGTTCGTTAACGGTACCCCTATCAGTCCGCAAATACCAATCAATCCACCAACAAAAGTGACAGGCATTTTTTTAATTAAGCCTCCGAGTGAATTCAGGTCCCTTACTCCGTTTGTCCGGTATTCAACTGCCCCGACAACCATAAAAAGAAGAGCTTTAAAAATGGCATGGTTAAAAAAGTGAAACATGCCACTGGCCACACTTTCGCTTGTACCATAAGCAATTCCTAAAATGATATACCCCGCCTGTGCGATAGTGGACCAGGCAAGAAGTCTTTTGGCATCATCCTGGAGCAGGGCAATAAAAGTGGGAATGAGGATTGTAATGGCTCCGGTAACGGCAATTATATAACGGGCGCTTACGATACCTTCACCCAGATTCAGAAAAACATTGATTTTGACAATTACATATATCAACAAAATGATACCGTAAGTGCCTATTTTTATCAGGGTGCCGGAAAGAACAGCGCTGAACGGAGAGGGCGCTTCTGAATGTGCCGGAGGGAGCCAGACATGAAGTGGCCATATGGCATTCTTAATTCCCAGTGCGATAAAAAACAGAACAAAAATGAATATTGTATATCCTGATGAAGCATTATAAAGAAGTCCGGAGAGTTCTGTATATATTACCGTACCGTAATGTGAATACAACGAAATAATACCGACAAGCATTGCCACAGAACCAGTCACAGACATTATGATGTACTTTATTCCGGCGGCAATCGCGGGGCCACGATTGTAGCTTATAAGAAGAAATGTGCTCCATGACATAATTTCCCAGAATATATAGAATGATACCAGGTCGCCGGACAATATAATTCCTATCATACTTGCAATGACCAGCAACATCATGGTGTAGTAATAGTCTGTGTTTCCTTTTTTTCTTATATAACTTAAGGAGAAAATTATTGAGAATGAACCTATAACAGCAATGGTAAAAGCAAAAAACCATGAAAATGTGTCTATTCTTAAAATAAGTGGAAAATCTAAAAATCCTGTATAAAAAATCTCCCGGGAAGAAGTATTATAAAAGAAAGCAAGAATAACTGCTATAACCAGGGAAATCAGTACAGCTAAAACATCCCTTGCCTTTTTCGATATTTTTCCTGAAAAATAAGTTAATAAAGCACCACCAAAAGCAATTGCGAGTATAATACTCAGATTCATGGCAGAATGTTTTTTATATAATCAGCTCTGTTCAATAATTCTGAAGCGGATGATTCCAGTATCTCTGTTATCAGCTTTGGATATATTCCTATCACCACTATCAGTCCCACAAAAATGAATACAGGTATTAAAACACTTAATGGGGCGATCTCCCGTTCCTGGCCAGGGGTGCTTTTTTCACCTTTAAAATAAATAGTCTGCACTACCCTGAAGAAATAGGCTCCCTCGATGATGGTTGCCAGCAGGATGAGAAAAACAAGTATTGTAAACAAGATATCCTGTTCGAATAATGCCGCTTTCAGTATCATAAATTTACCCGGAAAGCCTATGAATGGAGGTAATCCTACGATAGAGAAAGCACCAATTGTAAAAGCGAATGAAGTATAAGGCATTTTTTTTCCCATGCCTTCGAACGAAGAAATATTCATCGAACCGCTACGGAATATCATGTATCCTGCGGCCAGGAACAACAAAGCCTTTGAAAGCGTATGACTCACCAGTTGAAATAATCCCCCGTTTATCCCGGAAAGTGAACCGATTGATAAGGCAAACACTATGAGGCCGATTTGTCCTATACTTGAATAGGCAAGCATTCTTTTGATGTTTTCCTGGTTGAAAGCACATAATTCACCAATCAATAATGTGATCACCCCTAAAAATAACAGGAAGGTCAGGATACTTGAAGCTCCAAATAAAGTAAACACAACTCTCACAATTGCATAGAGGCCCACTTCAATGGCTATTCCTGATAAAATGGCACTTATGGATGAAGGAGCAGAAGAGTGTGCATCCGGCAACCAGGCATTGAGAGGGAAAATTGCTGCTTCGACCCCAAAGCCGGTAATTAACAAAACCAACGGTATAAAAACTGAAATGGAATGAACCGAATGGATATTGCTGGCAATATCAGCCATATTAAGTGTTCCGAACTGACCATAAAGCAAACCTATACCAATAAGTACCAAACTCGATCCAACAGCCCCCTGAATGAGATACTTTACGGCAGATTCGATACCGGGCTTATCTCCGAAATAAGCTACCAGAGAATAAGAAGAAATACAAAGAATTTCAAAAAAAACAAAGAGGTTGAATATGTCGCCGGTAAGAACCACTCCCGTAGCGCCGGTTAGTAAAAGCAGATAAAGTATATGGTATTTTTCCTGATCCTTTTCTTTTATATAAGCAAATGCATAAATCGAAACCAGGAAACCAACCAGTGCTATAAGCATGGCAAATAAAATTCCCAGCGGTCCTGCAACAAGATTAATGCCCAGGGGAGGAAGGAAACCTCCTATGGAAACATGAATGGGTTTTTCCAAAACATGAGGAAAAAGTGTCAGGGATATGATAAGATTTGCGAGCAAGGCAAAAAAAGGAATAAACTTTTCGATTTTCTTCGAAATAAATCTGAAAAGCGGAACAACAAATGCAAGACCTAATGGTATGACAATTAAGAGTATCGGGTTTACCATTTTTGTTCTTTTATTTTACGCAGATTAAGGGTGCCGTAATGTTTGTATAATTTGATAGCTAAAGTCAGTGCCAGGGCCAGTACAGCTACTCCGATTACAATGGCAGTCAAAACTAAGGCCTGCGGAACCGGATCAACCATATTCTCCGCTTTCAGGCCCGGTTTTGAAAATACAGGAGCCGTTCCTCCTCTGATATAGCCAAGGGTGATAAGAAACAGGTTTATTCCTGTATCAACAATACTTAATCCAATAATAACTTTGATCAGATTCTTTTTGGCCAGTACAATAAACAAACCAATAAAAATGAGGCTGAAAGCACCAATATAATAGATGTATTCACTTAAAAAATTCATTGGTTTTTCTCTATTAAGTGATCAATAATGCCTGCTAATTCCGAACCGACTTTAAATCCGATCGCGATATATATGACAGGAATAATACCCGCACTTAACAGAGTATTGGGTTCTCCTTTGGGTAAAAAATTGAAAAGAAAATCTTTTCCGATTGTCAGGCCTATTATTCCTAATACAATAAATGTTAAGGCCCCCAAAACTTCAACGACTATGCTTGTGTTTTCATTGATCCTTTTTCCTTCGCATCCAAGATACATGAGAAGGAAAGCAGAGGCAATAATTGCCCCGCCCTGAAATCCGCCTCCGGGAGTAAGATGTCCGTGTATAAAGATGTAGGCGCCAACAAGAAGAAGAATTGGAAATAAAAACCGGCACCCGGTTTTAACAATGAAACTTGGCGGTTCCACTTTTTCACCGGCTTTTCTCTTTCTGTAGGTACCCAAAACAGCTGATAAACCTATGGCTGCAGTAAACAATATGGTAATTTCGCCCAATGTATCAAATCCACGGTAACTGACCACTACTGAAGTCACAATGTTTGTGGCTCCCGTTTCTTCTATTCCTTTTTTAATATAATAATCACCAATTTTTATTTTCGAAATACCGAAAGGTATTTCTTTTAATGATAATACAATGCCTCCGGCAATTATTACCAATAATATCAGGCTAATCAGCTTTCTCATTCTTCAAATCTTTTGGTTCTTTTAACAGCAATAACAAAAATTCCCGTTACCAATGCAGCACCAATAGCTGCTTCAGCCATGGCTACATCGGGTGCCTGAAGAAAATAAAACAAAACAGCTGCAATTAGACTTACTACACAAGAAGCAATTACTGCATTCATCAAATCTTTAAAAATGAGTGCTGCTATTGCCGAAACAATCATAAGAAAGACGAGTATAAGTATAACTATTTCCATATTTACTCAGTATGTTCTTTAAATTCTTCCGTTTTATCCACAATGCTTTTATCGCATAATGAAATCCCGTTCTTTCTGGCAGCTCTCCCTAGTGCATGGCTTGAAACAGGATTGGATACAAGCACAAATATCGCGATGATTAATGTCTTCCAGAACCATTCCGGTTGCATGATTCCAACTCCGATAATGGTTAAAAAATTACCCAATGTGGTGCATTTCGTTCCTACCTGGACCCTGTTATAGACATCCGGCATCCTGAGGATACCCAAACTGCCTAGGAAAAGAAAAACAACTCCAATACCGGTTATGATCATGCCGAAAATATCCATACTATATTCCTTTTTCTAAGTATCTTGCAATAGCTATTAATCCTACAAAAGAGACAATTGAATAAACCAAAGCGACATCCAGGTATATATATCTGTCAAAAACAAAACCGAGTAATACCAACAAGGCAACAACAACAGTGGTAGCTGTATCCACTGCGATTGCTCTGTCTGCTGCTGTAGGCCCAATCCCCATACGTATGATGCAGAGGACAATTCCAATGCAGATGATAATTATAAAAATCAAGGTTGTCATAACTACCGGTTTTAATTATATTTATGAATTTGTATATTCAAATTATCAGATATTGAATTCAAAAAAATTATTTCTTTCGCATGTCTGTGATTAATTCTATGACCCAATGAGCGATAACTTTATAGCATACCATTGTTCCTTCTCTTCTGCTTTCAATAATTCCTGCATTTTTAAGAACTTTCAGGTGCTGGGAAATGGTAGATTGCGGAATACCTAAATTATGCTGAATCTGGGTAACGTTGCATTCGTTATTGATCAGACCTTTCACAATCTGCAACCGTATCGGATGTCCTAAAGCTCTCATACAATCTGCCAGTTGTTCAAAATTTTTTTTCATCAATAATCCTGGTTGTTCCGAACATTATGATTTTCTCAGTTTCATGACGGCCAGCTGAGCTGCATTAATCAACTGATAGGCAATAGGCGAAGCGGTAAGAAGGGGGTGTGTTCCCATTTGAAAGGTACATACTTCATCAGCTCTCATTTTATGTTGAATAAGTGCTCCAATGAAGTTGATCTTTTCACCCACCGATACTCCACCATAAACTTGTCCGCCTATCAGCAATCCAGTATCCTTTTCAAAAACCAGTTTTATACCCAATTCCTGAGCTCCGGGAATTGATCCAGGGTGTTTATCAGGAGCCACAGATTCTCCTGTTACCACATCCATTCCCATTTCTCTGGCTGCAGATTCGGTTAGTCCTGCTGAACCAACAGCCAAGTCACCAAAACAGGTAGAAAAGATGCCGATTGCACAATCCGACCTTCTGCGAACATTAAAAAGGTTAGCACCGGCAATTCGAGCTTCGGTAGTTCCCATAGAAGCCAGCCAGACTCCTTTCGGCAGTCCGCTTAAATAACACCTTTTCTTTGCGCAATCACCAATGGCGAATATATTTTCATCACTGGTCCGCATAAAATCATCTACCTGTATCCCCTCTCTTCCATCGGCAGCCAGGTGGCATTCCAACGCCAGATTTACATTCGGTTTGACCCCAATACCCAGAATTACAGTATCTGCCTTAATCTTATCACCGCTTTCCAATTCAACATACTCCACCTGGTTTTTGCCTGAAATGGCTCCGGCCTTTGCCCCTACATTGATATTCACACCTCTCTCTAAAAGTTTGTTTTCTACGCGTTTGCAAATCTCTTCGTCACAGGCAAGGAGCAAACAATGGGGAAGAAGTTCAATAATTGTAACCTTCAGGTTTCCTCTTTTCATAAATTCATCAGCAAATTCCAGCCCTATGAATCCTCCTCCGATTATTACCACATCTTTTGACTGATCCAGCTTTTTTGACAGATCTTTAAGGTATTCCAAATCCTTCCTGACTGCATATACATTATTTAGTTCAACCCCAGGTATTGATGGTATCAAGGGAGATGAGCCTAACGCAAGAATCAATCGATCGTAAATAAAATTTTTACCTGCTGAAGTAATGACGGTTCCTGAATCTCTGTCTATTGAACTTGCCTCGTCAATTACCAGGTTGATATTATTACCTGTAAGAAGCTGATCAGGAATCAGGTTCTTCTCTGCCGAGTCCAGAGTTCCAAACATGTATGGTATTCCACATGGGATCAATGCTTTTTCTTCTTTACGGATTAAAGTAATATTTGTCTCCGGGTAGTATCTTCTTGCCGTAATGGCAGCTGTTACACCGGCAGGTCCTCCTCCAATAATAACTATTTCCTTTCCCATCTTTTTCATGATTATTTCAAAAGATTAATTGAATATGATTTTCAGATATTTTTCAAATTTTTTTCCGATAATTTGCGTGGCTTCGTCAATATCGTCTGTTTTTACGTTTATCCAGTGAATTAAAAGGCGATCTTCCTCAATGTTTAATGTAAATGTACCCGGAGTGAGGGTAATTGAATTGGCAAGAATCATTTTAGCCAGATCCTGCTTTAACTCCGTTTTAATGATAACAATTCCCGGCTTTATAGGCATTTTCGGATGTATAACCCGATAAGCTACATCAAGATTGGCTATGACTATTTCTTTGAAGAGGACGATGATATAAATGCAGAGAGCAGCAACCTTCCTGATAGTGACTTTTGGGAATCCTATTATTTGAAAACTCCTGTATAATGCGAGGGAAAGAACAAAACTCACTATAATTCCTGTATACAATTCCTGCTTATTCAAACTCAACGCAAGAGCCATCCATATAATCATGAGAATAATAAACAAATAAAAAAAGTTTCTTACAGAATACTTCTCATGCTGCTTTTGTTTGTTCATTAAATTGATTTTTGAAAAACCCTGTGCGAATAATAAACAATTGTTATCTGTTTCACAAAGGTATATTGATAAATAATGAATTTTCAAAAAAAACAGATATGATTTTTACCCATAAAATAAAAATTATTTATCAATATGCTTATTAAATGCAAGTTCTGCAAAAGTAAAACAGCATTTATAAGTTGTAGAAAATGCATCCATTTTAACCCTTGTTCCAGAACGTGTCCAACCGGTAAATAATCGATATATCCGCGCGGCTCATTATGTGCAAACTGAACTTGCTAATTCTGTATTGGGGATTCAACATTTTTTTATGCAATTCCAGTAACAGAGTTGCTTTTATTAACAAAGGTAAAATAAGCAAAACCAACAGCGCTGACGTTAATATCAATCCATAACAACGTTCCCGATCTAATTTAAAATAATTCTAAATAAGCTTGCATTAGGTAAATATTCTCCTTAACTTTAGGTGATGATTATTACTCAAACTGAGCTTTAATCATTAATTCAGAGAATTTTACATTTCTGCTTTGGAGGGATCTTTGATACTGCTGCTGCTGTTTTTAGATAATGTTTATTTATCGCAGGCGATAATCATTTTTTTAATAATTAGGGAGGGAACATAATGGAAGTTACTATCAATCTGTTCGACGATTCCAACTGGATTAATGCCTCTGAATATCCAGGCGGTACAAGAAAAAAAGTTTTGCGTGATGAAAATGGTGCAAAAACACTTTTGCTGAAATTCCCCGAAGGATTTTACATGGCTCCTCATTCTCACATTACTGCCGAACAACATGTTATTCTTAAAGGTGAATACATCAGTGATGGAAAAGTATACCATGAAGGGACATATCAATGTTTTAAAGCCCATGAAAACCATGGGCCTTTTCAATCAAAGCAAGGTGCACTGGTTCTTGTATTCTGGGATCCTTATCAGGCAAATAAATAGAAATCTCTCTGGCATTATTATAACAAATATAAGTAGGTATATTATGGCTTTAATGATTAATGAAGAGTGTATTGCATGTGGCATTTGTTTACCTGAATGTCCTAATCATGCAATATCAGAAGGGGATTTAATTTATGTTATTGATCCCAAATTATGTACAGAATGTGTGGGCTTTTATAATGAACCGCAGTGTGTCGCTGTTTGCCCGGTTGAAGCAATAGTGACGGATCCTGCCCATAAAGAAAGTAAAGAGGAATTACTGGAAAAGAAGAAACATATCTATGGTGAGTAAATTATATGACGAAATATACACATGTACAAATAATTACCTGGGATCTTCTATAAAATCACAGGTATGAAATCTCAAAGCAAGCTTTGAAAACTTATTCCGCAGCAGAGCTACGGGGTATTAAACTTTTCGCCTTCGGCGAGATTATTCGGACAAATGGCCTCATGAGATCGTCCCGGCAAAGCTGGTCCTTAGTTGTTCGACTTATGAGTTTCGATACACTGCATTTTTGAAATTTGAGTCTCACGAATAAAACTGTATTCCAGCGGAAGCAACATGAACCGATATAAATTAAATCTTTGTACGATAAGAATTTAAACATGAGTGAGGATTATTTATACACAATAAAAAAAAATGTAACCGGTATACAGCATTCACTTCCACCAGGAGTCTTGCTGGTAGCTGCTGCAAAAACCAGGCTGCCGGATGAAGTAAAGACAGCCATAAATGCCGGCATTATGGCAATTGGCTACAACTATATACAGGAAGCCGAACGGATGCACAATATTATCGGAAACACAGTGCAATGGCATATGATAGGCCATTTACAACGAAATAAAGTAAAAAAAGCCGTTAAACTGTTTGATATGATTGAAACGATTGATTCTGTCGAACTTGCTGAAGAAGTTAATAGGCAGTGTGTTTCAGAAAGTAAGGTAATGCCTGTTCTTATTGAAATCAACAGCGGAAAGGAATCAAATAAAACCGGTGTTTTGCCAGAAAATATTGACAAACTGATCATACGCATTAATAGTCTGACAAATCTGCGGATTCAGGGATTGATGACCATGGGTCCTCGTTTTGGAAATCCTGAAGATGCAAGGCCTTATTTTATAGCCACCAAAGCAATATTTGACCGAATAAAGAAAACAAAAGTACCCCATGTGGAAATGCGTTATTTGTCAATGGGTATGAGCAATAGTTATAAAATTGCCATTGAAGAAGAAGCCAATATTGTCCGTATCGGTACTGCATTATTTGGTGAAAGAAATATTTAACCAACTGGCAGGTATGTTTAGGAATCACTAAAGTAAAATAACATAAATGGCAGCAGAGAAAAAACTGACAGAGTCTCTGATAGAGTCTATTAATAAACTTAAAAAGAAAAGAAATGCAATTATTCTGGCTCATGTTTACCAACGGGGTGAAGTACAGGATATTGCTGATTTTGTTGGCGATTCATTGGATTTGAGCAGGAGAGCGGTCTGCACAAAAGCCGATGTAATTGTTTTCTGCGGTGTGCAATTTATGGCAGAAACTGCAGCCATCCTGAATCCATATAAAACGGTGCTTTTACCTGATAAAAATGCAGGATGCGGTTTGGCAGATATGGCGACGGATGAACAAATTATCAGGATAAAAAAGCAAAATCCCGGAATAGGAGTTGTCAGTTATGTGAATAGTTCGGCAAGTGTTAAAGCTGTGTCCGATATCTGTTGCACTTCGGCCAATGCTGTTAATGTGGTTAATTCCTTATCCTTCAATCCTGTTTTATTCGTCCCTGACAGAAATCTGGGTTCTTATGTGGCTGAACAAACGAAAAAAGATATTCGCCTCTGGGAAGGATTTTGTTATGTACATGAACATATTATAAGTGATAAACTGAAACATTTAAAAGAGAAACATCCTTACGCTGAAATTATTGTCCACCCGGAATGTACAACTCCTGTAAGGCATATGGCCGATTTTACAGGCAGCACCTCACAAATGTCAAAATATGTAAAACAGTCACAACTGAGAGAATTTATTGTAGGCACGGAAGATAATTTTATATACCGGTTAAAATCAGATAATCCCGATAAACTATTTTACCCGGCTAATACATTGTGTGAAGGCATGAATACCATCACCCTGGAAAAAGTAAAATTCACACTGGAGAAAATGAAATATAAGGTCCATGTTCCTGAAGAAACCAGGGAGAAAGCAGAAATTGCACTGGATAAAATGCTGACGGTTTCATGAAAGAAGCGTTATTATATCAGAAACTTGATAACAACAGAGTCCGGTGTAACCTTTGTGCCCATCTTTGTGTGATTCATCCCGGAAAAGCCGGAATATGCATGGTTAGAGAAAATATTGACGGGATTCTTTATACAAAAGTATATGGCCGTTCCGTTGCACAACATGTTGATCCGATTGAAAAAAAGCCTTTATATCATTTCTATCCCGGGTCAAAAGTCTATTCTGTTGCCACGCCAGGATGTAATTTTCGTTGCCGTTTTTGCCAGAATTGGGACATTTCTCAAATAGTCAGCAATGAAATATTGGAATCGGGAAATGGTGCAACTTCCGACCAAATTGTATGGAGCGCAAAACAAACCGGGTGCAAAAGCATCGCTTATACTTATACCGAACCAACTGTATTCTTTGAATACAGTTACGATACTGCATGTTCAGCACATAAAGCAGGACTTAGAAACATTTATGTGTCAAATGGTTATATGACACCCGAGATGCTGGACATGATCAATCCATACCTCGATGCTGTGAATATAGATCTGAAAGCATTTCGGGATGAAACATACCGGCGCATTATTGGTGCACGATTACAACCTGTACTCGATAATCTTAAAAAAATAAAACAAATGGCTATCTGGCTTGAGGTCACCAGTTTGATTATTCCCGGAACTAATGACGATACCAAAGAAATTAGCGATATGGCAAATTTTGTAGCTGCCGAACTGGGAGTGGATGTGCCCTGGCATATCAGCCGGTTTTTTCCTGCTTATAAAATGAAAGACCTGCCTGTAACACCCTTAGAGACCTTACAAAAGGCTAAGGAAATTGGCATTAAAGCAGGTCTGAATTATGTTTATGTTGGAAATGTTGTATCAGATAGAGATATGGATACCAATTGCCCCCATTGCGGTTACCTGTTAATTGAACGTTTGAATTTTGGTATCACAAAAAACCACATTAAGGACGGACATTGCCCTGAATGCGGAACTAAAATACCCGGTGTGGGATTAGGATGAAAAAGAACTCAACAATTCAGACAATGTAATCTGAATATTAGTTTTATGGATAATTACAAAAAAATAAAAAATCTTCTTACATCAATCTACTTTTTAATTACAGAATACAATCATGACAAAATTAAAAACAAACATCAAATGGCTTGATGAGTTGTTACCCGAAGGTATACTGGTACCTTCGTCAACCCTGATAAGCGGTCCCGGTGGAACTGGAAAGCCATTGGTAGAATTTGCCTTTGTTGATGCATGGCTGAAAGCAGGAGGTTCTTTAATTGGCATACCCTTACAATATCCTTCTGGAGAACTGGTAAGAACTGCCATGAATAAGCTGTACAATACGGATCTCAAAGATTATCATGGAAAAATTGTTTATATTCAGTTTGATCCCTCTGCTGCCGGATGTGAAAAAACAAAAGATGATACTCTAAAAGCGAATATGGTAAATCCGGAAATATGGGATGAAGCAATTGAAAAGGCGGAAGATATGCTTGAAAAAACTGATATAGGCACCATGGTTTTTGGTTCAGCACTAAACCTGCTGCTCTTTTCAAAGACATATAAAAGCATGATGCTGAACAAGTTAAAGGAAGTTATCCAAAAAGATAAAAGTAAAACCTATGTCTTTGCTGTAAGTATAAGTGCACTTGCAGACGAAATTAAAGTATTGGAAGACGTAGCTGACAATTTAATGTTTACAAGAGTGGAAAAACCAATGAGGTTGTTTTTTAAAATTGTAAGAATGAAAGGCGTTGAATTTTCAGCGGAGGAAAAAGAAGTTCCCATACCGCAGGAAATGCTGATAGAAATAAATAAAATAGCTGAGTCTACCCGTAAGACAAGAATAATAGAGATTAAAAACATATAAAAATGTGGTTTTACAGGGAAGGTAATTTCATTGGCGAAGAAACCCAAAAGGAAATGATGGAACAGCTGGTTGAAGAAGCCCGGAAGCGTTTCAATCGTCCCATCAGAAAAGTGTTATTGCTTCCGCCTGACATTACCCGTTATCATTCCGGTGCGGGTAAAATTACAAACATGTTGTATCATATACTTGGTTCCAGTTGTCATATTGATATTATTCCAACGCTGGGACAACATGTCAAGCATACCCGAAGTGAAAACCAGTGGATGTTTGGTAATATTCCCAATAGGTGTTTTATTGTTCATGACTGGCAGACTTCATGCACCCTGCTGGGAGAAATAAGTAAAGAGTTTGTGAAATATGTTTCGGATGATCATGCTGACTGGCCAATTCCCATTGAGATTAACCGGGCTGTAATCGAAGGAGAATATGATCTGATAGTGAATATCGGCCAGATTGTGCCTCATGAAGTGCTTGGCTTTGCTAATCAAAATAAAAACTATTTTATCGGACTGGCTG
Source organism: Bacteroidales bacterium (assembly GCA_016933335.1). GTDB lineage: Bacteria > Bacteroidota > Bacteroidia > Bacteroidales > UBA10428 > JAFGPL01. The sequence goes on along the minus strand of JAFGBD010000025.1, from coordinate 4,729 downwards.
GTAAGTCCACGATTTGTGCATCCCATATGATGGCTGCTGCATATGGCATTGAGGATAATCTCGGGCAAATCATCACTCCTTTGCGCGGATGTTATTTTTTAGCTGAAAGAGATTATCTGAAGAATATTCCGGATGTATATGTATTGATCGTTAAAACCCGGAATAATGAAGGAGAAACACATACGACCGGATTATATGTCGGGGAGGATACCCAGACTTATATCAATGCAGCAAAATATGCACGGGAACATACAATCCATGTATTTAAGAAACCACTCCAAAAAGTTGTTTGCATAATGGATCAAAAGGAGTTTAAGAGCACATGGGTGGCAAACAAAGCAATTTATCGGACACGCAAGGTTATTGCCGATGGCGGGGAACTTCTTATCATTGCACCTGGTGTTGAGCGTTTCGGAGAACAAAAAGAGGTTGATCTCCTGATCCGTAAGTATGGTTATAAAGGAACACCATATACATTAAATGCTTACAACAGCGATCCGGAATTACACGAACTTGGCCATGCAGCAGCACATCTGATGCATGGCTCCTCCGAAGGACGTTTTAAAATCACCTATGCACCGGGGAAACTTTCACGTGATGAAATTACAGGAGTTGGTTTTGATTATGTCGATATTCAGAAAGCAATAAACATTTACAAACCTGAAACGCTTAAAGATGGTCTGAATATTATAAATGGTGAAGAAATTTACTTCATTCCTTCCCCAAGCTTAGGCCTGTGGACAGCCAGGGAAAAATTCCTTAATTCCCTGAATACCAATCTGAAGTTTGCAAAGCTTATGAAAGAAAAAGAACCGGATGAACAGGTTTGGGAGCAACTATTGCAGTTGGACACTGAAGATATCAAAAAATATGAAGCTTCATAAACAAATAAAATGTCGATTTATTAACTACTGTTTATTTACTCATTAAAAAATACAAATGATGGAGATTACTGAATGGACCAATATGATACAAGAAGAACGTGAACAGAAAGATCTGTTTTTTTTCAGGAATGATAACTCGCCAATTTCTTTTGAGGCAAGCCAGTTATTCGAAGGGCTCGACTATTATCCCCCTGATCCGAATTTTCGGTTTGAGATTGAGCTCCATGAACATGAAGAAAAAAAAATATTGAAAATAGAAGACACGAAAGGAAATGAAAGGGAATTTATCAGATGGGGTGAATTTCAATTTAGGGTGGAAGGGAAGGAATGTACGCTTCAGGCTTATAAAGGCAATCCGGAGGAGGATCGCTTGTTTGTTCCTTTTCGTGATAAAACCAGCGGTAAAGAAACATACGGTGCGGGGCGATATATAGATCTTGATTATGAGGAACACTATACAACGGAGGGAAAATGGATTCTCGATTTTAATAAGGCATATAATCCATGGTGTGCATATAGTGATTTTTATGCCTGTCCTTTTATTGATCCGGAAAACTGGCTTCAAGTACCTGTTTATGCCGGTGAAAAAAACTATTCAGCTAAAAAAGAGTAATTATTTTATAAAAACAATTAATGCTAATGAAACCATGTCATAAAACATTGTTGCTCATTATATTAAATAATATATTTTAAAAGGAAGTAAATAATATGTCTGTTCAGTCTGATACTTTTCTTTGGATAGCGGTGTTTGCTATTCTGGCTGCAATAGTAAATGTTCTCGGCATTTTGATTCTTTATAAGTTTAGAAAGTGGGCTGAAAAAGCCAAAGCTTATTTTATGTGTTTTGCTGCCGGAGTGCTAATATCAACCCCATTGATGTTAGCTTTGCCGCAGGCAATACAAAAAAATTTTTATGCGGGAATTATGGCTTTGTTGGGATTTTTGTTTATGTTTTTCTCTAATGAGTTTATAAAACGTATAACTAAAAAAGAGGTGCTTGCATTTGGGATAGTTGCAGCAGAGGGAATAGGAATTCATTCTTTTATTGATGGAATTATTTATACGGTAACTTTCAGCATCAGTATCCTTACTGGTTTTTTGGCAGCAACAGGATTAGTGATCCATGAGTTTGCTGAAGGAATTATAACTTACACACTTTTTTTAAAAGGAGGGGTGAAAGAAAAAACCGCTATGTTCTATGCCTTTCTGGTCTCTGGTCTTACTACCCCTTTGGGGGCTTTTATAGCCTATCCTCTTGTGAATAAGCTTAGCCAAAGCAATATGGGATTGATATTAGGCTTTGTAGCAGGTGTGTTGATATATATTTCGGCCTCTCATCTTTTACCCGAAGCAAGGGGGGAAGAGAAAAAACATTCCAGCTTTGCTTTTTTAAGCGGTGTAGGCCTGGCAATATTCATTGTATTATCTAAACTATTCTAATAATGATTAGTAGCTGAATCAAATATAAAATATAACAACTAAAATGAATGATTAATTTAAAAGATACAAATTATGGAAAAATATTTAATCGCATCAGCAGGCGATACTTTAGATTCAAAAGTATCAGGAAGATTCGGACATTCCGGATATTTTCTTGTTGTAAATCCTCAGAATATGGAATTTGATGCTTTTCCGGGTATTGGTAATGATGAATCTCAAGGTATCGGAAGATTCATTAACCTGGGTATTAAAAAGGTTATTGTAGGTAATATCGGGCCTTCAGCATATAATGAAGTGACATCATCGGGGTGTAAAGTTTATCTTTGTCGCAATATGTCTGTTCTAGAAGCAATTAAAAAGGTTGAGAGTGGTAGTGTTCAGGTGTTGAAGGAACCAACATTAAAAGCCAGTATTCATTCAGCTCGTAAAGCGGGCGATGGCTATGGTGGAAGAGGAGAAGGCCGTAGAACAGGAAAGGGGTTTGAAACCGGGTTGAAAGGTAGCAAAGGAATGGGCAAAGGAATGGGTAGTGGTATGGGCAAGGGAATGGGCAGAGGAATGGGTGGTGGTATGGGCAAGGGAATGGGTGGTGGAAAAGGCAGAGGAGGCGGCGGTAGAGGAATGTAAAGATTGGTTCAGGTATATAACTGGTGTTTATCTGAATTATTGCCTTATTTATATCTTCGGTGAAGGCTAAAACTGTTTATAGGTTTCAGGAATAAGATGTGTCAGAATGAATATTCATTATACAGATGAAAATCAGTAATATAAATGAAATGAGAAATCTGGACCATCTGGCTACTGCAGAATACAGTATTCCACAGGAAATTCTCATGGAAAATGCCGGACAGGCTGCTTATTATACTATTTTAAAAGAAGCCGGAATTAATAATAAGAGCTTTGTAGTATTTTGCGGGGCCGGTAATAACGGGGGCGACGGACTGGTAGTTGCCAGAAAAATTCACTCCAGTGGTGGTAAGGTGACTGTCATTGTTTTAGGGGATCATTCAAAGTATAAAGGCGCTGCAAAACAAAATTTTGATATTGTTGATAAAAGTCAAATGAAGGTGTTTGACTTTCAGGATATTTCTATAGTAAATGAGCTCATCCAAAGCGCAGATGCCATTATCGATGCAATCTTTGGTACAGGACTTGACCGTGACGTTACCGGGATATATAAAGATGCGATAAAACTGATTAACGAAAGCCAGAAGACAGTATTTAGTCTGGATATTCCTTCAGGTATTAACGGTGATACAGGACAGGTGATGGGTATAGCCGTAAAGGCAAATTATACTATAACGTTTGGTTTACCAAAAACAGGGAACCTGCTCTATCCTGGTTTTGAACTGTGTGGTAAACTTTATCTTACTCATATTTCATTCCCTCCTGCCCTCCAAAACGCTGATGAATTAAAAATAGCCGTAAACGATCCAAAATCCCTTCCTGCAAGAAAAAAGGACAGCCACAAGGGTGATTATGGTAAAACGCTTTTTATCGCGGGCTCGTCTAATTATCTGGGAGCGCCTTATTTTGCTGCATTATCATTTCTGAAAGCAGGCGGAGGGTTGTCTTTTTTAGCTACTCCTGGCAATATCTCGGCTTTTATTGGTAATAGAGGAACCGAAATTGTTTTTGTACCTCAGAAGAATACAGTTTCAGGAAGCATAAGCCTTGAAAACAAGCATTCACTCCTTCAGTTTTCTGAAAAAGCGGATATGGTGATTATTGGCCCGGGATTATCATTAAACGATGAAACCCAAATACTGGTAAGGGAGTTATGCAGGGAGATTAATAAACCTTTGCTTATTGATGGAGACGGAATAACCGCTGTGACCAATGATTTGGATTGCATTGCAAAAAGGAATGCTCCCACAATTTTAATCCCGTATGCAGGTGAAATGTCTGCCATCACCCAACAAAAGACGGATGATATCCTAAAAAATAAAATTCATATCCTGCAGGATACCTGTCAAAAGCTTAATGCCATAATTGTATTGAAAGGCGCACATTCATTAATTGGTTATCCTGACAAAAAGGTATTTATCAATCTTAGTGGTAATCCCGGAATGGCAAGTGCCGGTAGTGGCGATGTGTTGACTGGTGTTATTGCCGCTATGGCCGGTCTCGGTTTTTTAATTGACGATGCCGTGCGAATGGGTGTTTTTATACATGGTTTTGCAGGTGACCTTGCGGCAAAAGAAAAAGGCGAAGATGGCCTTATCGCCGGCGATATTATTGAGAACCTACCTGCTGCAATGAAAGTTTTTCGTGAAAAATTTTCTAAAGTAACAGAAGATTTTTATCAGACTATTTACGTCATATAGCAAATCACAGCGATGAAATTAAAAAAGAAAAAATATAAAAATAATGAAATACAAAAGCTACACTTTGAGTAACTATAG
>JAFGBD010000024.1 GCA_016933335.1 Bacteroidales bacterium | reverse complement strand
TTTCCTTAAAATAAGAAGTTATGTTCACACTGGTTTTAATGAAAAATATACCTGTTATGCTGATGATAAGCAGGATAATCCATATTGCGACAGTAATACCGGGATGCCTGATGATAATTTTAAGCAACGGGTTAAGTATGACCTGGTTCAGGAAGTTTTTTCTTTCTTTGTTATGTAATCCCGTTTTTTTTCTTTCTATGGAAAAGATTGAAACGATTGCGGGAACAAAAAATACGGAAAGCAGCAAGGCAAATAATGTACCTGTAGCCGTGAAAATGCCGAACTCCCTGGTCATCTGGAGGTATGATCCTATAATGAATGAGACGAAACCGATCACCGTTGTCACTGCAGCAAGTAATACGGGAATAAAAGTGTAGGCCAGGGCCTGGATCAATGCCTGCTTTCTGTTTGTTAACCTGTTAATTTCGTAGCTGTTCACGACATGTATCGTGTAAGCGGTGCTGACGGCCAGCAATACAACCGGGATATAGCTTGATGTCAGGGTCAGTTTATATCCTGTAAATGCCATTAATCCGAGTGTCCATATAACACTGATTCCTGCTGTAATCAATGGTAACACCAATCCTCTCAGGGATCTGAAACTGATATACAGAAATAAAGCAATGATAATAAAGGCAAAGGGCAAAAGTCTCGCCATATCAGATAACATCAGATCCGTAACATCGTTAAGAAGAAAGGGCAATCCGCCGTAATACAACGTTTCCGGCAGATTCATGGCTTCGGTCTTGTGCCTGATCTCTTTTGCCACTGACTGCTTATCCGCATCGTGGAGGACGTTAAAAAGGATTACAGTTGCTGTCCCGTCTTCGGATACTATCGCCCCCCTGTACATGTCTTTTGAAAGAACATAGTTTCTGAGGCTGTCCAATTCAGGCTGTTCGGCGGGCAGATCGTATTCATCGAGCAGTTTCCCGATCTCAATTCCCCAGTCGGAGCTTTTAATATCGAGAATATCGGTGAGGCTTGTCACGGTTGAAATCCCGTCTGTAAATTTCACACTGTCAGTAATCTGCTTTACGTGCCCGATCACTTCTGCGGTGAAAACGTTCCCGGTCTCCAGCACAATCATCCCGATCTCATTACCGCCGAACTGTTTACCTATATTTTTGTATAACAGTGCCGTGGGATCATTATCGTTCAATGAGTTTATTACATCGGAATTAATTGAGACATTCCTGATCTGATAACCAAAAAAAATGGTTAATCCAATTACAACAACCACGATTAACCATTTTAAACTTAGAATTCTCTGTGTAAATCTTTCCATATGTCAGAATTAATTATTGACCAATATTGTTTTTTGGTCAACACAAAGAAAAAAAATAATATTTGACCAAAAAAGTTTTTTGGTCAGTTTTATGTTAAAAAATATTAAACATTTCTCTTTTTTTGTAAGCTGTTCAGTACCATCGTTGCAAGCTCTTTTAATGTATCCTCAAATTCAGCAAATTTATTTTGCAAAAACAAGGGTATTTCAATGCTGTTGAGGAGCATCAGGGTAATATTGACATTGGTTTCGATATTCCTTATATCAAGATAACCTTCTTTTTTGCCTTTTACCATAATATGGGTAAGCTGAATGTGCTCGAACCTGGCAAAATCATCCCGTACATCTTTAACGAAATCATATTTTTCAAAAAAATCGGCTTTGATCGTTTCGTGATAATTAACGGCCGTGCTTAATAATTTCAAACGGGTAAGAATGTATTTTTTCAGGATGGCTAATGAATCTTCATGGCTACCAGTAATTTTGCTTAATTCTGCTTTAACATGATTCAATTCCTGTTTCAGCACTTCGTTGAAAAGTTCTTCCTTACTTTTAAAATAATAATAAAGAACGCCTTTTGCCTTATGGATATGCCTGGCAATCTCGTCCATCGTGGTTTTACGAAAGCCATACCTTGAAAAGAATTTAGTCGCTGCTTCAACAATTAAATTCCTTGTTTCAATCTCGGACATAAAAACTGACTTTATTTGTTTAAAGGTCAAAATTAATCATTGCGAATCATATAACTATGTTTTCATTACTTTTTATTGGTGAATTCCACTTTGTCAAATTGAAAAATCAATGTGTTTCTGCCCTTAAAACCAACTGATTTTTAACAATCCCGGTTTATCAGGAAAATATGGGAACAGGTGGTTTTTCAGCTTTATCCCGGCTGGTTGGATGTTTAACCGGTATTATTTCACTTAATAGAATAAATTTCATAAAGCATAAACTCAGGTCATACTATCAGCAACATTGTAACCTTGTTTATGCCCAGATAGATTTTTCTATAAAAATGTAAATCAACCTCTTACAACTGATATATCAGTTTGAATTCAGTTTTGTCTTTCTGGATACGTTTAATTCTTTCTGTTGTTTAAAAGTACTGATCTTTTCCTGCAGACGTCCCGATTTCTTATCTGCCTGCAGTTTTTTATAGATTTCCAACGGGGAATATGTATTCAGATTGCCGGGCCTTACAAGGCTTTGATTTGGAGCATCAGAATATTTTGAGGGAGCCTTTTGCACTTTGGTGCTTTTCAATCCGGTTTCCGGATTCTGAAGTACTCCGTCTTTATATTCAAAGGGCCTGCCGTCGCTGCGGCTTATAAAAAAGAAATTATTATCTTCATTCACTTCTTTGATCACTTCAAGACCATCAGCATATAATACCAGATAATACTGGCCGTTAAGGGTATTTGGCATGGTATAGCGGAATATGAACTGAGCCTCTGGATCACCATACATTGCAGCCGCCACACTTTGTCCGGATGCTACATCATAATTGTTCCAGTAGCTTTCCGCAATTCCCAGACCGTTTGCCCAGGGTCCATCGCCGGGACCAAACTCATCGGTATAATAATCATGTATTAATATGCCATAATCATTCACATTGAAGGCATTGTAATAGAGATACAATATGCTCCAGCGCTGGCTTGCCAGAATGGTAGTACTGCCCGAATTATAAACATTATATATGATATACCTTTCCAACGGATTTGATGTGGTATCATCAGACTCTTCAAGATTGTATGCCAGTAAATCGGGACCTTCAAGTATATCTTCCGAACCAATCGTATAATTTGTAATTGTAGTATTCGACTTGTTTTGTGCAACAAAGGCAGCATAACAAAAACTGTTAACAAAGAAATTGTAATTTACCCATATCATCCCTCTGTCACCCCAGCCGGTGCCCCACGAATTAATAACCCTGAATGCATTCCTGTTGTCATCGTAACCGGCCAGGATAATGGCATGGTATGCATGTTGCATGCCCGGATTATAATAGGTATCATAGCTTATTACATCATCACTGTTCCATTGCATAAAGCGGTCACCAAGCTTTGCCCCGAATACCACAGGTCTTCCTTCAGCCAGATAGGCCTTAAAATTTTCAACAGTCATTGAAGCAGCATCACTCTCATCAGCAATCTTCCTGTAATTATCCAGTTTATTATCTGCAGCATCATTGTCCCATGCCGCAAGTGGTTGTGATGAACAATCACCCAGACTGGTATAGGGTACAATATCCTGTGTCGCAGCTCCTCTTTCTATCATTTTATCAAGGGCAGCCTCGAAATAGGTTCCATTACAATCGGCACCCTTATTTTGGCTTGGTATGGCCCAGAATAAATCTTTGGGACTGGTCTGGTTTGATGCTAAAGACAGCTCCGATGGGGATAATCCCTCTTCAATCCCGTTCAGTGCTGTTTTAAGACTGTATCCTGCAGCCCATGTAACACATGTCCCGTATTGCCCCTGGTCACCAACGGGTGGAAATTTATCTGTAAGATCAACCGCGCCTGGCAAGCCTGTTGTGTTATCGTTGATATCGATATCCTGGGGAATACTATCAAGTGGTTCCAGGTTAAAAAGATAGCTGGCCAGAAGCATAACCTCCTCACTTGATAAGATCTCCTCTATCAATTGCATTGTTTCTTCATCACAACTATGATTGGTAATCATAACCGTGAAAAACACAAGGAACATTGCACAAAACGTCATGATTTTTTTTCTGATCCTCATTTTCATAATCCTGTAGATTGAATAAATACTTAAGCTCATTTATCATTGATACGGGGCAAGGCAAATAAATCCTGCTGTATTACGCTCCCCCTTTTAAAAAGTGACATCTCTGCTATTTCAATTTGATCGAAATCCGGAGCGCTGCTGCAAAATACTGTTGAAGTGAAATCCAGACCTGCAGCCACCTTTGCTTCGTTAAACCTGCAAATATCGTAAAACAATGATTTCGTGAATATGGCATTTTCTCTGAATTCCGTCTTAATAAAATCGGCCGGACCAAGTGACCGTATCTGGTTAAAACGAGCAATACCGGAGAATACAGAATAATTAAAAGTACAATGATTATTAAATCTGACCTTCGAAAAATCAGCCCGCGAATCACACTGAACAGTGCTAAAATCAAACAAGCCATCAAACCGGCTACCCTGAAAGCTGATATCGCCTTTGAAATGGCTTTTAAAGAAATTGCATGAACCCAGGAACAAAGCATCCTGTATGGAGAATTCCTTCTCAGCCGTTATCTGCCCGAAAAAAGAAGCCCTGGCATGAGAGTAAAAACTATTGAACCTGGCAATATCTTTGAACCGGCTGCCTGAAAAAGAAACATTCCCAAGCACCGTTGCCGATTGAAAATCAGCAATGCCTTCAAACTCACAATTATTAAAAATCAGATTCTGCATAAATACCACCTGATATTCCACATCATCAGTTTTGCCGGTACAAATAACCTTACCTGTAAAAATGCAGCCTGTAAACGAAACCGCAGTCCTTATAACAGACTGGTAAAGTGTTGAATGCAATTTACCTTTCATTTCAACACCGGTGAAATCAAGATCGCCGGTAATAACTTTATTGGTTAAGTCTATCTGCTGATCTTTGTTCAGCATTTTGATGATTTTTACTGCCTCGATCTCTTCCATGTCATTACCTGGTAGATTTTGTGCACATGAAAAAAAAAATAATAACAGGATTGTCGCCGGATGAAACGGTTTGATTATACATTGTAACATATCATGAAGGATTTATAAGATACTTTTACCACGAATGTTCTTAAAATACCAAGGATTTTCTGCATAAGTCCTTTAAAACTCAGAATTCTAAATATAGCTGAAGTTATTATAAAATTCCAATATATTCGTCATGTTATTTCATATCTTTATTGAATGCCCTGTATATCTGAATTGTTTATTAATCCTGTTCAATTTAACACAGAAATTATAAACAACAAACACACATGAGAATAAAAAACAAATACCCGTTCAGGAAGGCAATGATAATGGTGCTATGGCCACTGACAATGTTTGCTTCACATGCGCAGGATCTGAAATTAACAGATACTGTAGCAGGTATCCCGGTAAATTATGATGAAAAGATGGTTGAGCCCTATGTCCTGCCGGATCCTCTTATATTGTTGAACGGAGAGGCCGTATCCGACTCGGATACCTGGTTTGATATCCGCCGCCCTGAGATTCTCAGGCTGTTTGAAGAAAACCAGTTCGGCATCAGTCCGGGCCGGCCTGCTGAAATGAGCTTTAATATTTTTGACAATGGAACACCGGCTTTTGACAGTCTTGCCATACGCAGGCAGGTGACAGTCTGTTTTTCCAAAGATACCGGTGCCCCAAAAATAGAGCTGGTTATTTATTTACCTGTTCATTCCCGGAACCCGGCACCTTTGCTGATGCATATCAGCTTTCTTGCGAATTATACCCTTATTGATGATCCCGGTATTAAGCGTGGTGAAATCTGGAACCGTGACAGGCAAAAGGTCACTGCTCCTGAAAACTCTGTGTTCGGTAAGCTGGATGTCAAACCTTTTTTCAGAAAGGGTATCGGATTTGCTACTTTCTATTATGGTGATGTTGAACCTGACTTTTCAGGTGGCACCAGATATGGGGTAAGAGGCCTTTATCTGCAGCCAGATCAGACAGAATCTGATCCTGATGATTGGGGTGCCATTGCTGCATGGGCCTGGGGTCTTAGCCGTGCTATGGATTATTTTGAAACCGATACGTGTATCGATGCAAACCGTGTTGCGCTGTTGGGCGCATCCCGCCTTGGAAAAACGGTCTTGTGGGCAGGAGCCTGTGATCAAAGATTTGCCATGGTCATTGCCAGTTGTTCGGGTGAAGGCGGAGCTGCCTTAAGCCGCCGTAACTTCGGAGAGACGGCTGCACACCTGGCTTCACCTCAAAGATATCATTACCAGTTCTGTCATAACTATAAAAAATACAGTGAAAACCTGACCATGGTACCTATGGATGCGCATATGTTGCTTGCCCTGATAGCCCCGCGACCTTTAATGTTGCAGACAGGCAGTACCGACAGATGGTCAGACCCGAAAGGAGAATTCCTTTCAGCCGTGGCTGCAACACCTGTTTACCGGTTGCTCGGCAAAGAAGGCCTGGGCACTGATATGATGCCTCCTGCCGGAGAGCCTCTCATCAATACACTAGGATATTACATGCATGAAGGCGGACATGGCATACATCCTGATGACCGGGATATTTTTCTGGAATTTATGGAGGGATTTCTGATACCGGTGAAACATCCGTAAAGATGTTTTCAATACTGTCCGTAAAAAATGAACTGGTAACGGCTTACAGTGAGTGCCTGATTCAGGCCGAACAGGATTATGGCAAAATCACCCATACTGTGCCCCTGTTTAACATTTACAGATTATCCGGTGTCTGTGTGACCTATGAATGACCAGTGTCATTTCTCAGGTTACAGCCTCTTTCACAGGAAATCGTTAAGGCAGGAATGATACAAAACTATTGGCTCAGCAATGCATACAGTTCATCAAGTGTTTTTGTCAATGTAAATTTTTCAAGCACACTCTTTTTCCCGGCTTTTCCTAATTTAACAAGAATGTCTCTTTCTTTATACAGCTGCTCTATCCTGTTGGCTATCGATTCAACATCTCCGGTTTTAACAAGAAAACCTGTTTCGTCCTCCTTAATCAGTTCCGGATTGCTTGAAACATCAAAAGCAATCACTGGTTTCTCGAAATACATGGCTTCGGCAATGACATAGCCAAATCCTTCCCATAATGATGTAAGAACAAAAATATCTATGGAAGACATAAATCTTTTTATATCATCAACAAATCCGATAAAATGCATCATATCAGCCACATCGGCTTTCTCTGCAAGAGATTCAATATCAGCTTTTAATGGCCCTTCTCCTCCAAGAAGAATATGAGCGGGGATATTTCTCTTCTTCAACAGCTCAGCCAGGGTCACCAGGTAACGCTGACCTTTCTGCCTGACAAACCTTCCCAGGTTTCCGATAACCAGCTCTTCATCCTTTCCGGTAAATAGTTTCCCTGGTTTTGCATTATCGTATTTGCCGGTATCCAGTCCGTTGTAAATAACCTTTATTTTTTCAGCAGGAAACAGGTTTATATTATTCTGAAGGATCGTCTTTTTTGTTTCTTCAGAATTAGCAATAATATCTGTTACCACGTTTTTGAATATGAACCGGTTCAGGAAAGAATTGCGTACCGGTATTGCACTTCCCCTGCGGTATATTATTCTTTTAATACCGGCCAGCCGGGCGGCCAATCCCGCAACTTTCAGATCTGCTGAAAGATTCAGGATGATGCAGTCGATCTTTTCTTTCCTGAATATCTTACTGAGCAATATGATTTTAAACGGATTTAAAAAACTCAGATTGGAAACCTTTATACGAATGGTCTTTTGGGAGGTGGGTGAAAGCCTGTTATACAATTCACTTTTTATATTTGTGAAGACAATGGTTTCCAGTCCCTTTTCATATAATGCTGAGGAAATTTCAAAATGCCATTTTTCACCTCCGCCCCATACCCGGGTACTATTAAAGAATGCGATTTTCAAAGGTATATACTTAAATCATTTCACTTCCATGTTGTAAGATCACTGCTTTGAGTTATTCACTTACCTGCCATCAGATCACTGTAATGATTTCCTCACTTCCATTCTGTAAGCTCGCAGCATTTGGTTAATTGATTTTATGATCATCACAGATCGTCTGATTTTTTTGCTTTTACTATAATGGTTTCACCAAAAAATACAGGTTTTGAAAACATTGATTTTAATATCTTTCTGTTTACACGTCGCTGTTGTCCGTCTTTTTCCTCTTTCCTGTATACCAGCCATGTTTTGATAAAGGAAAAAGGATAGAAAATGATATAGATCCAGCTAACCAGCTTGATACGGTTTGTAGTTATCCTGCTTATTCTGAATCCGCTGGTATGCAGCATATACCTTATTTTCGGAAACGCCATCATATGAATGTGATGCAAGGGAGACGGCTTATTCTCATTCAATGGTGTTTTACACTTATTATGATGTCCTGTGATAAACCAGCGCCATCTCGACCGCATTGCCGAAATGTTCGGGGTGGATATGATCAGCTTTCCGTCTGTTTTTAAAATCCTGTTACACTCCCTGATAAAAGCAAACGGGTTTTCAATATGTTCAATCCCGTCGATGCAGACAACAGCATCAAATTCGCTGTCTGCAAAGGGTAACGGTTTATTCATGTCAGCAATGTAAAACCTTTTATGTTCGAACATTAACAGGTTCTCAATATCGGCAGATGTCACCTCTTTTCCTTGTTTCAGAAGTCCGTGGCTGAAAGCACCGGCTCCGCAGGGAATATCCAGCACTTTCACCGTGCCCCTGTCTTCTGTTAACAGTTCCGCAATCTTATCATGAGTGTTTTTAGATGTATTCTCAGGTATTCTTGATTCTTCCATTTTTACTTTTTCTGTATAATTCCTTCAGTTTGATATCTTTAAGAAACACTCCGTAAGCTGTCAGTTTACTTATGATAAACCCGTAGTATCCGTCCAGGAATCCAAGCTTCAGGAAATATTTTTTTAAAAATGCAGCCGGAATCCTTACCAGTGTATATAATAAAGGTATCCTGATCCCCTTTTGGAATTTAGCCCTGGCTGAGATATCTGAAAATCTGTTGATCTGGTTGATATGATCACTGATGCTATTAAAAGAATAATGCAAAATATCACCTTTAAGATTCCTGATGACGGCACCGGGCCGCATCTTGTACCTGTCATGCGGGTCTAACCCGGACCATTCTCCTTTCCTGCTATCCCAGAGACGAAGCTTCCTGTCAGGGTACCAGCCTGTATGACAGATCCATTTACCACAATAATTATTCAGCCGGTTCATGGAATACCCGTCTCCATCCCAGTTCTCCTTTACTTCTTTGATTGCTTCAATCAGCTCATCAGAGAGAACTTCATCAGCATCAAGTGACAGAATGTGGGGAAATTTTGCCTGGGTTACTGCATAGTTTTTCTGCTGGATGTGCCCTTCAAACTTGTGCTTTACAAACCTCGCTCCGTGAGAGATGCATATTTCTTCGGTTTTATCAGTGGAAAAAGAATCAACCACAACCACATCATCAGCAATATCCTTTATCGAATCGAGGCACCTTCCTATGTTCTTCTCTTCGTTTAATGTTATGATTACGACAGATATAGAAACTTTCATTTTCCCCATAAGTAATAAAAGTAGTTACTTATCCTAAGGAGACATTACCCCTGAGTAAACTTATTGAAATTTTCCGTTATTTTAATAATTTCAATCCGGTATTTGCCAACAGGCTGCACGTATATTCACCGGAGATCAAAGCAAAAACATGAAAGAAAGCCGCAATACCAAAAAATAAATAAATGTCAAAATCTGTTAAAATTTATTATTTTTAAGCGCTCTTGTTAATAATACCTTATTTCGGTTATGATAGTCCGTTACACTTTCTTTGAATGACTTAATTATTATTATTTTCCGGAGCTTTTTTTAATGATATGTTTTGCATTTAAAATCTTTAGAAATGTGTATCATCAATAAATACCGAAGGGATATGCCCCTGCCGAAAAAAATACTGGAAGATCTTTTATTTAAGGCCCGGTTTGTTTTTTTGTATTTCAGGAATGACTGTAAGAATAAAACCATCCTTTTTTATCCTCATTATCCAAGCAAAAGAAGCACGATTCACAAAATAACAAAATATCTTGGCTATAACAGAACCAATAATCCGGGATTAAAGCATGAATTAATCATCCATTATGAAATGGAAACATTCAGAAAAGCAAAACAATTTCCCCCCGAATTAATCAAGGGGATACATATTATCAATCATTCATGCAACGACATCAGCAAAGAACATGTTGAAAAGATCTTTCATCATACCTTCGGATACGGCACCTTTATTGATCCGCTGACTTTTCAGGGTAAAGCCGTTAAAAAAAATAACATCAATGCCATGCATGACGGTGAAATCATTCATTGTCCGGCAGATCACAAAGAAAACGGTTATATTTACCAGAAACTCATTAATAACCAGACAGATAATAACCTGGTTGAAGATTTGAGGATTACCGTCATTAATTATACGCCGGCATTATGCCAGCTCAAAAGGAGGCCCGTAAGCGCAAGATTTTCAAGACAAACCTCCGTAACATATTTACTCAATCCTGATGAAGTGTTCACTGCAACCGAAAAACAAATGATCAGTCAGTTCTGCACCACCCTGGGTCTGGAGTTCGGTTCGCTGGATGTGCTCAGGGACAGGGACGAACAGAGAATCTATATTGTGGATGCAAATAATACACCGCATGGCCCCAGCCAACTGGATAAGAAGGATACAGGAATTGCTGTTCAGATTCTGGCAACAACCTTTGAGAAAGAATATCTGACCGGATAACAGAACAATACAGATTGGATATATAAATTCTTATTACCCTTATTCAGCATTCCTGTCAATTTGCGTATTTTCTTACCTGAATGGTCCGAAGCCAAATTTTTATGCTTAAAATAACTCTCATGAATTTATTGCTATCTTTACCAAAACCGAAAGCAGACTGGTAATTTAAGCAGCGTATACCGGTTTGTTTCCAAAACAAATAAACATGTCAGCATTAAATAATACCTTCCACAGGCAGATTGTAAAAATTGTAAATGAGGATATCAACCCGGACATAAAAAGAATCACTCCGTCATCCTCAGCTTTCTGGAAAAGGCTGAGGGATTGCGGAACCGAGCTTTGGCTGGATACCGGTGATATTGACGAAGCTTCCGGAATCTGGTCAGCTGAAATGAGCGGACTTACCACAAACAACACACTGCTTAACAAAGAAATCCAGAAAGGTATTTACGATTCGTTTATTGAGAAAGCCAGTAAACTGCTTAAAGACCTTGATCTTAATGAAAGAATCCTTGAGATAGCATTCATCCTGAATGCCCGGCATGGAGTGATTATTTCAAAAATCTTCGGGTGTAAGGTCAGTGTTGAGTTACATACAGATTTTGCCCACGACCTGAAAGGAATTGTTGATTACGGACACCGCTTTCATTCTGTTAATCCCGGCCACTTTATCATTAAAGTACCCTATACTCCGACAGGTCTGTTAGGTGCCAGAAAGTTAGCTGAAGCCGGCATCCCGGTCAATTTTACCCTCGGATTCAGCGCGCGGCAGAACCTTCTGGCCACGCTTATTGCAAAACCTGCGTATGTGAATGTTTTTCTGGGAAGAATCGGTGCATATTTTAAAAGCAACGGATTGGGTGACGGCATGTTTGCCGGTGAAAAAACCACCCTTGAAAGCCAGAAGATCGTAAAAAAATATGGTGGGAACCATACCAGGCAGATTGCAGCCAGCATCAGAAGCTCCGATCAGCTTGATCTTCTGGCAGGAGTAGACGTACATACCATACCGACCGCAGTAGCCGGTGATGCTGTCAGATCGCTATCCGGTAAATTTACTCCAAAAACAGCCGGCGGGTATCAGGTAACCCTGTCGGACAATATAGATAAAGAATCGGTTAAGGCTGAAAAACTATGGGATATATCAGACAATGAGCTGAAGCTGGCCCTCAGTCTGAACAATAACCTGCCGGGTTCAGGGAATGAACTGGCTGAAAGAGCAATGGAACACAGATGCATCGATATGTTTCCTGAATTGACAGATGATGAAAAAATGACAATTTCACAAGACGGGAAAATACCCGTTCATTCAAAATGGGCTGACAAAATTGCCAAAGGCAGTATTGCAATAGATACATTGTTAAACCTTGCGGGACTTGCATCTTTTACAGACGACCAGTCTGCGCTTGATAAACGGATTGAGGGGATTATTAAATAGAAGCACAGAAGTTATTGCCTGCAGGCCAGCTGAAAGATAGCATATGTTTCACCCGAATCATGTATTTATGTTCTGCAATTGTATTATTGTGATATCTGATATCAGGAGATGGTTAAATTGAGAATAAATGTTATTTTCATCAGATAAAATCTGTCCTGAATGAGCCGCATCCTGCTTCTGCTGTCAATTCTAATATTATACAGTATCGCAATTTCTGCGCAAAAAAAATCCTATATGGCGGTAAGGCTGATTAATGGTCAGATCGATATAGACGGTATTCCTTATGACTCAGCCTGGAATGCTGCTGAATGGGACGGGGATTTTATTCAGATTACTCCTTATGAAAACAGGGAACCTACCCAACTTACTAAGTTTAAAATCCTGTATGATGACACTTATATTTATGCACTGATCAGGGCCTATGATTCCTCTCCTGACAGCATTGAAAAAAGAATGTCCAGACGCGATGAAGATGAAGGAGACCTTCTGGGAATCGGTTTTGACAGTTACCACGACCTTCGGACAGCCTTTGTCTTTCTGATAAATGCTGCCGGAGTTAAAACGGATGCAGTGGTTACTGAAGATGGCGGAAACTGGAATTATAACTGGGATCCGATATGGTATGTAAAGACCGGTTTTGATGATGAAGGATGGCTTGCCGAGATTAAAATACCTTTTACACAATTACGCTTTGGTAAAAAGGATGAGTATATCTGGGGATTACAGGTTGGAAGAGTCGTATTCAGGAACAATGAACAATCAGGGTGGTGCCTGATACCCCCAAATGCACCAGGCTGGGTGAGTTATTTTGGTGAATTATATGGGATCAAGGGAATTAAACCACAGAAACAAAAGGATATCACTCCCTATTTTGTAGCCGATGTTGAACGTTATGAGAAAAGTGATGAAGATCCGTTTTTGACCGGAAAGGGAAGTAAATTATCAGGAGGACTCGATGCGAAAATCGGACTGACAAATGATCTCACACTGGATTTGACTGTAAATCCTGATTTTGGACAGGTGGAGGCTGATCCGTCTGTGGTTAACCTGACAGCTTATGAAACATACTATGAGGAAAAACGACCCTTTTTTATTGAGGGACGGAATATCATGGATTATACCCTTACTACCGGCGGACCGTTAAGCAGCGACAATCTGTTTTACTCCAGACGCATTGGAAGGCCTCCCCAGTTATACCCTGATACAGAAGATGACGAATATGTAAAGCCTGTCTCAAATACAAACATCCTTAGTGCGTTTAAAATAACAGGGAAGACCCGGAACGGATGGTCAATCGGAGTATTGGAAAGCGTTACCCAGCGTGAAACGACAGAAATTGACAGTTTTGGTTCCCGTAATACCGAACCGGTCGAACCTTTAACCAGTTATTCGCTTGTTCGCCTTCAGAAAGATTTAAATGAGGGTAACACAAGGATTGGAGGAATCTTAACAGCAACAAACAGGCAACTGGATAATCCTGTACTTCAAAAGTTACATAAATCGGCTTACACAGGTGGCTTTGATTTTAACCAACAGTGGAAAGACAAAACATATTACATAACCCTTAAGACAATATTCAGTCATGTGGCTGGCACAAAAGAAGCTATTGTTGAAACCCAGACTTCAGCTCCACGCTATTTTCAGCGTCCTGATGCCCTGCACTTAAAGGTTGATTCCGGTCTGACCAGTCTTACAGGATTTGGAGGGACTATTATGGGTGGGAGGGCAGGCAACAGTAAGTGGCCATTCCTGTTATGGGTTACATGGCGTTCACCTTCGCTTGAACTCAATGATTTGGGATACCTGTATAATCCGGATATCATTCAGGAGATTTTCTGGGTTGGATACCATGATTATGAACCATTCAGCATTTTCAGGCAATTATTGCTCAATTTCAACCAGTGGTACGGATGTACCTTCGGAAGCGAAAAACTGTATTTCGGATTAAATTTTGAAGCCTATACCATTCTTAAAAACTACTGGGATGTATCAACCGGTGTGGCATATGATACAAGGAATGCTTCACCCACTGAACTCCGGGGAGGACCGATGCTGTTTTATTCACCTGGCTGGACTTTGTTTTACAATATCTCAACAGACAGCCGTAAAAAGCTGGTTCTGTCAGTGAGCGGGCAACATTTTATTGGCTCTGAAAGGCAGTTTAACTATATGAATCTCAGCACAGGTATCAGCTGGCGGGTAAATAAAGCCTTTAAAATGGAACTTTCACCAAACCTGGTGTACTTCAAATATTATATTGCATATGTTGACAATGTTGAGGATTCATTAGCAATAACGCATTATATCCGGGGAACACTTAACCAGATAGAAACCAGCCTAACATTGCGTTTCACATTAAACATCACACCTGATTTCACTATCCAGTATTATGGAATGCCTTTTGTCTCAGCAGTTGATTATAATCACTACAAATATATATTGGATCCCTCTGCCAGAAGATTTTCAGACAGATACAGCTCATTTTCAGCAGAACAGATTGTCCCTGTTTATGATGGTGATGACATCATTTACTCCATTGACTCAGATATAGATGGGACAGAAGATTATCGATTTGATAATCCGGATTTTAACACTTTTCAGTACCGATCAAACCTGGTTGCACGCTGGGAATACCGTCCCGGATCAACTGTATACCTGGTCTGGTCATTCACTCAGAACCGATATAAAAATGAAGGCAGTTATTCATTTAAAGATGATATGGGGGAAATTTTCAGGATTCATCCTCATAACATATTCCTTATAAAATTCTCTTACCGGTTTGGGCTTTAGGAAATTACATCTGATTAAACTGAGTTATATCCGGATTCTATGATTTATAAACTACGGATGCAGTGACATGGATCTTCAAATACAGCAGCATCGATCTTCTCAAGTATCCGTCCGATTCTGACTGCTTCTATTGAATCATAAGATCCGTTGGCATCTGCGTAGATAACCATCAGCTCACCAAGTTCCTTGCGTGCAAGCCTTATTAAACCTTCTGATCTTCAATGACCTTTTCAAATTTTTCAGCCGGAATCCCTGCAGAAGTGCCAAATTTAAATCCGGAATGAAGCATGCTGTAAATACCCATTGACATTCCACTAACAATAAATTCCCTTCGATTTGTGGCCATAAAGTTTTTATTTTTAATGTTAATTAAGTTAAATTTAGTCATTGAAGACAATTTTACCAGGTAATTAATAGTATTTTTAAATAACGATTGATAATCATTAATTTTGTGGTCTTTTCAATGATTTGTCAGTCAGCTTAAGCACAAAAAATCACTTTGACATGAAACCAAAAACTGTTTGCTCTCTTTTGTTACTTATCCCAATGTTATCATGTAACCTGGTTCAGCAAAAGAAGGAAAGCAAAGAAACCGGTTCCGCTGCAGGAGAAGAAATAAGGATTGTAAGGGAATATTTTGACAATGGCAGGATCAGGAGCGAAATTGAGGCTAAGGGCAGTCTCAGGCACGGAATCACAAAAAATTACAGTAAAAACGGGAGACTGCTGTCTGAAGTCAATTATGTCAACAACAAAAAAGACGGCCTCTCTGTTAATTATTATCCGTCCGGGAAAATTCATACAAAACTAATGTACCGGAACGGTGTTAAGGATGGAGAATCAATCTGGTATTACGAAAGTGGCAAGGTATTCCGGATAAATCCGTTTAAAAACGGCAAAATTGACGGGATACAAAAATTTTACTTTGAAAACGGGACTCCGATGGCTGAGGTCCCATACAGGAACGGCCAGCCCGGACTGGGACTGAAAGAATACTCAGAATCCGGTACCCTTCTGAATAACTACCCCGACATCCGGTTCGAGGAGGTTGACCAGGTTTATTCTCATCAGACTTTTATTCTGAAGATATTCTTATCCAATAAATCCACAAAGGTTCGTTTTTACATAGATGATCTGCTGGATGGAAAATACCTTGATGAAAAAGCAGTAAGCATCCCCTTAAAAGAAGGAGTTGCCACAAAAGAGTACAGGGTCATTCCTGGTTCGGTAAAGAAGGACAGAATAAATGTTATTGCCGTTTATACAACAAGGTATGGTCTCCCCTACCTGACACGGAGAACATATAATCTCGTGATACAATAGTGATTATTGATTTTCCACGGACAAGACATCACTTGATTTTCAGATATTATCAACAGTTCTGCCGGTATCAATCCTTTCTGGCCTGAAACAAATCATCACAGACCTGGCTGTGATTCAGCTAACTGCATCAGCAGCGGCTTTTCTCAGCCTGTCAACAATTGTCTTCATTTCATCCCGGGACAGCCTGGGTCTCTGATTACTGTCAATGAGATGACTGATATTATTTTTCCATCTTGGATACCAGTCGCCCGGTTCTGGCATATCTCCGGGTTTTCGCGGAATGATATGAATGTGCATATGAGCAATGGTCTGACCGGCTTCTTCCTTTTCCTGTAATATCCAGTTGAAGGATTCGGTCTGAAAAACACCGGACAAAATCCTGATTGCTTTTCTGCTGAAGCTGATAAACTCATACAGTTCGCCGTCTGACAATTCCATGAAACTTGTAAAATGAACCCTTGGGATGATCAGAGAATGGCCCGGGAGGACAGGTGCAATATTATACACGGCAAGGAAATTGTTACTCTCAAGGAATGCATAATCCAGGATATCCGTATTGCAGAACGGACATGTATTGTTCTCATTCATATTTAAAAGAATCATCAGATCATTAAATGTATTTGACTATATCTTTCAATTCTTTCCTGATTTTGTTTGCCTTTTTGGCAAATCCCCTGTGCGGATAACCCAGAGGAGTTATGGCAAAGACTTTTTCATGAGATGACAGATCCAGTGCCCTGTGTAAAACCGTCGGATCGAAAGCTGCAATCCAGCATGTACCAACACCTTCGTTTTCTGCAGCCAGTATGATATGATCCATGGCAATGGCCAGATCTGTTTCAATGGAATTATGACCATCGTAACTCCTGATCCATGATGCATCCGCATCTCCTGCAACAACAAGTATATGCGGCGCATCTTTAAACCATTGTTTATGATAACAAGCCCTGACTTTTTCGAGCATCACCGGTGATGATACAAGGATAAATGTCCATGGCTGACGGTTTGCGGCTGAAGGTGCAAGCCTTCCCGAATCAAGTATCCGCTCAAGCGTGCTGCGATCAACCGGCCTGAAGGGATCATAATCACGGATACTTTCCCTTGTGCGTATCAATTCATAAAAGTCCATTTTTTTTAACGCAAATTAGTTTAAACCTGAGCATTATTCAAGCTTTTATTCATATATTAATTGGTGGTTAACCAGAAAGGCAATCCCAAAACGTCAGACTGTCAAATATCATATTTAGACAGTTACAATTTGATTAATTTCAGACCTGGTTTTTAATCATTAAACTAACGGTTATGTCAGTAAAAAGAAATGCAATAATTATAGGTGCTGCAGGGCGGGATTTTCATAATTTCAATGTTTTTTTCAGGGATAATCCGAACTACAATGTGATTGCATTTACAGCAGCTCAGATACCTGATATCGACGACAGAAAATATCCTCCGGGGTTATCAGGAGAAATGTATCCGGAAGGAATCCCTATCCATGCAGAGGAGGATCTGGAATTACTGATAAACAGGTTTAATGTTGATGTATGTGTTTTTTCATATAGTGATATTCCCTATCACAGGGTGATGAATATTGGTGCCAGAGTGAATGCCGCAGGAGCCAATTTTCTTTTGCTGGGGCATCATGAAACCATGCTTAAAAGCAACAAACCGGTAATTGCGATTGGAGCAATCCGGACAGGATGCGGTAAATCACAGACATCGCGCAGGATTATAGAGATATTGATGAAGAAAGGTCTTAAGGTGGTAGCAGTGAGACATCCCATGCCTTACGGTGATCTGAGAAAACAGACAGTGCAGAGATTTGCCACAGTGCAGGATCTCGAAAAACATAATTGCACCATAGAAGAGATGGAGGAATACGAACCCCATATTGAACGGGGCAATGTGATATATGCCGGTGTTGATTACAAAGCAATACTTGATGCCGCTGAGAATGATCCTTCAGGATGTGACATTATTGTCTGGGATGGTGGCAATAACGATTTTCCTTTCTATAAACCTGACCTGATGATAACGGTAACTGATCCTCACCGTGCAGGTCATGAACTCAGCTATTACCCGGGAGAAATAACGCTGAGGATTGCAGATATAGTTATCATTAATAAAATGGACAGCGCCCGGCCTAAAAACATAAAAACAGTAAGAGATAACATACATAAAGTCAATCCCGATGCCCTGATTATTGACGGTGCTTCACCAATTACCGTTGACAGGCCCGAGCTGATAAGGGGCCGTCGTTGCCTTGTAATTGAAGACGGGCCAACCCTTACACACGGTGAAATGAAGATCGGTGCAGGGACTGTTGCAGCATTGAAGTGGGGGGCGTCTCAACTGGTTGATCCACGTGAATATGCGGTTGGCAAACTTGTGGAGACTTTCCAGACCTATCCTGAAATAGGCACCCTCCTCCCTGCCATGGGATATGGTAACCAGCAGATCAGAGACCTAGAGAAAACAATCAACGCTACCCCTTGTGATGTGGTGGTTATCGGTACACCAATCGATTTAAACCGGATAGTCAAGATCAACAAACCAACGGTCAGGGTAACATACGAACTGGAGGAAATCGGAAAGCCAAATCTTGAGGATGTCCTGCAGGATTTCATTGCCAAAATGAAGAAATAGCCAAAAGTAACTATTCTAAATCAGAATTAAATACTCCGGAGAAGAAAGGTCTGAAGAACATAAGCTGTACCGAAGGTGGGACTCGAACCCACACAGTGTTGCCACCACTGGATTTTGAGTCCAGCGCGTCTACCAGTTCCGCCACTTCGGC
>JAFGBD010000023.1 GCA_016933335.1 Bacteroidales bacterium | reverse complement strand
ATCATTTAATCATACCAGGAATTTTAGGTACTTTTGGCTTTACTGACATTCTAACAATCAAAAAATGAAGCAGATTAAAAACAGTAAAATCGGATGGATAGGAACAGGGGTCATGGGTGCTTCAATGTTCGGACACCTGCTTGATGCCGGTTATAAGGGGTATGTTTATAACAGGACCCGATCGAAAGCATCGCTTTTAATGGAAAAAGGTGCTGAATGGATAAACAATCCGCAACTCGTTGCAGAATATTCCGACATTGTTTTTACAATGGTTGGTTACCCGTCAGATGTTCAAGAAGTATATTTTGGTGAAAGCGGACTGATAAAGGGCATTTCAAAAGACAAGATACTGATCGATATGACAACTACCAGTCCCAGCCTGGCCAAAGAGATATATGAAGCAGCCCTGTCTGCAAAAGCTTATGCGCTGGATGCCCCGGTATCCGGGGGAGATGTCGGAGCCAGGAATGCCACTTTATCGATCATGGCAGGTGGTGAAAAAAAAATATTCGATAAGGTGCTGCCGCTTCTTAAAATCCTGGGCAAAAAAATTGTTTACCAGGGAAAAGCAGGTGCAGGACAGCATACAAAGATGGCAAACCAGATTATTATTGCCTCAACAATGATCGGGGTTTGCGAGGGTTTGCTATACGGTTACAAGGCAGGCCTTGATCCTGAAATAATGCTGGAATCCATCAGCGGGGGTGCTGCAGCCTGCTGGACACTGAATAACCTGGCACCAAGGATCATGAAAGGTGATCTCGAACCGGGCTTTTATATTGATCATTTCATCAAGGACATGGGTATTGCGCTGGACGAAGCAAAAAGAATGAACCTTGTTTTGCCCGGACTAAAGCTGGCTCATGAGCTTTACCTGTCGCTGAAGGCCGGGAATTACGGATCAAAAGGAACACAGGCCCTGATAATAGCGCTTCGCGAACTGTCAGGACTAACAGCCTGAGTAACCTCTCCGGCTAAAGGACAACCTGTTGAAAATGACTGATGCTTCCGGCATCATTTCTTCTCAGGCTGCTTGTTTACGCTTTGAAACACAGATGTTGCAGAGGCAATGATACTTGAAATATCAGCCAGATTTGATGGTATGATCAAAGCATTGTTTGAAGAAGCAAGCTTACCGAATTCGCCCAGATACTGTTCTGCAATTCTCAGGTTTACTGCATCGTAACCACCTTTCTCATTGATTGCAAGTGCAATTGCCCTTATTCCGTTTGCTGTGGCATTGGCAACAAACTCAATTTCAGCTGCTTTTCCTTCAGCTTCATTAATTTTACGTTGTTTCTCACCTTCCGAGCGTTTGATCAGCTCCTGCTTATCACCTTCTGCTACATTGATTTTAGCCTGTTTTGCACCCTCCGATTCGGCTATGGTTGCTCTTTTTTCACGTTCAGCCCGCATCTGTTTTTCCATGGCATCCTTAATACTTTGTGGTGGTGTGATGTTTTTTACCTCATACCTGGTGATTTTGACTCCCCATGGATCGCTGGCCTTATCCACAGCATCAACGATAGAGGTATTGATGGTCTCACGTTCTTCGAATGTTTTATCCAGCTCAAGCTTACCAATGATACTTCTCATCGTGGTCTGTGCAATCTGTATGGAAGCAAATTTGTAATCGTCAATTCCGTATGATGCTTTTGCAGGATCAATGACCTGCAGGTATAGTATTCCGTCAACCTCAACAGCAATATTATCTCTTGTGATACATGTCTGTGAAGCAACATCAATTGCCTGTTCTTTCAGGGAATGCCTGTACCTGACCTTATCAATGAAAGGAACCAGAACAGTAAAACCTGCCTGAAGAGTGGCTTTGAACTTACCAAGTCGTTCGACAATGTAGGCTGACCTTTGCGGTACAACTTTAATTGAAGGTAAAATGATGATAAAAACAAAAAAGGCAATGCCTATCCAGATAATGACCATGGGATCCATAATTATTCCTCCTGATTTTTATTTTGTGGGTTTAACAATCAGATTGATGCTGTCTTTTCCAATGATTTCAACCGAATGACCTTTTTTAATGGTTTCTTCAGACAATGCATTCCACGTAGTGCCCTTGAAACTTACTTTTCCCGGATAACCTTTCCTGATATCCGATTCCACCACTGCAGTCTTTCCAAGGAATTCATCGGTCAGGGTTTCGACTCCGGATTTGCCTTCGCTGAAGAACTGCTTGCGAATATACCTCCTCAGTAACAGCAACAGTATAACAGAGCTGAATGTGAATACGGCTACCTGCATATTGATACCCATCGGAAAGATAAGACACATAATGGCTGTAACCCATGCTCCGGCTCCGAAAAAGATAATTACAAACCCGGGTATAATGAGTTCAAGCACAAGTAATACCAAACCGATCAGGAACCATATGACGGTTGGGTTAAAAAATCCGGCTAAGTCTGACATAGTTTTCGATTTATTGTGTTAATTTGCCTCGTTAGAATTGAATTTTAAGACTTTATCAGCTGAAAATCTGACAGAGATATTCGAGAAATATATGCTAAAAATAGAAAAAAAAAGATAATGAGAAACAGAGTCCTTAAAATAAATATTGTATTTAAACAATCAGATACCTGAATTATAACATTGATATATATGCTATTCAATGATCCGCTCATTAATGCCTGCCGTGAACCCAGCCATGCCAGTCCCGGCATGAAAAATATGGTCATGCTTACCGGTATTAATGAAACCTTTGATTTTTATGACCGTTTCATTTGTAAAAACAAACTGATCATCTAAATTTGTGCCCGTCTGTAAAGAGATATATTGCCGAAAACTTATATGATGAATAGCTTTAAAGGATTAGAACCGAAAGGAATCTGGAATTATTTCAGCGACATCTGCAAAATACCCCGCAGATCATCCAAAGAAGAAAAGATCGTTGAATACCTGCTAGAATTCGGGAAGAAACACAATCTGGAAACCATTGCCGATGAAGCCGGCAATGTTCTTATCCGAAAACCCGCTTCACGCGGATATGAAAACAGGAAAAGCATCTGTCTGCAAAGCCATGTCGACATGGTAGCTGAAAAAAACAGCAGCTCTGATCATAATTTTGATACCGATCCGATTCAGCCCTTTGTTGACGGCGAGTGGGTAAAAGCAAAGGAAACGACCCTGGGAGCAGATAATGGTATCGGTATTGCCAGTCAGCTGGTCATACTGGCTGATACCGGCATGGAACACGGGCCCGTTGAATGCCTGTTTACAACAGAAGAAGAACTGGGGCTAAAAGGAGCATATAACCTGAAACCAGGTTATATACACAGCAAAATCCTGGTTAACCTCGACTCGGAAGACGAAGGAGAACTATTTATCGGTTGTGCCGGTGGTATTGATACCACTGCCACCATTTCTTATAAAACCAGAAGAGTACCGGCTGACTCTGTGGCTTTCAGAATTGACATCTCAGGTTTAAAAGGAGGTCATTCCGGGGATGACATCAATAAAAACAGGGGGAATTCCATTAAAATCCTGAACCGGTTCTTATGGAGCGTTTCAGAAAGAATGCCTATTCGTATTGCCTGTTTCGATGGCGGAAATCAGAGAAATGCGATTCCCAGGGAAGCATACGCCATCATCACTGTCAGGCAGTCACACAGCCAGAAGCTGAGAGATGAGTTTGATCAATTCTGCTTTGCCATCAAAAATGAGCTCTCAGAAAGCGAGCCTGGCCTGAAAACGGAATTAAAACCTGCAGATCTGCCACAAGTGGTTCTCACAAAGAAATACCAGCTCAGGATGCTCAATCTCCTTTATGCCTGTCCTCATGGTGTCATATCAATGAGCAAATCGATCAGGGATCTTGTTGAAACTTCAACAAACCTTGCATCCGTCAAATTTACCGGTTCTGACACATATACTGTATCAACAAGCCAGAGGAGCTCTGTAGAATCAGAAAAAGAAAATATCGCTAATACTGTAAGCAGTATTTTTGAGCTGGCACGGGCAGAAGTCAGGCAATCAGACGGATACCCGGGATGGGAGCCAAATACCGGCTCCGAGATTCTGAAGATTACGGTTGAGAGCTACAAGAAGCTATTCGGCAAAGAGCCTGTTGTCAGAGCCATTCATGCCGGTCTGGAATGCGGGCTTTTTCTTGAGAAATACCCTGATCTTGACATGATCTCCTTCGGGCCTACCATCCGCGGGGCACATTCTCCGGATGAAAGGGTTGAAATCAATTCGGTAAAAAAATACTGGGATCTTTTACTGGATGTCATTGCACATATACCACAGCACAAAAACCACAACCAGGGTGACTGACAAAATTTGTAACGGAGAGTCATAACAGCCTGTTATGTGATCGCGGATATAAACGGAAACAAATCTAACGGAAAAGCGTAAATTAAAACATGCCGATTCATTATAATATGATCGCTTCCGGGTCTATCCGGAATTTTTTGAATGAGCTGCTCAATCACTTCAGTTTCAGCCATACCAGGAAAATTCTCATTGAGGCACTTGTTTTGCTGAATGACTTATGGCCATACCTTGTTTCAGGTATCATTCTTACCTCGCTGGTAAAATTGTTATTATCCAGGAATCAGGTCGCCGGATTTTTTCAGAACCTTAAAAATTCCTCCATTTTCATTGCTGCATTTCTGGGCGTCATTTCACCCCTTGGCAGTTATATCGTAATTCCCATGTCTGCGGCTCTCTTCCTGCTTGGCACCCCTTTGCCCGTGCTGATGGCATTTCTTGTTTCATCGCCCCTGATTGATCCGAATCTTTTTCTGCTGACTGCCGGGGCCTTTGGTTATGAACTTGCCGTTGCACGCACCATCTCTGCTTATATACTGGGAATACTGGCCGGTTATTCTACGCTGTGGCTCATCAACATCAATGTCATTCATCCTGATAATGTGATTCGATCAGGTACAAACGGGTCAGGTATCCTCGCGCCTAATGATTCCGCTTCCGGCAGGTCTTTGAAAGCCTTTGGAATTGAACTATTAAAAATGACCAGGTACATCAGTAAATATTTCTTTCTGGCAATCCTGCTTGCAGCAGCAATTAAAATATTAACACCTCCCGACCTGATGGCCGGGTTATTCAGAGGGAATGATTTCATATCGGTTCTTTTTCTAACCGGTGCCGGAATCCCTTTCTATGTATGCGGAGGGGCAGCAATACCTGTTGTGCAGGCACTGAAAGATTTCGGACTGAGCAACGGTGCAATACTCGCTTTTTTTATTTCAGGACCTGTAACGAAAATATCCAACCTGATCTTGATGGGTTCTGCATTCAGCCTGAGGATTTTTATTGTTTATATATCAACAGGGATTATTGGTGCATTTTTACTTGGTATAATATATAACTTTTGCTAATATTAACAAACTTTAAATAGAACGATGATGAGAAAAAGAAAAGGGAAGAAACTGGCCGGCTTTGCAATAGTTATACTGGCCCTGGGCGCAATTTGCTGGGATATGGTGACTTCTGTAAGCACAGCCATAGAGGAAGGCACCTACAGAATGGAATCGGAATTTGATGCCATCACTGCAGCCACAACAAAAGTAGCTGTCGTACCTTCAGATTATGCAGGACTTGCAAACAAAAGAAGCAGGACTGATACGCTCGGTTATGAGCATATAGAGGATATGGTCAGGAAAGCCATTGAACTGCAAGGCGGTCTTGATAATGTGGTTCAAAAGGGTGACAAAGTCATGTTAAAACCCAATATTGTGGAAAAAGATACTCCTTACGGCCTTGGGACCAATACCGACTACAGGGTTGTTAAAGCCCTTATCAGAATCATTGCCGAGCATACCGGCAATGATGTCGAAATTATTGTTGCCGAAGGAATACCGCGTTATGACTATGATGACCCTACTTCAACCCACAGCTCCTGGGAAGCCTCCGGTTACAGAACCCTGCTGGCGGACGACGATCTGACCGGTATCAATTTTTACCTGTTCAACTTAAACCAGACCTATGATGATCTTGAAAAAGTGGATTTGGGCACCAAGGGAACTGCTGCTCCGCATGGTTATTCATACCGCATTCACAAAAAGGAACTGGAGGCTGATGTATATATAACAGTGCCGGTACTAAAGATACACGATACAGGAATAACATGTGCACTGAAAAACCAGATTGGAACAGCTCCGGGAGCTTATTACGGGTATAATAAAATGGGAACTACTGTTTCCGCATACAGCAGACTGGTGCACGATGTGGGCCACAGAAGATGGACCACTGAAGAAATAGTGGACTTAAGCACCATTGCGGGAATTGATTTTGTTGTGGTTGATGCCATCATGTGCCTCGAAACAAACAAAACATACAATGGCAGCAACCAGGTCAGGTTCAACACCATTATTGCAGGCGTTGATCCGGTAGCCGTTGATAACGTTTGTACAAGATTATTCTGCATGAATCCCGATGACATTGCACACATAACACTTGCTGAAAAAATAGGACTGGGGACCAATGATCCGGAAAAGATAGAAGTTTATGGTGCCCCTATTGATGAAATCAGGAAAAAAGTCAGGCAGAATACCTCAGAAAACGGCCTGTTCGGACAGGGTAACCGGACATGGGTGCTATCAGGCACCTTTTCCGGCACCGATATGTCTGCCGAGCAGATCTCCGGTGAAGCAGATCTTGAACCTGTCGCCGGTGAAAACGGTTTTTCACAACCTGTTTATTTTTTCGATGACCGCATTGACCTGCTGAGCTATTACAGTGGCGCTTCAAGCATAATTACCTACGCTTTCACCTATTTTTATGCTCCGCGAAACGAACAGGCATTGTTGTCGGTTGGGTCTGATGAAAGCATGATTGTTTATATAAATGGTGAAAAAGCATACGAGTATTCCGGTACAAGATCCTATAATGAAGATAAATATAACATCGAAAATGATTCAAAAACAATCAACCTCAAGGCAGGCGAAAACAAATTACTTGTTAAAACACTCAATAAATATGGCGATTACAGCTTTGCACTGAACATCTGCGAAACCGAAACCGATCCCAATTATAAAGGAAACAGGATCGACGGACTTAAATTCTATACGGCCAAAAAAGGTGGAAGTTCAACCACACTGCCTGAAAATTATTCAGACAATAAACTCATTTTCGAGAACTATCCCAATCCTGTCGTTTCAGAAGCCACCATCAGGTTTGAGCTCCCCGAAACATGCAATACAACTGTTGATATATATGATACAGGGGGAAGACATATCATGAACCTCACTGACAAAAACCTCCGGTCAGGTATTCACTATTTGCCCTGGTCGGTAAGTATGAATGGCCAAAGGCTTCCTTCAGGAATATATATTTGTGCGATCAGGTCAGCCCATTACACCAACAGCATCAGAATCTCAGTGACAGAATAATATATATTCTTATATAATACGGCGGGATGCCTGGTTATTTCGGACCAACGACAATAACCTTGCCGGTTAATATTTTCATGCCAGTCCTCTGGTGTTTGCAGAACATCTGTAACCTGTATTTCGGTTTACCGGTAATTAAGATGAAAATTTTTTTATATTATTGCATATTCATGGTGCCGGATCATATCCATTAATGACCTGATGGAGAATCAATAAATGACACTCCGCATAAATAAGAATCTGCCGCTTATAGCTCTGATATGTCTGAATGTTTCCTGGATTCATTCCCAGAAAACACAATACCTGTTCAATCAGATTGCTGTTGAAAATGGCTTATCAAGTAATTCAGTCACATGCATATATAAAGACAGCAGGGGATTCATATGGATCGGGACCACTGACGGGTTAAACAAATATGACGGTTATAACTTTGTCGTATACAAACACAATCCTTCGGATACCAATTCCATATCGGATAATTTTATCAGCGCCATCATAGAAGACTTTTCAGGTAATCTATGGATAGGGACACAAGGGAGCGGATTGAATGCATACGATTTTTATCATGACAGTTTTACCACCTTTTATCATGACCCGGAGGAAGAAAATAGTATTTGTTCAAACTTCATCTATCATCACAATTCCTTACTGATTGACAAGGACACCATGCTATGGATCGGGACGGACAACGGACTATGCAGTTATGATATCAAAGATGGCGTATTTAACCATGCTGATTTTGACATTGAATCCAAGAACGGAAATGATATTAAAGATGTAAGAGTAATTTTCGAAGATGATAACAACATTCTCTGGATCGGAACTGATGCGGGATTAATACAATACTCAAAAAGCAACGGAAAAGCCGAACTTTTTGAGAACGATATGAGTAATGCCGGATCTGTAAGCAATAATATCATCACATCCATTGTAAATTATGATCAGGACTATTTATGGGTAGGAACTGAAGAAGGGCTGAATCTGTTTAATAAGCTGAATAAAACCTTCAAAAGATTCTTTCATGTTCCCGGAAATCCGAATTCTTTAAGCGATAATTCTATTACTTGCGTTATTGCAGATCCGTCGGGCAATTTCTGGATCGGAACCAAATCAGGTGGCCTGAACAGGTATCATCCGCCGGAAAGAAAATTTTTTTACTGGAAATATGACCCGGCAAACAGAACCGGTATAAATGACAATTATATTGATTATTTATTTCACGACAATAGCGGATTATTATGGATTGGAACAGTCAATACAGGTATAAATCTGATTAATATCAAAGAGAAGAAATTTGCCATTATAAAAAATGATCCGAATAATCCAAACAGTCTCTCCTATAACATAATAAGAGCTATCTATGAAGACCGGTCCGGTATTCTCTGGATAGGGACTTACGGTGGAGGATTAAACAGGTATGACGGGAAAAACTTTGTTCATTACCTTCATAATCCTGAAGATACAAAAAGTCTGAGCCATAATATTGTATCCACCATTTTAGAGGACGATCAGGGTGATTTCTGGATAGGTACATGGGGAGGAGGTTTAAATAAGATGAACAGAAAGACCGGTGAATTCACTGAGATTTTCCCGGAAGTCCCTGAATTCGTAAATGATTTGTTTGAAGATGAATTTCATAATATCTGGATTGGATGTAACGGGGGCATCTTTATTTACAATAAGACAGAAAACAGAATAATACGATTTGATAATCCCCAGGACAGCCGGAGAAGACTTACAGCTATTTCGGTAAATAAACTTCTTAAAGATCAATCAGGTAATATATGGGTAAGCACATGGAACGGATTGAACAGAATTACCTGTGAACCCCGTAATTTAAATCTCGATACGATTATTCATTACAAGAAAGAACCGTCCGGCATCAATAAACTGAGTGACAACAGGATTATAACGACATTTGAAGATTCAAGAGGTGTTTTATGGATCGGGACTTATGCCGGAGGGCTTAACAAGCTGAATTT
Organism: Bacteroidales bacterium; assembly: GCA_016933335.1. GTDB lineage: Bacteria > Bacteroidota > Bacteroidia > Bacteroidales > UBA10428 > JAFGPL01. Next base: position 180,221 of record JAFGBD010000023.1, on the reverse strand, counting down.
AAGGGATCTGGATATAAAAAACAATCCATATGCAGATTTTACCTTTTACTCTGAAAAAGACGGACTGTCAGGTAACACAATATATGGAATTCTCGAAGATAATAAGGGATATATATGGTTAAGCACAAACAAAGGTTTATCGAAGTTCGATACCGAAAATGAAGTTTTTTTAAATTTCGACAAAGATGACGGCTTGCAGGGAGATCAGTTTTACTGGCGTGCATATCTGAAAAGCCGTTCGGGCAAGATGTATTTTGGAGGCATAAACGGATTAAATATTTTTCATCCTGACAGCATTGAATCGAAACAGACTTTTCCAAAAGTGCTGGTGACCGATTTCCTGCTGTTCAATAAATCGGTTGGCGTCGGGAAAATAAATAACGGACGCAAGATTCTTGACAAGTCAATCATTCATACAGACAAGATCGTACTTACGCGAAAAGACTACGCATTTACATTTGAATTTAATGCATTGACTTTTACCTCACAGAATAAGATCAAATATGCCTATAAGCTGGAAAACTTTGATCCGGACTGGGTCTATACCAATTCTGAAAGAAGATATGCAACTTATTCACACCTGCGTCCCGGAGATTACAAATTCAAGGTCAAATCCACCAATAAGAACGGTTTATGGAACGAGAAATGTACAATAATTGATCTGACTGTACTTCCTGCATACTGGGAAACTATATGGGCCTTCATGGCTTATACCTTAGTACTTATCCTGTTACTGATATACTTTAGAAATCAGATTCTCACCAGGGCACGTTACAGGCATAATATTCAGCTGGAAAGAATCGAACGCGAGAAGGCTGAAGAATATAACAAGATGAAATTACAGTTTTATACAAATATCTCCCATGAGTTCAGAACCCCTCTGACATTGATCCTGGGTCCTTTGGATAGACTTCATTCAATGGATATACCTGGGAGTAAGATCAGGCAGCAACTGGCTTTTATGCAAATCGGCAGCAAAAGACTGCTCCGGCTGATAAATCAGATTTTAAAATTCAGAAAAGCTGAAACAGGCAATCTCGAGTTGAAAGTATCCAGAAAAGATATTGTTTTCCTGGTCAAGGAACTGGCGATTTCTTTTAAATCACAATCATCAAGAAACAGGATAAAATACTCTCTTAAAATAAATGCGAAATCAGCTTACGTCTGGTTCGATGAAAATGTAATTGAAACCGTGATCTATAATCTGCTGTCAAATGCCTTCAAATTCACACCCTGTAAAGGAACTGTTCAGCTTACACTGGAATTCCTGGATGACAGGAACAATGTTGTACTACCAAATCAGGCAGATGAAAGGTACATTAGAATTGTGGTTTCCGATACCGGTTCCGGAATACCCAAAGAAAAAATACAGACAATTTTCAATCGTTTTTACCAGGTTGAGGATCATGGTGAGCAAAAAAGAGGCACCGGAATCGGACTTGCATTGTGTAAGAACCTGGTCGATCTGCACCACGGTAAAATTGAAGTCCGGAGTGAAGAAAACATCGGTACAACCTTTACAGTTGTATTACCTGTTCATAAATCTTTTTTCAGTGAAAATGAATTTGATAATAACCTGTTGGATATTAACGATAAACAGCAAATTCATGAATTCATTAACGAAGAGAATGAAATAGTAATTACCGGTGATGATTTTTCTGCAGTCACCTTTAAAGAACCTAAAACAGTCAATGCCTCAAAAATACTCATTATTGAGGATGATGTTGAAATGGCAAAATATGTTGGAAAACTGCTTGAAGAAAAATACAGGATCATAACCGCCAATAACGGGATCAAAGGCCTTGAACTTGCATTAAATGAAGAGCCCGATCTGATTATTTCGGATATAATGATGCCGGGAAAGGACGGATTTGACTTATGTGACAGGATTAAATCCGACATCAGGATAAGCCATATACCGGTAATACTTCTGACCGCCCTGACATCAATTGATGACAGGATTAAAGGAATATCCAAGGGAGCGGATGAGTATATTACAAAACCTTTCCATCCAAAACATTTAATCATAAGAATTGAAAAACTTCTGGAACAGAGGCAACAGTTGAAAAAGCACTTTCGAAATGAATTTCAGCTCATGGAAAATTTTTCAGAACTCCCTTCAATTGATGAGCAATTCATAAGTAAAATCCATGATTTTATTCATAAAAATATGTCCGAACCTGATTTGAATGTTGAAAGAATCAGCACGGAAATTGGCATAAGTTCCACTCACCTTTACAGAAAGATAAAAGCACTAACCGGATTATCAACAAATGAGCTGATCAGGAAGATCAGATTGAAGAAAGCAGCCGGTCTTTTACTGGCAAAACAAGGATCAATTGCACAGATCATGTATGATACAGGATTTTCAAATCAGTCATACTTTGCCAAATGCTTTCAGAATGAATTTGGTTTAACTCCGAAAGAATATATTTCAGCAAACAGCAGAAAGAAAACCCCTGGAAGTTAGCCGCATTTTCTGTTTATGTTTAAATCTTAGATATTCCACTCAGTTATTTCAGTTTATATCATGGCAAGTCAGCCTTGTATTTTATTCATGTAAGATATTTTTTGTTTTATGTAAGATTTCTTTCTGAGTTGTAAGATTTGTATTGTGAATTGAACTAATTCTTTCCATATATAAGCATTAATAACCTTAATTTTCGATCATAATTACTAACACTAAAAACCAATGCTTATGAAAAAAAACCTTCTTCTTCAAATCTGCGATAAAACAAATCCGATGTTTGTTCTTACTTTAAAGTAGCTTTTACAGTAATGGGAAAACAAAACGGAAAGAAGAAAAAAAGAGCTTTATTAAGACCTACAATAATAAAAGAATTGACAGTTTTCCTCTTAATTATCTCTTTTGTGATATTCTTATTGCTGATCATATTATCTGACAGATAACTACCTAAAATTAAAACTTTTAATTTAAAATACTTATGAGAAAAATTTTATGTTTTCTGACTTTTATTTTTATATTAAGTACCTCCCTGTTAGCACAACAGGTGGAAGTCTCAGGTAAGGTACTTGATGAAAACGACAATGGTTTGCCGGGGGTAAATGTTGTTATCAAAGGAACAACCACCGGAACCATAACGGACAATGATGGTAATTATAATATTACCGTGCCTGATGCGAAAAGTATATTGCAATTTTCTTTTGTGGGTTATGTAACAGAAGAAGCCTCTGTTGAAAATCAAACCCGGATCGATATTAATCTTCTTCCGGATATTGCCAGTCTGGAAGAGGTTGTTGTTATCGGTTATGGCCAGGTCAGGAAAGAGGACCTTACCGGATCAATCTCCACATTAGGGGAAAAGGATTTTAACCAGGGAGTTACTACTTCACCCCAGGAATTATTGTTAGGCCGGATAGCCGGTGTGGTTGTCACAAGCTATGATGGTCAGCCGGGAGCCGGAAATGTCATACGAATCAGAGGGGGTTCTTCTCTTGGTGGAGCAACCAATGATCCGCTGGTTGTAATAGACGGTTTTCCGGTTGATGATGGCAGTCCTCGCGGAATATCAAATCCCCTGAACACCCTGAATCCTAATGATATTGAATCATTTACCGTCTTAAAAGATGCCTCTGCCGCTGCCATTTATGGTTCAAGGGCATCTAACGGAGTGATCATTATAACTACAAAAAAAGGCAGTGAAGGAAAGTTAAAGGTTGGATTTAATACAGATTTTACAATCAGCGCACCAATTGAGTTTGTGGAAGTGCTGAACGGAGATGAATATCGGGCTTTGATTAATGAAAGGCTTGCAGAAGGAGCAGCGGGTTTGGATGCATCAATTGTATCCAGGCTGGGTGATGAGAATACGGACTGGCAGGATCTGATCTACAGGAACGGAATGTCAACCAACAATAACCTGACCGTTTCCGGGAGTATTAAAAGTGTTCCTTTCAGGCTTTCATACGGTTATAACAATGAACAGGGTATTGTTGAAACCACAAAAGCATCAAGGCATTCACTGTCACTTAATGTCAACCCGAGTTTACTGGATGATCATTTAAAGATCGATCTGAATGCCAAGGGTACTGCTGCACATTCAGAGTTTGGAGCCGCTTCAAATATTGCCGCCCATGTTCAGGGGGCTATTGCCCATGCTGTATCATTTGATCCCACACAACCCGTATATAACGGCAATACGACTTATAAGGGTTACTTTCAATGGACAGAAACAAACCTGCCTGATGGCAGTATGGATCCGGAGGGCATAGCCACAACTTTTATATCTAATCCCTTAGCCCAGTTAAAACTCAGGGATAATGCCGGTGATGTAAACCGGTTTATCGGGAATATGCATTTGGAATATAAGTTGCATTTTCTCCCTGATCTCAAAGCTCATTTGAATTTGGGTATCGACAAGAGCGAATCAGAAGGCCATAACAACTGGCTCCCCGGTGCTACATATACCATCAGAGATTTTGGTGACGCGAATGGAAGCATAAATGAATATACCGGAAATACCTCCTCAGAGCTGCTGGATGTTTATTTGAATTATACCAAGGAAGTAGGAATAAGTAATTTTAACGTTACCGTCGGGTACTCCTGGCAACATTTCAGGCGTGGAAGAACTGATTTTAACAGAAACACGGCAGGAACAATAGTTAACCTGGATACCAGGTATTATAAAGAAAGTGCTGCAGCCATAGATTCTGTGGAAACAGACAATCCAACCGAAAACTTTTTGATCTCCACCTACGGGCGGTTAATCTATACACTCAAAGACAGGTATATACTGACTGCCACCCTCAGGCAGGATGGTACTTCCCGGTTTGTTGGCGATAACCAGTTTGGTTTATTCCCTTCTGTGGCAGCAGCATGGAAGATTAATGAAGAGTCATTCCTTGCCGGTAACGTTATTATTTCAGAATTAAAACTGAGAGTAGGCTATGGAGTTACCGGACAGCAAGGTCTGGATCCCAACAATTCCAATGTTTCAGATGCCTATTATCCCGCTATAGCCAAGTATGGATTAGGTACCGGATATTCTTATTACCCTATTGGTCCAGGTGGTTCACTGGTCAGGATTCGCCGCCCGGAGCCGTATGACGCCAATTTAAAGTGGGAAGAAACCACTACATATAATATTGGACTGGATTTCGGACTGTGGAAAAATAAACTCTCGGGTACAGTTGATTTATACAAGAGAGAAACAAAAGATCTTCTGAATCTTGTTCCATTAGCAGATGGCAGTAATTTTGGCAATTATATCCTTACAAATGTCGGAGACATGGATATCAAAGGATACGAAGTTACACTAACATACAGGCCATTATCGACTCGAGATCTTAACTGGACCATCAGTGCAAATCTGACTTATAATGAAAGAGAGATCAAGAAACTGTATCAGACCGATAATCCTACAAGTGCGGGAGTTGAAACAGGAAATCAGGTTTCCGGCGGCGGATTGGGCACACTTGTGCAAATTCATTCAATCGGACATGAGCCCAATGCATTTTTCACATTCCAGCAGGTATTTGATGAAAACGGAGACCCCATAGAAGGTGTTTATGTTGATCGTACAGGAGAAGGCGGAGTTATAACCAACAATATCTTTAACAGATATCATAACCACAGCCCCGAACCGGATTATATGATGGGGATACACTCAAGACTGACCTACAAGAATCTGGATTTTTCGTTCTCCGGAAGAATCAGTCTTGGCAACTATAATTATAATAACCTTCAGGCTTTTCCTCTTCAGGGTCTGTATTCAAATGATATATTCTTTGTTAATGTACCTAAAAAAGCTTTGGATATAGGATTTGAGTATGCCCAGCCATACTCCGATATATACGTACAAAATGCTTCGTTTTTCAAAATGGACAATATATCAGCAGGGTATACCTTTAAAAACGTGGTGAAAGAATTCAGTCCAAGACTCGCTTTTACCGTGATCAATGCTTTTATGATAACTAATTACGAAGGCCTGGATCCGGAAGTTCAGGGTGGAGTTGACAACAATCAGTATCCAAGGTCCCGTAAATTTATGCTAAGTCTTGGTTTTAATTTCTAACAAAAAAGAGACATGAATATGAAAAATTATATATCTAAAGTATCGATAGTAACACTAACAGCAACACTGGTTTTAGTGTTATTAAACGGATGTTACGATGATCTGGACGTTGCTCCGATAGATCCGAATGTGATTAGTTCTGAAAATGTTTATCAAACACCGGATGATTACCTGGGCGGCCTGGCAAAATGCTATACATGTTTATTACTGAGTGGTCTGCAAGGCCCTCATGGAGACCCGGATTTTCAGGGATTCGATGAAGGTTTTTCCACCTACATGAGATCGTGGTGGAATGCGCAGCAGATATCATCCGATGAAACAGTATCCAGAGGGGATATTTCGGCTGGTTTGCCGGAATTTAACTTTCATACCTGGGGATCTACCAATTCATACCTGGGTATTCTTCATTCCCGGATAATATACTTTGCTACAACCTGTAATGAATTTATCAGGCTGGCGACGGGGAGTGATTTTTCCGAGGTAGATGCCATGATACCGGAAGCAAGATTTCTCAGGGCAATGGCATACTGGCATGCTTTAGACCTGTTTGGAACTGCTCCTTTTGTAACAGAAGATGATAAACCGGGAGCATTCTTTCCACCGCGTGCCGATAGTTTAAAGTTATTTGAATATATTGAAAATGAATTGATTGACATTACTACCGGCGGTGAAAAATCAGTAGTACTTCAGGATGCACCCTATATCTACGGAAGGGCAAACAAGGTTGCTGCCTATATGCTTCTGGCAAAATTATATATGAATGCTGAAGCTTATATTAAGCAAGACCATTATGCAGAGGCACTGGCCGCGCTGGAAAATGTCATCAGTGGACCATATGAATTAGCGGAAATACAACGCCAGAATTTTGTTGCTGACAATAATAACAGTCCGGAAATAATTTTCCCCTTGATTTTTGATGGTGCCACAACCCAGTCCTGGGGAGGAGCTACTTATCTGATAGCAGGTGCACTTGGCGGTGGTTCAATTCCTGCACATGATACCGTAGGACTCAATGCCCAGTGGGGTATTGTCAGATGCCTGCCAACACTGGTGAATCTTTTTGAAGCCGGTGATGTAAGAGCCCTCTTCTGGTCAGATGGCCAGAGTCTGGAAATCAATGACCCATCGTTATTTTCAGATGGCTATATGTCAATCAAATTTTCAAACAAAAAACTGGACGGAAGTTTTTCCGATTCAGATCAGGGCACTCATCCTGATACCGACTTTCCGATGTTCCGGCTGGCAGATGCCTATTTGTTGTATGCTGAAGCTGTGGTAAGAAGTGGCGGTGGCTCTATATCAGATGCCGTGGGTTATGTGAATGATTTGCGCGAAAGAGCCAGTGCCAGTACCATTGGCCAGGGCGATCTGACTCTTGATTTTCTGATGGATGAACGTTCACGGGAATTGTACTGGGAAGGCCACAGAAGAACTGATTTAATCAGGTTCGGGCAATTTACCAGCGGTACGCATGTATGGCCATGGAAAGGCAACGTGAGAGAAGGAAAGCCAACAGAATCATGGAGAGACAGATACCCGATTCCGGCTTCTCAATTAAATGCTAACCCAAATCTTATACAAAATGAAGGTTATTAAAATTAAAAATATGAAAAAAATACTATATACAGGTTTGATATTTCTGATGTTAATCTTCACGTTTTCGTGTGAGAAGGACATTGTTGACAAAGTAACCCTGGATATTTCAAAAGTAACCGGAGGTACGATTGCGAATTTATCGAGTTCTTCTTATGTGTTAACATATGCAAAAGCAAATGATAATTTTGAGACAATCACCTGGGATTCTACTGATTATGGATATCCAACATCAATTACCTATATCCTGCAAATAGACGTTGAAGGTTCTGATTTTGAAAATGCGGTGGATTTGGCAACGACCACGGATTTATCTGCAGAGATTAACATAGAAGATCTTAACAATGTGCTGGTGGATGATTTGTCACAAGCACCGGAAGTGCCTGCTGCAGTGCAATTCAGGGTAATATCAACCATTGTATCTGTAAGTCTTGACAGTGTTTATTCAGCACCCATCACTGTTAATATCACCCCTTATGATCCTGATATTCCGCCCATTTACATTGTGGGTAGTTTGCAGGGGTGGAGTCTTGATGATGCAATTGAACTGCAAAGTACAGCTCCCCTGATATATTCAGGTTTTGTTGATTTTGAGACAGGTGATGTGTTCAGATTTTTTGAATTGAAAAGCTGGGATACGGGTGAACAATGGGGATTTTCTTATTTTAGCGGAAGTATTCCTGCAGCATTTGAAGACAATGGCGATAGTGATTCCAATTTTAAATTTGGCAGTGATATTTTAGGAACCTATGCTGTGCAGGTTGATCTCAATACCAAATCCATCGCGATTGAAAAACAGCTATTCCCTTCTGCATTATTCCTTATTGGAGGTGATCAGGCATGGAACCTTGAAGATCCTCTGGCATTAAGACATAAAGGAGGAGGTGTATTTGAGGGTATTGAGACATTCACCAATGGCAATGAATGGAGATTCTTTGAATCTGCTTCATGGGGTGCAAACCAGTGGAACTACAATACATTTGCCGAAGGAACCATTGATGAAAAATTGTCCGGACCTAATGGAGGTGATGCCAATTTCTTATTTAACGGAACTACCGGTATCTATAAAATCACTGTTTCAACGCTTGATCTGTCAATTGTTCTGGAACCTGCAGAGATGCCGACGATGTATCGTGTAGGTGGCTTTAACAGCTGGACTTTTGGAGAATCAATGACATGGATACGGGGTGAGAAATTTACCGAAACTTCAGAACTTGTTGCAGGTACAGAATGGCGTTTCTTCCCGGAGTCCGGAAACTGGGGAAATACGCGTAATTATACCGCATTTAAAAATGTCCCGGCAGACCTCTGGAGTGGACCAAATGGTGGTGACCTGAATTTCCTGGATCTGGTATCAGGTACCTATACCATAACAATTGACGTGGTTCAGGGTATCATTACCGGTGTGCCCGCTAAATAAAAAAACCGGATCATTTCTTCAGGGAGCTTCCCTTTTCAGGGGAAGCTCCCTTTATTTGGTTCACAACCGGGTTACGACATGTGTTGAACTTTCAAATTGAAATAAAATACGTACCCTCATATCCTGTTGATCTTTTTAACAGATTGCCATAAAAACATAGACAGCCTGTTCTTTCATGATAAGAAGCCAGGCAAACTGCAGAGACATTTGATAATAACTTTATATTGGTAAATTAGCTCTCTGATTTTGGAAATATGATGTTATCTGAGGTTTTTGGTTTTTTAATCGAATTTTAGGAATATTAGTTATGAAGTCAATTCTTATTCTCCTTGCAGCCTTATTTTTAATACCCGCTCACAGCCAGGAGTTTTATTTCGGCGCCGACCTTTCGTATGCCAATATGATGGAGGATTGCGGAGCTGAATTTAAAGAAAACGGAATACCTGAAGATGTTTACCATATCTTTTCAGATCATGGTTTTAACCTGATAAGGGTAAGGATGTGGTATGAACCTGCATGGCAGGATTCTTTGGTTCAGCCCGTTGGCGTAAAAAATCGGTACAACGATTTTGAAGATATCAAAGAGGCCATACAAAGGGCTAAATCCGCAGGAATGCAGGTAATGCTGGGTATTCAGTTGTCAAATTTCTGGGCAGATCCGGTCAAGCAGATCATCCCTCCAAGCTGGGTGGATGTTGCCTCTGACACAGAAATATTAAAAGACTCTGTATACAATTATGTCACCAGAGTGCTGACAGATCTTGACAGAGACTCACTGATGCCGGATATTGTCAAGATTGGTAATGAAAATAACGGCGGAGTGCTCAGACATACAACCCTTACCGGGAATTATACCGCTTCAGGAAGTGTCAGCAATGACTGGAGCCGCCATGCACAGCTGTTCAATTCAGCCATCAAGGCAGTCAGAGATGTAAGTTCAGGTACATCCGTTAAACCTGAAATATCATTGCACTATGCAGGCACCAGCAGCCTCAGCTGGTGGTACCAGAACATCATCAATAACGGGGTGACTGATTTTGATATTATCGGATTCTCTTATTATTATGCCTGGCATGGAGGAAGTATTTCAAACCTTGGCAGTGTTATCAAATCAATGAAAACCAGTTTCCCCGGTTATGAAATCATGGTTGTGGAAACCGGATATTTATGGACCACAATGAACTATGACAATCTGGGCAATATCATAACAACCCCCGATCCCATGTATCTTCCTGTGATACCCGAAAAACAGCATGAATACATGGTTGATATGACACGGGAGGTAATGAATGCCGGCGGTACGGGCATTGTATTCTGGGAACCGGCCTGGGTCTCTACTCCATGCCGTACTCCATGGGGACAGGGATCATCCCAGGAACATGTTGCATTTTTCGATGTCGAGGATTACAACTTTATGTCCAACGGAGCAGGTACATGGCCTGAATCTCCATATTTTAACGAGCTTACAACAAAAAAGGTAACCTTTAAAGTTGATATGACCGGCCAGGATGTATCAAAAGGTGTATGGATTACCGGATCCTGGACAGGAGAGGACTGGTATATTCTGCCTGCAATCAGTGAAGGCAATAATATATACAGTTATTTCACCTATCTGTCTCCGGGCGATTCAGGAGCCTTTTATTTCCTCAACGACAGCACCTGGGCTGCAAGAGAGACTGTACCCTCTGAATGCGCAACATGGCTGGGAACAGACCGTACTTATAAGGCAGGTGAGTTGAATCAGGTTTATTCATTCAAATGGGGTACATGTGATCCCATTGGCCCGCCTTCGGATGTCAGCGTTACCTTTAAGGTGGATATGACCAGTCAGGATGTATCCAACGGCGTATGGATAACAGGTATGTTCACGGGTAATCCATGGAAAATTCTCAGGATGACACAGGAAGCCAATAATATTTACAGTTATACAACTGTCATGCACCCCGGAGATTCGGGAGCCTACTATTTCATGTATGACGATGTTTGGGGGAGCCGTGAAAGCGTACCGGGTGAGTGTGCACCCTGGTGGGGAATCGACAGGGATTACAAAATAGGAGAAAGGGATACCACCTATGCTTTTATCTGGGGAACCTGCCAGCATATTGGTGAGCACGTCAATAGTATTCCTTCTGCATCGCTGTCAGACAGGCAACTGTCGGTCTATCCCAATCCGGCAAACGGACTTGTCACTTTAACGATTAAGTCAGCTGACGGGCATCCCCGTGCCGAAATATTCGATTACACAGGAAAGATGATTTCGCGACTGAATTTGAATGAACAGATATCCACCATTGATGTTTCATCTTTTCAGCCCGGATTATACATGATAAGGTATTCGGAAAATGAGTCGGTATCTTTTGAAAAATTTATTATTTATTAGTTTCTGAATCCGATTGTCAGAGATATATGTTTTTGTCCATTAAATGATGTAAAACAAACAAAATCAGACATCATGCCGAATTGCACCAGGAGTTTAATCTGTATCAGGAGTCTCGCCCTTCTTATGCTTATGATGTTATCGGTAAATCCTGATATTGCACAGGAGAAAAAAATAAAAGAAGCATCAAAAAACGTTATTTATGTCGATAAGCAGGGTACCATGCGATGGGTAACGGATAATTCGCCCCTTGCCCTTTTCGGAGTCAACTACACCACCCCCTTTGCGCATGCCTACCGGGCCCATCAACGCCTGGGCATCCCTCATGAAAAAGCCATTGATGAAGATGTGTATCATTTTGCCAGGCTGGGACTGGATGCTTACAGGGTACATGTATGGGACTGTGAGATCAGCGATACGCTGGGCAACCTGATTAACAATGAGCACCTGAGATTATTCGATTATTTGTTGTACCGGCTTAAGGAGCGTGGCATCAAAATACTTATCACTCCAATAGCATACTGGGGAAACGGATATCCGGAACCTGAAGAAAAGACTCCCGGCTTTTCAACAAAATACGGCAAAAGTAACTGCCTGACAAACACCGAAGCCATCAGGGCACAGGAGAACTATCTTTTTCAGTTCGTAAACCATGTCAACCAATATACGGACATTGCATACAAAGATGATCCGGATATCATAGCCTTTGAAATAAGCAATGAACCTCATCATGAAGGTACAGCCGGGGAAACCACCGGCTTTATAAACCGGATGGTTCAAGCAATAAGGAGATCAGGCTGCAGCAAACCGTTATTTTATAATGTCAGCCACAGCACCTGTCTTGCTGAAGCATATTATGATGCCAATATACAAGGGGGCACTTTTCAGTGGTATCCTACCGGGCTGGTGAAAAGGCATGAATTAAAAGGTAATTTCCTGCCCAACGTTGCTGTCTATTTGATACCTTTTGACACCATTGCCAATTACAAAAAAATGGCCAGGATTGTCTATGAATACGACGCAGCTGATATCGGCCGCTCGTATATTTACCCGTATATCGCCAAAAGCTTTTGCGAAGCAGGTTTTCAGTTTGCTACCCAGTTTTCCTATGATCCCCTGCACATGGCATATGCAAACACCGAATACCATACACATTATATGAATCTTGCCTATGCTCCCCGAAAAGCATTGAGCCTGAAAATTGCCGGAGAGGCTTTTCACAGGCTTCCACGGAACAAAAAAGCCGGCACCTATCCTGGCGATACTGTCTTTGATGCTTTCAGGGTAAGCTATAAAAACGACCTGGCCGAAATGTTTACCGAAGAAAAGTTCATGTATACCAATCATACCGGTACCCAGCCTCCATCACCGGACAAGCTGAAACATATTGCAGGTTACGGACACTCCTCCGTGGTCATGTATGACGGTTATGGCGCCTATTTTCTCGACAGGCTTGAAACCGGTGTCTGGCGACTTGAAGTAATGCCTGATGCCATCTGGGTAAAGGATCCGTTTGAAAGGGCAAGTCCTGAGAAAGAGGTATCGGTCATTATCAGCAGGAAATGGCCAATGACCATCAATCTGCCTGACCTGGGAACATATTTCAGTTTTAAAGGATTAAATAAAGGCAATGAACACCTTGGGGCAGCAGACGGAAATACCATTGTCATCACCCCGGGCACTTATTTGCTGAGCCGGAAAGGAAAAGAGACCGGACGGAAAGGAAATGACACCTGGGGTAACATAACACTGGATGAGTTTGTGGCACCTCCAACAACCTGCAAAAAAACATATGTGCTCCATAAACCGTTTGATGAAATAGCTGCAGGCCGTCCATACAATGTTTTGGCAAAGGTGGTGTCTGTCAGTGAGCCTGACGAGGTTAACATTTATATATATGGAAGAAGATGGCGACCTGAAATCGTCGAAATGAATAAAACTGCGGCATATACATACAGTGCCGTGATTGATACAAACCTGGTACAGGAAGGATTCCTGAGATATTATATTTCGGTAAGGCAAAACGGATCAGTTCACACCTATCCTGCAGGAAACGAAGGTTCACCCTCTGACTGGGATTTTATTGGCCAGGAACCCTACCAGGTACGCGTGGTAAATCCGTCGTCACCTATCTGCCTCTTTGATGCAGGCAGGGATGGTAACAGCATATACGGGAATGATCTGTTCAGGATTTTACCATCAGGAAATCCCGGAGAATCCATCCTGAGCATGAACATCAAAAACCTTCGTACAGACGGACATCATAATGCCCTAAGGTTTTACTTTGCAGAAAAACTAAAAGGGAGATATCCGGATTTGCTATCCTGTAAACAGATTGTACTGAACGGATATTCCCTAACCGGAGACCCTCAGGTAATTCAGGTTGGGCTTGTAAACAATCTTGGCATCACCCATGCAGTATCACTGACTATTCAGCCTGATTATGGCGAATATATCATTCCTTTAAAGGATCTGCAACAGGTAAAAACACTGATTCTGCCCAACACATATCCTGATTTCCTGCCTTACTGTTATGAGCCTGATAAAGCATATCCGTTTGATCTCAATACTTCTGAAAGCATTCAGTTTTCAATCGGGCCGGACATACATGAAAACGAATATAATAATCCTCACGGAGCAGCCATTGAAAAAATATATTTGAAATAAGCACGGACATATAAGTAAATCAAAGAACCGAACATTAACGGTAAGAATAATAATCAACAGAATTGTAATGTATACAGATCATCATAAAAACGACATATGAAATGCCTGCAGTATCTATTTTTTACTGCATGACATACTTCATGATCAAATGAACCTTAACCTGAAAACCCGAATCGAACCATATAATGTCATCCATGCCCTGCCGATATTTTAAAATGAAGCAAAATAAATCCAAATAAAATGCATAACCGGAATATAAAATCAGGTGGATTTGCATCTCTGATATTGATTACCGGCCTGTGCGTCATCACAGCTGTTAAATGCCAGAACAGAGTTACTGCCAGAACCAGCTTTAATTCAGACTGGGAATTTGTCAGGGATGCTGACACAACCATTGGTGAGTGGTTATTCACCAGGGATGATAACGTATCGCTGACATGGGAGAAGGTAAATCTGCCTCATACAGCTTACATCGAATCCCTGGTTATTACTGGGCAGCAGTGGCAGGGGTATTGTTTTTACAGGAAGTTTTTCACCATACCACCGGAATACGGGAATAAACATATCGCAATATATTTTGAAGCAGCCATGCAGGTTGCTGAAGTATACCTCAACGGAGAGTATGTGACCACCCACACAGGAGGATATCTGCCATTTTGCATTGACATATCTGATAAAATGTTAACCGGGGCTCAAAACTGCATCGTGGTACGTCTGAATAACCTGGACAATCCTGTCGTTCCGCCGGGAAAACCGTTAACTGACCTTGATTTCTGCTATTACAGCGGTATTTACAGGAATGTTTACCTGATTGTGAAAAATAAAATAAATATTACTGATCCGGTTGCAGCAAATAAGGTTGCGGCAGGAGGGATCCACTTCGCATGTGAAAAGATATACAATGACACTGCAGACCTTGTCATCAGAGTCGACATCAGGAATGATGATATCAAACCGTCGAGGGTGATCGCCCTGATGGCTTTAAAGGATGACCATGGACATACAGTGGCAATGGGAAAGACATCCTCACAAAGAATCAAAGGCAGCCAGTCTGTTGTTTTGACCGGAAAGCTGCAGGTTTTTAATCCTCATCTCTGGTCACCTGATAACCCATACCTTTATACCCTTTCAGTCAAGGTTTTTAACAACAGAAAGGAGGTTGATAGCGAAAATATGAGAGTCGGGATCAGAACATTTTCGTTCAGTGCTTCAGACGGATTTGTAATGAATGGCGTCAGAACAAAAATCAGGGGAACCAACCGTCACCAGGAGTATCCTTATATCGGCAATGCCTTGTCAGATAATGCACAGTGCCGTGATGCCCGGAAGATCAGGGAAGCAGGCTTTAATTTTGTCAGGTTGTCGCATTATCCACAGTCACCTGCCTTTCTCGATGCCTGTGATGAGCTGGGAATCCTTGTGATGAATTCCATTCCGGGCTGGCAGTTTTTCGGCAACGAGGAGTTTCAGATTAACAGTCTTCAGGATATCAGGGATATGGTCAGGAGAGACAGGAACCATCCGTGTATCATCCTGTGGGAAGCATCGCTGAATGAGTCGGGTATGAGCAGGTCTTTTATGGAGCAGGCCCACCGGGCAGTAAAGGAAGAGCTTCCTTATTCTGAGAATTATACATGCGGATGGAGGGATGAGGTATATGATTTGTTCATACCGGCCCGCCAGCATGCCAGGCCTCCCGATTACTGGAACAAATACGACAAAGACAAACCGGTTCTTATTGCCGAGTATGGCGACTGGGAATACTATGCCCAGAATGCAGGATTCAATCAGAAAGAATTTGCAGATCTGAAAAAAGAGGAACGAAATTCACGTCAGCTTAGGGGTTTCGGTCAAGTCAGGCTTGCCCAGCAGGCTTTGAACTACCAGGAAGCACATAACGACAATCTGAAAGGTCCCGCAGTCGGTGATGCCAACTGGCTGATGTTTGACTATAACAGGGGATATGCGCCGGATATCGAATCTTCAGGCATCATGGATCTCTTCCGGCTGCCCAAGTTTGCCTTTTATTTTTACCGGAGCCAGGGGGATCCGGTAATCAATCCTTCTTTACCGCATGGAGGACCAATGATATTTATTGCCAATTACTGGAATGATTCAGCCTGTCATAAAGTAAAAGTCTATAGCAATTGTGATGAAGTGGAACTCATCCTGAACGGAAAAGCCGTTGGCCGCCAGCTGCCTGATACAGACATGTATTCAACCAACCTGCCACATCCGCCGTTTACATTTGCATTGCCAGCGTTTGAACCTGGGATTCTGAAAGCAACCGGGTACCTGAATGGAAAGAAAGTGGTTGAAACCGAACGAAACACGCCCGGAGAACCGGCAGAAATAAGGCTAAATGTTGATACCAGCGGAAAACAGCTTACTGCAGGATGCAATGATGCTGTATTTGTTTATGCCTCGGTTGTTGACCGGCAGGGAACCGTTATTCCCAATGACAGCCGGCCGGTCATATTTACTATTGAGGGAGATGCCGAGCTGATCGGATCAAATCCAAAAAAGGCAGAGGCCGGCATTGCGGCAATGTTGCTGAAAGCAGGGGTAACACCCGGGGTGGTCCTGATACATGCTGCTGCAGACGGACTGAAACCAGGATCACTGGAAATTAAAGTGAAACACAACAATTCTCCGGATGAATAAACCATTTAGTGAAACATTCATTGAAGTTCTGTTCATAATATTACAACTTGCAGATGAATAAAACCTGGTCATTGATCAGGTAATGCCGGTAACGGATTTTATAACATCAACCGCGAACGGTACAGAAAACCTGGATGGCTTGAGCAGACGCATCTGATGGGTGCTTCAATCAATTTTAATTATGAAACATACCATCTGTATCAAAACTTAATTGCTGATATGATGGATGCACAAACTGAAGAAGGAATGATACCCGGTATATCTCCCGAATATGTGGTTTTTGGAGATGCATTCAGGGATTCAGACAGACCGGATGCTGACTGTAGGTAACTTCAGGATAAAAGTTACCATCCCGCCAAACACAACAGCATCTGTTTACCTTCCTGCGGGTATTAACTTACAGATCTATGAAAACGGTTTACCGGCAGATCAGTCAGAGGATGTCAGATTCACCAAAAACGAAAACGGATATGCCATATATCATGCAGGTTCAGGAAGCTATGATTTTCTGGTCTTTGCAAAAAAACAATGAATTGGGTATTTTTATAAAGATTTTTTAAATACCGGAGATTTTAAATCAATCAAACATCTAAATCACTATCCAATGAAATCAGAAAGCATCTTCACTCTTTACTTATTTATTCTATTGTGCATGCCCATCCGTGCCATCGAGCGACAGGATACCATTTATCAGGTATTTCAGTTTCCGGCCGATATGATTCCGCGTATCGACGGATACGCAGATGACTGGTCCGTTGTGCCGGACAGCTATGCCATAGGGACTGACCAGTTACGGGACGATTCAGGGAAACATGACAGCATCGACCGAAACACACTGGATGTGAGCGTAAAAGTTGGCTGGGTTAAAGGTCTGAACCGTCTTTATTTTCTTTACGAAGCGTATGATGACTACTGGGACTTCAGCCTCCCCGGACTGCATAATGATACCTATGAAGTTGTGGTTGATGCAGATCTTTCAGGAGGCCCCCTGATAGATCAGGTTCACAGGGATGTATGGACTCCGGAGGCAGTCGGACCGGAGAGATCCGTCATTGATCCGCGGCTTGATCTTACCGAAGATCATTGGGCAAGGCACGGTGTGCATGCGCAAAACTATCATATTTTTACCCCTGCTGAAGGCAAGGACTGGACAATGGAATGGGGAGTGCAACCGTGGATCAAGGAATTGCCCTATGCCAATGCAGCGTGCAATTATAGTTTCAGGCCGGGAGACCCGGGCAGACTCGTTCTGGAATTCTGGATCACTCCTTTTGATTATGCAGGATCAGAAGGCCCTTTGCGTGCTGTGGAATCAGTCCTCAGAGAAAATAAAATCATTGGCCTGTGCTGGGCCATCATCGATTATGATGATGTGAATCAAAATGAAAACAATGGCTTCTGGAATTTGTCAGATAAACATACCATGTACGGAAATGCATCACATTTGTGTGCCTTCAGGCTGATGCCGCTTGAAAAAGAATTCCTTCAACCCGTTATAGCCCAATGGTCATTTAAGATAATAGACATGGAACGCAGGCTGGTTGCCTTTAAAGATTTGTCTTACGGAAAGATAACCTCCTGGATCTGGGACTTTGGTGACGGCACCATCTCGGATGAACAACATCCGGTTCATATGTATCAGAAAGGCGGGGACTATATAGTTGTTCTTTACGTGGAGGGACCTGAAGGCAAAGCACGCATGTCAAAGGTTTGGGATGTATCTGTAAAATAGACTGAACAAAAAAATGCCTCTCCGGATTTATAAACTGTTGCTCATTTTGCTCCTCCGGAGACGAAATAATTAATCATATCCTAACTATGAAAACATTGAATCAATCTCCTGTTTCAGGTCTGATCCTGACACTACTGCTGTCTGTTATCTGCCTGTTTGCCCCGGGCCAGTCGCGGCAAAAACTGCTCATGGATTTCGGGTGGAAATTCATACAGGAAGATCAGCCTGATGCACAACAGTTCGATTTTGACGACAGCAGATGGAGAACGCTTGATCTTCCTCATGACTGGAGCATAGAAGGTAATTATGATAAGGATGCTGCCACAGGTGGCAGCGGAGGATACCTGCCAACAGGAACCGGATGGTACCGGCGGACATTTTCCATGCCTCAGGGCGGGAACGGAAAGATCATCCGGATTGAATTTGACGGCGTCTATATGAACAGTGATGTATGGATCAATGGTCACCATCTGGGCCATTATCCCAATGGTTATAACAGCTTCTATTATGAACTGACACCTTTTATGACCAACGGCAAAAATGTCATTGCAGTAAGGGTGGATAACTCACTTCAGCCAAATACAAGGTGGTATTCAGGCTCGGGAATTTACAGGCATGTATGGCTGGTCATTGTGAATCCGCTGCACATTACTCATTGGGGTACCTTCATTACAACTCCGGCTGTTAATGAAAACGAGGCAAAGATCAGGATTCAAACAACAATAAAAAACAATTCGAAAAAGCCAAAAACATGTCTGCTTCAAACCAGGATCATTGATAATGAAAAACGAGAAGCCGGGAATGATAACCTGAGATTTGAAATTCAGGCAGGAGCTGCAGAAACTCTTTTCCAGGAGATCATGGTTTCCGGTCCACAGCTCTGGTCTGTTGACTCCCCCTTCCTTTACAAAACCATACAATCGGTCATGGAGGACAATCATATTGTTGATGTATGTGAAACCAGCTTTGGCATCCGTACACTTGAATACGATGCTGACAAAGGCTTTTTTCTTAATAACAGACATATAAAGATGAAGGGCGTATGTCTGCACCATGATGGCGGTTGTCTGGGAGCTGCTGTGCCGGTAAGAGTATGGGAAAGAAGACTGATTAAGTTAAAGGAAATGGGATGCAATGCCATACGGACAGCACACAACCTTCCTGACCCGGAATTTCTTGACCTGTGCGATCGTCTGGGTTTTCTTGTCATGGATGAATGTTTTGATGAATGGCGCATCGGAAAAAGAGAATATGCCTATCATAAATACTTTGAGCAATGGTGGAGACACGATCTGATTGGCATGATTCACAGGGATCGCAACCATCCATCCGTTGTATTATGGAGTGCCGGCAATGAAATACCGGAACAAAAAACCGGTGACGGTCATGTGATGCTGAAGAAGATAATGGACATCATCCATCGGGAAGATCCCACCAGGCCTGTTACACTTGGCTGTGATAATATCGCTGCTGATAATGGTTCAACAACACCGGAATTCCTTGAGACACTTGATATTGTCGGGTACAATTATGTTGACCGGTGGCACGAACGAAGGGAACTTTTTTACAGTATCGACCGGCATGAGCATCCGGACCGGAAAATGACCGGAACAGAAAGTGTTTCAAATGGAGGTATCAGGGGATATTACAGCCTTGGTGGTGATTCAGCTATGATAAGACCGGATTATAATTTTCATATGATCCGTGCGGAACAGCTATGGAAATATGTATCTGGCCATGATTTTGTGATTGGTGACTTCATGTGGACAGGGATTGATTATCTTGGTGAATCATGGTGGCCGGGCAAAAATGCCAGTTCCGGGGTACTCGACCTTTGCGGTTTTCCCAAGGATGGTTATTATTTTTATCAGAGCCGGTGGACACTAACGCCCATGATTCATCTGTTTCCGCACTGGAACTGGACAGGACGCGAGGGACAGTTTATTCCTGTAATCTGTTACACCAATTGCGACGCGGTTGAGCTTTTCGTGAATGGCAGATCCGCCGGAGAAAAGCGTCTGGAGTTTCCGCGCCAGGGAACCTCCGGAGGATGGAATAAATATGAAAAGCCCCGTGTTTATCCTACCACTGCTGATCTTCATCTTTCCTGGGATGTTCCGTATGAACCGGGTATCATTAAAGCCATCGGTAAAAAAGAAGGAAAAACTGTCTACACCCGGGAAATTGCCACGACAGGTCCACCCTTTAAAGTCAGGCTGTCATCCGACCGGAACTCCATCAGCGCAGATGCCGTGGACGTTGCACATATTCAATTTGAAATTACTGATGCTGAAGGCCGCGTGGTTCCCGGAGCTGATAATCCTGTAAAGTTTGCTGTTGAAGGAAACGGAAGAATCATTGGAGTGGATAATGGAAATCCCTTTGACCATGACTCTTATAAGCTCTTACAACGCAGAGCCTTTCATGGTCTCGGCCTTGCCATAGTCCAATCTACAATGAATGCCGGTAACATCAGGATAACTGCAACATCTGACGGACTGGAGGGCGATTCGGTTGTTATTGAAACAAAACAATGTGAAATGATTCATCTGTTACCCTGATTTGCGGCACGGAAATAAATCCATTTGATAACTGCAGGAATTGAGGAGTTGCGAAACCGGGGTGGTATGATTATATGTTTATCAATCATACCTGTTATCAGAAACCAGGTTTGGGAAGGATTAAATTAATCCATATTTTTTATGATCTCTGCGCCAAATTCTGAACATTTCAGCTTGACGGCACCTTCCATCAGCCGTTCAAAGTCATACGTGACCCGCTTTGCATTGATTGCTCCCTGCAAACCTTTAATAATCAACGATGCAGCTTCATCCCATCCAAGGTATTCAAGCATCATCACACCAGAAAGAATGACTGAACCAGGATTTACCATGTCTTTACCTGCATATTTTGGAGCAGTGCCATGGGTGGCTTCAAATATAGCATGTCCTGTTTCATAATTGATATTGGCGCCCGGTGCAATACCTATTCCTCCCACAATGGCTGCAAGGGCATCGGAGATATAATCCCCGTTCAGGTTCAGGGTGGCGATGACCGAATACTCGGACGGCCTGGTAAGAATCTGCTGCAGAAAAGCATCCGCAATGACATCTTTTATAATGATGTTAGTACCTGACTGCGGGTTTCTGAACTGACACCACGGACCACCATCTATCTCTCCGGCCCCGTATTCATTTTTTGCCAGCTGGTACCCCCAGTCACGAAATGCACCTTCTGTAAATTTCATGATATTGCCCTTATGAACAAAGGTGACAGAAGGTAAATCGTGCTTAACGGCATAATTGACTGCTGCCCTGACCAGCCGCTCTGTCCCATCTTTGGATACAGGTTTTATCCCAATCGAAGTAGTTTCGGGAAACCTTATCTTACTTACTTTTAACTCTTTTTGAAGAAATCCGGTAAGTTTTATGACTTCATCACTTCCCATCATCCATTCAATTCCGGCGTAAATGTCTTCTGAATTTTCACGGAAAATAACCATGTCGGTTTTTGAAGGATCTTTGACTGGTGAAGGGACTCCCGGATAATATTTCACGGGGCGCAGGCAGACATACAAATCGAGTAATTGCCTGAGTGCAACATTCAATGACCTTATCCCTCCGCCTACGGGAGTTGTCAAAGGTCCTTTGATGGCTACAAGATACTCCTTAATGATATTAAGGGTCTCCTCAGGGAGCCATTCTCCGGAACGATTAAATGATTTTTCTCCGGCATATACTTCTCTCCAGATAATATTTCTTTTACCTTTATATGCCTTCTTAACCGAAGCATCCAAGACCCTGACCGAAGCAGCCCATATATCAGGGCCTGTACCATCACCTTCGATAAATGGTATTACCGGTTTATCCGGCACATGCAAGACTCCGCCGGAAACTGTGATTTTCTGACCTTCCATAAATGATAATTAATGTTTTTTTCAAACCAGGCGGCAAAAATAATGAAATATTAACTTCAGATCAAATCACGCTTTTGTCTTTATTCAAAATCAAGATTAAACTCCTGTTTCAGTTTCTGGAGTACCGGATTCTTGCCGGCCATATATTTAAATTTCTCTTCAGCCGTATATGGTCTTTTACTGTTGTAAACGTTATCTTCTGCGATATTTATGTCAATGGTAATGAGTTTGTTCCGAAGATTATCGCGGAGAAAATCCAGTAATCCTTCCCTGATCCTTGAATTGAAGTCTTCGGCCTGAGATTTGTTAATGAGCTTCAGTGAAATGGTATAACCTTCCTTTAATGCAGGAAGCTGTGATTTAAGCATGCTGTAAGACCGGGGCATCTCGTCTTTTATCTTCTTTGCATACAGCAACCACTGATGAGTCAGTTCTTCCTGGGTAAATTCCTTTTCCGGAACAGCTTCCGGATTATCACCTGTAAAAACCTCAACTGATAAATCCGGTTCATCCTCATCCCCTTCTGTCTTATTCATTTTGTTCAGCGCGTCTTTGATCGAAACCGATGATGGTGTTTTAAAGTCCTGTCCGGTTATATGATTTCCTGTCAGATGGTTTTTCTCCGGCCCTCCCTTTTTTAATGGTGTTTCTTTCTTCAGGGGAGGCTGTTCTTCCTGTACCATCTCAGAACCGGGCTCTGAATGCTCAACAATCAGATTTTTTTTTTCTGCCTTGATATTGCAAATCTTAATTAACATCAGTTCAACATGCAGTCGCTGGTTTTTACTTGATCTGAAATGTATATCGCATTCACCGGCAATTTCCAGTGCCCTGAAAAGAAATGCAGCATCTGATCCGGCAGCCTGTTCTTTATATTGCTGCTTCATTGAAGGTCCTACCTCCAAAAGAACCAGTGTCTGTTCATCTTTACACACCAGTAAATCCCGGAAATGCTTTGACAAACCGTTTACAAAATGATGTGCATCAAATCCCTTTTTCAGGATTTTATCAAAAATCAAAAATGCTTTGACAACATCACCTGCCAGAAAAGCATCCGTCAGTTCGAAATAATGGCTGAAATCCAGTATATTCAAGCTTTCAACAACCTTAACATATGTGATCTGACTGTTGGTAAAACTGGCAATCTGATCCAATACGGATAAGGCGTCACGCATGCTTCCGTCAGCTTTTTGAGCAATGATATCCAGGACATCGGCCTCAACGGTAATATCCTCCTTTTTGGCTACATATGCGAGATGTTCAACCATATCATCAATGCCAATCCGGTTGAAATCGAATATCTGGCAACGGGACAGGATTGTGGGAATGATTTTTTGCTTTTCGGTTGTTGCCAGAATAAATATGGCATGTGAAGGCGGCTCCTCCAGGGTTTTTAAAAAAGCATTGAATGCCTGCTGAGACAACATGTGTACTTCATCAATGATATAGATGCTGTATCTTCCTACCTGCGGGGGAACTCTCACCTGATCAATCAGGTTTCTGATATCATCGACAGAATTATTTGAGGCCGCATCCAGTTCATGTATGTTGAAAGCCCTGGATTCATCGAATGACCTGCATGAAACACATTCGTTACAAGCTTCGGTGTTTTCTTTCAGATTCATGCAATTAATGGTTTTTGCAAAAATCCTGGCGCATGTTGTCTTACCAACTCCCCTGGGGCCGCAAAACAGATAGGCATGTGCAAGATGACCGGTTCTGATGGAATTTTTTAAGGTTGTGGTGACAGATCCCTGGCCGATAACGGATTCAAAGGTATCAGGCCTGTATTTTCTTGCTGAGACAACAAATTTTTTCATCCTTCGTGATTCATAGCGACAAATATACTGAATTATATTCCCAACTACAATTTTAACAAATAGTGAATCTCCAGGTTGCCGGTAGCTATTTTATTGATAAACTGATATATATGAAATTCATAATTCAATCATGTAATCATCATATGCTGAATATTTAATTGGATCCGGGTTTTTTTTAAACAAAAAAATCAAGGGTGCAGATAAAGGAATTTGTTATATTTTTGCTGGATGACAAACCGGGATAATTAATGTCCGGCAACAAATAAATATGGATCAGCATTACCTGAAACCATAAAAAAGAATTAAATACACTTGCACGAAAACTCAGAATCTTATGAATCCTCAGGCTAAGGAACTCAATACCATAATCAGGGATAACAATACCATGTTATTTGAAATGCTGTCTGAAAGAGGCAGAAATATTTTCTTTCCCAAAAAAGGTATTTTAGGTCAGACAGCCGATGCAAAGGGTAAAAAAATCAACGCAACCATTGGTTCAGCCATTGAAGATGATAATACTCCGATGAGACTGGAGTCGGTTGAGAAGCAGTTAAACATATCCCCTTCGCTTGCATTTCCTTATGCACCAAGTTATGGCAGGCCGGATATCAGAAAGAGATGGAAAGAACTGATCTATATAAAAAACCCGGCACTCTACGGTAAAGAAATCAGCCTGCCCATTGTGACAAGTGCATTGACACATGCTTTAAGCATGACAGGTTATTTGTTTCTTGACCATACCGATTCAGTACTTATGCCTGATCTGTACTGGGGCAACTACAATCTGATCTTTACAAATGCCTATGGTGCAGGTATTGAAAAATTCAACCTGTTCCGCGATGAGAAATTTGACCTTGAATCATTTGAAAAGTCAGTAACCAATATGAAATCAGGTAAAAAGATTATCCTGTTCAATTTCCCGAATAATCCTTCCGGATATACTCCTGCTGTTAATGAGGTTAAAAGCATCGTATCCATTCTCAGAAATGAAGCAGAAAAAGGAAACATGATTATAGCGATCATGGATGACGCCTATTTTGGCCTGGTATATGAGGATGGCATTGAAAAAGAATCATTATTCGCTTACCTGGCCGATCTGCATGAAAATCTCCTTGCCATAAAGGTTGACGGTCCGACAAAAGAAGACTATGTGTGGGGATTCAGGATAGGATTTATCACCTATGGCATCAGGAACGGAAACAAGGCTCTCTACGAAGCTCTGGAAGCAAAGACTGCCGGAGCAGTGAGGGGAAGTATTTCCAATGCCTGCAATCTGACGCAGTCTCTGTTAATGAACGCCTATTGTTCTGAAGAGTACCAGCCGGAAAAGTCAGAAAAGTACAGCATCCTTTCAGCCCGGTTCAGGAAAGTCAGGGAAATCCTCAAAACCGGTAAATACAATGACTTCTTTACGGCCCTGCCCTTTAATTCCGGATATTTTATGTGCATCAGGCTAAAAAAGGGACTGGATGGTGAAAGGCTCAGGTATCTCCTGCTGGATAAATATGATACAGGCGTCATACAGATGAACGACCTCATCAGAATCGCTTTCTCATCAGTGGCAGAATCAGACATACCTGTTCTGTTTGAAAATATTTGCAATGCATGCCGGGAAATTTCTTCATAATAATCATTATCCTAAAACACAACACCATGAAACTGCAGAATCTTATCAAAAACATCGAAGAATACTACAGGATTGATCAGAATTTATATACCGACTACAATGTCAAGCGGGGTTTGCGCAATAAAGACGGAAGCGGTGTGCTTGTGGGACTCACCAGGATCGGAGGAGTCACTGGATATATCAAGGAAGAAGAAGAAATAATACCTGTGGAAGGTAAACTCCGTTACAGGGGAATAGAAATAAAAGATATCGTAAAGGCCATATCTGCTGAAAATCGAAATGGCTTTGAAGAAGTTTCTTATTTTTTATTGTTTGGAAAATTGCCCAACAGGCAGGAGCTTGATCTATTCAACAGCCTGCTGGATGAAAGTTATGATTTGCCGGCAGGATTTAAAGAAAACATGATTTTAAAAGCTCCCAGCAATGATATCATGAATAAACTGGCAAGGAGTGTTCTTGCACTCTATTCATATGATAATAACCCTGACAGTATCGATACATTGAATGTTATCAGGCAATCCATTGAGCTTATTGCCCGTTTTCCCTCGATGATTGCCTATGGCTACCAGGCCAAGTCACATTATTTTGATAATAAGAGTCTGTACCTGCACAATCCTGAAAAAGGTTTAGGAATAGCCGAAAATTTTCTAAGGATGATACGGCCGAACAAAAAATACACTGAGCTTGAAGCCCGAACCCTTGACATCTCCTTAATTCTGCATGCAGAACACGGTGGAGGAAACAACTCAACATTTACCACCCATGTTGTGACCTCCACAGACACCGATACGTACTCGGCTATATCTGCAGCCATTGGTTCACTGAAAGGATCCAAACACGGCGGTGCGAATAACAAGGTGATGCAAATGATGGAGAATATCAAGCAAAACATCAATAACTGGGAAGACGAAAAAGAAGTTCAGGAGTATATTGTCAGGATTCTCAGAAAGGAAGCCAATGACGGAACAGGTCTGGTGTATGGAATTGGCCATGCGGTTTATACAATATCTGATCCCCGTGCAGTTATCCTGAAGTATTATGCTTATGAACTTGCCAAATCGACAGATAGTGAAAAAGAGTTTATATTATACGATGCAATTGAGCGGCTGACTCCCAGGTTAATAAACGAGATCAAAGGATTAAGCAAAGTTATGGCAGCCAATGTTGATTTTTATTCGGGATTCGTTTACAGTATGCTGGGGATACCTCCGGAATTGTATACTCCCATATTTGCCATGGCAAGAATTGCAGGCTGGTGTGCCCACAGGCTGGAAGAAATTATCGGGGGAGGCAGAATCATCAGACCCGCCTATAAAAACTTCGGAGAAAAAAGTGATTATGTCATCATGGAAGACAGAAATTGAATCTGCCTTTCATTAACCGGTAAATCAAAGCATAGATTATATATGATTAAAAAGGCAAGAAATTCAAAATCATGTCACCCCTGTTAAATTACCTTCTGATTCCTTTGTTTGTGGCTGTCTTTTTAGCACTCAATATGGGTGGTAGCGGAACTTCACCCTCTTTTTCAGCTGCATACGGTGCCAACATCATCAGAAGAAGTCTTATTCCCGGATTATTCGGAATCATGGTTTTTGCCGGAGCCATTCTTGCAGGTAAGGCAACCGCAACCACAATCGGAAAGGATATCATTGATCCGCTGCTGATGAACCATTACCTGGTTTCAATTATCCTGTTCTCAGTGGCCATTTCCCTTTTGCTTGCAAATCTTCTTGGTATCCCGCAATCAACCAGTCAATCAACGGTCCTGTCGCTTTCAGGTGCAGCTGTTTATTTCAAGGTCCTCAATACACAGAAACTGTTCATAGAAATTATTCCGGCATGGTTTATCACACCCATCATCTCATTTATCATTTGTTACCTGATTGGTAAATATATATACAAACCCATCAGACGCAGAGGTTATTTCACCTATGGTAACATTTCCGGACACCCTGTAATAAAAGCCTTTATTATTGTTATGGCACTTTATGTCTCATTCAGCATCGGAGCAAACAATGTGGCAAATGCATCAGGCCCTATAGCCTCAATGGTATTGAATGAACTGAAGATCAAACCAACCGGAGACAGTTTTATACTTGTCATGCTTCTTTCCACTTTCATTGTTGCACCGGGTTTTGGCATTGGAAGTTCGATCTTTGGCAAGAAAATTCTTGAAAATACCGGAAAGGGTATTGTGTTGTTTGGACCTGTTGAAGCAATCATCATATCTTTTGTTACCGCTACCATCTTATTGATTGTATCTGTTACAAGAGGTATCCCTGCATCACTTGTTCAGCTGAATACAGCAGGAATCATCGGCATTGGTGTGGCCAAACTTGGCTATAGGAATATTTTTAGGAAAACAAAAGTTAATAAGTTCTTCCTGGTTTGGCTCATTGCTCCCCTTATCGCTTTTCTGATGTCATTTTTACTGACCTTTGTTTTTCATCACAAAGGACTGATACCGGCAGTATAATTTTTGCTGCAAAAAGCAGTCATGATTTTACACCTGCAATAACAGTAAAAACATTGTGAAACAAGCCCGGTGTAAAGAAAGAATCTGAAGCCAGGGTATCTTTCAACAACAGGATTTGTATTATTATTCAATCCTGTTGCTTAAAAAGACACATTTCAATCTTGAAATGATTTAACAAATAATTGGTTGGTTTTTAAGATTTAATTTTATATATTTATTTTCAGCTTGACCTGGACAATTTATAAGCACTACTATACTAGTATTAACAGATGGTTCAGGGTTTTTATCATAAGAATATGATGTATCATATGATTTCATATTTTTCTATTTTATTAATTAATAACCGGGCAATTGGCCTCAAAAGAAAACATATACAAAAAGATACAGGATTTGTTCGCAGATTTTGAGGGCAACCTGAGCATAATGGAAGATCAGATCGATTTTGATACCCAGGCGGAGTATTTTAATTACACAAAGAACATAGACAAACAATTCGATCCTGAAGATATTATCAGGAATAAAGAGGATATTTTCAGGCAACATCTTACGGAGGAAGATAAAAAGTGCATGCTGGTTCAACTGGCTTCCATTGCCAGTGTAGAAGCATTCAGAACCATTGAAAGATATGCAAGTGACCCGGACCATAATTTGCAGGACTGGGCCAAACTGGCATTGAAGGAAAGCAAACTGCTTCTTGAAAGCAAGATCCTGGATGAAAACCAGGTCTTAATATCCACCGGACTGGGAGGAAAGGACTTGAAATTAAGATATTCTGTTGCCTTTATTGCAAGGAATAATCAAAGTCTTTCAGGTTTGCAGAAAAAAATTATCATGGATGAATTGCACTATGCCATGAAAAAAAATAACGGAGAAACAGAAGAAATAAAAATATATAGAAATATTGTCGCAATCACTTCACTGATACCATTACAAGTTTCGGTCCAGAGCCTGTTTGATCACATCATCTCTGAGATCAACCAGCTGGGCAATTTTCTGTACCGCAATTACCTTATAACAAACGTGAAAATTCTTACTCTTGATGAGATCAGAGAATTCATTTCAGTATATCATAATCAACTGAAATAAAACCGTAAGTTTCTGTCGGCATGATAACTTCTACTGCTTCTGTTATTCATTCCTCGGAATCCTTCTTTTCATCATCAGCAGCTTCGACACTTTCCAAATCCTCAAATTCGACATTCGTGTATCCTTCCATCTGTTTTTCTTCCGTCCCATTCTCCGATGCAGGGGATTCAACCTTCAGATCCTTGATAAAACCAATGGATTCGGATAAACCTTCAGAAAATTTGTCAAAATCTTCCTTATATAAGAAAATCTTGTGCTTCTCAAAATAAAACCGCCCATCTTTGTGAAAACGTTTTTTGCTTTCGGTAATGGTTAAGTAGTGGTCATTTCTGCGAGTAGTTTTTACATCAAAAAAGTATGTTCTTTTTCCCGCCCGCACAGATTTAGAAAAGATCTCCTGATTTTCAATTCTCTCAGACTTTTCAATTTTGTCGTTTCCTTCTTCCATCATGAGTTTTAGGTTTAAGTACTGATTAATCGCTACATCAAAAATAGGAATATTTTTTTAAATCATTAAATAACATCCGCTTTTGTATTGAAAATTGCAACTATTTATGAAAAATGACTTAATATCTGATGATCTTAATGACTTAATATTATATAAGCCCGGTTCAATATGAAACATTCGCTGATCTCTTGCTTTGAACATAAACGGTTCAATCTTCATTACTGTTTATGCAGGTTTTTTCAGCTTTCTCGAAATGACGCCGTTATATATTTTTTGAAATTTTACATCTGTCTGGTTGATGTTCAAAAAAAATACCTTTACTTTGCACCTCGATCTTATTTAATAACCATTTAGCAGGTTCGTTGAAATATGATAAGCAGAAGGATATTAAGGATTAAGGTACTGCAGCTGTTGTACGCTTATTATACAGACACAGATGCAAGCCTGAATAAATTTGAAAAAGAGCTTTTTCATAGTATCAATAAAACATATGAACTCTATCATTACCTGCTTTTGCTTATTATTGAAATCACTGATTACGCTGCCGGCAGAATGGATATTGCCAGACAAAAAAATTTCCCTTCCTATGAAGATCTTCATCCAAATACGAAATTCATTGAAAACAAAGTTATTCAACAGATCCGGATGAATTCTGATCTGAATAGTTTTCTTAATAGAAATAAGCTAAGCTGGGTAAGAAATCCTGAATTAATCAAAAAAATCTATCTCAGGATCAAAAACTCGGAAGTGTATAAAAAATATATGGAGTCTCACGAAAGGTCTTTTGAAAATGATAAACAATTACTGTATTCCATTTACGCTTCGAACATAGCGACTTCTGAAGATTTGTATAATCATCTTGAGGAACAAAGCATATACTGGAACGATGAAGTGGAGTTTGTTATCAGTATCATCATTAAGACAATCAAGGGTTTCCAGGAAAATGACAGGGAAAATGTCCGTCTGTTCACATTGTTCAAAAATGATGATGATATTGAATTTGTGAAAAGACTTTTCAGAAAGGCTATCCTGCATAAGGATGAATATCACGAACTCATCAGGAAATTCACCCAGCACTGGGAGATCGAAAGAATTGCATTTATGGATATTCTTATCCTGCAGCTGGCAATTACAGAGGTTATTGAATTTGATTCAATACCTACAAAGGTGACTTTCAATGAATTCCTTGAAATCGCCAAATATTACAGCACAAACAAAAGCAGTATTTTTATCAACGGAGTTCTTGATAAAATCATCGGATACCTGAAGCAGAATAATAAGTTCAGGAAACAGGGAAGAGGACTTGTGGGTGAGAGCTGATATTCATTTTGGGTTGTAATAAAATTTGTTTATTTTGCATGCAATGATTTGTAAAATGGTTGGTTGTATAACCTGAGGCATGCAATCAATTTTTTATTTTCTGTTTTCAAAAAAAAAAATTTAGACTGTAACATTTAAATATTTTAAAGCAATGATCAATTTTCTGAACGTAATTTTAATGGCACCTCCCGAAGGAGGAAAATCAAGCCAGACATCTTTTTTCATTATGATGATCCTGATTTTTGTGGTATTTTATTTCTTCATGATAAGACCACAAATGCGAAAGCAAAAGGAACTCAGGAATTTCCGGGATTCCCTGAAAAAAGGTGACCGAGTTGTTACGACTGGCGGAATTTATGGAAAAATCAACAACATCAGTGAAAACGTCATTACCATGGATGTTGGCAACAATGTATTGATTAAAGTTGATAAGAATGCAGTATTGAGGGATCCGGGCGATATTCAGCAGTCACAGAAATAACAGATGAATCCTGAACAGAGTGACTGGGATCCGGAACCGGAGGAATCAAAGAAAATCACTGTATATTTGTAGGTATCCTTCTATCAGTCTCAGCTTTGAGTAAAAAGTACACATATGGTAAAAAGCTAATTGCATTTATTGACAGGCTGCCGGTATTTTACAAAACATTCAGAGAAAAGTATCAGCAAAGACTGTTACTGTTTCTCTTTTTTGTTATGCTGTCTTTCATCTTCTGGTTTATCCGCTCACTGAATGAAATATATCAGTCTGAGATTACATATCCCGTCAAATATACCCAGTTACCACCTGATAAGATACTCGTCGGTGATCTGCCTGGCGAGCTAAGGCTCAGAGTAGAAGCATCCGGAATGACCATTCTTGCCCGCAAGCTTCATCTGAATGTCAAGGCACTGAAGTTCAATATCGAATCCTTTTCACTGGAGGAGTCAGGCAATAATTCGTTTTATATTCTGACAAAACAGGTACGCGAATTTGTTATGGATGACCTTGAAAATATGAAAATACTCGGCATATCTCCCGATACCCTGTTTTTTAATTTTACAAGTGTAGTAACAAAAAAAATTGAAGTAAGACCATTCATCAGGAGCAGAGACAATCTTCTTGCAAAACAATATGCATTAAACGGAAAAATCAGTACCTCTCCTGACAGTATTATTGCGACAGGTCCTCTGACAATTCTCGATACCCTGAAATATATCATCACAGAGCCTATCGAGGTAGCTAACCTGACAGATTCTCTTATTAAGACATACAACCTTGAAAAATCCGATCAGATTGAATTCAATAAAAGAAAGATTAAGGTCATCATACCTGTTGATAAATTCACCGAAACCATTATTAATTCTGAAATAGAAACCAGGAATGTGCCTGATACCCTTGACCTGAAGACATTCCCTTCCAGTGTAAGGATTATTTACCGTGTAACTTTAAGTAATTACGATAAAGCAAGGTCTGATATCCTCAGACCCTATGTGGACTTCTCGGACATTGATAAAACGATCAGCTCAAAATTAAAGGTATGGCTGACCGATACTCCTGATTATATTTATGGAATAAAGATTGTACCCGGGAGTGTTGAATATTTAATTGAAAAATAATGATAAAGGTTGGCCTCACAGGTGGAATCGGAAGCGGGAAAACCACAGTATGTAAAGTATTCAGGCAATTGGGGATTCCGGTTTATCATGCAGATATACAGGCACGAATGCTTTCTGATGCCGATCCTGATATCAGAAAAGCATTAACAGGTTTGTGCGGAAAAAATATCTACACACAATCCGGACTGGACAGAAAAAGATTGTCAGAAGTCATCTTCAGCAACATTGATCTGCTTCAAAAGGTTAATGCAATTATTCATCCCAGGGTAATAGAAGATTTTAATCAATGGATGACTGAAAACCATGAGGATCGTTATATCATACATGAAGCGGCCATTCTCTTTGAAAGCGGACTGAATACTCTTTTCAATAAAATAATAACTGTCGTTGCTCCTGAAGAGATCAGAATCAGAAGAATTATGGAACGGGAAGGTGTCAGTGAAGATTACGTAAGGAATATCATCAGAAATCAATGGCCGGAAAAAAAGAAAAAAAGTCTGTCTGATTACATCATTATAAATGATCAGAAAAAACTGGTTTTGCCCCAGGTCTTAAAGATTCACAATGAACTGATTTTTTTATCACGGGAATAACAAATACAATATGCGATGGGTAAATACGGAAAATGGATCGGAGCAGGACTTGGCTGGGCTTTCGGAGGACCACTGGGAGCCATACTGGGATTCGCATTTGGTACATTTATAGATGCCTCCGCTTCTGATATCCTGACTGAAAAAGGTCGGACAACAAAGGGTGATTTTATTGTAAGTCTGCTTGCTCTTGTTGCCGCAGTTATGAAGGCCGATGGAAGGGTACTTCAATCTGAGCTGGCATACATCAAGGCATATTTTGTTCAGTCATTCGGTACTGATACCACCAGAGAAGCCCTGCAGCTGCTCAGGGATATTATAAAGAAGGATATTCCGGTCAGAGATGTATGTTATCAGATTAAGCAGAAAATGGACTATTCTTCAAGACTCCAGCTGCTTCACTTTCTCTTCGGTATTGCAAATGCTGACGGAAAGGTTGACCTGTCTGAGCTTAACCTGATTAAAGAGATATCCTTTCTTATGGGGATCAACCAGGCCGACATCGATTCGATACAGAACATGTTTGTTAAAGCAACCGACTGGGCATACAGAATACTGGAGATAGACACCAGTGCCCCGGATGATGAAGTTAAGAAAGCTTACAGGAAAATGGCAATGAAATATCATCCTGATAAAGTCAGTTACCTTGGAGAAGAAATAAAAAAGAAGGCAAACGAGAAATTTAAGAAGATCAACGAAGCCTACAAAACCATTAAAAAAGAAAGAGGAATCAAATAATT
The DNA here is from genome assembly GCA_016933335.1 of Bacteroidales bacterium. GTDB lineage: Bacteria > Bacteroidota > Bacteroidia > Bacteroidales > UBA10428 > JAFGPL01. The sequence continues at coordinate 146,108 of JAFGBD010000023.1, read as the reverse complement.
CAGGATATTAATACTTCATTGCTGAAAAATAAATTTTTTCTAAGTTTAAAGTATTATTTTTAATTTCGTAATCTTATATTATTTTCAAACCATAAACCATGGATTTAAAAGATGTTTTAGCCATTTCAGGTCATGGCGGATTATTTAAATTCATTTCTCAGGGCAGAAATGGTATTATTGTTGAATCTTTTGTCAATAAGAAAAGAACTTTCATCAGTTCATCCGTTAAGGTGAGTTCTTTAGGCGAAATAGCCATTTTTACCGACAGCGAAGAAGTTTCACTGTCAGATGTTTTTAAAAATATCCACCAGAAAGAAAACGGAGGAAAGGCTATTGACCCGAAATCCTCAAATGAAGAATTGAAAAGCTATATGGCTGAAATATTACCCGATTATGATAAAGAAAGGGTTTATATATCCGATATCAGGAAAGTCCTCACCTGGTATGAGATACTGCTGGAAAACAATTTGCTGGTTTTTGATGAAAAGGAAGAAAGTACTGAAAAAGAAAAGGAACCTTCTGATGATATATTAAAAAGCAAATCCTTACCCGAGAAAGGAAAGAAGCCCGGCATAAAAAAGACTGCACAGAAACCGGTATCCACCTCCAAAACAACTCCTTCACAAAAAGCGCATATGATGACCAAGAAAAAAACAGGATGATTCGTTACTTTATCTTATTAAATGCAGGGGTATTTAAAACTTTAGTTGTAATTTTATAACATAAAATTTATGCATGTCATAGTGAGAACCTGTCTTAATATGGAAGCAGTTTCTGTATTTGATACCGGGTACCATTGAACTGAGTCCTGAAAAAACTTAACCATGGTTGACAAAGGAGATCCTCTCTACATAAACGTTCATAAAATCCTGGAGCAAAAGGATACTGACAAGCTCGGTAAGGTTTATGAGCTTGCGATAAGTGACAGAAATTTCCTGAAAGAGATCATGGATGGATTGTCAGCTTCCAACGAAACATACAGATATAATTGTTACAAGGCATTACTTACCATGAGTGAGGAGGCTCCGCTGAAATTATACAGCGAGTGGGAGTTTTTTCATGAAATGCTGAAAAGTGATAATGCCTATCACCAGATGATCGGCGTTACCATTCTGGCAAACCTTACTGTGGTTGACAACGAAGAAAAATTTGATGAAATATTTGATGAATATTTCAATCTGCTTGATGGACGAAGCCTGGTAACAGCTCGTTATGTGGCAAAAGGGGCCGGTACTGTTGCACAGGTAAAACCGGTACTCCAGGAAGCAATAACAAAGTGGCTACTTGAAACCGAAAAAACGCACCATAAAAACAGAGAACTGGTCGTATTTGATGCCATTGAATCTCTTGATGCGTACTTTTCCGAAATCAATAACAAGGAAAAGGTCATTGCATTTGTAAAAAGACATTTGAAATCTGATAGTCCGAAAACTGCCAGGCGGGCCGGGGAATTTCTTGAAAAGCATTCAAAATAATAGAGCCCGGCCGCATAAAACCTCTCTGATCATATTTTATCCCTCCGGCCAGGTAAACAAACTGATCAACGGAATGTCTCATTACCAATTGACAATTGTATAAAACAAATTGGCTTTGGAAACGTTATGATGTTGCTACTTCCTTAAGATTAAATATCTTTGTACTTCAAAAAAAGACCGTAAGAAAAAAATGAATAATAAGCCGCTGATTCTGGTTACCAATGATGATGGGATAGAAGCAAAAGGACTCCGGGCACTCATAGAATCCGTGAAACCATATGGCAGGGTTGTGGTTGTGGCTCCGAAAGAACCGCAATCGGGAATGTCTCATGCAATAACTGTTAAAACACCTTTACAGGTTAAAAAGATTGATGAAAATGATGATCTGATACAATATGAATGTAAAGGCACACCGGTTGATTGTGTGAAAATTGCTTCCAATCAATTGCTTGACCGGAAACCTGACTTACTGGTTTCGGGTATCAACCATGGGTCAAATTCATCTTCAAGTATTTTTTATTCGGGAACAATGGGCGCTGCACTTGAGGGTTGTATCAATAATATACCTTCAATCGGATTTTCACTTCTAAGCCTTGATCCGAACGCAGATTTCAGTACTTCCAGACATTTTGCAGAAAAAATATTAGGCAAGGTTCTTGCCAATGGTCTTCCGAAATCTATATGTCTGAATGTCAATATTCCACATATACCACTTAACAAAATTGCAGGAATCAGAATCACAAGGCAGACAAAAGGATTCTGGAAAGAAGAATTTGATCAGCATACAGACTCCCTTGGAAGAAACTACTTCTGGCTGACCGGTTATTTCCATAATGATGAACCGGATGCACCGGATACCGATGAATGGGCCCTGAAAAACAACTTTGTGTCTGTTGTGCCTTTGCATATCGATTTAACCTGCTATGATACACTGAAAAAGATACAGTACTGGAATTTTTAGTCTCTTGTTCATGGAAAGATTTTGGAACAATTTAGCTTTTGGAATTGTATCGGCAATTGTTTTACCTGTAATCATTTTCGTCATATTTTATTATACCAAATTTCATAATCTTGAGGTTATTTCTTTTCCGAGAAAAATGCTGATGGGGAACCTCCTGCCCCTGGTAATCAGCTGGTGCATATTACCCAACCTGCTTTTGTTTTTTGTTTTCAGCTGGTTAAGCATTTTGAAGTCGGCAAAAGGTGTTCTTGTCTCAACAGTGGTCATAACCATTGTTTTATTTGGTATGAAAATCATATTTCATTAAGATGAAGTACTTTTTGATTGCAGGTGAAGCTTCGGGAGATTTGCACGGTTCAAATCTGATAAAGGGGATCAGGAAGGCTGATTCTGATGCAGTATTCAGATGCTATGGAGGAGAAAAGATGGAGGCAGCAGGCGGAATTCTAGTCAAACATTACCGCGAACTGGCCCTGATGGGCATATGGGAAGTAATAAAACACATCAGAAAATTCAAAGGATTTATTGAAAACTGCAAAGAAGAAATAAGAAACTTCAGGCCTGATGTGCTGATACTTATTGACTATGCCGGTTTTAATCTCAGGATAGCCAAATTTGGCAAACAGGAACAAATTCCGGTTTACTATTACATTTCACCAAAGATATGGGCATGGGGTAAATCAAGATCGCGCAAAATACGCAGGTTTGTTGAAAGAATGATCGTGATATTGCCGTTTGAAGTTGACTTTTACCGTAAACTGGGGATCAATGCTGAGTTTTTTGGTAATCCCGTTGTTGACGAAATAGCCGGCTTCAACCGTTCTTATCATGAATCAGCAGAGGAATTCAGATTGAAACATAAACTGACCGGGAAACCGATCATTGCTCTGCTGGCAGGAAGCCGAAAACAGGAGATTGATCTTTGTCTTCCGCCAATGCTGGAAGCTGTTGATCGGTTTCCTGATTACCAGTTAGTTCTTGCCGGAGCCCCCTCCGTGCCAAGAGAATACTATGACAGGTTTTTGAAAAACCAGGATATCAGGCTTGTTTATGACGAGACCTACCCGTTGTTAAAAAATGCCACGGCAGCTGTAGTGACCTCAGGAACGGCCACTCTTGAAGCAGCTTTGCTCGATGTTCCTCAGGTGGTCATATACAAAGCAGGTAATGTTACTTATTACCTGGGACAGTTATTCATTCTTCTGGGCGTTATCCACGTAAAATTTTTTTCATTGGTAAATATTATACTGGAGCGTGAGCTCGTAAAAGAAATATTGCAATTCAGGATCACAAAACGGATAATAAGTGAACTGAAAGACATACTTGAGAATGAGAATTACCGGAAGAAAATCACAAAAGGATATGAAGAGATCAGAAGTCTGTTAAAGCACTCAGGGGTTTCAGACCGTATCGCCTCAAGTATTGTTCCATCGCTGAACAAATCAAACAATCTGAAATCGATCTGATTGAAATGCCAATGCAAAAACCACTGAACAATATCAATGAAAGACTGATCCTTGGCATCTCTCTGCAATTTTTGCTGCTGACCATGCATTCAGCTAAAGATTATGCACAGGACATCAGAATAGGTCTTTATCCTGACTATCATATCAGTTCTCTTGTTTTTTCCGTTGTTCAGGGGACATTTGATCTGATTGCTGACGATGCCTGTCTTCCGGAAATACAGCCTGGTGATATCTTCTTTGCGACCATCGATGGCAATAAAATACATTTAAGCAGCAGGATAAAAAAAATCGGTTATTTTTCAAAAATTGAAGTCAGACATACCGGGCACGAAAGCACATTTCAACTGAAATCAGTATCTCCCATTCTGGCTTCAGCAGACTATGACGGTGATCTGATCTTAAGAACGGCCGGTAATTATTTTCAGATCGTCAATGATGTTGATCTTGAGAAATATGTAGCAGCAGTGATAGAAGCAGAAGGCGGAGCAAACGCACATCCTGAATATTACAAGGCTCAGGCCATACTCATCAGAACCTATGCCATCAAAAATATGTACAGGCATGGGGCTGATAATTATAACCTTTGCAGCAGCGTACATTGCCAGGCATACAAGGGTAAAAGTCTGTTAAACAGGCAAATATATGAAGCAACTTTACAGACATCGGGGATGGTATTGACCGATATGTCAGGTAAGCTCATTACAACGCCTTACCATTCCAATTGCGGGGGACTAACATGCTCGGCTGAAATCGCATGGCAGACAAACCACCCCTGCCTGGTATCAATCCGTGATCCGTTCTGTGCTTCAGGAAAAAACCACAGCTGGTCAGAACAGATACCTTTGGATAAATGGACCGGCTATCTTCGTTCCAAAGGCGCCAGCATCTCCGGAACATATCCGGGTGACTATGCTTTGGAAAATCCCGGAAGGGTTAAATTATATACATTCAAAAAGACAAGCATCCCGATGAGAAAAATCAGGGATGACTTTGATTTGAAATCTGCTTTTTTTCAGATTATTTATGACAATGAAAATCACATAGTATTTAAAGGCAGAGGTTTCGGGCATGGTGTGGGATTGTGCCAGGAAGGTGCAATGGAAATGGCCAGGGTTGGATACACTTACCCGGATATTATCCATTTTTATTTTCAGAATGTACTGGTTGTCAACTATCATGAGGTCATGCCGCAGTGAAGCAAATGATGACAGGATATTACGGTTTAAGTACCTGCCCCGAATCTCTTTTTTCAACGATCTCAACAACAGGATTGCCGGAATAGTAGATATTCCCCTTACCCCAGATATATACCTGCAGCAATTCAGCAGCATTGACATATACATCACCTATCGATTCATTAAAAACATATACAATCTGCGACTCCAGGTCGTCTGCATAAATTGAGGAGCCGTATCTGTTATAGAAACGTGCAGTGTGCGCACTACCTCTGATTATAAATCTTCCAAGGGTATTGGCTGAATTATCCAGTCCGAAAAAGTTACATTCCACTGTCAGGCAAGCCTCACCAATCTCACCGATGGGGTAATAATAAAACCGGTCAAGCCTTAAAGTATCCTGATTTATCACTTTTACCGGATTGTACGTACAGAGATATGCAATGTCTGAGAACTGCAGATATAGTGTTACTTTCTCTTCAATCCTGAATAAATCCCTGTGAGCATCCCGGATTACCAGTGTGTCATTCATAACACATGCTCCAATGTCATTGATAGCATCATTCATCCCTTCTATTGTGAGTTTATGAACCGTATCCTGTTTCAGTATGAGATTATAAATCCCATGGATGCTGATATACCTGAAACTGGTCAGATTTATCTCTTTCCTGTAAGTTTCTTCCTCCTCTTTTGTAAAAATTCCGTCACAGCCTGTTAAAACCATCAATACTGCGATGTTCAGCAGGAAAAAAGGGATTGGTTTTTTATATGACATGGTACTGATCTGTTTATCATTTCATTTTTCAAGGTCAGATGTAACCGCACGATAAAAGTATTCATTCGTCATGTGTGTTGATCATATTTTATCATGTCGGTTCATTTGAATTACCAGTAATATCCGATTCCCCATTCTATGAAGTCGGCTTTTGCCATGTGTGATTTTAGCGAGACATTCAGCATCAGGTGATTTGTAAGCAGATATTGCAATGCCAGCCGGCTGTATACCAGCGAAAGATCGGTATATCTGGAATAAAGGTAATGTCCCAGCATCATTTTCATCATCAGCTTGCGGTACTGCAAAGCATATGATCCATGAATTCCAAAGCGTATAAAGTTTGCCTCGTTTTGATTATTCACACCATCAACAGCCAGAGCTTCAGCTATGGATGCATCGTAAAAAAGATCAGCGCCAATGCCGAGTTTTCTTTTGTGTTTCCATGACCAGTCAAAGTTGTAAGATAATGAAGTTATGAAGTACCGGATACCATTTAAGTTGTCATACACTTTAATTCCGGCCGCATATATGACTGAATGCCGGATGCGGTTGTTCAACGGCGGTATTTCCGGATGCAGCTTTTCCCTTTCAGCATCACCGAAAAGATAATTGATACCCAGAGAACCAGTCAGTGCATTTAATCCATAGTTCGGAGATTTGAACTTCCCGCTGGAAAAGTGTGAAAAGCCTGATTCAATCACCAGTTCGGTCCGCCGAAAAATCCTGTACCTGACATCCATGCCGATTCTGAAGTAAACGTTTCCGTATGAGCCAACGGCGCGGTTAAGGTAATTGTCATAAACATCAAAAGGTTTTGTTAGTATGGATGCACCAAATGATACCTGGTAGTTCAATGAGAACTTGTCTTTTAACCTGATCACCGGGGCATTGAAGAATCCATACAATGCATGAGCGGTGCCAAAAACATGACGGTTACCAAGATCCCAGCATGAATATCCCCCGCCCACCTTCGGATAACCGTATAGTATGTCCCAATAATCCCTGCCATAGGCCGGAAAACCAAAAAGCAGCTCAAATCCGCCTGCATTGTCCTGTACAAGATATTTTATTGCATCGTAAAAAGGTATTACAAGCCCATGATGATATCTGGATTCAACGATCAGATCTGGTTTTTGTCCTGTTTCCTGCTGTGAAAACACATGAACAGCTGAGAGGACTATCCCCGGTAAAATGAATAAGTGCCTTATAAACCGCATTGAAATAACAGTTATTTCACAAAGATAGAATTATGCTGAAGAAATTCAGTTAAATCCATGGCTTATTGGAGGCCATATTCATACACTGTTTAGTGAACCGGAAACCTATATAAATCATACAATTAAACCATGATAAAAAAGGGTTTCAGGCAAAGATTGTATTCAGAATACAAGATTCTTTATCATATTCTTTCAAAATAATCTATTTTTGCAACCGTTTAAGCATAAAAAGATGATTTCATTATACCGAAAAGAAATTCAGGGTTTTTTCAGTAATCTGACCGGGTACATTGTAATCATTGTTTTTTTACTGGCAAACAGCATTGTGATGTGGCTTTATCCCGGTAAACTGAATATACTTGATGCGGGCTATGCTTCTATCGAAACCCTGTTTATCATAGCTCCATGGATTTTTTTGTTTCTCATACCGGCATTAACGATGAGAACCTTTGCCGAAGAGGAGCAATCCGGTACACTGGAACTTCTGCTTTCAAGACCGCTGACCGAACTGCAGATTGTAATTGCCAAATACCTGGCTTCGGTTACATTATTGATCTTCTCTCTTCTGCCCTGCCTGGTATATTTTCTTTCAGTCTTCCTGCTGGGTAATCCGCAAGGAAATATAGACGCAGGAGGAACCTGGGGATCGCTTATCGGCTTGTTTTTTCTCGGCGCTGTTTATGCCGGCATCGGGGTCTTCTCTTCCTCTCTGACCGATAACATGATTGTGGCTTTTCTAATGGCACTGATACTGTGTTTTGTCTTCTATGTCGGTTTTGATTTGCTTGCCCGGATTCCGGTTTTGAAGAACATCTCAACTGTCGTCCTTTATATCGGCATCAATGAGCATTACATATCAATCAGCCGCGGAGTAGCCGACCTGCGAGACATCATCTATTTCATTTCTGTTATCGCTGTTTTTATATTGCTGACCAGAACCAGGCTGTCAGCCAGAAAATGGTAAATTAATTAAACAATGCATCGTCACCCAGGAAACATAAGTATCATCCGGCTGATTTTGTCAATACTGGTCATCATCCTCATTGTATTTATTTCTTCCTTCTTTGTCGTCAGAATTGATCTCACGGCAGAAAAAAGATATACCATCTCTCCTGTGACAAAAAAAATCCTTAAAAATCTTGAAGATATAGTTTGCGTAAAAATATACCTTGACGGGGATCTGAATATTCCGTTCAAAAAAATGCAGCGAAATATCCGTGAAACATTAAATGAATTCAGGATTTATGCAGGGAAGAACCTCGAATATGAATTTATCAATCCCATGGCTGAGAAGGATGAAAAGATCAGAAATGATGTGTTTAACGAGCTGTATGAGAAAGGATTGAAACCAACAAATATATTATCCACCGATAAAGAAGGCGGAACCTCTGAAAAAATCATATTTCCCGGAGCAATCATCGTATACCGGGGGATTGAGCTGCCGGTAAACCTGCTTAAAAACAATCCCGGACTTGATGCTGAACAAAACATACATAACTCAATACAGTCGATAGAGTTCGAGCTTATCAACAAAATCAGAAGCCTTACAAGCAAAGTAACTGAGAAAATTGCCTTTATTGAAGGTCACGGAGAGCTGGATGAATTTCAGACAGGAGACATTACAAAAGAACTGGCAAACCATTTCCAGGTGGACAGGGGACGGATCAACGGGACACCGGGTATTCTTGACGGGTACAAAGCCGTTATTATTGCCAAACCCACAAAACCGTTCAGTGAAGCTGATAAATTTGTCATTGATCAATATGTCATGAACGGTGGAAAGGTATTGTGGTTTGTTGATGAGGTCAATGTGAGCATGGACAGCCTGATTGATGGCTCAACATTTGCATTTATCAACAACCTGAATATCGAAGATTTATTATTCAGGTACGGAGTAAGAATCAATCCTGATCTGGTAAGGGATATCCAGTGCAATATCATTCCTGTCAACAGGGCTCTTGCCGGTAATCCTGCCAGGTTCGTGCCGGCACCATGGCTGTATTATCCCCTGTTGACTGCACCCGGGGAACACCCTGTTACACGAAGTCTCAATCTGATTAAAACAGAGTTTGTCAGCTCCATTGATACGATCGGTGCAAGAAAAAATCTGAAAAAAACGGTTCTGTTAAGATCTTCACCATATTCCATGACTGTAAGTGTCCCCAGGATGATCAGTCTTGAGGAAATCACAGAGCAACCTGATAAACGACAGTTTACAAGCCCAAACATCCCGGTAGCGGTTCTGACCGAGGGTGTTTTCGAATCTGCTTTTAAAAACAGGAACATTCAGCAATATGCTGATGCAACCACATCCTTTAAAGAAAGCAGCAGACCCGGTAAAATGCTGGTTGTATCGGACGGCGATATGATCAGGAATGAAATCCGGCGTACCTCAAGGGGTACCATGATCATGCCTCTCGGAACAGACAGGTATGCTCAGCAGTATTTCGGAAATAAAGATTTTATTGTCAATGCCGTAAATTACCTGACCGATCAGGAAGGTATAATTCAGCTGCGGACCAAAGAATTTAAGATGAGACTCCTTGACAAGGCAAAAATCACGGACGAACGACTTAAATGGCAGATCATCAATGTAGTTGTACCTGTTTTAATGGTGATCATCAGCGGAATCATTTATCACTATTTCAGAAAAAGAAAGTATGCCGGACCTTAAGAATTCATTCAGATTGATTATCCCCTGAACCAATTGCAACCCTTTGAAATAATTATTCAGACGGAGGATCTGCCGGAGCTTGTCAAAACAATAACAGGCGAAAAAATGAAAAACATTGTCAAAGAAAACACGCTTCATTATTTATAATGAGGAAGAGGTTATCTCCGTTAAATACATGGATATAGATCCCATTTTAAAGGAATTGGATGATTTTCTAAAAAAATAGTGTTCATCACTTAAAGAAATTCTATTTTTTTTGTAATATTGATTCGCTGTATCCTGAGGGATGCATTTGACTAACCAATTGAAATTAATAAATTTAAAAATTATTTCAGATGAAGTTTGTTGTATCCAGTATCGATCTATTAAATCACTTACAGACAGTCAGCAGGGTCATCAATCCAAAGAATACACTGCCAATTCTGGATAATTTTCTTTTCAACCTGGATGGTAAAAATCTGGAAATCACTGCTTCAGATTTAGAAACCACCATGATAACATACATGCAGCTGCAAAACACTTCTGATTCAGGAACCATTTCAATACCTGCCAGGCTGCTGATTGATACATTAAAAGAATTTCCCGAACAACCCCTAACTTTTGACATTAATCCCGATACGCTTGCAATAGTAATTACTACAGAGAATGGCCAGTTCACCATTGTCGGACAAAATGGTGCAGATTTTCCGCAGGTGCCCTCGATTAAAGAAGATAAAAAAACAAGTCTTCAGATAGAAGCAGAGTCACTTGAAGAAGCCATCACAAGCACACTGTTTGCAACTGCTGATGATGAACTCCGGCCTGTAATGAATGGTATTTACCTGGATATTGCACCCGATAACATAACTTTTGTGGCATCAGATGCCCATAAGCTGGTTCGGTACAAGCGCAATGACATCAAATCTGAAATAAACGCTTCATTCATTCTGCCAAAAAAACCTGCAAGCCTTTTAAAAACCCAGCTTGTCAAAGAAAAAGGCAATATTCTGATCGAAGTTGATGAAAAGAATGCCCTTTTCACACTGAGCCAGCATAAATTGGTTTGCCGGCTTGTTGAAGGCAACTATCCGAGTTATAACTCTGTTATTCCCACTGATAATCAGAATAAACTGATCATTGACCGTCTCAAATTCCTGAATACGTTAAGACGGGTTTCTGTGTTCTCCAACCAGGCCAGTAATCTTGTTAAAATGCATCTTACAGGCAACCAGGTTACGGTTTCAGCCCAGGATATTGATTTCTCAATTTCTGCATATGAACGGATACCATGCCAGTATGAGGGTGATGAAATGGATATTGGATTCAAGTCTGTCTTTCTGATCGAGATACTTACCAATCTTCAATCATCTGATGTAGTCGTTGAATTATCTGATCCTTCGAGAGCCGGTTTATTCCTCCCGCTTGAAACGGATAATGAGAAAGAGGAGGTACTGATGCTTTTAATGCCCATGATGATTAACAACTAAAGAAATTCCGATAGCGGAATAAAGGAGTTGCCTTAACGAAACTCTTGTTTTTACTTTGTTCAGCTCCGATAAAACGACACAAGTCAAAAAAACATAAAAATTACCTTGTGAAACTCAATCTCAAGAATCCGCTGGTTATATTTGATCTGGAAACAACAGGTATCAATATTGTAACCGACAGGATTGTGGAGTTATCCTATCTGAAGATTTATCCAAACGGTGAACAGGAATCACGTACGATGAGAATCAATCCGACCATACCCATTCCTGAAAAAGCTACAAAAATACATGGTATCACTGACAACGATGTTAAAGATGCCCCGAAATTCCAGGAAGTTGCCAGAAGCATTGCAAACATCTTTGAAGGATGTGATTTTGCAGGATTCAACTCAAATAAATTTGACATACCTCTCCTGGCGGAGGAATTTCTCAGGGCAGATGTAGATATAGATCTAATAAAAAGGAAGTTTATTGATGTTCAGGTGATTTTTCATAAAAAGGAACAGCGGACACTTGAAGCAGCTTATAAATTTTACTGTAATAAGAACCTGGAGGATGCTCACAGCGCAGAAGCAGATACACTGGCGACATTTGAGATTCTCAAGGCACAGCTTGAAAGGTATGAAGATCTGCCTGTCGATATAGATGAGCTTTCCAGGTATTCGAGCCATAACAAAAATGCGGATTTTGCAGGCAGGATCATCTATGATGACAATGGGAATGAAGTTTTTAATTTTGGCAAATACAAAAGTCAGAAGGTGGAAGATGTTCTCAGGAAAGATCCGGCATACTATAGCTGGATGATGAACAGCGAATTCCCGTTATACACCAAGAAGGTACTGACCTCTATCAAACTCCGCGGAGCGTTCAATAACTGAAATCCATTCACCGGGAGTTCTGCCAGACAATTGAAAAATCAAATGTATACTTATGAAACGTCCATGTTAAGTTATATGTAACCAATAACATAACAATAAATTATACACATGAAACGTCCATTAAAAAATTTTCATTTATTCACAAAAGGAGATGAAAATATTTTTAATGGTAAGTTACACAAGACCAATTGAATAATAAAAATATATACTTGTGAAAATAATCTGTATCGGACGTAACTACATCAATCATGCCAGAGAGTTAGGTAATCCCGTCCCTGAAGAACCGGTTTTTTTTATGAAACCCGATTCTGCATTAATCAGGAATAATAAGCCTTTTTTTTATCCGGACTTTTCAAATGAGATCCATCATGAAGTTGAAATTGTCATCAGGATAAGCAGGCTGGGCAAACATATTGAAACAAAATTTGCTGACCGTTATTATGAAGAGATAGGTATCGGGATTGATTTTACAGCAAGAGATTTACAGAAAAAACAGGCCACAGAGGGTAAACCATGGGAAATCGCAAAAGCTTTTGATGGCTCTGCCCCTTTGGGAAAATTCGTCAAGCGTAGCAGCCTGCCCGACTATCATGCCATCAGTTTCCGGTTGGAAAAGAATGGCAAAGAAGTGCAAAAGGGGAATACAAAAGATATGATTTTCGGCTTTGATGAATTAATCGCCTACATTTCAGGATTTCTTACATTAAAGATCGGCGACCTGATATTTACAGGAACTCCTGCAGGAGTTGGTCCGGTTAAAATAGGCGATCAGCTGACAGCATATCTTGAAGAAAGAAGATTGCTTGATTTTTATGTCAGATAAGATTTATATCAATCAGGTATGCCAATCAATTCACCAATTGCCTGAAGGATTTCTTCAGAACCGGAGGGTTTGGTGAGATAACGGTCAATTCCTGCTTCTCTTGCCTTTATTTTGTCTTTGTCCATTGCATTTGCAGTATATGCCAGTATAGGGATTCCCGGCCTGAGCTTTTTCATTTTTTTTGCCACACTATAACCGTCAAAATAAGGTAAACGAATATCAAGCAGAACCAGATCAATATCCATATTCTTCCTGAAAGAATCAATGGCTTCTTTACCGTCTTTTGCAAGTATTAAGGTTGCCCCTGTCAGCTTTAATGTCGCCTCTGTAAAAGCTATATTTAAAGGATCATCTTCAACTGCAAGAATTTTTCTCCCCTCAAGTTTTACACTTGCCTTTTTACCGGCTTCCTTTATTGTCCGGGTTTTCGAAGATTGATACGGAAGGGTAAAGATGAATTCCGAACCTTTATTCTTTTCTGATTTTAACTGAATAGTCCCTCCGAGCATATCAAGAATTCCTTTGGTGATTGCAAGACCAAGACCAGCACCTCCATATTCTCTTGTTATGGTTTCATCTTCCTGCCGGAATCTTTCAAATATTGCTGCCTGATTTTTCTTTGCAATTCCAATGCCACTGTCCTTAACAAAAAACTGCAACATCATTTTGCCGGTTTTCTTATAACCGAATTCAACGATTCCTTTTTCGGTAAATTTCACAGCATTAGATAACAGGTTAATCAATACCTGTCTCAATTTAATTTCATCGGTGACTACATAAAATTTTTCATGCTGACCTGGTATATTGACCTGCATCCTGAGTTCATGTTTATTCATTTTTTTAACTTCATTCTCAAAATAATCCTTCAGTTCCATCATGATCTGATTCAGGTCGATTTTTTTCATTAAAACAGGTAACTGGCCCGCTTCCAGCTTTGAAATATCAATAATATTGTTAATAATGGCAAGTAGCTGACTGGCTCCCTCATGTATGTATTTACGATAGTTTTTTCTTTTTTCCGGATCCAGGTTCTCTTCATTAAGCATGGTAGTGAATCCGATGATTGCATTCAAAGGTGTCCTGATCTCATGGCTCATATTTGTGAGAAATGCTGACTTCAGGCGATCACTCTCTTCAGCTTTTAACCTTGCATTGTCCAGCGCTTTTTCATATTTGACCCTTTCTGTAATATCTGATATGACGGTTATAAAACCAGACAGCTGCCCGTCACTTTCCTCCAGATAATTCCAGTCGATCTGTACATCAATAACCTTTCCGTTACAGGTTTTGTTTTTGACAAAGAAGGGTACAGGTTCGGGATGCTCCGATAGTATTTTTTTAAAACTATTTTTGGCATGATCCCTGGCTTCAGCAGTGGTCTGAAGGTCGAGAATCGTTTTCCCTATCAGATCCTCAGCCTTGCATCCAAGCATTTTGGCGTGAGCCGTATTTGTTAAAAGGATTGTTCCTTCGGTATTGATTTCATCAACTCCGTAAGGTATGGTATCCATAAGCTTCTGATACCTCTTCAGGCTTGCAGCCAGGTTTTCTTTTGCCTTTTTTATTTCTGTGATATCTGTAGCAACATGAATGACCTTAATGACTTCTCCGTCGGAATCCAGAACAGGAGTGCATGATACCATATATGTTCCCGAGAGGGTCTCAACTTCCATTTCACGAGTCTGGAATTTCTTCGACCTGAGCAATTCCTTCATAGGGCAACCTTCAGCCATTTGCCCCTTAGTGCTATGGAAAATATCATAACATTTTGAATTTTTAAGTTCTTCATGACTTTTACCGGTAAATTCAACCACCGATTTATTTGCAGCAAGTATATTGCATTCTTTGTCAATAATGATCGTTGGCTGACCTATGGCTTCAAATATTCCCTGCCATTCATGCCGGGCTTTGTTTAATTCATTGGCTGCCAGATATTTTTCTGTAACATCTTCAATCACAACGATTATTTCACCTTGGGGCAACTGGTAGATATAATGCTCCAGCCATCCGTCAAACTGACCGGTCTGATAGTATTGTGCAGGGATGAACAAGGGTTGCCTGTTTTGACAGACCGTTTTTATTTTCTCAGTGATTTTGGCATCTTTGTGTGATTGTATCAGTTCGCTGATGAGTCTTCCCTTCAGTTCATTCTTGTTGATTCTGAAGATTTTCAGAGCTGCCTTATTGATATCTCTGATGGTAAATTCTGCTGTCGTCTTGTCCGGCTGCAGGATAATCACACCACTGTTAATGTTGTCAAACAGTGAGATGTATCTTTGTTCACTCTCTGTAAGTTTTATTTCTGCATCTTTTTGCTGGGTAATATCGGTTAAAACGACGATAAAACCTTCCGGTTTATTAACGTATGTTAATTCGGCAATCCGGCAGTTGTACCAGTTTGTAACAACACCCTTTGAAAGCGAGATTTCAAATCCTGTAGTCCGGCTGGTTTTTTTTACCTGGTCAAGGCTTTTTCTGAAAATATCCTTATAGTCATCAGAAAACAAACCGATTATGCGCTTATCAAGCAGGTCATGAATGGTAAAGCACGGCAGAGGCTTGTTGAAAAACCGGATTTTATAATCCGGGTCTGTAATGAAATAATAATCAGGTGAACAATCGAACAGTGCTTTCAGCTTCTGTTCGCTTTCCCTGAGAGCCAGTTCGGTTTCTTTCCATGGGGTGATATTTTGTCCAATGGCCAGAATTGCTTTCCGGTTTTCATATTCCATTGGCAAAGCTGTAAATTCAATAAGTACCCTTGAGCCATCCTTCCTTATTAATTTCAATTGAACGGCTTCACTTGACTTAACCTGTTCCATCCGCTGAAATACCTTCCTGAAACAACCAAAATACAGGGGGTCGAGTATGTCAAAAAAGTTCTTTCCTTTAAGTTCATTTATGCTTGAATAACCCAGTACCCTTAAACCTGAAAGATTGGAATAGAGAATAACATCCTTATGAATCATCATAATGATGTTTTTTGAGGATTTCAGCAAGGTATTATATCTTTCTTCGCTCTCTGATAATGCTTTTTCAATATCATGGATCTTATTATGACCATTCCTGAGTTTCTGATTCTCACTTTCGAGTTTTCTGATCCTGGCATTCAGCCTTGCTATTTCGGCTAAAAGATCGCCATGTGCATTGCGGAGTTTGTTTTGTCCGATTCCCCTTTTGGTATTATCTGTGATTTTTTTGTCCATATCAGCTGTGATTATCCGGACAAATATTTTATTAATATACAAATTTTTAGCGTATTTATCAATACTAATTATAGAATTTTAAGGCATTCTTCCCAAAACAGGCAAGAAGTGAACAAAATTTGATATTTTTATATTCCGGGATTCAGGATTATCAGGTAAGGAATATTTATCCGGGAACGAAACGATAAAGATCGTCATTTGAATGACAGCCAATCCAGGATATCCTGACATTTTTACGGAAGGCTGGCTGAGAAAAGGATCCTGCAAAAATCCCAGAAATCTGTTTTTGCAGCTATATGAAAAAAAGAACTATTTGAGGTACTGAATTTTAATGTGTAACAAAAAACCAAAGCAACTATGAAAAGACTGGCATTTAAAATGAAACTTAAACCCGGATTTGCAGCAGAATATGAAAAAAGGCACAATGAGATCTGGCCGGAACTTAAAAAACTGCTGTATGATTCGGGTGTCAGAGACTATTCCATTTTCCTGGACAAAGAAACCAATATCCTTTTTGCGGTGCAAAAAGTTGCAGGCGATTCAGGTTCGCAGGATTTAGGGAAAACTGAAATCGTGCAGAAATGGTGGAAATATATGGCTGATATCATGGAGACCAATCCTGATAACTCCCCTGTTTCAATACCACTGCAGGAAGTATTTCATATTGACTGAAAATGCCGGGAAATCAGGAAAAATATCCATAAACCCGGTGATCTGTTAGATTCATTTCATATTATATCATCAACCCATTCTTTAAATGAAAAACACAATGATGTCATCTTCTGGTTATTTACTTATATTATTATTGTTCTTCTTTCAATGCTGCAATCATGAAAAGCCGCCTGTTCTGGAAACAGGATTTTTAAAACCCATGCCGGTTGTATGGACAGATAAGGACACCGGACATAAAATACGCCGGTTGACAGATACTGCCAATGATAACCGAAGTTTTTATTTTCATAACAACCCTTTCATACCTGCAAAGGGAGACGAGGGTGATATCATGGTGTTCTATGGCAGCAGGAACAGAGGTTTATCCGACAGGTGGCACAGGGGAACGGAATTCAGACAGTTGTATACCATCAATCTGAACACCTTTGAGATTAACCGGCTGACCGGAAACACAGGCCCGATTTTTGGAGAAATTGTCGGGAAGAAACGCCGTGAGGTTTTCTATCAGAGCAGGGACAGTATCTTTGCCACCAGCGTTGACAGTCGCGATACAAGACTCGTTTTTGTGCTTCCTGACAGCATTCACGGAGGTATTTCCACACTGAATGCTGACGAAAACCTGCTTGCAGGGGTTCACAGCATGCCTGAAAAGTATTCGCTTCTCAGGGATAATCCCAGGAAATCTGATTTCTTTACATTGATTTTTGAGGCAAAACTGATGCATTCGCTGTTCACAGTAAATATTGAAACCGGGGTACTTGACATCATACACAGCGATACAGCCTGGCTGAACCATGTGCAGTTTTCTCCGGCAGATCCTTACAAGCTGATGTTCTGTCATGAAGGGCCATGGCACAAACTAGACAGGATATGGCTGATTGATATCAGGGAGGGAAAGCCAGGGCTGATGCATCGCAGAACTGTTAAAAATGAAATCGCAGGGCATGAATTCTTCAGCAGAGATGGAAAAACCATCTGGTTTGATCTGCAAATACCAAGAGCTGAAAACTTCTATCTGGCAGGGGTAGATATAAAGTCAGGCATTGAAAAGCGTTTTGGTCTGAAAAGGGATGAATGGTCAGTTCATTTCAATATCTCTCCCGATCAGAAATTATTTGCCGGGGACGGAGGTGATCCGTCACAGGTTGCCAGAGCAGAAAACGGGAAATGGATATACCTGTTCCGTCCTTCCGGTGACAGCCTGAAATCTGAAAAATTGGTCAATATGAAACATCACGATTACGATCTGGAACCGAATGTTCATTTTACACCTGATGGAAAGAATGTTATTTTCAGGGCCAACTTCGAAGGTAAAAGCCAGATATATGCAGTGGCAGTGGAGAAATAACCGAAATGGACAGAAAGACTGAAGTGCCGGGAATTAATTATGTAAGATTAAATAAAACTATCTTTTCTGACACATACCAACCATCATGATGAAAACAAATAACAAAACCTTCGGATCATATGTCGTTTTCTTATTAATGTCCTGTTTTCTTATAATTCCAAAATTGTCCTTATCCCAGCTGGAGTGGCCTGAGATCAGGCAGGAAACCAGGCCATGGTCACGCTGGTGGTGGATGGGTAATATCCTGCCTGAGAATGACCTGAAACAGGCCATGGAAGAATATGCACAAGCTGGTCTCGGAGGTCTGGAAATAACTCCCATATATGGTGTTAAGGGATCTGAAGAAAAATTCATCCCTTTTCTTTCCCCGGAATACATGAAAAAGCTGGATTACGTATTGGAGGAGGCACAAAGAACCGGACTTGGGATTGACATGGCAACAGGCACAGGCTGGCCTTTCGGAGGTCCATGGGTGAATTCACAGGACGCCTGCAAATACATGACCTTCAAGACCTACAAACTAAAAACCGGTGAAAAGCTTGATGAAAGCATTGTATTTTACCAGAGGCCCCTGGTGCGAGCGGTAAACCGCAGGATCGATATCGGCGAACTTACTGATCCTGTTAATGAGAATGAGGATCTTCAGTCACTGGCGCTGGACCAGGTAAGATTTCCAAAGCCACTGCCACTGATACTGCTCATGGCATACGGAGATAACGGAACGGTTCTTGACCTGACAAAACAAACAGATGCAAACGGAAAACTGAACTGGACAGCACCTGAAGGCAGATGGACTCTATATGCCCTGTTTCAGGGCTGGCATGGCAAAATGGTTGAACGAGCCGCCCCTGGTGGTGAGGGTAATGTTATTGATCACTTTTCCGGAACGGCACTTGACAACTATCTGAAAAAATTTGATAATGCCTTCAAAGACCATGATATCAGCTCGCTTCGTGCTTTTTTCAATGACTCTTACGAAGTGGACGATGCAAGGGGAGAATCGAACTGGACACCGGATTTTTTAGATGAATTCCTGAAACGAAGAGGCTACGACCTGCGGCATCAGCTGCCTGCCCTTTTCGGCCAGGATACAGCAGGTGGAAAAAACTTCAGGGTGCTTTGTGATTACAGGCAAACCGTTTCTGAGCTGATTCTGGAGGAATTTACCACCCCCTGGCATGAATGGGCAAAAGGCCGGAATGCCATTATCCGCAACCAGGCCCACGGATCACCTGCCAATATACTTGACCTGTATGCCGCTTCAGATATACCTGAATGTGAGGGAGAAGATCTCCTGAGAATAAAATTTGCCTCGTCTGCTGCCCATGTAACCGGTAAGCCGCTGACATCTTCGGAGTCTGCAACCTGGCTCAATGAGCATTTCCTCTCCACCCTCGGAGCTGTAAAACATGCACTGGACAGGTTTATGCTGGGCGGCGTCAACCATATTTTTTACCACGGCACTACCTTTTCTCCCAGAGATGAGCCATGGCCGGGATGGATGTTTTATGCCTCGGTCCATTTCGGACCGACAAATACATGGTGGAAGGATTTTTCCAGACTGAACCGGTACGTTACAAGGTGCCAGTCATTTCTTCAGGACGGATCGCCTGATAACGAAATCCTGCTGTATTTTAATTTTTATGACAGGATCTCAGTACCGGGAAATTCGATGCTTCAGCATTTCAAAGGTGGTGCAACATTTACAACTGCACGGGATGCTGGGGAAATGCTTATCAAAGGAGGTTATTCGTTTGACTTTTTTTCCGACAGCCAGCTCAGGGATATAAAATCTACCGAAAACCAGTTGCATACTGCCGGTGGAAGTTATAAAACAATAATCCTGCCGGAATGCCATTTTATACCGCTTCAGACATTTGAAAGAATAATTAAACTGGCAAATGATGGTGCAACCATCATCATACATAAAATGCTTCCTTATGATGTAGAAGGTTTCGCTGACCTTGAAAACAGGCAAAAGAAACTGGCCGGACTTCTCTCCAGACTGCAATTTGAAACCACTCATAACCCTGCCGTGAAAATTGCCAGGACAGGATCCGGATTTGTTCTTCTGGGAGAAGATATCAATGCATTGCTGGCATTTGCAAAAGTTAAAAAAGAAACGATGATTGATAAAGGATTACAGTTCATTCGCAGAAAACACAAAGACGGTTGTTATTATTTCATTGTCAACCAGGGAGAAAAAGTCATTAATGGATGGGTTCCGCTGGCACAGGAAGCAAAATCAATCGCCCTTTTCAATCCGATGACAGAAGAATCAGGCATGGGAGCAGTTAAATCTGAAGAAAGCGGCAACACCAGCGTGTACCTGCAGCTTGAGCCAGGTGAATCGATGATACTCAAAACATTTAGTCACGGTGTTACAGACCAGGCCTATCCAATTTATAAAGCAATAGATAAACCTTATCCTGTATCAGGTACATGGAGTATAGCATTTACTGAGGGGGGGCCGGATCTTCCCGGTAATATCAAGACCGGCAAGCTCAAATCCTGGACAGATCTCGGGGGAGATGAATTAAAACGGTTTTCAGGTACTGCGGGATATGCTGTTTCATTCTCCGGACCGAAAATTAAATGCCGGGGCTGGTATCTGGATCTGGGACGTGTTGCAGAAAGTGCAAGGGTCAGTATCAATGGAAAGGCCTTGGGAACAATCATCACAGAACCATTCAGAATCTATGTTCCGCCTGAACTGATTCGAAAGAAGAACCTGCTTGAGATAGAAGTCACCAACCTGATGGCAAATCGCATGGCTTATATGGATCAGCAGGGTCTGGCCTATAAAAAGTTTTACAACGTCAATTTTCCAGGCCGGCTGCGTGAAAATACGGGTGAAGACGGTTTGTTCACTGCCGCAAAATGGCCTCCGAAAGAATCGGGACTGATGGGTCCTGTAACACTCACTCCCTTAGAAATGTTAGTAAATGAATAGCATCATGATCTCAAGACGAAAATTTCTTACATACAGTGCTGTATCTCCCCTGTACCTCGGCTTAAAAAATATGCCGGGATACCGCTTCTTTCATCAGCCTGAAAACAAGATTTCAGATTTCTGCAGGAGACTTGTACCTGTCGGCCGGATCCTCGAGACGGAAGGGTACTATGTCTGGGGAACCAGTCCTGTTAAAGCCCCCGATGGTAAGATACATGTGTTTTATTCAAGATGGAAAGCTGAACGAAAGATGGGCGGATGGCTGAATGCATCTGAAATTGCCCATGCTGTGGCCGATTCCCCGGAATCACCGTTTGAGTACACAGAAACGGTTCTGAAACCACGGGGTGAAGGATACTGGGATGGGACCACCTGTCACAATCCTCATATCAAAAAGGTGGATGGCAAATATTGTTTGTTTTATATCGGAAATTCCAACAGAAAAATGGATACCAAGCGGATCGGTCTCGCTGTGGCTGATTCGTTGCAAGGTCCGTGGCAGCGTCCTGACAGGCCATTGCTTGAGGTCAGCCCTGATGAGGATGCATGGGATAACTTTTGCACTTCAAATCCTTCTTTCCTGAAACATCCCGACGGCCGGTATTGGTTATATTACAAGTCGTGGAACTCAAAAGAGTACTACCATTATACCGATCCGAAAATAAGGGGAAACCGGAAATACGGACTTGCAATAGCCGATAATCTGAATGGTCCGTATTTCAAATATATGGGCAATCCCATCATAGATTTTTCCGGCAGGGGGAACAATACCCAGTTCGAGGATGCCTGTGTATGGCATGAGGATGGAAAATTCAAACTTGTCTCCCGTGATATGGGTATATTTGGTCACACCTATGGACTGTATATGGAATCAGACGACGGAATCCGCTGGTCAGAACCCCTGATCGCATACCTGGATGTGGAACATTATATCAGACAACCTCCGGCTCCGGAATATTTATCAAAATATGGCAGGTTTGAAAGACCACAGCTGTTGCTTGAAAACGGCAAACCAACCCATCTGTTTGTAACAACCCAGGGCGGCAGGTATATGACTTCATCGGCATTTGTATTTAAGATACTATGAAACAAATTTCGGTTCCTGCCGTGATGTTCCATGGATGCGGACAGGCAGACGGCAGGCAGCCAACAGACAATTATTTAAAAATAAAAAAAAATGAAGAAGCTTATCATCATTCTGTTTGCGATGCACGTGTACAATCTTATTGCACAGAAATGGATCCCTGATCTGGGCAATGGCAGGTACAAGAATCCTGTTATCTGGGCTGACTATTCCGATCCTGATGTGATCCGGGTCGGTGATGATTTTTACATGACGGCCTCATCATTTAACTGTGTCCCTGCATTGCCCGTTCTGCACTCGACCGACCTGGTAAACTGGGAACTTATCAATTATGCGGTTAAAAGGTTTCCTGATCCTTATTTTGATAAGGTTCAGCATGGCAACGGTGTATGGGCTCCATCCATCAGGTTGCATGACGGCTGGTTTTACATCTACTGGGGTGATCCGGACCGCGGAATTTTCATGGTCAGGACACAGGATCCGTATGGCGAATGGTCTGCACCGGTGCTGGTAAAAAACGCCGCCGGCAACATCGATCCCTGTCCCTTATGGGATGATGACGGTAAGGTGTATCTTGTTCATGCCTTCGCCAACAGCCGGGCCGGTGTCAGCAATATTTTGCAGGTACAGGATCTGAGTGAGGACGGCTCCGTTGCGGGAAGCAACAGGATGGTGGTATATAACGGATCACCAGACCACAGAACCACCGAAGGGCCGAAATTCTACAAGCGCAAAGGATATTATTATATTTTTGCCCCGGCAGGAGGAGTGGCCGAGGGATACCAGATGGTTTTACGGTCAGGGAATCCGTTCGGGCCCTATGAGGGAAGAACTGTCCTGGCACAGGGAAATACCGGTGTCAACGGTCCGCACCAGGGGGGCTGGGTGGAACTTGAAAACGGGGAGAACTGGTTTATCCATTTTCAGGAAAAGCAGCCGTACGGAAGGATCGTGCATCTGCAGCCGGTCAAATGGATTGATGACTGGCCAGTGATGGGCACAGATACCGACAATGACGGAACCGGCGAGCCCGTGACAGAATATAAAAAGCCTGCAGTAAATAAACCTTCTGCCATCAGGATACCTCAGACATCCGATGAATTCGGCAACAATGCATTGGGTCTTGCATGGCAATGGCAGGCAAATGATTACCCTCACTGGTATTCGCTACAGGCAAATCCGGGCTGTCTCAGGTTGTTTTCCCAATACAATCCTGATCATCATTCATTGTGGATGGTGCCCGGTTTATTGCTGCAAAAGTTTCCCTCATCGGAATTCTCGGCAATAACAAAAATCAGTGCATCGGGATTAAGGAGCAGGGAAAAAGCAGGATTGGTGGTCATGGGACTTGATTATGCCTCTCTGACCTTAACACCTGCAAAAACAGGATATGAAATACAGGTTTCAGTATGCAGGAATGCCCATACGGGTAGTGATGAACAAATAACCGTGACAAAATTTACGGATTCGTCCGAGGTGCTTTTAAAAGTCAGGGTCACCGATAAGGGAAAATGCCTTTTCGCATACAGCCAGGATGAAACATTGTATGAAGATATTGGTGAGCCGTTCCAGGCCAGGGAAGGAAGGTGGATTGGAGCGAAAGTCGGCATCTTTGCGGTTTCACCGCAGGAAACAGGATTGAAAGGTTTTGCTGATTTTGACTGGTTCAGGATTGAATGACATGTTAAAGTCTCAGGTATAATGATGCAGGTATATTGTGAGTTCTTAATAAATCACTTTATCGAATCGATCCCGTTAATGTTTTATTATTTTTTTGCTCGCTTACCACGCAGCAAAGCTACGGGGAACCGGAGCGAAGCGGAGCTCACTGAAAGTAATGCGCTCGCCGGGATTCAAAGATTCATATAACACTTAAAAAAGAAAAAAATGCCAGTAAAAAATCATTTCCCCCAGGTGTTTATCTTACTAATCCTGCTGCAATTGAACAGTTCTTTAATACCTGCCTGTTTCGCACAGGAAAAGTCTCATGAGGACATTACAGGCAATGATCTGAAAATCTGGCTCACACGCCCGGCAAC
Organism: Bacteroidales bacterium; assembly: GCA_016933335.1. Taxonomy (GTDB): domain Bacteria; phylum Bacteroidota; class Bacteroidia; order Bacteroidales; family UBA10428; genus JAFGPL01. The sequence continues at coordinate 121,896 of JAFGBD010000023.1, read as the reverse complement.
TGAATGGGAAAATGCCCTCCCGGTCGGAAACGGAAGGCTCGGGGCCATGATTTTCGGCGGCATTGAAAAGGAAAGGATACAGCTTAATGAAGAAAGCCTGTGGGCAGGCAGGGAGCTGGATTACCACAATCCCCGGTCGCTGGAGGGATTAATTGAGGTTCGCAGGCTGCTGTTTGAAGGCAGGTTTGTGGAAGCTGAAAAAACAGCCCAGGAAAAAATCATGGGAGATAAGAAAAACGATGAAACCCATTCGTACCAGACTTTGGGAGATCTGATCCTCGATTTCGGCCGTTACAGGGGAAAGGGTGATTACCGAAGGGAACTGGATATTGAAACTGCCATTGCCACAGTCACCTACCAGGCCAACTGGACACAGTACACACGTGAAATATTTTCCAGTGCACCTGACCAGGTGCTGGTCGTCAGGTTAAGTGCCGGGAGAAGCAATGATATCAGCCTGACTGTAAGGCTTAGCCGTCCGGGCAACAGGGCGAAGATCGAAACCGGCGGGAATGACATGATAATGAGCGAACATACAGGCAATGGCATCGGTGTCAAAATGGTTACCAGGCTGAAAGCGGTTCCCGAAGGAGGCACACTGGTTTCCGGAGGTGACAGTATCAGGATCGGGAATGCAAATTCGGTGGTGCTTCTTTTAACTGCAGCAACCGATTATCATGGAGGTGATCCCGGAGATATCAGCGCAAAACAGATGGAGCTGGCTTCATCGAAATCCTATGATGAATTGAAGAAATCTCATATTACCGACTACCGGCAATACTTTAAAAGGGTGGATCTCAATATCGGATCAACCGATGCGGTTTATTTTCCGACAGATGCACGCATCGATGCCATGAAAAACGGGTATGTCGATCCCCAGCTGATGGAACTTTATTTCCAGTTCGGGAGGTATCTGCTTATCAGCAGCTCCAGGCCCGGATGTCTTCCGGCCAACCTTCAGGGCATCTGGGCAGACGGCCTTACGCTGCCATGGAGTGCCGATTATCACATCAATATCAATATTCAAATGAACTACTGGCCGGCAGAGGTCACCAACCTGTCGGAGCTTCATATGCCATTCCTTGAATTCATCAACGACCTGAGCGAAGACGGACGAAAATCAGCCAGGGATGTTTACGGCTGCAAAGGAATTGTTGCCCACTACACCACAGATCCCTGGCATTTTACAGAGCCCACCGGCATGATTGGTTACGGAATGTGGCCAATGGGGATAAACTGGAGCTGCAGGCATCTCTGGGAACACTATCTTTATACAGGAGACAAAGCTTGGCTGGATACTTTCGCATACCCCATCATGAAAGAAGCATCGGAATTCTGCATGGACTGGCTTGTAAAAGATCCAAAGACAGGCAGGCTGGTTTCAGGTCCGTCCATCTCTCCCGAGAACAGATTCCTCACCAGCGACGGCCAGAAAGCATCCATGAACATGGGCCCCACAATGGATCAGATGATTATATGGGACCTGTTGAATTATACCATCAGGACATCCGGCATCATTGGCCGGGATGACGCATTCAGAAATGAAATGATAAAAACACTCGAGAATCTTTCTCCGGTAAGAATTGGAAGTGATGGCCGCCTGATGGAATGGACAGAAGAATTTGAAGAAGCCGAACCCGGGCACAGGCATATATCGCACCTGTACGGACTGCATCCCGGTAGCCAGATTACAAAACAAAAAAATCCGGAATTCCTGGAAGCAGCCAGAAAGACCATTGAGCACAGGCTGTCACATGGCGGAGGTCACACAGGGTGGAGCCGGGCCTGGATCATCAACTTCTTTGCCCGCCTGCAGGATGGCGAAGCTGCATATGACAATATCCTTGCATTGCTGCGAAAATCCACTCTGCATAATCTGTTTGACACCCATCCGCCGTTCCAGATAGATGGCAACTTCGGGGCAACTGCAGGAATTGCCGAAATGCTGCTGCAAAGCCACGCAGGTGAAATTCACCTGCTTCCTGCCCTGCCCTCTGCCTGGAAAAACGGGTATATTCACGGCTTATGCGCCAGGGGCGGCTTTGAAGTAGATATTGACTGGGAAGAGGGTAAACTTAAAAAAGCCGTTGTTTTATCCAAGCTGGGCAATGATTGCCAGATCAGGTATGGTGAAAAAGTTACCAGTATAACAACCATCGAAGGCCGGCGATATGAGTTCAACAGCAAACTGGAGATGCGCTGAAGTAGAAGGTGAATATAAACCTGCATTTAAACTTAAAACTGCTGTTTCCAGAAAAGTGATTATTGATAAGCAATAAAAAAACGCATAATCATAAAAACCTAAAAAAATATGAAAAAGCTGATATTCAATATGTTATTAATTTATATAGCCTCGGCTTCCCTGGCTCAGGTGACCGGAACCGATGAAGCTGTGGTAAGAACCATTGCCGACCGCATTATTTCAGAAACCCGGTATGGATTTTCAGAGTTCAGGAACGATAAAACTTATGCTACTGCCGGTGAAATCCCCGAAGGAACATGGGTACGATTCAGCAGTGAATATTTAGGCTGGTATTATGTGAACGGGGTGATCAATATAGCCATGGCAGACCTCGGAGAATACCTGAAGGATGAGAAATACACCAGTCATTGTATCAATCAGGTTTATTTCGGAATGGACAATTACAGGGAATTTGAAAGAAGGTTTAAAGAGGGCATGAATCCATGGAGATATCCTTATCATCAGATTTTCAACATCAGGGAACTTGATGACTGCGGTTCGATGGGTGCAAGCGCCATCGAGGCATATCATAAGAAACCCTCCATAGAATTACGTGAATATTTTGACCGCGTTGCAGATCATATCCTGAACAGGCAGGAGCGGCTTGATGATAAAACACTGGTAAGAAAAGGACCACATCAAATGACGCTGTGGGCTGACGATCTTTATATGAGTGTCCCTTTTCTTGTCAGGATGGGTAAACTCACCGGTGACAAAAAATATTTTAACGATGCAGTCACACAGGCATTGAACTTCAACAAATACTTATGGGATGAGGATAAAGGATTATATTACCATTGTTATTACAGTGACCTGGACCGGAACGGGGTTGCACACTGGGGGCGTTGTAACGGATGGGTGATGATGGCCAGCGTTCACTTACTCAATTTTTTACCGGCAGATCATCCCGGCCGTGAAGCAGTCATGAAAAACCTTGAAAAGCAGATCCTCGGGATCGCTAAATACCAGAACGGAAACGGACTCTGGCACCAGCTCCTGGATAAAAGCGACTCATATGAAGAATCTTCCTGCACATCAATGTTTACATATTGCATCGCAAGGGCAGTCAACCAGGGATGGATTGACAGGAGCTATGCAACCATTGCCCTGGCAGGATGGGAAGGTCTCAAGTCCAGTATGATCACACTTGACGGACAGTTAAAGAGTGTCTGTGTCGGTACAGGAATCCAGGATGACCTGGTTTTTTATTATAACCGCCCGGCAAGAACCAACGAAGCTCATGGTCTGGGAGCAGTGATTGAGGCAGGAATTGAAATCATGAGACTGAAAGAATCGCTTAACAGAGACTAAACAAATACTTTTCAGTTTTTTATTATATGGATCTGAAACAAAAACCGGGCAGACGGCTTTTCATCAAAAATACCGGATTTACAGGAATAGCTGCTTTCAGTTTACCGGTGTGGTTAACGAATACATTTACTATGAATGATTTAACAAATAATAAAATAAAAAAAAAGATTAACATTTCTTTTCCAGGGAGATTCCATAACAGATGGCAAGGCTCCTGCTGATTACTGGATCTGGGATGGCATTCATCCCATGCCTGCCGGCCATGAGCTGATTTCACGGGAATGGATAAAGAAAGTCACTGGAACCATATGGACCATATCATCTGAACAATATTGAAATACAGGAACATCTTTTATCAGGCCTGACCAATATAAACTGATTATAAAAATAAATGGATCGATGAAATGAAACGGTCGAATATTTTAAACAAAGCCCATCTGATCTTCATTCTTGCAATACTTCATTTATCATTGTGTTCACAGGAGATAAAGCTGATCGATTTAAAAAGTCATTTTGATAAATTTGGCGTTGATGGTTGTTTTGTTCTCTACGATAAATCAGGCGACTTTTACCTGTGCTACAATCCGGCAAGATGCGATTCTGGCTACCTTCCTGCTTCCACTTTTAAGATACCGAATGCAGTTATAGCCCTGGAAGAAAAAGTGATCACAGACACCGGCCAGGTCATTGAGTGGGACGGCAGAGAATGGCCTCATGAGAGCTGGAACCAGGATCAGACACTCAGGAGTGCCATAAAGTACTCATGCGTGTGGGTATTTTTTCGCATCGCCGATAAGGTTGGTATTGAGAAGTACCACCGGTATTTCAACTCTTTCGGTTATGGAAACAGGAACCCTGGCGGACCACCGGACAGGTTCTGGCTGGCAGGTGATCTGAGAATCAATGCGTTTCAGCAGGTGGATTTTTTGCGAAAATTTTATGATTATGAACTGAATGTATCCAGGGAAACCATTGACATGGTGAAAGAGATCATCATCCTTGAGAACACCGGTGATTACAGGTTAAGCGGGAAGACCGGCGGCACTGAAATATCCGGAAATGAATCCATCATGTGGCTGGTCGGATACATTGAGCTGGATACCGATGTTTATTTCTACGCCATGAATTTTACAACCGGTGATTATTCCGGAACCCGGCATGCCAGGTATGAAATAACCAGGAATGTTTTAAAAAGCATCAGGCTGATCGAATAAGCAGTTGCCGGCCATAAAAGATACGGCAGCTGCCGGCCATAAAAGATACGGTATCTGCCTTTGCAAAATCCGCTTTTCAGGAGGCAAAGGTCACTGGGTTATTTTATTATCTGAAAAGTTTCAGCATGATCACATCATGACCGGGTACAATGGCTTTAAATTCCTGATTGGTGGTCCCTGCCGGTTTCTTTGCCCACAGGTCACGAATCTGATATGTTGCTTTATTAAAATCGATTTTCAGTTTTGAGAATCCGTCGTCTATCGGGTATTCTTTCCAGTCAAACCCGATGCTCTCCGGGATTAGTGCCCGGTTAAGGAAACAGACGGCCAGTCCGGAATCCTTTAAAGGCTTGACCCACACTTCCAGGTCACCCAAATCAAGCATTTTATATCCCTGTATTCCCAACTGATCCTGGTTAACGGCTATTACTTCCTTGTTTGTCAGTATATCGACGGTTTCTTTTGACATCTTTCTGAGATCATTCCCTGCAATCAGAGGCGAAGCCATCATGCACCACAGGGAAAAATGCGCGCGGTCTTCACCGGCAGACATCCCGTTGCCCACTTCCATCATATCGAAATCATTCCAGTGATCAGGACCGGAATACTGCCTTATATTTTTCCGCATTTCAAGAATCTGAACAACTCCCCATGAGCTCCAGATCCCATGATCCCACTGGCAATCAAAACAGTGGTGAATATCTCCCGATATGCGCCACAGGTGTCCGATATCCTTCGCCCATGTCCAGGGTTCGTTATCACCCCATTCACAGATGCTCAGTACAACAGGTCTTTTCGCACGATACAATGCATCACGCATGGTGGTATACGCTTCTTTTGCGTTCAGCTCACCGGTGCTGCACCAGTCGTATTTCAGGTAATCAACACCCCAGGAAGCATAGGTAAGGGCATCCTGGTATTCATATCCGCGGCTGCCGGGCCGTCCCCCGCAGGTTTTAGCACCCGCATCGGAGTATATTCCGAACTTAAGGCCCCTGGAGTGGATGTAATCGGCAAGTGCTTTCATGCCAGAAGGAAACCGCCCGGGATCAGGACGGATAAATCCGAGGCTGTCGCGTTCTCCATGCCAGCAGTCATCGATTACCACATAGGTATATCCGGCATCCTTCATTCCGCTTGTAACCATTGCATCGGCTGTTTCCTGTATCATTTTCTCATCAACATTGCAGCCGAAATGATTCCAGCTGTTCCAGCCCATGGGCGGCGTAAGTGCCAGTCCGTCAAATTTTTGTCCATGTAAACCTGTGCTGATTATCAGCAGAAGGATCAATGCAAATGTGTTTTTCATGATTAAGTCATTATTGCTGTTATTATTATTCGATGGATCTTTCAGCGATGATTATTCAATACAAACGTTATTATTCATTATTATTAACCAATCTCAGCTATTGTTCCCTGGCAAAATGCTCTATTTTCCAGTCCACTTTTGTCTGGTAAGGATCGTTTTCCGGCACAAACCGGCCTGCTTCTCTTTTAAGGAACAATTCATGCAGGATGTCATCCGAAGGCAGGCATACTTTTCCGGTCGCCTTTTGTGTGTTTTCAGATGCAAATACAACCAGTTTCAGCCTGCTCCAGTTCATTTCCATGGTTGTCTGTGCCAGGCTGATATGCGGTATGACCGATCCTTCCCTTACAAGCATGATAACGGGTATTTCACCATGAGCGATCCGGTGCCATCCTCCCTGGTATATTTTCCCCGTCTGGTAGTCAATCCATTCCCCCGAAGGAAGGTAAACATCCCTTTCGGGCATATTTTCAAATATGGGAGCAACAAGTATATCAGATCCGAAAAGGTATTCATTGTCAATCAGCCATGATCCCGGATCATCGGGATATTCAACAAATAAGGCCCTTACCATCGGCAACCCGTTTTCAGAGCAGTCTTTGGCCTGTGCATAGATATATGGCATCAGACGATACCGCATCTCATCGGCCATGCGGAAAGCATTCATAAAATCCTCCCCGTATTCCCACGGTTCCTTGGGGGGAATTCCATGGCTCCTTGCATGCGAAGTCAGCATCCCGAACGGCACCCATCTGCGGTAAAGGTTTTCAGGCGTTTTCTGCACAAATCCGCCCATATCATGGCTCCAGAATGAGAAGCCTGAAAGTCCCAGTGACAAACCTCCCCTGAGGGTAGCAGCCATTGAGGTATTGGTATTGGCAGGATCACCGCCCCAGTGAGTCGGGTACCGCTGGCTTCCTGCCCATGCGCTTCTGGCCCAGATGATGTTCTCACCATTCACCTCCCTGGTGATGTCTGCAACGGCTTTGTTGTATCTCAGGGGATAAAGATTGTGTTCATAAAATCCGGTCTTCCCGGAATGATAAATACCGTTTAACGGCGCTGCCTCGCCGAAGTCGACTTTAATAGCCCCGACACCCATCCGCAGCAAGCCTGCAATTTTTTCCCGGTACCATTCAACGGTTTCGGGATTTGAAAAATCGAGGACCGCATCCTCATAAGGGATATTTCCCCTTGCATCTTTTACGGCAAGTCCCTTCCCGATGATCTCAGTGAACAGGGTATTTTGGGGAACAAAATAAGGCAGCTGCCAGAGGGAGATATGAAATCCCTGTTTTTTAAGGTCTGCTATCATCTTCTGCGGATCTTTAAAACGAGAGGGTGAGAACCTGTAATCACACCGCCAGTCGTATTCAAACCATCCCGTGTCAAAATGAATGACATCACAGGGTATCCTGTTTACCCTGAGCTTGTCAGCCACAGCCCTGCCATCCTCTTCTGAAAAATAGGTGATCCTGCTCATCCAGAAACCGAACGACCATAAAGGCGGCATGGCAGCTTTACCCGTCAGGTCGGTATATTCATCCAGTATCTCTTTGGGTTCTCCTATAAAGAGAAACAGATCCAGTTCGTCATCACCGATCATCAATGACGTGATCCCGCTGAAATACCTGCCGAAATCGCAGGTTACGGGAGAAGAGGTATGCATGAACATTCCGTATCCGCGGCTGCTCATGAAAAACGGGACAGGCTTGTACATGCTCTCGTTCTGCACACCGTTGGCATCATCGGCAAACAGGACTATCTTCCGGCCACGTTTGTCAAACCCGGTATACGATTCCCCGCATCCGAATATCTTTTCACCGGGTGACAGGGCAAAAACAGCATTGAAGCTCCTTGAGTAATCCGACGCCCTCCTGACATAAGAAAAGGGCAATACGGGCGTATAGGCAGAATCGGAATGGTCGGCATGATGAATGGTCTTGGTCAGCAGTTTCCCGTCAGCATCATAAACAAATACATGCCATGGCTTCTCAGCGATGATGACTGAACCGTGTTCGCCGGAGTAGCGGTGACCAGTCTCTGTTTTTGTGTATTTCCATGAATCATCAGACGGAGCCTTGCCATTAACAAGCATCAGGGATTCTTCGTCAGTCGCCGGTGCCGGACCTGAAGCCGCTCTTATCCTGATCGTTCGTGGTGAAATGAATTCCATTGAAAAGGAAAGTTCCGGTGAAGCGGCATATTCCACAGGAGGAAACTCATTGGGATCAACCGGCCGCAAAATCCCGAGCATATTATTAAATGCCTGGCGGGTAAAATATTCATACCTGTGGTAAATGATCTTTCCTGTAGCTTTTTCCGGCATAAATCCCGTTAGTGCATCGGCAATGTAATAGGTATTTGTAAAATCGTGAAAATCACCGCTGATGTCATAGGGCTCATTGACAAGATATTGGGTATGACCCGGTTGGTACGGGATCTGGGCCTGCACTAAAAAAGAGCTGGACAGGAGGACTAAAATCATCAGATGTCTGTTATGCATCGTATTCAAATTAATAAAACATTATTCAGCAACAAAATTTTGATCTGTTGTAACAAAGTTGCTAAAGTACCGGAAATTTAAACAATATAAATGATTCGGATTACAACATGATATGTAAAAAAAAATGAGGAAGCAAACAGAAAGAGGGGACGGATACCGTCCCCTCTTTCACTGATTTAACAAGATTTATCGTCGTTATATATTAGTAACCCGGGTTCTGATATTCCTGCCTGTCAGCTGCAGTCAATGCATTTCCTTCCTCGTCGGTTAACAGTTGCAGATATCCTATCGGCCAGGCCTTGAAGGTGTGGTGTTTGTCAAACTGGCCCCTTCCGGTGCCGATTGCACCAACCGGCTGACCCAGAGCCACATCATGCTGATCATACGGGAAAGGATGGTCTTCTGTTCCGGTCGATGTAGCAGGCGCACCGAAATAATCCCTGTAGTAAACACGGTCATAAAGGATCCCTGCATTATGAAGGTCTTCGGTGATCTGCAGCTCGAAAAGGAATTCACGTGCTTTTTCATTGTAGATGAAATGAACAAACCGGTTCAGTGCCGGATCTGATGTAGGATGATTGCTTACAGTGGGCGGATAATTTTCTTTTTTCGCCTTTTCTGTTCCGTCCAGCCATTCGTCACCGGTAACCCTTATTTTCTCATAAGAGTCGGTACTTACTGTATAAGGAGCGGTCTGTTCATTAGCAGGAATATCCATTCTGCCTGTAAAAATCCCCGGTTCCATCGTCACCAGGATCTCCGATCTCTTCTCACCGGGATGATATGCCGCACGTTTACGGATCACATTGATATCATCGATGGCAGCATTATAATCACCTTTCCGGCCATGAGCTTCAGCGCGAACCAGGTATGTTTCGGCCAGCCTGATCAATGGTATGTCGATGGTACCTGCACCTCTGTCACGTGTGGCTTCCCCCCTGTTCAGATCCCACCATTTTGCAGTGCTCAGATATGCCAGGGATGACCTGTCCCATATTGCATCACAACCATATCTCTCAAGACCTGGATCGGATGTAATACGGTATCTCACATCCCTGTCGGAGACATCGCTCACCACCGGGTTTAAAGGATCAACAACCTCACCGGGTTCAAAACCTGTGATATTACCGTCAATATCTTTTACCGCATCATAACCATCTCTTCCGGGACTGCATGCTGTCCAGCGTGCCAGGATAAGAAACGGCTGGCTGGCCAGCCATAACGAATCAACCGGCTCATCCTTTGAGTTTTCAATGAAAACCAGCGAACGTTTTTCATACTGGATTTTACTTTTTCCTGCTACCGCACTGTCGCCATCATAATAGTCAGTATACTTATCCTTAAGATATGTATTGTAATAATAAGCAGTCACAGTGTCCCACGGTACACCACTATTTGCCTTGCCCTGATCATTTGAGGAGTATTCGGGAATAAACGTTTTATAGAACCTTGAATCGTTATCTTTATTGGTAAACATGTCATAAGCCCAGTCATTGGGCCCTATGGCCCTGAACGGACGGGGATAATCCTGGTAATCGCGGGATACACCGGCAGCCAGTACGGTATAGTCCTGGTCATAGATATGTACGAACTGGTGATTATCTCCGTAACGGCCATTATATTCCGTTGAGAATGTATACTGGGCTGAAAGCATGATTTCCTTGACCAGATCCCTGGGATAATTTGTATTTTCTGTTACATAACCCGCAACCGCCCAAAGATCGCCAAAATTCGGGGCCAATCCTCCGGCTGTGGTCTGGCCTTTCTTAATGTCTATGGCAACTGTTGCGTAGTATATACAGGAATCAAGGTCGGTAGCTACATTTCCCTTGTATAGCATAGCCAGGTGTGTTTCGGGACTGTTCTGCCATTCTGCTGCCTGTGCACGGTGCAGATACAGCTTGGCAAGCAGGTGCGCGGCTGCAGGCCTGGCAACCCTTCCGAGATCGGGAGTGTTTTCCGGCAACAATTCAACGGCTTCGCGCAGATCTGCTATCATTATCTTATAAATATCTTCAATGGATGATTTGGGGAAATAGAAGCTGGCGGGCATCCCCTCAAAGCTCTTAAGAATCAGAGGTACATCGCCTAGCACGTTGGTCAGTAAATAGTAACAGTAAGCCCTGATAAACAAAATTTCCCCTTTGCTGTCGGCAACTTTTTTCTGGTCATCTTCACCCAGTTGAGGAAAGTTTTCGAGAAACACATTACACCTGTTAATTACAGGGTACATTCCTTCAACATAATCGCCTGAAATCTCTCCCACCAAATTGTTGACCATTATTGCCATATGCAGACCATCAGTTGACGCATCAGCACCCCAGGCATCAGGCCTGTAAAGACCATTGGCAAGGCGGGCTGCATCCTGATTGGCCAGAAACACCTCGCAATCGTTGGCTGATCCGAATAAGAAATTTCCCGGGTTATAATCCGTTTCAAAACGGAATACCTGGTATGATCCGTTTACCAGTGCTTCAAGTCCTTCAGCTGTTTTATAAAAACTCTGGGTAAGAACCGTTACTGGTTTTTCTTCCAGAAAATCCTCCTGGCATGCCAGAAAGGTTATAAAGATTGATATTAACAAAATTATTTTTTTCATCGGTTTTCAATTTAATTGTTACTTATTATAAACCTACCCTGACACCAAATACCCAGCTTCTGATAAGAATTCTGTTGTTATTGGTACCACCTACAGGCTCTCCGATCGAGTTTATATTATTCCAGTTGTTTTCATCCTCGGGATTGATTCCGGCTTTCACAACCTTCCCACCGAAAATAAACGGGTTGAGCACCTGTAGATAAAGCTCGCAGTTTGCCACCTTTACCTTGTCCAGTATAAGCCTGGGCAGGTTATATGATACCGAAATGTTCCTCATGATTACGTATGAACCGCTATTGATATATGTAGCCTGTCTTACACTGCTGTTCGCTGCGGTGAGTGTCGGCTGCGGATATTCTGCACCGGGATTCTCAGGCGACCAGAAATTGCTCGGATCTTCTTCCCTTACATAACTGACATAACTGTTCTCACCGACTCCTCCGGGAGCAAGGTTGGCAAAATATGACTGGCCTATGCGTGCATACATGAAAAAGCTCAGGCTTAAGTTTTTGTATGTCAAAGTATTGGTTATACCTCCGACCCACTTTGGATTGATTGTTCCGACAACAACTTTATCGCTGTCTTCCAGCATGTAATTATTATTACGGTCAACAGGCTTGTACTGGCCGGGTGAAAAGTAAATACTGCCCCTTTCTCTCCATAATACCATTTCTGCGGAATCTTCAGGAGTATCCTGCCATATTCCGTCGACTTCATAAGTACGGAATATATTGGCCGGCTGCCCGATAAGCCAGCCGTTGCCGTTCAGGCCCTGGCTAAGCATATCCTCCTTGCCGTTTACCAGTTCAACAATCTCTTCATGGTTGGTGGCAAAGTTGATACTGGTTTTCCAGCTGAAATCCCTGGTACTGATATTGACTGTATTCAGGGTTATCTCAAGTCCCCTGTTCTTCATCCTGCCGATATTATCGACCATCCGGGTAAAACCGGTAATTGCAGGTATTTCTCTTGTCATTAAGAGATCATAAATATTTGAGTAATAAAACTCTATGGTACCGTCTATCCTGTTCCTGAACAAACCGAAATCCAGACCGATATTGGTCTGTGCGGTTTTTTCCCATCCCAGGTCCGGATTGGGCATGTCACCGGGTATATATCCTGTTGCAACATTAATGCCGAATATATAATTATACTGCTTTAGCGGACCTGAAGAAACATAAGGATTAACACTGGCATTCCCTGTAACACCGTAACCCACACGAAGCTTCATCTGGTTTATTGGTGCGATTGATTTCATGAAATCCTCTTCATGCATTTTCCAGCCAACGGCAAAAGAGGGAAAAGCATCCCATTTATTTCCCGGTGCAAGCACAGAAGAGCCATCATAACGAATTGAAGCTGTCAGCAAATATTTATCCATGAATGAATAATTAATCCTTCCCAGGTAGGATGCAAGCTGGGATTCACTGAATGCGGTCCTGTAATCGCTCATGTCACCCTTATTATTGGCTGCCAGGTCATACCACTTCGGGGAATCGTTTATGATAAATCCGATTGACATATCTGCTTCTTCATGTTGCTGGGCATATGCAGACTGAACAAAGGTAGCGCCAATGGCATGCTCTCCGAATGTCTTGTCGAAATATAACATATTCTCTATCTGCCATTGAAAATGATCATCTGTTTCAAGACCAGCTGATGCTGAAGGGATTTCCGCACCACTTTGCACCGTTGATTCTTTGCCCTGCCAGTTACCCCGTCTGTAATAGCGCAAACCTGCTCCAAAATTGACCCTGTATCTTAACCACGGGGTGAATTGTATTTCACCGTGCAGATTGCCCTGGAAATTGGTAGACCATCTCTTGTCTTCGGTATTATCAACATCATACAGGGGATTCCATACGGGGGCGCCGGCATTGCCACCGGGATAATCGATCAGGTTTCCCGATGTATCATAGGGCTGCCCCATCGGGTACATTCCAAGTGCCATACCGTATAAATCTTTGGCTCCTGTGGCGCTTCCTGTTCTGTATATCGATCCGTATTCCTGTTCTCCCTTGGCTATATTGAGGGATGCTCCCACGCTTAACCAGTCTGTCGGTCTGATGTCACCGTTGAGCAAAGTGGTAAAACGGTTGTATGACTGGTTCAGCTGGGTTCCTTCGTTGTCGAGGTAACCGATTGAAAGATACAGGCTTGATCTTTCGGTTCCGGCTGAAACAGATATATTATGATCATGGGTAACACCTGTCCTGGTCAGCAGACCTATCCAGTCGTATGTCGGAATGTTATCCGGGTTGTATACCGGCACCTGATCCGGCCATCCTTTATCCCGCTCAGCCTGGGTTGTTTCTCTCATTACCGGTGTTGTGTATGTTCCCGGATCCTCCCATTCATATCCTTTGCGGATGGCATCGATGGTCCAGTAATCATTGTGCCCGAACCGTTGAATATCCTGAGCCGGATCAGGGTATGGAATACGATAGGCCCTGCCGTTCTGGTAGGCAAGCCGCAGGCGGTCCAGTGCATGACCTGAACTGGCCCAGTCAGTCACCGAGTGAATATTATCCAGCCTCAATGCCCCGTTATAGTTTACAGTAACTTTTCCTTCAGATCCCTTCTTAGTTGTGATCAGAACAACGCCGTTGGCTCCTCTTGATCCGTAAATGGCTGTTGCAGAAGCGTCTTTAAGAATATCTATGGAAGCGATATCATAGGGATTGAGGGTGTTAATGTCTCCCATAAGAACATTCCCGTCAACGATATAAAGCGGCTGTTTTTGTGATTCTGTGGCTGTCAGGGACTTGTTTCCGCGTATTCTTACTGTTGCAGCCTCACCCGGCCTGATATTTGACATTACGTCAACACCTGCAGCTTTACCCTGCATGGCCTGAAGCGCATTCTGCAACGGCCTCTCCTGGATGGTTTCTGCCGTCACACTGGTCAGTGCTCCCGTAACATCGCTCTTTCTGACAGTCCCGTAACCTACAACAACCACTTCATCAAGCTGCAGTATATCCTCGACAAGAGTCACATTAATGTTTGTTCTTGATCCGACCGGTATCTCTTCCTGCAGATACCCTACAAAAGAAAATACCAGCGTTGCCTCAGGCCCGGCCACTGTAATGGTATACCTGCCATCAATGTCAGAAATGGTACCATTCTCTGTTCCTTTTTCTACAATGTTAACGCCGGGAAGCGTGTTTCCCCCGGCATCAACAACCGTACCTGAAACTTCAATCTGCTGCCTGCGTGAAGGATCTGAATACAATGATTCATAATTGGTGGATGAAAGAATGATCTGCCTGTCTTTGACAATGTATTCAATGCTTTCACCTGTAAACAGCTCTTCAAGGATGTCGATTATCTTCATATCCTTGTAATGAGCGTCCACTTTCCTCGTTACATCCACCAGCCTGCTGTTATAAAGGAAGAAAAACTCGGAACCTTCCTCGATCTTCTGTAAAACCTGCTCGACGGTTACAGATTTCAGATCCAGCGTTAGCCTGGCATTCTGAGGATAAGAGTCATTTGCCAATACATTCATGATTGACAATGCGCAAAGAAAAACCGTTAGTTTCATTGTTAGAATTGTTTTTTTTAACCAGCAATCATAATTGCAAGTTAAAGAATAAATCAGGTTTTTTTTCATAATAATTATTGTGTTAGGTTGAAATCTTTTGAGTGCTTTTTCTTAATTTATCTGAAATTGAATCTGAAAAATCAGTTTCCACAGCATGCTTTTATCCTGCGCATTAATACCCTGCGTTACAGCTTTGGTGAATTATAAAAGGAAAGTCAATCGGACAGCATTATGGGTCAGGGTATCTTCAGGTTTAATCAAGGTCAGTCATTGTATCGTTATGTCATAGATTTAAGTTTTGGTTAATAATTGGTTTTTTTTTAATTAGTTTAATGACCACAAGCTTTTTGGTATATGAATGATCATCCTTCATTTTTCTCTCTGTAATGGCATATTCCATCGGGGCACTTAATTTAAGCAGATCAAGCACCTGTTCCAGTGTTTCATCGATGAATGTAGCTGTATAACTGAAGTCATAGAGTATGGTGTCATGAAGCTGAATATCAACATTGTACCATCTCCCCAGACGCCTGACTACTTCATCCATGGGATCATTCCTGAATACCAGTTTACCGTTGATCCATGAAGTATATTTATTCTCAAATATATCAACTTTTTGCGGAATTGGTTCGGCACCGACTGATTTTATGGGTTTGATTTCTTCCGCATCCTCACCCGGAATCAGAATATCTTCATGTAATGTGATCTTTTTCCTTGATTTATCATAGATGGTATGCTGGTTGGGTTCCATCTTAAAGAGCACAACATCTTTCCTTGAACGGTTCTTTTTAACCAGCAGCAATTCTCCTGAAATCAGGGTGGTCTCAAAAGTATTATCCTTTTTATAGGCTGCAATGTTGAAGGCAGTACCTACAGCCTTAACCGACATTTCTCCGAGATTGACATAAAACGGCCTCAACCTGTCATCCAAAACATTGAAAAAAGCTTCACCTTCGAGATATACTTCCCTCCTGTTTCCCCGAAACTCTGAAGGAAACCGTATGATACTTCCTGAATTAAGCCAGACCCCGGTTCCATCGGGCAGGTTCAGATGGCTTCTTGTACCATATGACGATGTGACGGTCTGTTGAATAACCTGATCATCAGATAAATGATTAAGCCAGTAAAAGTATCCTCCTGCCAGAATCATAAGTGGCAGAATGATAATGGCGGCAATCTTCTGCCAGTAAAAAAACAGGCCTTTTGACTTTTTGAGTTCCGGGATGTTTCTTTTTATTTTTTTTCTGGCTTTGGCAACATCAACAGCATGAATCCGGGTCAGTCTTGATGCCAGATCCCATGTCTTCCGGAATGAGTCAAACTCATCCCGGTTATGCTTGCCCTCCTTTAACCAGGATTCCAGCATTGTTTTCTCCTCCGGAGTTGCAGTATACTGCAAAAACCTGACGATTATTTCTTCCATTAATTACAATACAAAAATAACCTGTAATATACCTCAGGACGATTCATCATCATTTTACACCTATCAGGGAAACTTTTTATTTCGTTTGATTTTGCAATCCGGTTATCTTCATTCCAGATACTCCTGCAGGGCAACCCTCAATATTTTTAATGCCTTGCTAATCTGATTTTCAACTGTTTTTACCGAAATCCCGAGCTTTTCAGCGATTTCTTTATTGGTGTGATCTCTGATCCTGCTGTACCGGAAAATCTTCTGGCATTCCGGCGGAAGCTTTTCAATTTCCCGGATCAATATGATGTATAGCTCCGATTCGACATAAGTGTCCCAGGTCGCTTCATTTGATGGTTCATGATCATTCAGGACCTTCCTGGCATAGTCATCTTTGATTTTCCTGTGCTTTAGAATGTCCAGGCATTTGTTTTTTACCGACCTGAAAATATAGGATTTAACCGATGAGTTGATCTCAATGTACCTTCTGTCCTGCCATAATTTCATGAATACTCCCTGGACAATTTCCTCAGCCAGATGGTTGTTTGCCACAAACTTGTCAGCATAAATAACAAGTCCCGGATAATAGTAGTTAAACAGGTAATCAAAAGCATTTTCATCACCCAGTTTCAGGCGGGAGAAAAAGTACAGATCCTGGTTATGCCTGTTATCAGTCAAATGTCTGTTCTTTTTACAGTTATTGATTCTCCCCGAAGCAAGCTTCGGGCAATCATCGATCCCGTTAAGGATTCTTTTTATTTTTTGCTCGCCTATCCCGCAGCAGAGCTACGGGAAATATGCTCGCCGGGATTCAAAGATAAAAATAATAAATCTCTCCGGCCAATATGAATATTGCTTAAAAATCAATATTTATTTAATATGTGCCTGAAAAATCCGGTTTATCAAAATCAAATCTATTTCTTTTCCGGAATGAGATCATCAGGACTGTCCTTTGCATACGAATTCCAGTCAGGCCATGACTTATCGGTAAAAATATCCCTGATCACAGCATAATCAACCTCATGCTCCGGCATGAACTTCTCCGAATTCATGTAATTGATGAGGCTGTAATACAATTGTCGTGCAGCAGGCCTGTTACTGATACCGGAAAGCAAATCAGCGCTGCAAACGATGATTTTGCCTTTACCGACCCTGGCCTCAAAAATCAGTCCCAGCCGGCGGTTCAGAAACCATGTATCAATTGGCTGTACAATGGGTTTAAATCCTGCAGGAAAGCTGTCCATGATCATCACCTGCTGTTTATGCAATATTTCCCACCATTGCAGATCGCTGTGATAATCTGTCGGAAAATCCGTGAAGGCCGGATGATCCGGATCACAGAGGATCCCGGTCGTGTGTGGCGGTCTCATTTTGAACCATGAAGTGTTCCAGAATACCGGCCTGAAATACTGAACAACCTTTCTGCCGTATTCAACCTTACCGGCTCCGTGCAGGAAAACCATGCCCCCTTTTTGCAAAATTTCCCCTGTTGCATCATCTGCCTGCCTGGCAATGTATATATCAGAGGTGTCGGGAACAGGAAGAATGGCCGGATAAACCCATATATCCCAGTCATTTGCACGGTCACCAACCATTATTTCAAGATTGATCTTTTCAGCCCTGATTAGTCCTGACAGAGATACAACCACTTCGCCAACAGGGACAAGACTACCGGGATTGATATCCCCGGCTGCCAGGCTTCCCTCCGAGATCACACTTCCGTCGCTTCGCGTCACTTTCCACCGGGGCGTCACATGTTCCAGCTTCTGATCACCAAAATGGGCAACCTCAACCGCCGCCCTGAAAATTTCAAAATTCATGTAAACAAATCTGGGAATTCTGGCCAGCGGTACAATTGCATCGCAGAACCTCCTGAACTCATCAGCATGAACATAATCCTTTTCATCCCAGAATACATCCAGTACACCCACCAGGGCTGTCCCCTGACCGGGAAAATCATTCAGGCTGAGCAGCTGGAATCCCCCGTTTCCCGGTGTTCTCAGGGATGCTTCTATTTCTGATTTGTAACAAAGCACCTGCAATTTACCTGATGCCATTAAAAAATCCTCCGCCTGTCCGCCCATCTGATGGTCTGTAAGATCCTCACGGAATAATTCAAAGTTCCGGGCATGGTAAGGTCCGTTGTATTTTTCAATTTCCCTGAAGTCGGGGAACGCGCAATGTTGTCCCATTTCATGGGCAACATAGGGACTGGAATATCTATCAATAACACCCGAGTAGTCGAACAGGCTCTGGGGCCTTTCATCCCATGGCAGGCCGCGCGCCCCGGCTCTGACAATAAACTCATTTCCAGGAACGTGAGGCCAGCGCTTTCCGACTGATGCGTGGGTATAAATCCTTCTGTTATCTTTTGTTTTCCAGTAACTCACAAATTCACCCAGAAATTGCACCTGGTTGCGTCCT
The DNA here is from genome assembly GCA_016933335.1 of Bacteroidales bacterium. Lineage (GTDB taxonomy): Bacteria > Bacteroidota > Bacteroidia > Bacteroidales > UBA10428 > JAFGPL01. Next base: position 103,336 of record JAFGBD010000023.1, on the reverse strand, counting down.
GCCGGTTCATTGCCGTAAGCCATCATACAGAATGATGGATGGTTGCCGTAGGCATCGACAATTCTTTCGGATTCATCATATATATACTTGTCGACAGGTTTTCCGGCACCAACCGCCGTCCCGTGGTTTGTCCAGAACGGCCCTTCAACCTGCAGATAGATACCTGCCTCATCAGCTGCCGTAAAGGCAGCTTCAGGCGGGCACCATGAATGGAAACGCATGTGATTCAGTCCGTACAGCCTGCAAATCTTAAAAATCCCTGCCCATGATTCCTTGTCGCACGGCGGATATCCTGTCCGGGGAAAAGCAGCACATTCAACCGTACCCCGTAAAAAGACATTCCTGCCATTGATCTGAAACCGGGTATCCCTTGTTTTAAACTCCCGCATCCCAAACTGCACATACCGGACATCCGAAAATCCCCTGCCACTGTTCCATTCTGTCTTAAGCATGTATAATGCCGGATTGAATTCGTCCCACAGCTGCATATCCGTTCCCATGGGAAGAATAATCTCAACCAGTTTCTCATGCCTGTCCATCGTAACCATTTGCTGCAAGGGTTCCACAGTATGCTTGTTATCAGAATTGAATGAAACGGCAGATAATGAAAGACAACCTTTAACCGGTTTGCCTGTTTCATTTTTTAAACTGACCAGCACCTTTACTGTTTTGACCTGCACATCAGGGAACACTTTCACATCATCTATAAAGATCTTTGAGCCTGTCTTCAGCCCGATCTTTCCGGCTAATCCGTTCCAGTTTCCCTGGGTATGGTCGGTCAGGCTGTGGGAATCGGGACCGACATTGATATCCCTGATCCTGTTATCCACCCTGACGGTGATGGTATGCCTCCCGGGGGAGAGCTTATCCGGCAGTTCATACTCATGTGGTGTGGAGAGACTGTTCTGCATCCCTATTCTGGTGGTATCCAGCCAGACAGTTGTTTCCCAGTGCGGCCGTTCAAGGTACAGTATGATCCTCTTTCGTTTCCAGGCAGCAGGGATGAATATGTCTTTCTGATACCATGCCTGGCCAACATAATAATGGTCAGGGGTCAGCCAGAAAGGGAATTTCATGTTACCCGGCCGGCGGTATTTTGCCATGCGCGGATGACGGAACCATGAGGAATCGTATATGCTTCCGGTCCACTTTGTTTCCAGATCAGGGACAAAACCTTTGCCGTTTGTCAGCATGGAGCCCGGCAGCCTGATCGTTTCCGGAAGCACTCTTCCGAACCATTTCTCTGATTCTCCTGTTGCAGAAGTGTCAATGGCAAATCTCCATGCTCCTTCAAGCGGGACAAATTCATCTCCCGGATCCTTGTTATCAGGAATTACGAAGAGTATCACCAATGGTACAAGCAAAATAATCCGGGTATTTCTTTTCATGGCAGCTGGTAAATTCTTTATATAAAAATCTGATAAATTCTTTCTCCAAATCATATCATCCCTTATCGATAAGGAATCGGAAAATGTTTATTTATCAACAGTAACTGTAATACCCATCAAACCGATCACCACATCATTGGCAGTGGCTTCCAGTCTCAATTCCATCAATTCCTTTGTCAGATCAACCGGCATGTCAAGCACAGATGCAGCGCCGCCTTCAATATGAATGGTCTTGTTTTTTGCCAGAACGTTATAAGGTTCAGGTTTGGCTTCCCCTGTCTTCAGATATACTCTCAACGGCCTTGCTGCATCGACAGAGAATGCAAGTCCGTCAATATGGTAATCCTGTTCAACAGGCCACCAGTTTTCCGGATTTTTCAGTTCCAGCTTCTCGCTGGTTCCGTCTGTATAGACTATTGTTATCATTCCGTTCACAAAGCGGCTTTGCATATGATGTGTCGATCCGGCCAAAAGCAGGTAGATATGCGAGGCCTTGCCTGCCAGCGGTATGATGGCTTTATCAGGATAATTGTCCCATAAGCCGGTAAAAAGAATATTGGGACTGTCTGCATTGCCGGGTGTGGCAAACGGAATACCTGCCGGCAGATAAAACCTGCTTTCATCACCCGCAATTCTTCGCAATCCCGAATCATCAATTTCTGCTGTTTTATTATATGAGCACCAGTCACCTATACCCTGCAACGGTATCTGAAGCGTGGGATATGGAGACCTTGGTGAGAGGTACCGGTTCTTAAAGATATTGATCACCTTATCATTGAAACAGCCTGTAAGATCAATTGTTTCATAGTGCATATCCTGCCGCGCGGAAACCTGCCAGTTGACAATACACTTTTTGTAAATGATATCTTCCGCTTCAACCTGCACCAGGTTGCTTCCCGGAATGAGATTTGCCATGGGAACATGAATGACAGGTGATATGCCTGCAGGAGGTATCTCTTTTTCACCAATATAGCTGTTCACACCGGGATTAACCGTAAATCGCGCCATGATGGATCTATCCGTGTTGTTTTTGATCTGAAAACTCAGGGTGTTCTGCTCCTGCTGCAGGCCGGCAATGATCTCGACAGGATCTTCCAGTTCCACACATACGGGCTCCCACCAGCTTAATATACCCTGACTGAGGTGCATGAAAAAGGTCTTATGACCTGTAACCTGGTTAAAACCGGATACAAAATGATGCTGTTTAATCCCGGCATTTTTCAGGATATTCTGGGGATCATAGATCTGCAAAAATGTGGCATCATCAGCAGTAATCTCCATATTCCGGCTGAAAGCCATGGATCCGGGAACGGAAAGTTTACCGGGGAGAGCTCCTTTCCAGGTTACAGATATGATCCACTCGGGAGAAAACTCCGCAGGAACTTCTATTTGCGGATTATCAACAGCTTCAGTAACAACCCTCCATTCACCTGCTTTTCCGTTTATCCTTATAGATTCGATATATTCACCCCTGGCATTGATCTTTAATCTCAGATTCATTTTTTGCGGGAAGGAAGGTTTGATGATATACCTGTCAGTTGTTTCCTCTCTCTGATAGTCAATTGAAATATCAGGAACCGCCAGGGAAGCAAAATCCCAGTCACCGGGAAAACCGGGACAAATGGTCAGTGTATTGTTCAGGGCATCCGGAATGATACCAAATAATCCTTCAACCAGGGTTCTTGCCGCAATCCCTACCGCATCTGCAAAATCGCGGTATAATTCGCCTCTGAAGGCATCATGGGATGACAGTTGCTGAAAATTACCCGGACTTGATCCAAGATACATGCTTTCGAGGAGGGAGCTTTTCCACAGGGTATAAGCCTCCTCCTTTCTCCCGCCCTGCCAGTAAGCCAGTGCCGTATGCAGATTTTCGGCCATCGAAACATTGTTGATTGACCAGGTGTATGGCATCCAGCTGGTTGAGGACAGAACATAATAACCGCGATATTTCTCCTGTGGCAGATCAACTGTAAAAACCGGGATCCGGGGAATCTCATGATCAATATATTTCAATGCCTGGTATGCCTGAAAAGCATCCGGGACATCAGAATCGATGGCGTGATAGATTGTCCATAATGCAGCGGATGGATGGACCTTTTTCAGGCCGAGCAGATCTTTGTATTCTGCATACCAGCCTTTATCCGGCATCCATAGCATTGAATCCAGGGCATGATGTATTTTTTCTGCTTCCTTAACAAATGGTCCGGGATCATCTCCGGTCATTTCGGCAATCTTACCTGCCATCCGGTTTGCATGGCAGTTGTATGCTGATGAATGGGTCGTTCCTCCCCCGCTGTAATGCAGGGCATCGCTTGCCCAGATACAGCAGTACGCATCATACAGGCCGTCCCTGTTTCCGTCAAAACAGCGTTTTTCCCATGCCAGGTGGCGCTTAAGCGCTGGCCATATTTTGCGCGCATAAGCTGTATCTCCTGTCCACTTCAGGTGCCGGAGCAGCTGGTCGAAAAATACCAGGTTCATGTCATAATGGTGTGGCCCGGAAATACGTCCGGGATGGCGGCTGATATAACCGCTCGTAAAAATTGAATTACCTGCTTTCTCCTCCTGGCGTGCAAAGTTGGTTTTCGGATCAGGCACATTCGGACCGGAGTCGGGCGCGGTGTATTGCGCTTTCAGATAGGCATCAAAATGCATCCTTGCCCTGTCATGCCATCCAAGCCAGTCAGCTGCGTATGCCCCCCTCCACCCGGGCAGGCGCATCCGCCAGGCCACTGCCCCGTGCAGGTAAGAGGGCTCTTCCCATATGGCATCAGCAGCTATGCTTAACGCACCGCCCATTGTATTTATAAAAGGATCCGGTGTGTTTATCCTGATCCTCTCTGCCAGTTCTTTTCTTGCATTCTCAGCTTCATCAAAAAGAGACCGCGCATCTTCATACCTTAATGTATCTCTTGTTAAAGGATTCCATATAATATAATAAAATGCATCATCCTGCTTCATATTCCGGATACCCGCAATTACCGGTGATGCTGATTTGTCTGATCGTATCAGGTCTGTCGGGGAATCCTGGCTGCCTGCATCACAGATCTTCAATGATGAGCCGACCGGTACCAGACCGTTCAGCCTTTTTTTTCTCTTTAAACGTAATGCTTCTTTTTCGGTGACAGACAGCTGATGGTTGTTCTCATACAACTCATCTTCGGAACGGGCCCTGCCGGAACCGTAATACAGCCTGAAAAGGTTATCCTGTATGAAATATTCATTGTCTGCGCAGTATTCAGGTTTCAGGTAGAAGACCGATTCAGGATCAGCCCCGATATCCCCTTCACGTGAAAACCGCTTTCCTGTTGCTCCTCCGAAAACCCAGCATATACTGCAATTCCTGTTCAGGTTATCCGCGGTCATTTTCAGAATAACACCCTCTGCATCACTCATGGCAATAACAGTTAACCGTAGAGTACCGTCACCCAGAAAATCATCCCTGATCTCATAAAGCATCGATCCCGGTCTGTAACCGGCTTTAATGTATTCCGCGTCAGTCAGCCACTTACCTGAATCGGCAGAAACAAGCCCGAATTTCAGGTTCCCTCCCATTCCCGGCATGTAAAGGGCAAACTCGGGCAAATCGCCGGCTTCTGCCCTGAAGCCTGTATTTGTGCCGTAAAGGGCCCGGTTAAAGCGTTTCTGGCCGTTTAAGATAACAAAGTCCCCTCTTTCGGGCATATATCTCATGGCTCTTCCGGTATACCGCCGCACTGTATCCAATCGTTCCCCGGCAATGAACCGGGAATGGCAGTGAAAGCATCCGGCTGATACAAGAAAAAAAAGAAATGTGTAAAGCTTTTTCATGCCCGGCTTTTAATTCTTTAAAGATACCAGCTTTTACCGGATTGATCAGAATCTGAAGATAAAAAAACGACCACTATTATCGGACTTCAGGTAATAAAATGTTTTACATCAGTTGGTTGTTTTATTACGACCGGCCCGGTTGTTCCGTTTATTCCCGTCTTTTTTGAACCTTAATCCTTCAATTATTTTTGAAATTATCATTCACTTTTCTATTTTTAGCATCTGAATCTTTCTCTTAACAACACAACCTATGACCGCACCACATCAAAGCGTTATGTGCGTCATTCCGCCGTACATGATCGAAAATATTTTAAAGCACGGAACTCAAATACAAAAGAAAAGGGCTCTGAAAGCGCTGACCATGTCGGCCCAGTTCCGCGGAAGGCGCCAGGCGCTTATGAATATCAGCTTTCCCTTACCACGCATACTGCAGCCCTTAAAACACAGGCTTATTTATCATGCAGGCTTTAAAGAAAGCATCAGGGGCAGGCTTGTCCGCAAAGAAGGAGAAGGTCCTTCCGGTGATCCTGCCATTGATGAAGCATATGATGGTGCCGGACATACATGGGATCTCTATTATGATGTTTTCGGGCGTAACTCGGTCGATAATAAAGGTATGCATCTTGTATCCCTGGTGCATTACGGGAAAGGTTACGATAACGCTTTCTGGGACGGAGAAAAAATGGTTTATGGCGATGGTGATGAAGATCTGCCCGAAGAGGAAAGAATATTCAGAAGATTTACCATTGCCGTCGATATCATTGGTCATGAGCTGACTCACGGTGTAACCCAGTATGAGGCCAGGCTGGAATACCACGGGCAATCAGGTGCCCTTAACGAATCTTTTTCCGATATTTTTGGTTCGCTGGTAAAACAACGGGTGCTGAATCATACGGCAACCGAAGCTGACTGGCTGATCGGTCAGGGTATTTTCACATCCAATGTCAACGGAAAGGCCATCAGATCAATGAAATCACCCGGAACTGCTTATGATGATCCTTTACTGGGTAAGGATCCCCAGCCCGGTCATATGGCAGATTATATCAAAACCACCTCGGATAACGGCGGCGTGCATTTAAACTCCGGTATACCCAGCAGGGCTTTTTATATTTGTGCAGACGAAATAGGAGGATATGCCTGGGAAAAGGCGGGACAGATCTGGTACAGGGCTTTATGCGGAAGGTTAAGTGCCGGGACTGATTTCCAGGAGGCCGCTGATATTATTTTCAGGATAGCCGGGGAAGAATATGGTAACGGAAGCAAAGAACAGGATGCCGTAAAAAAAGGCTGGGAAGAGGTGGGTATCAGTATCAGATCCGATAAAAAGAAAAGTATCTGACAATTTGTAATTTCAAATGAACCTATATGGAAGATCAGTTTACCATCAGGTTTGAACGAACAGGTGGTTTCACCGGCATTGGTATTGATAAAACCATCGACAGCCTGCAGCTGAAAAAGCAGGAAACCAAAATGCTGAAGGAGATGATCAGTAATTCACACTTTTTCAGTTTACCTGCGAGAGAAAGCATGAAGCCTCATCCGGACAGGTTTTCCTACAAAATCACCATCGAAACAAGGGGCAGGAAACATGTGGTGGAATTCAGCCAGGCATCGGTTCCGCCTCGTCTGAAAGACCTGGTTCGCTACCTGATCGAAAAGACGCGGATGAAGAAATAAAAATCAAAATAATACCGTGTTACACAATTTTAAAAAGCATATTTGGATGAATAAGTCATTAATCCTGACAAAATCTCCTCATAATTTTTGTATCATCCGTATTTTTAATAATATTGAAACATAATTTTAGACCCAGTCACAATGAATAAACTTACCCTGAAAGGACCGGTGTTGCCTTTCATCATTTTTCTTTTTGTTTTTTCATTTGCCAGTGATACCATCTCACAGTCCGTTCAAAGAAACGGCAACGTTATCAACCTCATTTCACAACAGGAATCTTATCAGTTTATTCTTTGCACTCCTGCCATGATCAGAATCAGGAATTCAGGGAAACAGGGATTCGAAAGCAATGAATACTGGATGGTTCAGCAATATGAATGGCCTGAAGTGAGTCACACTTTTTCTGAAACTGAAGATGAATACCATATCGAAACGGATAAACTCCATATGGTCATTCAGAAAATACCGGTTAAGGTATCCTTCTTTGATGCAGATGGGAAATTAATCAGTAAAGACTCTGAAGGTGAAAAAAATTCCATGTTGTACAGGGAGGAAAAACCCTTCTGCACGAAAGAGCTGCTGCCCGGTGAACATTTTTTCGGATTTGGAGAAAGAATGGACTTCATTGACCAGCTTGGAAAGACTGTGGTTCTGAATGTAGGCAGGGGAATCGGCAGGCCGCATGAAGTCGGGGCGTACAATATCCTTGAAGCAAATTATTCACCTGTGCCTTTTATGATGAGTACCAATGGTTACGGTATCTTTTTTCACAACTCCTATCAGACAACCTGGGATATGGGATGTTCATCCCCGCAACAATATCAGTTTTCAGCAGAGGGAGGTGAAATGGACTATTATTTTATTTACGGCCCGGCTTTTCCTGATATTTTGAAACAATATACCGGGCTGACGGGAACGACACCTCTTTTACCGAGGTTTGCCATGGGACTGCATGTCGGCACATACAGCGGCGGTACATGGGGATACGAGGATCTGGCCTCCCAGTATTATGTGACAGAACTGGCAAGAAAATTCAGGCAACTCGGAATACCCGTGGATATTTTGCATCTTGATTCAACCTGGAGGATCTTTGGCAAAATAAACGGCAAGGGAGGTACAAGTTTTGAATGGAGACAAACCGGTTTTCCTGAACCAAAGCAGATGTTTGACAGCCTTTATGCAATGAATTACAAGTTGGTAGGATTGCATATCCGGCCCAGGATTGACAACGGGGATGTTCATACCTATCTTTTTAAGGCGAGAGAATTGGGCTTCACATATCCGGAAAATGGTGAACAGGGCGATTTTTTAAATTATTTTGATTCGGCAGCGGTTGACTGGTGGTGGGATAACTGCCTGGAACCCCTGGCCGATCTGGGCTGCAAATTCGTAAAAACAGATGAAGGAAGTGCATTCGGACATAAGGCAAACGAAAGCGATAAGCTCGGACCACAGGGCTCTGAGGTCAGACGGCTGCACAATATTTTTCCGGTTGCATATGCCAGAGCCCCTTATCTGAAGTTTCAGCAATACAATGGCATAAGAGGTTTGAATCATACACGTGAAGGTTATGCCGGAATACAACGCTATCCATTTATTTTTGCAGGTGACTGGCCTTCTGAATGGCAATACTTTTTGCCTGTTATCAGGGGTGGGCTGAATATCGGTCTTTCCGGGATCGGGGCATGGACCCATTGCATGGGCGGATTTGAACATATTGCTGACCCTGAGTTGTATATCCGCTGGTGCCAGTTTGGAATGTTCAGCCCGATAGCCATGCTTTTCGGAATGGAACATCCCAGCTATAAAGAACCATGGAGATATGGTGAAGATGCACTGGAAATATTCACCAGGTTTGATAAGTTAAGGTACCGGCTGATCCCCTATATCTACTCAAGCTATTACAATATGTACAAAACAGGTGCACCGGTGATGCAGGCGATGGTCCTTCAGTATCCGGATGACCCGAATACCTGCGACATCGATGATCAGTACTTTTTCGGAAAAGACCTGCTGGTATGTCCGGTAACAGTTAAAGGTGCAAAAACCAGGACCCTGTATCTGCCGGAAGGAGACTGGTATGATTACTGGTCCGGTGAAAAATTTCAGGGCAGAAGGTATCTCAATGTTGTTACACCAATTGAAACAATGCCTGTTTTTGCCAGGGCAGGAGCAATCATTCCCATGCATCCTGAAATGAAATATGAAGGAGAGAAACCTGCCGATCCCCTCACCCTGGATATTTTTCCTGCATCCGGCTCGTCATTTGACCTGTATGAAGATGACGGACTGACACTTGATTATCAAAATGGCGCATATGCACTAACAACAATAGGATACAAACAGGACAATGACTTTGCCCTGGTTGACATCCCTTCTCCCGAGGGCAGCTATCAGTTGCCCGACAGGGCCCTGTATATCAAACTGCATATTGACAGAAAACCTCAGGGAGTAAAAGTCAATAACAGGAAACTATCTGAATCTTCACAGGTAATACCTGAACATGATATTCATAGCATTAACCCTTCATGGAATTACAGCAGGAAAAACAATCTTCTTTTTATTGGCTGCATCCAAAAATCAGGCAAACCTGTTTCTGTGAGCATTCAATTTTAAGTATGTGAGTCATCTGTGATAACCGGCAAGTTGAAGGAGCTAATGAGGTTACTGACAGGTTAAGTATTCATTAATTTCTTTCATACCGGGTATGTTGCAGGCTCTGATCCCGGTAATCACAGCATCTGCATAAAAGCATTACCGCAGCCGAAGCATCTTGATACAGACAGCACCGGGAACTTCAACAACCGTTCCGGTATCGTCCGGTATACCTGTCTGCCTGCTGATCTTAAAAATCCTGATATGATCGGAATCCCGGTTTGCTACAAACAGATAATCACCGTTATGGTCGATCAGAAAATTCCGGGGCCGGTCACCCATGGTGTGCCGGTACCCGGCAACCGATAACATTCCGTCCTCACTAATGGTATAGATTGCCAGGCTGTTATGACCCCGGTTGGAAACATACAGAAACCTGCCTTCGGGATCCGTGTGGATATCAGCATTGGTATTTTGTTCATTATAGTCAGACGGGATGCTCGATATCCTTTGTATCCGCGTTAACGTTCCGAGGGCTGTGTCTCTTTTGAACACGGAGGTGGTTGAGCTCAGCTCTTCTGCAAGATAAGCGAATCTGCCATTGGGATGTATTGTAAAATGACGTGGCCCCGAACCCGGTCTTACTTCATAATAAGGAGTGGAGGCGGATCTTAATAACCCGCTGCCGGGATTAAATTCGTAGATCATCACCTTGTCGATGCCCAGATCAGACACGTAAAGAAACCTGTCATCAGGTGACATGATCGCGGAATGCACATGAGGACTTTCCTGTCTGAGGGCATTGATGCTTTTGCCATGATGTCTTATCAGCTGCAGGGAATCGCCGGCACTTCCGTCATCGTTAACACCATATACAACCAGGCTTCCGTCGTTATAGTTTGAGACAAAAGCGTGGTTCCCTGACCGGCTGAAACTGATATGGCACGGACCTCTCCCGTATGTGCTTTGCTCATTGATAAAAACAATCATTCCGGTATTCTGGTCGATTGAGAAAGCACTTAAAGTACCCCACTCTTTCCCGTCAATAACTGACGAGCGGTTCACCGCATAAAGGAACCTGCCTGAAGGATGGATCTCAAGAAACGAGGGGCTTTTCTGGTTTGGAACGGTCTGAAGCAGTCTGAAACTGACCGAATCCCTGATAAAGTCAAACACATATATTCCCTGGCTACCACGCTCATCAAAGGTTCCAACATATATGATCTCTTTAACGGCCGGCCGGTGGCCTGTTCTGCAGCCAATTGCCAGCAATACGATTAGAAAGTGCGTGAATAAGTTCTGCATACATTATGATTTTAAGCTGTTTTACAAAAGGTTCATTGAATTTATTGAGCTGATCAAATCAACTGATGGTAAGGATTATCGTGAATCACAGGAAACATCGTAACCTCCTATTCTTTCGCGGTAAAATGATATACCTCTCCTTTCTTTGTCGGAATATCATAAGCATAGGTGTCTTTTATGACGATACCTTTCAGGTCTGCCTTTTCTGAGACGACAGGGTCTCTGATCACAGGTGTACCGAAAAACGGATTGGGATTATCACCCCTTGCACTATCCGGTATTATATCCTGACCGGTTGTCAGCGGATGATGCACTTTCAGCCTGCAGTTTCCTCCGAGACCGGAAATCACGGATAATGTCCTGATTCTTCCTTCCTGCCATGCCATGCTGATTTCAAATCCTCCCCTTGCCCTCAGGCCGTTAACGCTGCCATCCGGCCAGTTATCGGGCAAAGCCGGTAAAAGATGAATGGTGCCGTCATGGCTTTGGATCAGCATTTCGGCAATTCCGGCCGTACAACCGAAGTTACCGTCAATCTGAAATGGCGGATGTGCATCAAGCATGTTCGGGTAAGTTCCTCCGTGCCCCCTGTCTTCATATACAATGCTCAATTGATCAGTCAGCAGTTTATAGGCATGGTTACCATCAAGCAATCTTGCCCACAGACATACTTTCCAGCCCATCGACCAGCCGGTCGACGCATCACCCCGATAGATGAGTGAATTTCTGGCAGCTTCGAACAGTTCCGGGGTACGCTGAGGTGAAATCTGACCCGAGGGATATAATCCGTAAAGGTGTGATACATGACGGTGCTGGTCATCAGGTCTGTCAAGGTCACGCATCCACTCCTGCAGCTGGGTGTGCTTTCCGATTTGCATTGGAGCCAGCCGGTCACGCAAATCATTCAATGAATCCGCCAGTTCCGGATCTGTCTTCAGGATCTCTGCGGTCTGAATGACATTTGAAAACAAATCGAACAGCAGCTGGTTGTCCATGGTTGTGCCGGCAGCTATGGAAACCCCGTCCTGGTATGAATTTTCCGGGGAGAGCGAAGGACAGACAACCATCCATTTATTTTCCGGTTCCTCCTGTAAAATATCAAGACAAAACTGTGCCGCACCTTTCATAACAGGATAATGCGATGCAAGAAACCCTGTATCACCCGTAAAAAGAAAATGCTGCCATATATGCTGTGACAGCCAGACACCGCCCATAGGCCAGAGGCCGTAATATGCCCTGTCCACAGGACCTGTTATGCGCCAGATGTCGGTATTGTGGTGTGTCACCCATCCTCTTGCACCGTATAATTTTGCTGCTGCTTCACGTCCGGTCACTGAAAGATCCTTCAGCATCCTGAAAAGCGGGTCATGGAGCTCAGACAGGTTTGTAACCTCTGCCGGCCAGTAATTCATTTCGGTATTGATGTTAACAGTATACTTGGAGTCCCATGGCGGATTGATCCTGTAATTCCATATACCCTGCAGATTGGCAGGCTGGGTGCCGGGCCGGGAACTGGAGATCAGCAGGTAACGGCCAAACTGAAAATAGAGTGCGGCCAGCTGCGGGTCATTGCCCTGACCGAACTGAATGATCCGTGTATTGGTTGGATTTTTTACAGAATCGGTCATACCCAGGTTCAGACTGACCCTGTCAAAATAATGACGGTAAAATCGGATGTGATCCTTCCTGGCAACCTCATAGTCTTTTCCGATGGCATCCATCAGCCAGTTACCGGCCCTTTCCTCCGGATTACCGCTGATATCCTCGTAGTTGATGAAATTTGATGCCATAGACAAATAAACTGTGAGGACACTGGCACTGCTGACAGTGATAATGGTATCATCAATGCCTGTCTTGCCACCTTCCTGCAGGGTCATCACCTGTGCCTGAAATTTCACCTTCCCTTCAATACCTTCATGATCACCTGACACACCGGATAAAACAAGTTTATTGCCCATTGATATTGTTGTGTGTTTCTGGTCACTTCCGAGTGTCAGATTGCAGGTAATCATTCCGGGCTTATCTGCAGAAATCCTTGCCACGATCACCTGGTCGGTAAAGGAGGCAAAATATTCCCGCTTATACCTCACCCCGCCGATCTCATAACTGACAGATGCAACAGCATTCTGAATGTCGAGTTCGCGGTGGTATGCCGATGCATTTTCATGACCCGGAAAACGGATGTGAAGGTCACCAACAGGCTGGTAAGGCATCCCTTTTTGTACCGAATATATATTTTCATCAGCGATCTCCTGTGCTTCCTTATACCTGCCTTCAAAAATCAGTTGTCTGACAACCGGGATATACCGGGCCGATCCGATATTCACGTTGCTATGGGGACTTCCTGCCCAGACAGTCTCCTCATTAAGCTGCAAATGCTCGGCTGATGGATCCCCGGATATCATGGCACCGATCCGGCCATTGCCAATGGGCAAAGCCTCGTTCCAGGTCTCAGCCGGTTTGTCATACCATAGCTTCAGAAAGTTATCCTCCTCTTGTTTACTGCTGCAGGAGACCATAAAGAAAATCACCGCTGTGGTCAGGAATACTTGTTTCATTATATAGATGATGTTGTACTGGTTTGTTTCAGATCTGTTCGTTTATAAAGATAGGATGTTTTGTCGGTTTTTAAATTAAAATATGATTTTACGGTAAGCTCCTTCCATTATCATGAAAAATGCCCGGGCTTCGGTGGAGGTGCAGGCACGATCGGGCCATGGAGAACTGCAGTGCAAAAAAGACGCCTGGGCCATTGTAAATCTGATTTATATCATATTTGTTAAAAATTTAACAACAAAATGAACCTTTTTTCTTAAAAATTGTATAATATTGTGTACTACTTATTCTATAGGATTAATAGTTTTAATTATAAATACAAAAATGATGAGAACAAAAATATATCTGATTGCAGCATTTATATATTCAGGCATAATCAGTATTTATGCCCAGCAGGAATACAAGGTGTTACCAGAAAGCAGCAGGGTTTTGATCGTGGGAACATCATCCTTGCATGACTGGGATATGACTGTTGAAGATTTTAAATGTGAAATGTCGGTTGCGATTGGTAATCCTGCCATTACCATCAACAATGTAAACTTCACAGGTTTTTCCTCTGCCATATCTTCTCCGCATTCCATCATGGAAAATAAAACCCGAAGTGCCCTTAAGGCGGAGGAATATCCCGAAATCAGGTTCAGGACAACAACTCCGGTTAGAATAATGACTGAAGGAGGCTCATTTAGCGGCACAGCAAAAGGAGAACTGTTCATAGCCGGAAAAACCAGGGTAATCAGTCTTCCTTTCAGCGGAAGGACCTTACCTGACAATACGATCAGTATAACAGGAGCCAAAGAAATTGACATGACAGAATTTGGCATCACCCCTCCGACAGCCATGCTGGGAGCCATAAAAACCGGCAAAGATGTGAAGATCAGATTTGAAATAAGCATGAAACAGACCGATAAACAATTGAACGCTTCATTGGGTAAAAACTAACAAGATATTGTAATCAATACTGTATGATATGAAAAAAAAAACAATCATTCCGGTTCTTTTATTGTATGTGATGGCATCCTTTGGCCAGACCTTTGAGGAACCAAAGCTGTCTGTTGATGATTCAGGAAAATTCGGTGTGAATGTGGGAGGCGATTTTGCCCTGCAGTATCAGATCCTGAATCACAGTGCCGACAGCGCGCTGATACCCCTGGGTACCGGATTCAATCTGCCTGCTGCCAACTTTAATCTGAATGTTATGCTTTCCAGTGGAATAAAACTCAACCTTGTAACCTATCTTTCATCCAGGCATCATAATGAAGCATGGGTAAAGGGCGGTTACCTGCTTGTTGACGATCTTTCATTCCTGAATTCAAAGAAAGTTGATAAAATGATGGAATATCTGACCCTTAAAATCGGGAATATGGAAGTGAATTACGGGGATGCTCATTTCCGCAGGTCGGATAACGGTCATGTTACCGGAAATCCATTTGTGGGTAATTATATCATGGACGCTTTTACCACGGCCACGGCCATGGAGGTAATGTTCCGCAGCAAAGGACTCCTTTTAATGGGAGCAGTATCTTCAGGCACGCTCAGGCCGGATCTGGTCCGTTTCAGCAACAACACATATTCAGCCTATGATACCCACAAAGAGCTTGTTTTTTACTGGAAAGCAGGCTTTGACAAGCAACTCACAGAGGATATCAGGGCCAGAATGACCGTTTCGGGCTGGCACCAGGGAAAACATCATTTTGGTACATTATACAATGGAGACAGAGCAGGTTCAAGATATTATCTTATCATGAACAGGGTTACAAATTCCATAGCAGATACCGATATCAAAAGCAACCATACATCAGGCCGCTGGGGTCCGGGTATTACAGACAAAGACAACTCGCTGATGATAAACCTGTTTGGAAAAGCCAAAGGATTTGAGTTATTCGGAACTTATGAACTGGCCAGCGGAGAATACGCTTCAGATAACAAATTCAGATTTTCACAGATCGGAATTGAAGGCATATACCGGTTTGGCAGTCATGAACAGTTTTATGGCGGTGCAAGGTACAATCTGGTAAGCGGTGATACCAACACCCCGGTCACGGGAGATCAGTCTGTTAACCGGATACAGTTTGGTGCAGGATGGTATATCCTTGAATCCACGGTACTGAAGCTTGAATATGTAAAACAGAATTATGTCGATTTTATTGCCGACTATGGTGACGACGCCGGGTTTAACGGACTGATGATTGAGGCAGCCATCTCATTCTGAATTTTACATTTATTGTTCTGCCGGCAGAGGCAACCGGACAGGATTATTTGAACCATATTCTCATGAAAGGAAAAAAAAATCAAACCGGCATGAAAACATATAAACAATACATATGGGCCATCATATTATCATTTTTGCCGTCATCAAGGCTTTTTCCGCAAAATGAACTGCTTGCATATGTACCTGCAGGTACCTGCAATAATTATATCAACATTACAGGAAGCACCAATCTGAACCGGTTTGAATTCAGACTGGAGTTCCCTGCATATCAGGTTTTTTCAGTGGATCGTTCTGACCTGGATACGCAACATCAAAAGGACATATATGAGATATACCTCCCTGTGAGTAGTTTCGAGGCAGATAATCAGCTGATTCTGCGTGATTTTCTGACACTTTTAAAATCAAACCATTACCCTGAGATCATTATAGGCATTGGTTACAACCAGTTACTGGACTTTCGCGAAGGGAATAATGGCAAATTACAGTATGTCAGGATCACTCTTGCAGGAGTAACCAGGGTGTATCCTGTTTCATTTCTTGTCAATTCATGTTCAGACGACCTGGTTTATATCAACGGCTATAAAAATATCAGGCTCACGGACTTCGATATTGAGCCTCCTGAAAAATTCCGCGGTCTTGTGAAAGTTGAAAATGAAGTATTGATTAACTTTGGATTCGTTTTTATGTTCAGGAGTGAAACTTAAAATCTGGGAAATTGAAGTTCAGTACAAAAACAAGATATGGTATCAGGGCTATGATTGAAATAGCCAGGAACGATTCGGAGAATGGTATTTATCAGAAAAATATTGCAGACAACCAGGAAATCTCCAATAAATATCTGGATCATATCATTCATGCACTCAAAGTATCGGAACTGATATACCGGAAGGGTAAAAAAGGCGGCTATGCGTTAACCCGTAAACCAGACCAGATAACTCTTTACGATATCAATAACGCCTTTGAACCGGGTATTTGTGTCATCGAATGCCTGAATAAAACCGTGAATTGTCCACGCGAAAACGAATGTACTGCAAGAGGTTTCTGGAGCAATCTCAATAACATCATCATTGATTTTTTCAAATCGGTTACTTTGAAAGATCTGCTTGAAAACCGGGTAGCCATTGATAATTAGAAGATCTGCCTGTCAGGGCAACCAGCGTTTGCTTTCCTGTTTCTGCACGGTCTTACGGCCACCCTGAAGAACAGCCGGTTACCTAAATGCGATTATCCTGTTTCTGTCTGATCAGATCCATGTTTTTTCTGATCATTCCGGTTCTTGTTCTGACTGATCCTCCTGTAAAATAAGAATCTTCAGGTGTATTCAGAACATAGTCAACCAGCCTGTCAACATGGGTTGATGCCACATGCATTCTTGTATCTGAAGAAGCATAATAGATATATACTTCGCCGTTTGGTTTTACAATCCATCCGCTGGCAAACAGCACATTTGATACATCACCGATTCTTTCTTCCTTTTCAGGAGCCATAAAATATCCGCCGGGCCGTGCAATGACTTTTGAAGGATCTTTCAGATCTGTCATGAACATATACAGTACATATCTGAGACCAGCTGCACATCCCCTTACTCCATGAGCCAGGTGCAACCATCCTTTTCTGGTCCTGACAGGAGGTGGTCCCTGTCCGTTTTTCAACTCTTTGATTGTATGGTATATCTTTTCGTCAATGATTTTTTCTTCTCTTATCACGGCATTTTCCATCGAATCCACCAGGGCCCACCCGATGCCTCCTCCCGAACCGGTATCAATAAATCCATCCTGTGGTCGTGTATAAAGAGCATATTTTCCGCTAACTGATTCGGGATGCAGAACCACGTTTCTTTGCTGGCATTTTGCCTTCAGATCAGGAAGCCTTTCCCAGTTTATCAGATCCTTTGTCCTTACTATTCCCGTTGATGCTATTGCTGCAGACGTATCTGTCTCAGGCATGGCGGGATCTTTTCGCTCAGTACAGAAAAGACCGTAAATCCATCCGTCTTCATGCCGGGTAAGCCGCATATCATAAACATTCACATCAGGAACATCTGTTTCAGGCAACAAAACAGGATAATCCCGGAACCTCCATTTACTGATTCCGTCAGGACTTTCAGCAATGGCAAAAAACGATTTTCTGTCCCATCCTTCCACCCGCACAACCATCATGAACCTGTGATCATAAAGAATGGCACCTGCATTGAATGTAGCATTGACACCCTGCCGCTGTAAAAGAAACGGATTGGTTTCAAAATTCAGATCATACCGCCAGCTGACAGGTGTATGACCTGCAGTTAAAACAGGATGCTTATACCTGTAGTACAAACCATTGTATCCTTTTTTGATCCGTTTGTTTTTCCGGTTAATCAGCATTTCATATTCTTTATGCAGCTTTTTATACCTTTTGTTAAACGTGCTTAATAATGCCATCTTTCTTTTATTAAATCTGTTTGTTATGTACTGCTAAATCTTTATTTTCAGCTGTTTGACGGACTGATACTGATACCCGGGACACCAATTATGCAATGGCTGTTATCCCTGATCTTTATCATTCTCTATTTTTTCCAGTCTGCTGATAATTTCCATACAGGCCCTTGTGTTATGATAAGGACATTTCCAGAATCCTGCCTTTTCTTTCATTGATGGCTTTCTTGCTCTGTCCGCAAGCCAGAACCATTCGCCCTTTTTATGATCGATGATAAATTTATTAATGAATTCCCAGGAATCAAGAAACCGTTCATAAAAATATGCATCACCCGACAGCTGATAACCGTTCAAAAACCCGACAAGGGCCTCTGCCTGTGGCCACCAGTGCTTATCACCATCCAGATGATTATCTGACATATCATATTCATTCATCAAACCACCGTCATCATCCAATCCCCGGGCAGCAGCCCTGGTTATTTTCAGCGATATATCTGATATGTCTTTTATAAGATTTCGATCCCTCAATGATTCAGCCGCCTCGCATAAAAGCCAGGCAGCCTCTATATCATGACCAAAAGAGATTTTTGAGGAACGCAGCTTCCATTCTTCATTAAAAAACAGGTTTAAATGGTATGTTTCTTTATCAATGATCTGATGAATAAAAAGATTGATCAGACCGGCAAGTCTGTCATGTATCAATTCATCTTTCCTGATCCTGTAAAGATTTGTATATGCTTCAAGCAGATGCAGGTGGGTATTCATGGTCTTTTTTTCATTCTGGTCATTTTCACCCAGCCTGACATCTTCGAGAAAATCCCATTTTTCATCAAATGCTTCGATATAGCCGTCTCTCTCTTTATCATAACTGTGCTTCTCGATCAGATGAAACATACCGGTCGCCTGATCGATAATTGCATGATCCTTTTTTACTTTAAAATATTCCGAAAGTGCATATATTGCAAAAGCCTGGGCATATATCTGCTTTCTCCTGTCTGCCGGTCTCCCCCTGAAATCAACTTTCCACCAGACTCCCCCGTAATGGCGGTCAAAGAAAAAAGATTCCAGATAATCATAAGCCCTGTCAGCCAGATCGAGATACGCTTTCTCTCCTGTAAACCCGTAAGCAGCCGAAAATGTCCATAAAATCCTTGTATTGAGAATAATTCCTTTGTCCGCATGCGGATCAGGGATATTATCAATATCAACCAGACCGTAAAACCCTCCGTTTTTATGATCCACTGTATGTTCTTTCCAGTACTTTAATATACTGTTCAGTTCATTGCTTATTTCAAGTCTGAGCAATCCGGTTTCCATATCATCAAATTCTGAAATGACGTTTCTCCTGAATTAGAGCTGTTTGCCGCCAGCCATTGATTTCAAAGTCCTGAAAGCACTAACCGGTATCTTATTCTGTATTTTCCGGGTGATCGTTCATTGAAGTATCATCCGGGTGATCGTTTATTGAAATATCATCCGGGTGATCGTTCATTGAAGTATCATCCGGGCAACTGGCATGCATATAAAGCATCTCCTTTCTGATCTGTTCACCTCGTTTGTATCGGCGACAGGTTTGCTTTTTACCGGTATTTCCCTCTCATTGAACCTTATTTTATAATCATTTCAATATTTCCGGAGTGTTTTTTCATGATTTCCAGTGTTGTGCTGTCCACATCAAATACCGAATTCAGACCCTGAGGCTCCTGGGGAGGATCACCGGTATAATCCGTTCCCTGAATCCAACTGGCATCGGGATGATGCGACCGTCCCTCTCCTCCCCATGTCCAGAGGTTGGAGCCTGCAACCGGTTTACCCAGTTGCATATTGTCTTCGATGATTTTATAGATCATGCCCAGAAAGGTGTCTCTTGCATTGACAGAGGTGCCGGGCAGATATTCTTCCTTGTCTCTTCCGATCCCAAATTCTTCCAGAACAGTGGGTTTATTGAGCATTTCGGCATAATTGACATGCTGTATACAATATTTGCGGGCATTTTCAAGAACAACGGGTAAGGTTTCTTCCTGCCGTTCAGCAATAAACCATCCCCAGTTCTTTGGCCAGAGATGAAAAGTAATGTAGTCGACTGCAGGAATGCGGTGCGTGTTAAAATAAATGGCACTGTCATGCAATGATCCGGCAAGTCCTTCACTCCCGGTTGTAACCAGCTGATATGGAGCCAGGCTGTGAATATAGCTTGCTGTTGAGTCAATCCATTTGTAATAGTCCGTCAGCAGCTCTTTGTTTTGAAGACTCTCGGGATGCGGCCTTGGTTCATTGGCAAGCTCCCAGGCCATGATGGTGGGATCCTTGAAATAAAAGGTCTGGTTAATGGTATTCTTTCTTCTAATGATATGCTTCAGATATTGAGAGAAACATTGTTTTGCATCTTCGTTGTAATAAAATCCTGCTGAATAATTCATAAATCCACGCCAGTTGTTTGTTGCATCCGGATCGATAATGGAATCGCCTGTAGCCCAGTTAACATATTGTGCCATACCGCCTGACCATTGCCAGTAATTATTCAGCACAAGCACTGCTTTCATATCTCTCCTGCTTAATTCGTCCAGCAGAAAATCAAGCCCGGTGAGCAGATTTTCATTGTATTTTCCCGGCTTTAAATGGAATGCAGGAACAACAGACATTTCAAGATCTGATTGTTCGGCTGAGGCCATGACACGAAGGTTATCAATTCCGTATGATTTCAGCAGTTCAAGTTCCCTGACAAGTCTTTCCCGGCCGGAGGGTATGATATCCGCACCAAGATAAGCTGCATGCCAGAAATTGATCCCTACGAAGCAATATGGTTCGTCACCCAGCATGAACCTTTTGCCTTCAACCCTGATAAAATTATCAATATCTGAGGATCTTATGCAGTCCATCATGATACTGCATAATATCATCATTAAAAACAATAACAGCCTGTTTCTGCTTCTTTCTCTCGTATTAATCATAGCCGGATACAAAAAAAACAGAAGAGCCCGATGTGCCAATCTCCTCACCGACAGTATTTTTCCTTGATGCATAATCATCGTAAGTTATAACGGTACCTTCCTCACTTTTACCGATAAAGGTCACATTGATTAATGACCGGCCGGTTACCCCGGTTCCTGCAGGCATCATTCAATAACCACCTCTTCTTCACTGGCCAGCCCGTCAAATTCCAGATTTTCCATCGTAAATGCTACCTCCTTAAAGCGGATATTCGCAGTCCGGCTTCCTCTGACTAGTACCTTTGCTTCTTTCTCCTTCCCGCAGGATAACTTTTCGATCGTCAGGTTTTTAGTATCTGTGATGGATATGAGAGGTCCTTTTGTTATTTTAATAATAATATTTTTTAACCGTATACTGTCGGAATCGAAAAATTCCATCCCCCTGTCTGCCTCAAGGATGACATCTTCAATGGTTACATTGCTGAGATTCATTTCAGGCAATCCCTGGAGTATTGCTGCCCTGGCAGCACCCTTACAGACAATGTTTTTCATGTGAATATTCCTGAACATCGGGGTTTCCTCCGAGACAGGCGATATAACCTTTTCAGTCTTTACAGCGACCTTATCTTCAGGGTCAGGCAAAGGAGCACTTCCTCCGTAATAGAGGTTAAAGTGGATGGGTTCTGTAGGAATATCGGTCATATTGATCTCCGAAATATAAATATTTTCAACGATACCTCCCCTTCCACGGGTGCTCTTGAACCTTATTCCGACATCTGTACCCATGAAAGTGCAGCTGGATATATGAACATTCCTCACTCCCCCGGACATTTCGCTGCCTACAACAAAGCCGCCATGGCCGTGATAAACGATACACTCTTTGACAATGACATTCTCTGTGGGCATTCCCCTGCGCCGGCCGGTTTCATTTTTCCCGGATTTAAAGCAGATGGCATCATCGCCCACATCAAAATTACAATTGTAAATAACTGCGTTCTTGCATGATTCCAGGTCCAGTCCGTCACCATTCTGCGAATACCACGGATTCTTTACCGTCAGGTTTCTGAGGGTAACGTTTTCACACATCAGCGGATGGATATTCCAGGCAGGAGAATTTTGAAAAGTAGGTCCGTCCAGAAGTACATTTCTGCATTTAACGATACTGATCATCACCGGTCTGAGAAAATCTTTGATGGCTTCAAAATCCTCTTTTGACAGGTTTCCAACAGGGACATTCATGATACTGCCCTCAACTCCCTTCAGTGCCTTTTCTGACGGATACCATACATTCTTGTCTTCATTGAGCACACCTCCGGAATTTACCAGTTTTTTCCATTGTGAATCAGTCAGTTTCGATTTTTTTACCGGCCTCCAGGCATCCCCCGAACCATCAATGATACCTTCACCGGTAATGGCAATATTATCAAGATCAAAGGCATAGAGGGGTGAAATGCAGCGCCAGGTTTCGAGACCTTCAAAGCTGGTCTCAATAAGCGGATAATCATCAAAATTCCTGCTGAAAAGTATCAGGGCCCCGCTTTCAAGGTGCAGATCAATATTGCTTTTAAGGATAATCGGACCTGTAAGCCATATTCCTCCGGGTACAATGACTTTTCCTCCTCCTTTGTCAGAGACATTCTGAATAGCATCGGCAAATGCCTTTGTGTTTATTGTCTGTCCGCCCGGGACAGCACCAAAACCAGTAATGCTAACCGAGTATTCCGGTATGACAGGTTCCCTGACCTTTTCCATTGAAAATTCAAGTCCGTCGTAAATACTTGAATAATCATCAGACCGGATGGTATCGGATTTACTTACACAGGAATAAAAGATGAAAGAAATGATAATGGAATTAATTAAAATTAAGCGTTTATGTTTTTTCATCATGGCAGTAATTTAATAATGAAGTGGATTGACAATGATCATATATAATTTAAAGCTACAATATTTGTATAAAATGTGCCACAATCACGGCATAAAATTCAAAAACATCTTATATTTTGTTCAGGGACTTGATATCCTTAAAATGAAAGTCAAAATCTATCTCAAAACAATCGACAAACTCCTCTTTCATAGTGTTTTTCAAATACCCCGGATCTTCACAATAGAATATAAATGCGCCACCGCCTCCGGCTCCGGCAATTTTCCCCCCCTTTGCACCATGATTTTTGGCAAAATCATACATGTGATCCAGGTATTCATTTGAAGATGCCGTTGCCAGCTGTATCTGTGCTTTGAAATTCTCTTCCATGATCATGGCACACCCGATAAAATCTTTCTTTTCAAGCGTCATGGCAAATTCGAGGCCCAGTCTGGCAAGCTTGTCAAGGGCATTTTGTCCGCTTGCAGTCCGGTGGTTCTGGTAAACCTGTTCAACAGCCGATTGTGCATTACGGGATACGCCGGTATGAATGAGCAACAGATTTTTTTTGAACGCATCGAGTACTTCTGCGGGAACATTGATGTCCATTCGTTTTGCATAATCCCTGCCAAATTCAAAACAGTTAAATCCCCCGTATACTATCGAGTATTGATCCTGTCTTCCGATAGCCCAGTTAAGTTCTGTATTTTCAAGATTAAACAAATCCTCCCCGATCTGGGACAGGCCTTTTGAATCTGAGTTGTAGGTCTTGGAAGAGATCATTTCAAGCAACTTGGCGGCTGTCGACGTACTCAGGCCGCTTCCCCTCGGGTAACCCGAAAAATTGAACTGACCGTTTTTATATTCGATCAGCGGACTGATTGTTGCATTTGAAACATAACCTTTTTTATTACCCATAATAAAAGGCACGTCTGTCCAGCCTCCGGCAAAATCCATCCGCAACGGGGCCCTGTATTTGAAATTTATCTTATCAATGATCCGGGTGGTTGATGTGGGTTCAAGTTCGGGCGGAACAATCCGTTTCACAAGTTCAAGGTGTATACCAATGGCTGAGCAGAGCGACCTCTTTTCATCAATGCCGGAATCGTCATTATTTACAACAAAGACGTCTGGCCTGAGCTTCTCCAGAATATTTTTAAAGTCGATTTTATCTCCGTAAATGCTTTTATCATTTAACACGGCATAATCCACATCCTGCATTGCGGCTACAAGGTACAAACGATTATTCTCAGGATTTACAGGCCTGCCGGGACCTTTAAGCTTTGATATCACCTTATCGCGACCCACTCCAACCACAAGAACATCTCCAAACTGCCTGCACTGACTGAAAAAGACAGCATGACCTGATTGAAGAATATCATAACAACCTGTGCAAAATACTATTTTTCTGCCTTTGTTTCTTTCTCTGGTTCCGGCAAGCTGCCCGGTCTGAAGTACTTTTTCCCTGATATTTTCCAGCATATTTTCGGGTAATGAATAGACGAATTCCGGGATAATAATAAACATTATTTTGCGATTGTCAAAATCCTGGTTCAAAGCTTCAGAAGAACTGGTTTTTCGAACATGATAAACAAAAGTCTGGTTTTTTTCAGGCCCCGGGGAAAATTATTTAAAATGATTATAAATTATGTCATGCTTTGAAAAAAAAATATTTAATTTAGCTCCTTATTTATAATTAGTCTAAGTTATGATATCAAATGAGACTAAGGAGACCGTAAAAAAAATCTTCACTGATTACCTTGAGAAAAAAGGACACAGGAAAACCCCTGAACGATATGCAATACTTGATGAGATTTACTCAAGGGACGGGCATTTTGATATTGAAACACTCTATCTCTCCATGAAGAAGAAGAACTACAGGGTAAGCCGTGCTACATTATACAATACCATTGAACTCCTGCTGGACTGCAATCTTGCTGTAAAGCATCAGTTCGGAAAGAACATTGCCCAGTTTGAGAAAGCATATCAGTGCATACAGCATGACCACCTGATAGATATTGAATCCGGACAGGTTGTTGAATTCTGCGATCCGAGAATCCAGGAAATCATCCAGACTGCCTGCGAACTGAATGGATTTACACCTTCACATCACTCCCTGTATATATATGGCAGAAAAAATGAAATAACCGCGAAGAAATAATTTATCACTTTTAACGGGTTGTTTCCGGCAAGTGGCTAAGCCTGCTACTATTAATGTTAAAATCTGTATATCAATAATTTAAGGTCTTAATTTTTTTGCTTCTGAAAAAATAATACCCGGTATTTTTCAACGGATTTTGTCAATTTTTTGCAAAAAATATTTGTACCTTGCAGCGTTTTTTTGTTCAAAAATTAATTGCCCGCTCATGAAAGTTGATGTTCTGGTAGGCCTTCAGTGGGGAGATGAAGGAAAAGGAAAAATAGTTGATGTTCTTGCTCCTAAATATGATGTCATTGTCCGTTTTCAGGGCGGCCCAAATGCAGGTCACACACTGGAATTCAATAATATAAAACACATCCTCCACAACATCCCTTCCGGTATTTTCCGTGAAAACCAGATTAATATTATTGGTAACGGTGTGGTCATTGATCCTGTTATCTTCAGTGAAGAAATCAAAACGATCTCTGCCCTGAATGTTGATCTTTCCGGCAGATTACTGATCTCAAAAAAAGCCCATCTCATCTTACCATCCCACCGGATCCTGGATCAGGCATCAGAGAAAGCAAAAGGAAAAACAAAAATAGGTTCAACACTTAAGGGAATAGGCCCCACATATATGGATAAAACCGGGAGGAACGGGCTAAGGGTGGGAGATATTCTCAGTTCTGAATTCATAAAAAAATATCAATATTTAAAGGAGAAACACAAAGACCTGCTGAAGTTGTATGACTTTGACTTTGATATTGAAATACTCGAGAAAGAATGGTTTGAAGGAATAGAAACCATTAAAAGGTACCAGCTTGCTGACAGCGAAATTCTGATCAATGATTTTCTGGATAAAAACAAAAAGATACTTGCTGAGGGTGCCCAGGGCACCATGCTTGATATCGATTTTGGTTCCTATCCTTATGTTACCTCTTCAAATACAATTTGTGCAGGAGCCTGTTCAGGCATGGGTATTGCACCCACAAGAATCGGTGAGGTATATGGTATTTTTAAGGCATATTGCACACGTGTCGGAAGCGGCCCTTTCCCTACCGAACTGACTGACCGGACAGGAGACCAGCTGCGTGAAAAGGGGAAGGAATATGGTGCCACCACCGGCCGGCCGCGCAGATGCGGATGGCTGGACCTGCCGGTGCTGAAATACTCCATCATGCTTAATGGTGTAACACAGTTGTTCATGACCAAAGCCGATGTACTATCCGGATTTGAAAAGATCAAAACAGGAACAGCATACCTGATCGGAAACAAGGAAATCGATCACCTGCCATTTAATTTAGATGAGATTTCACAGCCGGTATTTGCCGAATTGAAAGGCTGGACAACTGACGTTTCTTCGATCACATCCGCTGATGATTTTCCCCGGGAACTTGAAGACTACATCAGATTTATAGAAAAAGAAACAGGGGTGCCGGTTACGTTGGTCTCGGTTGGTCCGAACCGCGAACAAATATTAACAAGGAAATCATAAAACCGTTGATATCTTTCTTCAGGTCTGTAACCAGGTTATCTTATGATATCCTTTTTATTCTTTTTTGTTCGGCAGCTCAAGCCCAAAGCCGGATACTTTATCCTCCCTCTTTAGCAGCACTGCAAAAACAATGCCCAGTATACCCAGAAAAGCCAGCATCAGCATGGGATTGGTATAGTTATAATAAGCTTCATCTCTGGCCAGCATTTCGGGTGTAATACCCGGATTTGAAACATCGAGGATCTTTCCGATCAGGTTCGGAAACGCCCATAATCCGATGTTCTGTATTGAAAACATGATACCGTAAGCTGTGCCGATTCTTTTGTTCTCTATGATTTTTGCCAGAGATGGCCACATGGCTGCAGGAACAAGAGAAAAAGCCACCCCAAGGATAAACATGGGGATGTATGGAGAAACTTTTGTAAATATAAAAGTCAGATGAACAAGAATCAGCAGAAAAGAACCCAGGATCATAACAGATGCACTTTTACCTTTGTAATCAGTTAACAAACCAAACAAAGGAGTAAAGATGATGGTTCCGAACGGGAGAATCGAAACAATCAGTCCACTCAGCTCACCTGAAAAACCAAATTTATTCTCCAGCATGTCCGGGGCATATTTGAGAAACGGAAATACTGCTGAATAAAAGGTCACGCAGAGAAGTGTAATATAAATGAATGAAGGAATTCTGATGATTTTTCCAATATCTGACAAACGAAATTTTTCTTGCGGGGCAATTCCATAATTTTCTTTTATCTGTTTATCAATTTTCAGATCGAAAATGATATAAACAAGATAGGATAACAATGCAATGCACAGCAATACGGCCCCAAGGTAAATGGGCTTGTACCAGGGATTTTGCTGCGCGAGTGTATTGGAAAACAAAAAGGCCATCATGGTCCCTGCCCTGGCAACTGACAGGTTCAGACCCAATGCAAATGCAAGTTCTTTTCCCTTAAACCATTTCACCACAATCTTGGTGATAACAACAATGCTGGTCTCTGCCCCCAGTCCGAACAGAAAAAAACCGAAACTCATCATTTTCAAAGCTGGTGAATACTGATGAAGAAAAGAATCAAAAAAGCGGTAACCCGGACCGCCGCTATTGAAATATTCCGAAGAACCATAGGCTGTCAAAAGTGAGCCTAAAGCCATGAAAGCAATAAATGTAAATCCCGTTTTCCGTATCCCGATTTTGTCCAGAATGATTCCTCCGACAATGGCCATCAGCAGAAACACATTGGGAATTGAGTAAGCAGAAACAAGAAAGCCGTATTCAGAATTTGAAAAACCGAGTTTCTCCCTCAGTAAAGGTTGCAAGGGTGATAAAACATCATAGAAAAAATAGTTGGCTGCCATCACAAAACTAACAGAAAGCAGAACACTCCAACGCATGAGGTTCGAATCACGCAACGAACTTCGTATTTTTTCCATAATTTGTGAATTATTCCTGCAAAGAAATGTTTTATTTATGAAACCGCAATGAGAAATATCCTGAAATACAAATGATTTTTCTGATTTTTTTGAGCAATTGCCGGGATACAGAAATATCTGCGGTGAACATCAGAAACATGTGCGGTGAGGATCAGCATCATGTTTGGTGAACATCAGAACCATGTGCGATGAGGATCAGAAACATGTGCGGTGAGTATTAGAAACAAGATTTCGGATATATCGTTGGATACAATAGATTTTTAGATTAAAAAATATATTCACATCTTTGCATGCCGTAAAAGACTCATTTTTTAATCAGACAAATATCATCATCATGAAAGAATCAATTGCGATTTTATGCGCCGGAGGGCCTGCGCCCGGAATAAATTCAGTTATCGGATCCATTACGAAAGTATTTAACAATGCCGGTTACAGGGTACTGGGACTTCATGAGGGATTCAAGACCCTGTTTAGCGTAGCGCCAAACTTTGAGGTCATCGGATTTGAATTCGCAGATGATATTTACAACCGTGGAGGTTCTGCTTTGAGAATGAGCCGTTACAAACCCGAAGACAAAGAGTTCACAACAGATTTTTTTGTCAGGAACAATGTCAAACTGCTCGTAACAATCGGAGGTGATGACACTGCCTCAACAGCAAGCCGTCTGAGTGAATTCCTTAAGGCAAACAAAGTCAATATTGCCAATATACATGTACCCAAAACCATCGATAATGACCTTCCCTTGCCGGAGGGAATTTCGACTTTCGGATACCAGTCTGCCAAAGAAGAGGGTGTGAAAATTGTAAGCACCATCTATGAAGACGCACGGACCAGCGGTAACTGGTTTGTGGTTTCCGCAATGGGACGTGAAGCAGGGCATCTGGCATTTGGCATTGGCACTGCCTGTCACTGTCCCATGATTATCATTCCCGAAATATTTAACAAAACAAAATGTACATTTGATAAAATAACCAGACTGATCATCAGCTCCATCATCAAACGTAAAATTCTCGGAATAGAATACGGAGTTGCTGTCGTAAGCGAGGGAGTTTTTCATTTTATGAGTGACAAAGAAATAATAGATACCGGTATCAATTTTACCTATGATGATCATGGCCATCCGGAATTAGGAAATGTCAGTAAATCTCATATCTTTAACATGTTGTTGCAACGAAGATTAAAAAAGCTGGGGATCTCTCTCAAAAGCAGGCCCAATGAACTTGGCTACGAGGTCAGATGTGCCCGCCCGATTGCTTTTGATCTTGTATATACCACATTGCTCGGAACCGGGGTGCTGAAGCTTTTCCAGCAGGGGATCAGCGGCTGTATGGTTACAGTTGATAATCTGGGCACAGTAGCTCCTTTATACCTGAAGGATGTTGTCGATAAAGACGGCAAGGTTAAGCCAAGATTGTTGAATATGGATTCTCCAAAAGTTCAGATCGTATATGAAAACAATCTGCAATATCTTATGGAGAGAGATTATGAAGCAGCAGAAGAGTATCTCCGGGACCCGGCAGAATATGATTTCAAAAAAATACTGAACTGGTAACTGACATTTTCTTATAGTACCTGCATATTCCAAAAAGAAAAAAAAATTAATATCTTTAACCACTGGAATTTAACCAAAACTAAATCAGATTATGGTTTATGTCAAAAAGAAAAAAGGAACGATCGCAATTCTTACCGGAGGTGGCGATGTACCTGGCTTGAATCCTGCTATACGGGCAATTACTATCAGAGCACTTCGTGAGGGATACCAGGTTATTGGCTTAAGAAGAGGCTGGGCCGGAATTCTGGAGTATAACAGAGACAAGAAAGCAGATAACAGTGATAAATATATTGTACTTACTGAAGAAATAGTTAATAAAGCCGGGCGCACTGGTGGCACTTTCCTGCATACATCACGCACCAGACCCAGTCATATCCCTTTAGTCCAGGTTCCTGAACAATATAAAGACAAATACAAGGAGGAAATCAACGATCTTACTCCCGAGGTGATCAAAAATCTGGAATCACTGGGTATCGATTATCTGATACCTATAGGCGGAGATGATACTTTAAGCTATGGCGTCAGACTGTATGCCGAAGGAGTCAAAGTTGTCGCCATTCCGAAAACAATGGATAATGATGTACCCGGCACCGACTATTGTATCGGATTCAGTACCTGTATTACACGTACCATACATCTCTGCAACATTCTCAGAACATCTGCCGGTTCTCATGAAAGGGTACTGGTTATCGAAGTATTCGGCAGATATGCCGGATTCACGGCTATGCTTCCAACACTGGCCGGAGCTGCAAACAGGTGCGTAATACCTGAATATAAATTTGATATTGAAAAACTCACTCAATTGCTCATGGATGACCGCGCCAAATACCCGAGCAGATATTCCGTGGTTCTTGCTTCCGAAGGGGCTATGTTCACCGGAACCAGCGAAATGGTATTCAAATCAAAGGAAAAAGACCAGTACGGTCATGCCAAACTGGGCGGGATAGGAGATATCATGTCTGATATTATAAGAGACTTATCAGTCAAGTATAACAATGGAAAAAGGGTTAATGTAATAAATCAGCAACTTGGATATCTTGTACGCGGTGGTGACCCTGATGCCATTGATTCCATAGTGCCTATGGCATATGGTAACCTGGCGCTTGACCTGTTATTAAAGGGCATTCACGGAAGACTTGTTGTATTAAGGAATGGCAGATATGACAATGCCCCTATTGATGTAGTGACCAGTACAAATAAAATTGTTGATGTGAAAAGATATTATGATACTGAAAGATTACGCCCGTATTATAAAAGCTTTGAATTTCAACCCTTGTTTATTATGACAGGTACATGAGATAATCCATGAGTATAGAAATGAGCGAAACTTAAGTATTCGCTTATTTTTTTACCCAAACCCATGCCTGATCTGTAACTTCATCCCTGTATTTCTGCAAATCCCTTAAACCATCCTTTACACTGCCATATGAATTTGCAGTAACCATATGAAACCCGTCAGCTCTGAGAATGATCTCAGAAGAATATCCCATGTTTCTGATTTTTTCCGAATAACTGTCAGCGTTCTGAGGGATCAGGAAACAGCCGACAATCATAAATACATTATCTGAGCTCAGGGCAGCAGCTGGTTGATATAACTCTCTTAAAGAATCAGAAACGAGACCGGACTGACTTTGAACATCACTGAGACCGGTATAGAACTCCATGGTATCTTCTGTTGCAGGTTCCTCAATCTCTGCTGCATAATTTAACATTGTATCGGCGCCTTTTGAAAACAGCCGCTTCTTTTCGAAATATTTGCAGGCCGGACAGAATATCACAATTAATAAAGCAACGATCAGTACTTTCTTCATGATTTTAAATATTTTAATTTACAAAGGTATTGATATTAAGATTTTAATCGCAAAAATAATTATGTTAATAACTTCCATTCTTTAATCAATTCATTGTTCTTTCAAATAGAACCAGATTATCATACCCGCTCATTCATCATTTACTGTGGTATCTTCCTTGCATTATATCATTTTAAAAATATTCGGTTTTGTTGATAACTTTTGGGAGAAGCAGGCTAGTCAGATTTGGTTTGTTTGCTAATCATAATCTTAAATTTCTGCTATTATTTTATTTCAAACAGTTGTATTTTTAACCATCCATTAAAAATACAATTATGATAAATTTATCTACCGGCTTTGCGGGCCTGGAACTTAAGAATCCGATTATCATCGGCAGTTCAGGTTTAACAAATACAACAAAAGACATCAGGAAACTGGAAGAGAACGGGGCATCAGCAGTCGTTCTTAAATCGCTGTTCGAAGAGGAAATAATCAGGGAGATGCAGGCAACATACAGTAGTATGAGTTCAGAGGGATTTATATATCCCGAAACACTTGAATTTTATGAACATGCAGATACACAGGAAGAAAGCACCATCCGGTACCTGGATCTGATTGCCGGCACCAAAAAAGAAGTTACGATTCCTGTTATAGCCAGTATCAATTGTCTCACAGCTTCACAATGGACATATTTCCCCAGGCATGTTGAGGAAGCAGGAGCAGATGCCATTGAACTGAACATCTTTATCCTGCCAAGTGATTTAGAACGGACTGCACAGGAAAATGAAAAGGTTTACCATGAGATCATCCGGGAGGTTTTAAAAAATGTTAAGATTCCTGTGATCGTGAAATTAAGTTTTTATTTTTCAAATCTGGCCTCATTTCTCCAGGAGATCTCAAAAACCGGTATTAAAGGAATGGTATTGTTTAACCGTTTTTACAATCCTGATTTTGATTTAAATACGCTCGACATTACCTCTGGTGCGGTATTAAGCAGTCCGTCCGATCTGTTTTTATCGCTCAGGTGGATCGCTATTATGGCCGAACGTGTTGCATGTGATCTTGCTGCATCTACCGGCGTACATGACGGCAACGCCCTGATTAAACAATTGCTGGCCGGAGCCCGTGCTGTGGAAATTGCTTCAGCACTTTACAAACACGGGGATGCTCATATTGGCAAGATGTTACATGAGGTTGAAGCCTGGATGAAAGCAAAAGGCTATACAACAATTGATGAATTCAGGGGAAAACTAAGTCAGGCCAGTAGCAGTCATCCCGCTGCTTACGAAAGAGTCCAGTTTATGAAATATTTCAGGGGATATCAGAAAGAAAACAGCTGAAATTGAAGTGGCAATGATCTTTCACACAAAGAAAGATCATATCAGGTCGCGGGCTTCAGCAGGCATCCAGTGGCTGTCTTTTCCTTCCCATTTAATGGTACAGCCAATGGGATTTGTAATACTGGTACTTACACTTTTCCCCTCTGTCAGTTCGGTTAAAACCCTGTCGAGATCGTTCACGGTCATTCTTGAGGTATCTCTCGGATTATCAACACCTCTTCCGGTATATACCAGTTCCCTGTTTTTATTAAAAACATAAAAATGGGGTGTACGAAGGGCACCATACCGGTATGCAACATCCTGCGATTCATCATGAAGGTATATCCACGGGAATGCATATTGTTCCATCCGTTTTTTCATATGCGCAAAATCGTCTTCTCTGTATGTGTTGGCGCTATTGGAATTGATCCCTGCAAAAGCAACGCCTTTGTCACGGAATTTCTCGGCCGTATTTCTGGTTATCTCATCAGAACCCAGTACGTAAGGACAATGATTGCAGGTAAAAAATATCACGAGGTATTTATGGGTATCAAAACTATGTAAACTGTACTTCTTCCCGTTGGTTGCCCGAAGATCAAAATCAGGGGCTTTTTCCCCAATCTGTAATGTGTATGCCATTCTTTGCTTTTTAACTGTAAAACACGAAATGACCGTAAAAGTTCAACAGTCAGTTTCGATCAGCTTTTATCCAGGGGACTGAAACAGGTTGCTAAATTATTTTCAGTTCCTTCAGGCATCTTTTTATCCTGTTGAATGTATTTTCAATATCATTATCCAGTCCCACGGAAAATCTGACCAGTCCTTCATATAATCCCATTTTTCTCTGGATATCTTCCGGTATTTCAGACGAAGTGCTTTTGCCTGAACAGCTGAAAAGGGTTTTAAAATACCCCAGGCTTACTGCAAGATAACCAACCTGTTTCTGTTGCATTTCTCTCATCAGACGGTTAGCGGTCATAACGGAATCAACAACAAGGGCCATCATACCTCCGAAACCAAACTCAGGGTTCATTATTCTTTTCATTAACCGGTGCTGGGGATGTTCGGGTAATCCGGGATATATTACTTTCAGATTCAACTCTTTAAGTCTTTCTGCAAGATACATTGCATTTTTGCTATGCTGCTTAAGCCTCAGGTGCAAAGTATGCATGTTTTTCAATATGCCTGAAGAGCGAAGCGGATCCAGCACCGGCCCAAGCAACATGGCTGTTCCGCTATTGACCGAGGTCAGGTCATCAATGAATTTCTGATCACCGCAGATAGCACCGGCAACGCAGTCATTCTTCCCATTGATGAATTTCGTCAGGCTGTAAACGACATAATCAGCCCCCAGATTTGCCGGTGAAATAATGAGCGGGGAGAAAGTATTGTCCACCAGCAACCTGACACCATGTTTCCTTGCAATTAATGACAATGCAGGAATGTCTGACACCTGCAGTAAAGGGTTGGTTACCGATTCAGTATAGATTAATTTAGTATTTGCACGCACCTCTTCTTCAACACTCTGATGATTGGTGATATCAACAAAACTTACCTCGATATTGAATTTCCTGAGATAATTCTTTAAAAAGGCATATGTTCCTCCATATGTTGTCACACTCGTTATCAGATGGTCTCCTGAATTGCATATTTGCAGGATGGCACATGTAATTGCAGCCATTCCTGATGCTGTCACCCAGGCAGATTCAGTGTTTTCGATGGCCGCTAGCGCATCTGCCAGGTATTTATTACTCGGATTCCAGTGACGTGAATAAAGAAAACATCCCTGTGTATGCCCCAGAAACGTTTCTGTCATGTCATCGGGATTCAGAAATGTATAGGTTGAAGAATCGGTGATGGAAGGATTCACGCCTCCGAATTCACCAAACTGCAGCAGGTCAAATAACCTGGTGGTTGCATCTTTTTTTTTGTTCATGGTATTCCTGTTGTTTTTTAAAATTTACTAATAATCGTGAATAATAACAAGGTAATTTATCACATCATCATACAATCACCTGATTTATTCCATATCCTTCATCCTCTGATTTTAGCAGTTAAGCATGAAAAATAAATAATTCATCAATAATCAGGACAAATTCACTGCCATGATTGCTCAAACTCCGTATATATCAGTAAAAATAAACTTTTCAACCATACAATTATGAAGTCGGTTAATTTACAGGCATATACTGTTCTGGTCGTTGAAGATGATGCAATGAGTTACAAATTCCTTGAGATAGTGCTCTCGAAGAAAACAGGTATTAATATCATCTGGGCCATCGATGGACAACAGGCTCTTGAATATTGCAAAATTTACAAGCATATCGATCTCATACTGACCGACCTTCAGCTTCCGATAATCGACGGAACCGAACTGATCAGGCAGATTAAAAAGTCAAATCCGCATATTCCGATCATTGTGCAGTCGGCAAATTCATTTTGTAATGAAATGGAAAAATGCATGAAACTGGGTTGTGATGTATATCTCACAAAGCCCATAAACAGTGATATTCTTGTTAAACATGTAGAAACGCTGCTCCTGCCGGTTACATCAAAAACTGCCTGAGAAAAAATCACAAAACAAAATCATATTTTTAAGCTGAATTTCTCCTAATTTGGAGAAATTTTTATATTATTGGGAGTAATTATGATAATCCCCACATCATGAATACTCTGAATTCCCTTTTTGAAGACTGCGTGGTAAAATATGCCAATAACGTTTTCCTTCTCGAGAAAAGAAACAACAAGTATACAGGAACAACTTACAAAGAAGTTCAGGAACAGGTGCACCGGTTTGCTGCAGGACTGATAAACCTTGGAATACAAAAAGGAGATCGCATCGCTCTCTTATCAGAGGGGAGAAACAAGTGGGTCATCAGTGAACTGGGAATTCTTTTTGCCGGAGCTATCAATATTCCTTTATCAATTAAGCTTTCCGAGCCTGCTGAAATAAAATTCAGGCTCAGCCATTCCGGTGCCCGGATGGTTATTGTTTCAAAATTTCAGCTGAAAAAAATACGAGCCATAAAAAATGAGCTCCCTGATCTTGAGAGAATAATTGTACTGGATATCATTGAAAATTCCCAGGATAAAGAAATATTTTTTTCTGACATTATTGATAAGGGTAATCAATGGCTGTCAGAGAATGCTGCAATATTTGAAGAAAGATGGAAATCAGTCACGGGAAAAGATTATGCGAATATCTGCTATACATCGGGCACAACTGCTGATCCGAAGGGGATCATACTGACACATCGAAATTACACCGCAAATATACAACAATCTCTCAGCCTTTTCCGTGTGCCTGAATGGTGGACAACCCTGCTTATCCTGCCCTGGGATCATGCTTTTGCACATACCTGTGGCATATATACCCTTATGAGTTGCGGCGCCAGTATGGCTGCAGTTTATGCCGGAGAGAGCGGACTGGAAACATTAAAAAACATACCCGGCAATATCAAAGAAATACGGCCGACATTTTTATTAAGTGTACCGGCTCTTGGAAAAAACTTCAGGAAAAATATCGAAAAAGGAATTCGTGATAAGGGCGCGAAAATTGAAAAGCTGTTCAGGTTTGCATTGAAGATAGCTTATAAACACAATGGAATTGGCTGGGACAGGGGTAAAGGATTTCGTTTTTTACTCAAGCCTCTGGTTAAGATATTTGATAAAATCCTGTTCACAAAAATCAGGGAAGGATTTGGAGGCAGACTGGAGTTTTTTATTGGTGGCGGAGCTTTACTTGATATTGAACTTCAAAGGTTTTTCTATGCCATCGGCATGCCCATGTACCAGGGATACGGATTGACAGAAGCGGCACCGGTCATTTCGTCAAATAACCCTTCAGTACATAAAATGGGATCTTCAGGACGTCTTGTTTCCAATCTCGATCTGAAGATCTGTGACGAAAATGGCAACGATTTGCCTGTTGGTGAAAAAGGTGAAATAGTAGTGAAAGGTGAGAACGTAATGGCTGGTTACTGGAAAAATGAAAAAGCCACGTCAGATACCGTTAAAAACGGATGGCTTTATACCGGAGATATGGGATACATGGATAAAGACGGATTTTTGTTCGTGCTTGGCAGGTTTAAAAGCCTGCTTATTGCTGATGACGGGGAAAAATTCAGTCCCGAAGGCATTGAAGAAGCAATTACGGATTATTCCGGGTTCATAGATCATTGTATGTTGTATAACAATCAAAAACCTTATACGGTTGCATTGATCAATCCCGCCAGAGATGCCCTTAAAAGATGGATTTTGGACAATCATATTGAAACCTCCACTCAGGCGGGTAAAGAGCTGGTTCTAAAACATATAGAATCCGATATAAATCAATTCAGGACCGGTGGCAGTTACCAGGATATGTTTCCCCAGAGATGGCTTCCGGCTGCCATTGGAATCCTGAAAGAAGGCTTCACCGAAGAAAACCAGATGATCAACAGCACACTGAAAATGGTCAGGGGAAAAATCACGGAAACTTATTCTGAATTGATTGACTACCTGTATACAACTGAAGCTAAGAATATTTGCAATAAAAAGAACATTGAAGCAATTAGCGGATTATTGAAATGAGAACCGTTAAACGGCTGAATGCAAGACAGCTGCTTTTTTCAGTAAAACAGAGATTTTTCATATAACCCGGTGTCCTGTTTCATAATGAAACCGGCCATTCATACCTTTGTACCATAAAACATGAGACTGGTTCGTTATCATTTGACTATATTTGCAGTTCATTTTCAACATCCTGTTAATATAAAAAGATATAATGCCTGATTCCGGTTTACTTCATAAGATACTGAAGAATCGTGTGCTGGTGATCGCAGGACCGATGGGAACCAATATCCAAAGAATGAATCCTTCAGAAAAGGATTTCAGGGGGGAATACTTTAAAAACCACAAAATTGATTTAAAAGGTAACTATGATGTGCTTTCCATTACCCAGCCTGAAATTGTTGAAAATGTCCATCGTCAGTTACTTGATGCCGGAACAGACATCATTGAAACCAACACTTTCAATGCAAACAGGATATCCCAGTCAGATTACGGACTGCAGGATATCTGTTATAAGCTGAACTATGAATCTGCAAAATTACTGAAGAAACTGGCGGTTGAGTTTTCCAGGAATCATCCTGATAAGCCAAGGTTTGCAGCAGGGGTCCTGGGACCTACCAATAAGACAGCCTCACTCTCTCCTGATGTGAATAATCCTGCTCTCCGCTCTGTAACTTATGATTACCTGGCTGATACTTATAAGGAGGCAACCCGGGGTTTGCTGGATGGTGGTGCAGACCTGCTGCTGATTGAAACCATTTTTGATACCCTGAACGGAAAAGCCGCCCTTTATGCCATAGAAAGTGTTTTTGAAGAAAAGAATCTCAGGGTTCCTGTTATGGTTTCAGGTACTATTGTTGATGCAAGCGGCCGTACATTATCAGGACAGACCGTCGAAGCTTTCCTTACATCGGTCAGCCACTCTGACATCCTGAGTATCGGGCTGAACTGCAGCCTTGGGGCAAGACAGCTATACCCTTATCTTGAAAGGATCTCCAGAATCGCCCCTTTTTATGTCAGTGCCCATCCGAATGCAGGACTTCCAAACCAGTTTGGAGGATATGACCAGACTCCTGAAGAGATGGCGCTCGAAATCAAAGCATTTCTGGATAACAATCTTGTAAATATTGTAGGGGGTTGCTGTGGTTCAACTCCTGATCACATCAGTGCAATCGCCCGTGAAGTTGAAAAAAACCCTGTTCCAAGGCCGAAACCTGAAAAAGACCACAGGTTATGGTTAAGCGGACTTGAACCATTGCTGGTAGATAAAAGCCGCAACTTTGTCAATATCGGTGAAAGAACAAATGTTGCCGGTTCAAGGAAATTTGCCAGGCTGATCAAAGAAGAAGAATACGAGGAAGCACTTTCTATTGCCAGAGAGCAGGTTGAAAACGGGGCCCAGATCATAGATATCTGCATGGACGATGCCATGCTGGACGCAGAAAAATGCATGGTTCATTTTCTGAATCTTATTGCCACGGAACCTGAAATCGTGAAAGTCCCTGTTATGATCGACTCCTCAAAATGGACGGTCATTGAAGCGGGCCTCAAATGTGTCCAGGGCAAACCCATTGTTAATTCCATCAGTCTGAAAGAAGGAGAAGAACTGTTTCTCCAGCAGGCTTTAAAAATCAGGAAATACGGAGCAGCAGCCATCGTGATGGCATTTGACGAAAAAGGCCAGGCCGATTCATATGAAAGAAAAACTGAGATATGCCGGAGGGCATATGATCTTTTGACCAGAAAGACTGGCTTTCCGCCCGGGGATATCATCTTCGATCCCAACGTACTGGCCATTGCAACAGGTATTTAAGAACACAATAACTTTGCGGTTGATTTTATCAATGCCACCAGGTGGATAAAAGAAAACCTGCCATATGCCAGGGTAAGCGGCGGAGTCAGTAACCTGTCATTTTCCTTCCGAGGCAACAATACTGTCAGGGAAGCTATGCATTCGGTTTTCCTGTATCATGCCATGCAGGCAGGTATGGACATGGGTATCGTGAATCCTTCCATGCTGGAGGTTTATGACAGCATACCTGAAGATCTGCTTATACTGGTGGAAGATGTGGTGCTTAACCGGAAGCCTGATGCAACTGAAAAGCTGATAAAATTTGCCGGGGATATAAAAGATGAAGAAAAAAAGACCGGGAAAAAGGATGACTGGAGAAAAAGCACGGTTGAAGAACGCCTGAAACATGCCCTTGTGAAGGGTATAACAGAATATATTGAACAGGATGTCCTTGCTGCAAAAAAAAATTATCCCCGCGCACTGAACGTCATCGAAGGTCCGTTGATGGATGGCATGAATATCGTTGGCGATCTCTTTGGTTCAGGCAAGATGTTTCTTCCTCAGGTTGTAAAAAGCGCCCGGGTGATGAAAAAAGCCGTTTCGGTTCTGATGCCTTTCATTGAGGCTGAAAAGGACACTGCCGGAGACAATCAAATCTCATCATCGGGGAAAGTTATCCTGGCAACGGTCAAGGGCGACGTGCACGACATTGGTAAAAATATCGTCGGGATTGTATTGTCCTGCAACAACTACGAGGTAATTGACCTGGGAGTCATGGTTCCCAATGACAGGATTATTGAGGCGCTGGAAACAAATCAGCCTGATATCGTCGGTGTGAGCGGGCTCATAACTCCGTCGCTTGAAGTAATGGCTGATCTTGCCTCAGAGCTTGACAAAAAAAACATGAAGATACCTTTGCTGATAGGTGGTGCCACTACTTCAAAGATTCACACCGCGGTCAGGATAGAACCCAGGTACAGAGGGCCTGTCATTCATGTGAAGGATGCCTCCAGGAGCGTTGGCGTGGTGAATTCTCTTGTATCCGGAGACCTTAAAGATACATTTATCAAAACAGTTCGACTGGAGTACGAAGAGCTTCGAAGCTCATACACCGGTTCTGCTTCCAGAATAAAATACCTGCCGCTTGAAAAGGCAAGGAGCAACAGGCTAAGGACTGACTGGTCCAAAGCCCCTGTTTATAAGCCCGGTTCTACCGGTATCAAAGTCCTTGAGGATTATCCGGTTTCGGAGATCAGGGAATACATTAACTGGATTTTCTTTTTTATTGTCTGGCAGCTTCGCGGGAAATTTCCGGATATTCTGGATGATCCCGGCCAGGGTGAGGAAGCACGTAAACTATATAAAGACGCCAACATTTTACTGGACAGGATCGAAAAAGAAAAATTACTTAAAGCAAACGGGGTAATCGGATTTTTCCCGGCCAATTCTGTGGGTGATGATATAGAAGTATATGCTGATGAAACCAGGAAGAATACAATAGCCAGGTTCGTCAACCTCAGAAACCAGGTACAGAAAGACGACGGAACACCAAACCTGTGCCTGTCTGACTTCATTGCTCCCAGAGAAACAGGTATCGCCGATTACATCGGTGCTTTTGCAGTAACAACAGGTATTGGCATTGATACTGCCTTAAGGGAATTTGAAAGCCGGCAGGACGATTATTCATCCATCATGATCAAAGCGCTGGCAGACAGACTGGCAGAGGCATTTACCGAACTGATACACGAAAAGGTGCGCAAAGAGTGGTGGGGCTATGCAGGCAATGAAAGCCTGGATATGGAATCTCTTTTTTATGAAAAATACCAGGGAATCAGACCGGCTCACGGATATCCGGCCTGTCCCGATCATTCTGAAAAGGAAACCCTGTTCAGGCTTCTGGATGCTTCCCGGAATGCAGGTATTACCCTGACAGAAAGTTATTCGATGATTCCTGCAGCATCGGTAAGCGGACTGATGTTTGCACATCCCGGATCAAAATATTTCTTCGTGGGTAAAATCTCACGTGACCAGGTTGAAGACTATGCCCGGAGAAAGGGAGTTGCTCCGGAAACAATTGAGAAATGGCTGGCTTCAAATCTTAACTATACGTAATGAAGATGCATGGGAAAAAGAAATCATAAATATAAAGTATCCGGCGATCCGGGACATATGATAAAAATATGCAGAACAATGAGCATACGGCAGTTGCAGGTGACTGAATAAAACTGCGAGATCCGGAACACCGGAATCAATACTCTGAACATACTTTTATGAAAATATCAGATCTATTCAGGAAACAGCAGACAACCTTTTCTTTTGAATTCTTTCCGCCCAGGGATGAGATTTCTGCAGTGGATTTTGGAATTAATGTCGGTCAGCTGATGAAGCTGAATCCCTCCTTTGTAACTGTGACATACGGAGCCGGTGGCTCGACACAGGAACGTACATTTGCGCTTGTTGATTATCTTCAGAACAAAATAGGCCTTACCTGTATGGCCCATTATACCTGTGTCAATGCCACCAGGAAAAGAGTTGAAGAAGATCTGACCCATCTTGTGAACCTGGGTATCGAAAACCTGATGCTGCTGAGGGGTGATCCACCGGAAGGACAGGAACTGTTTATTGCCCCTGAAAACGGGTTTCATTATGCAAGCGAGCTGATGGCCTATGCCCATGAAAAATTCAATTTCTGTAAGTCGGGTGCATGTTATGTGGACAAGCATCCTGAAGCCCCAACCCTTGAAGAGGATATCAGACATCTGAAAAAGAAAACAGATGCAGGGGCTGATTTTTTGATTACACAGCTGTTCTTTGAAAATAAAAATTACTTTCGTTTCATAGACCTGGCCGGGAAAGCAGGCATCCATTGCAGGATCATACCAGGTATTATTCCAATCACCTCTTACAGGCAGATTGAAAGATTTACAAAGATGTCAGGTGCAGAAATCCCCGCAAGCCTGGTCCAGAAACTTGAGCATTATAAAAACGATGCCGATGCCATCTATCATATCGGTTTGGAATTCAGCATCAATCAATGCCGTGAGCTTCTTGCCAACGGTGCACCCGGACTTCATTTCTATACCCTGAATAAATCGCGTGCCGCAGTGGAGATATTTGAGAAGCTGTCAAAAGAGATCGGTATCTGAATAAAAAGAAGATGTACCGCCGGTTAACAGATTCCTGACGGGTTTTCAACAGATGCTTTATTATTTTAATGGCGGATATGCAGTTATTAACCGGCTAATCTGTAATTTTGCCATATGGAGACCATTTTATGGATAGGATTATCACAAAGTCTCTTTGCAGCATTACTTATTGCTGCAAAGAGGGACAATACCGTTTCCGACAAGCTTTTATCCTCATGGTTGTTTCTGCTTGCAGTATCCTTCATTTCAGGCGGGATCGCAATTAAATTTTTTGGATATCCTTTGCTGTCAAACTCATTCCTCCTCTTTAACCCTGCATTCTATTTATATATTAAATCACTTATTAAAAAGAGTTTTAAACTGCAATGGAGCCAGCTGCTTCACCTTGTTCCGTTTATTGCTTTTGAAACAACAGTCCTGGTTTTAAATGTTCCTTTAACTTTCGATTCCATCCTGACCAGCTCTGATGAAAGAATATTCAGTGTTTTCTTTGTTGTAACTTCATTCTTGTCGTGGACAGTCTATTTAACCTTAAGTATTATACTGGTGGACCGGTACCGGAAAAACCTGAAAAATGAGCTGTCCAACATTGAATCCGATACTTCACTCGGATGGATACTCTTTGTCCTGTGTTTCTATATCGTTCTTTGCTGTTTAATGATTATACTCGGTATTTATTCTTTTTTTACCGGCACAAAGCTGATCCTGATCCATCGCGTTAATTTTGCAGCACTCCTGGCGATGGTTTATATCTTTGGATTTTATGG
Source organism: Bacteroidales bacterium (assembly GCA_016933335.1). Classification (GTDB taxonomy): domain Bacteria; phylum Bacteroidota; class Bacteroidia; order Bacteroidales; family UBA10428; genus JAFGPL01. The sequence continues at coordinate 60,602 of JAFGBD010000023.1, read as the reverse complement.
CTTAAGGCAGAGAAGGGTTTTTTCTGAATCGGAACAGGCAGAGGTGAAAGAAAAATACAAACATTCGATATTGTCACCTTCAAAAAAAGAGGAGATCAAGAAGCACATTGTCCGCTTTTTCGACAAAGAAAAGCCTTACCTCGATTGTGACTTCAACATGGACAAGCTGTCGGACAGGCTCAAAATACCAAAGCATTACCTGACCGAAGTGCTGAACACTGAACTTCAGAATAACTTTTTTATGTTCGTGAACAAGTACCGGGTCGAAGCCGTTAAGAACAGGCTCAAGGCCAAATCCGACCTGTATTCCATTGAAGCCATCGGATACGATTGTGGCTTCAGTACCAAATCATCCTTTTTCACCACATTTAAAAAAATCACAGGGCAAACTCCCCTCCAGTATAAAAAATCCAATCACAGCTGATTTATGCATGCCATCCGAAAGTTCAACTTTCAAATGTTGAACCGGTAGTTCCGGTTAAACTTTTAAAAGAAAAACCTTTCCTGAGCTACGGTGATATAATTTTATGCCTGTATCCCGCATCAGAAAACAAGTGAATGATGAAACAGGCAATTATCGGTATTCTATTTCTTTATGGATCAGTAATTTATGCGCAGGGACTGTTTGAAAGGTCATTGACTGAAGAAACAGAACAGAAAAATAACAGGGGCATTGAATTTTCAGGATATGCAAGGGGTTCTGTATATGGAGGAAGCAAAAATTATGACTATTCAACAGCTTTTGGCGAATCATGCCTCCGGGTAAAACTTTTAAGCAACAACACCTTGTTATACACAGATATACGGGTGAGAAGCGGTATTCAATTCGACAACGAACTAAACCAGGTTGAGCTTAAAGAGGCTTATGCCGGATATAGTGGTGAGCAGCTGGATGTACTACTGGGTAACCAGATAGTCATCTGGGGCAGGACTGACGGCTTTAATCCGACCAACAACATAACTCCGGACGATTACTTCTTCCTGACATCAGAACCGGATGATCAGAAATTGTCTAACCTGATGCTTAGAATCAGGTACAGGATAAATCCAAAGATTGATCTTGATTTTGTTGCCATTCCGGTTTATAAGCCATCTGTCTATCGTTACGATCTTTTCGACCTGGGGGAATATGCGACCTTTACCGGATCCTCGCGGCCTGACAGATCATTTAAAAATGGTTCGGTTGCTGCGAGGCTTAATTTTGAGCTGAGCAGCATTGGCTTCTCTCTCTCCTTTTTCAGGGGATACGACCCGTTTCACGGATTTAATGTTAAAAGCATTAACTGGCCGGACGGCCTGCCTGAAATTTCGTACTCGGCAACCCCATACCTGAAGAATACCATTGGCGCAGATTTTGCAATACCTGCCGGATCATGGGTTGTCAGGGGGGAATTTGCCTGCAACATCACAGAAGACTATGAGCAGAAGATGTATGTGCCGGATCCTGATTTGCAGTATGTTGCCGGCCTGGAAAAAGACTTCTGCGGTTTCAACACGATCATTCAGTATGTCGGAAAGTACACACCTGACTTCTCTGAGCTTGTTACCCCTGTTCTGACCGATCCTGAAAATCCTTTGTCGCAGCTGCAATATGCAAATGAACTGATCTATTTTGAATCCGCCGTGTTTAATCGTAAGATCTTCTACCAGCAGGAGGAATTAAACCATGCACTCTCATTGGCCATCAGCAGGTCTTTCGCTTACGAAACATGGAATACCGAGCTCTCTGCCTACTATAATATAACATCTGAAGAATACATGCTGCGGCCAAAAGTCAGCTGGAGAATAACCGGTGCCCTTTCGGCAGGCGCAGGATATGTTTACATGGCCGGGCCCGGTGAATCTGTTTTCGGTTATTCAGAACCGGTATTGAACGGAGGGTTCCTGGAGTTAAAAGTTAGTTTCTGAGAAAAATTGTACAAAGCCAGATGAGTAAAGAAATATTCGTAATTAAACACAGGTGGCTGATCATTATCCTGGCTCTTGCCATTGTTGCCGGTGCAGTATTCCCTTTAATGCAAACGAAAACCAATTCTGATCTGAAATCCTATCTGCCGGAATCGATGCCTTCAAACATCAGCAATGCGAAAATCGAGGAAGTATTCGGGAAAGATGAGCTGCTAATCATACTCTTTGAATCTGATGATGTGCTCAATGAAGCAACTCTCAGACGGATCAGGTCACTTAGCAGGGAGTTTAACCGGATGAAGGACTTCGATATGGTCATGTCGCTTTTTGATGCCAAAAGCATTAAAGGAGAAAGCGGGGCCATGATTGTTGATCCGGTTGTGAAGCGTATTCCCGGATCGGAAAGTCGCAGGGAAAGACTGCGCGAACAGATCATGAGCAATGAGCTGGCATACGGACTGGTTGTCTCGGAAGATTTCCGCTATACCGCCGTCATTTTAAACTCGGTAACCGATAAGTCCGACAGGGAGCTGATGGCAACGATCAACACAACCCTTGAGAATAATCCCGGCAGCGAGGAGGTTACCATGTTTGGTCAGCCTTACCTGCGCAATGAAGCAAATACAAAAATTGCGAATGACGCAATGCTGCTCCTGCCTGTCGGATTACTGGTGATGATTGTCTTCCTGATGTTTTCTTTCAGGCAGAAACGCGGTGCTGTTTTACCCTTTATGGTGGTTGTATTCTCCATTGTCATTGCCATGGCCGTAATCCCGTTATTGGGCTGGCAGATGAGCATTATCGGGATCCTGGTTCCGATCATGATGATTGCAATAGCCAATAACTACGGTGTGCACTTTATTACAAGATTCCAGGAACTGAATGCCAGGCATCCCCGGATGTCGATGAAACATATTGTTACGGATGTTACCACCTACCTGAAAAAACCTGTTGTTTTAACCGGACTGACAACCATGGTGGGTGTCAGCGGCCTGATAACCCACATCATGCTCCCGGCCAAACAAATGGGAGTAGCATCTGTTATCGGTGTAGGTTGTGCATTGTTACTAAGTCTCACACTTATACCTGCAATCATGGTGCTGCTGAAAAAAGGCAGGGTCGTAAAAAGTGCAACAGGCAGTGAAAATACATTTTTCAACAGGATATTAAACGGTATTGCCTGGTTTGCCACCCGGAATCCCCGACAGGTTATTTACATCTTCGCAGCATTTTTAATAGTGGCAGTATTCGGATTAAGCAGATTCAGGGTGGCAGCCGATTATAACAATCTTTTCCCCGGCAGGCATCCCTATATTCAAGCCCTGCATGCAATCGACAAGCATTTTGGAGGTGCCAAAACAATCAACATCATGTTTGAGGGGGATATCAAAGATCCGTCCATTCTTAAAAGGATGGATTATTACGGGCATGAGCTTGAAAAGATGCCCCAGGTTGGGAATGTGAACTCAATAGCAAAAGTAATCCGGATCATGAGCAGGGCGATCAACGACCCTGCTGATGAGCTTTACGGTAAAATACCCGGAAGCCGTGAAGCAGTGGCACAATACCTTGAATTATACTCAATGAGCGGTGATCCTGAAGATTTTGAGGACCTGGTTGATTTTGATTACACCAAAGCACTGATGACAGTCCAGTACCGTGCAAATGATATGAAGACCCTCAAAGAAGTGGAGGAAAAAATCAATTCACTGACAAAGAATGACCGGAATGTTTCGGTAATTGGTGGATTCAGCCTTATTGAAAAGGAGCTAAGCCAGTCCATAGCAAAAGGCCAGGTATATTCCCTTCTGTTTGCCTTTCTGGCAATAATGATATTGTTAATTATTATTTTCAGAAGCCTTTCAGCCGGCCTGCTGGGCAGTATCCCCCTGTTTTTTACCGTATTTTCAATATTCGGAATGATGGGCTGGCTTGGAATTGAGCTGGATATTGTCACAGCCCTGCTTTCTTCCATTTCAATCGGCCTTGGAGTGGACTATTCCATCCATCTGTTCTGGAGATTAAAAACAGAACTGAAAAACGGGAGATCATATGCCGGGGCAATTACAGAAAGCCTTAAGACCATCGGAAGAGGAATTACCATCAACGCTCTTTCAGTCATCATTGGCTTCTCTGTCTTGTTTCTTTCGGCATTTCCTTTTATTCATGCATTCGCCTTTCTGATAACACTGTCAATATTCCTGTGCCTGACTGGTGCGCTGATATTGATCCCTGCAATATGCATGCTCATCGAACCAAAATTTTTAAAAGTACCCATATTAAAAACTTAATGATATAAGAAAATGAAAACCATTTGTAAAATTATTCTGGCACTGGCTGTTATGACTGTTGTAACAAATGCAGGCGTATTCTCCCAGACAGCCAGGGAAATCACTGAAAAAGCATCGGATGCCATTGATATGGAATCCATTGAAATGTCTACCACCCTGAAAATAATGGATAATAAAGGCCGCGAGCGGATCCGGAAACTGGTCACCGCCACTCAGGAGTTCAACGGAAGCATTAAAACCATTGTCAGGTTTACTGCCCCTGCTGATGTGAAGGGCACAGCCATGCTTATTTACGATTATGCGGACAAAGCTGACGATATGTGGATCTATTTACCGGCACTGCGCAAAACCCGCCGGATTGTCAGCAGCGAAAAGGGCAAAAGCTTTATGGGATCGGAATTTACGAACGCGGATATGAGCAAGCCGAATATCAGTGATTTCGAATACAGGCTGCTCTCAACCGAAATGCTCGATGGCAGGGAATGCTGGAAAATCGAAACCATTTGCAGGAACGAAGATATTGAGGATGAATACGGCTATTCAAGGAAGATCTCATGGATAGAAAAGAATACGTACCTGGTTCAAAAAATTGAGTTCTATGATTTCAATGGTGAACTCCATAAGCAACAGTTATTTAAAAATTATAAAAAGCAGCCGAACGGAAAATACTTTGCTTATTACATGGAAAAAGAGAATGTACAGAATGGCAGGGAGTCGGTTATGATCATTGACGGGCTGCAAAGCAGCTCATCAATGCCTGAAACCGCCTTTACCCCGTCGATGCTGGCCAGGTGAAATCATACCATAATTGCCTGAGTTCTTACAAAAATTTATTAAATACATTTGCCATTAAAACAATCAACAGCCCCGTCAGAATCATCATCCAAACCATTACTACAAATCTCATACAAAGAAGTGCTACAAGAGAACATGCAGTCAGCGTAACAGCCGTTGCAACCAACGCTGCCAAGCGTCACGCACGACGCAAACCCTTTGGCACACATGTCCCCGTCGTAATTCCCGCAAATCCCGAAAGCAGAGCAGCCAGCCCACTCAACAACAATCAGGGCCCTCAAGGCGATCATCAAGGACAAAGAGACGCTCGAGAGATTAGAGGCGGAATACGACTCCTGGCGGGGTCGGACCAAAATAAAGTGCTGCATTTCAATTATCAAATCAGAAAATATGGCTTTTTTTGAGCCTTAGCGGTGTGTTTTTCAGTATTGCCATGGATCAATACGATATTTTGGTCTGACCGCTAATAATTCCTAATATTTTATAATATCGTTCAGGATTTTAATGGCCAGGTTAAGTTCTGAAAGATTGATACTTCCCATTTTTTTTACCAGCCGATCTATTGAAATTGACCTGATATGAAACACCAACAATTCCGATTCACGATCTAATCCGTTGGACCCGGAAGGCTTTATAAGCGGATTTCCTTTGTATTTTTTAATTTTTGTTGTCAGCGGAGCGGCAATAACAATTGGTAAATACCGGTTCAGCAGGTTACCGCTCAGGATCACGACAGGCCTGAATCCTCCCTCTTCACTGCCTTTGGCAGGATTTAAATCAGCCTTCCATATTTCTCATGCTTAAAGCCTGTCCTATGTTCGACCTGATTAAATTTCAATAAGAATAATATATCTATTTGAAAGCTTCATACTTTTCTATTGATTTTTTCACAAAAATTTCAGGCATACTGATGATACCTGATATCTCCCCGGCAGTCATTCCCTCATGGTTGAGTCTGTAAGACAAATGCTCCAGCGATTCCCCAACCTCAATGATATTGTTATCAGGGTCATAAAATCTTACAACCCTTTGTCTCCAGGGTTGTTCCCTCATTTCATGAATAAATGTCACGCCATGATCCTTTAATTTTTCAACCAGTTTATCCGGATCATCATGTTCGAAATACAATTCAAAATTGTTGCTGCAAGACTTAATCTTTTTGTTATTAATAAGTTCCTTAAAATGTGATCTGAGATGAATGGCAAAATCACCCTCAAATGTTACATTTTCTCCATAATCATATTTTACTTTTTGTCCTAGGATCCTTTCATAAAAATCGCGCGACCGACCTATATCCGAAACCGTAATCAGCGGGCAAATGTATTTCATGTCTGTTGTTCTTTTAATTATTATTTTGTTTTATGGAAGAGTGTTTATTAATATTGAAAGTCATTGAATAAATGTGCAATTTAGCTTCTGGAATAGATAAATCATTGAAAGATTGTTGTTTATTTCTTAATAAAAATATGAATCTAAAATACTGATAAAATTGATATCATTATATCAATCAATACTGATCGTATTTTTTGCCTCTCTTCTTTTATTGCAAACAATGAAAAGAATATAATTAAAGTATGCAGTTTTGTTCAGTATATAAAACTAAAGATTTTACTAATTTTAATCGGTGGATTGTAACATTTGGCAGGTATATTAAGTACAATTAAGTCGGGCAAAAACGTTATATACATCAGGTCTTACCAAAAAATACATCTCATGAAACTACTGACTACCTTTATGGCAGCTGCTGTTCTTATACAGTCTGCCTTCACTCAGGATCCTGTTGTTCTGCAGGTCAACTCCGGTCAAACAGATTTTCTGAAAGCATACAAGGCTGTGCTTGCAGTTTCCGATGATGGATTTCATGAACAGTCATCCTCTACCCTTTTTAAGGAATACGGGGAACACTCATCCTACTGGATAACTGGCGGAACATCAAAAGGAAGCTTTGTGCTGCCTGCCGGGCTGCCTTCATCCTTTGCCGGACTTACTGTTACCGCTGCTCCCGGTTATGACTGGAAGTCTGTTTCGCACCGTGCCGTCCACTTCAACCGGCAAGCCGGCAGAATCGCGGTTTTCTGCAGCAATGTCAAAGTCAGCGATTACACGGTCACCTGGGAAACAATGTATTTCAGGCAGTTGTTTGAAACCTTTCTCTACTCCGATATCCTTCTGACTCTCAATGAAGATGATCTGAATGACAAAGGCATATCCGATTCGGTCAGGATACTGATCATCCCTTCATTTGCCTTTAACGGAGAAGACGGGGCATATTACATCGATCAGGTAGCCGCGCAGGCTCCCTTTCTTAAAAGCCGTCTGGATGAATTTTTAAACAAAGGATCGACAATATATGCCGAAGGAAATGCAGTATACCTGCTGGAAAAACTCGGATACCTGGCTTCCTCTTCGGTAGATTTCGGCAATTCCGTTAACAGCGGCACAGAAAGCCTGATAGATATTGCCCTTGACGACGACACCAGTCCCCTTGCATTCAACTCGGCAGATGCAGGAAATAAACTGTATTCCGGTACCGTACCAATGGTCAATGCCGGTGGTATCCATATGATTGCCCGTGCTGCTGCCGATGACCGTCCGGTTATTTTTGAAATGGCCCTGCCGGGCGGGGGACAAATCATCTGCAATCTCGGCCTGCCCACTGCCGGCGGATTTGCTGAAGGAACAGGTAAGCGGCAGCTGCAATGGACATTAAACATGCTGATGTATGCCATGTCAGACCGTGTCGATGTGAGCAGATCACTGGAGAATGTGCTTCCGCCGCAGATAGTTGCCGGTAAAAATGCCGTTTCTTTTGACAGGAAAGATACCTTTGATGTCAGGATAGCTGTCAGGAATCTTACCGGATCTGTCATCGAAAACATCACCGTCACAGAGAATATCAGTGATTATTATCAATTTGCCGGAGTGGTTACATCACCCGGTACAACCAGCTTAGATGATCATGCACTCACCATTTACGGCATTTCCGTCCAGCCCTTTTCCGAAGTCGGAATCATCTACCGGCTGGCCAGTCCCGATCCGGATGATCCGGTGCATGAACAGGTTGACGGCTACCTCGTTAACAATAAATACCTGCCGGCTTCGGTTTCTGTCGTCTCCTATCCTTCACCGGAAACAACAACAGGTAAATTTTCAATGTATCGATGTTATACGGAACCGTTGTTCAGCGCACGGATTTTTGCAGATACCGATGTCAACTGGAAAAACTTCCTCGGACTTGAATACCAGCCTTTCAAGGTGTTCATGATCATGGAGAACAAGCAGAGAACACCTGCCGAAAATGTGGTTTATACCCAGTATATTCCCAAAGATGTCCCGTTTTACTGGAGCGACCGGTCACTTAACATTCCCATCCTGAAGACTCCTGGCGGCAAATATATCGACGTGCTTCGGGGCAGCAACCTGGAATCTGCGCCCGAATTTGACATGGACAGTGACGGCAAGCCTGATGCATGGCTCGATACCTCTTCCATCTATCCGAAAGGATATACCATCACAGAAGAAGAGGTTTACTGGGCAAATCCATGGACGCACCTTTCAGCAGGATTTGATGAGATAGTATATGAAGATATCGATCATGACGGCACCAGGGCCCAGGATACAGATGGCGACGGGACCATCGACATCGAAGAGCCGGGAGATGAAATCAGGGTATGGAAGGTAACATGGAACATCGGCGAAGTAAAAGGATACCAGTACTTCGACCCATACTGCTCTTATGAATTATGGATCGATCCGCCTGACCTGGTAAAAATGGCAGCCGGTGTGGGATATGCCTGTGATTCGGTTCCCGGTCCGATCCCGGGTATGTTCTATCCGTATTCCCCCGACGTCGAAAGTCCGGATCTTGCCGATACAAGCTGGACACACTGGATGGAGCGCGATGAAAACGGAGAGGTCATCTGGAAACAGTTCATCTACCAGCGCATAGGCAATTACGAAGGTTATACCTTTATTGACACGGCAGCAACCGGTTATCATCTTTTGCCCACTGACAGCTGCGCCGGGACAGTGCCGCAACCACACAATGAATTCATCGCAGTGGTATCGCTGGGCGGTGAGGAAATCGATATGTACAATCCGGTTCCTTCACAATCGATGTATTCAGACATTTGCTATGAGACCATCTTTGAGGAAGACCGTATAACACCCATCCGCACCACGTATACCTATTACGCTCCCCTGCCCAATCCGCTCCAGTTCGAATACCTGTCAAACAACTTCCTGATACAGGATACACTGGGCAATAAACTCGATTATTTACCTTCGCACGATAAAGCGTTGCTGACCTTTGATATTGACGCCACAACCGAATACTCATATTACTGGATCAGAAATGTCGGGTACGATGTCGACTTCAATGATCCGTCAGAAGCCATTGACGGGATTGATCCATACGGCGACGGTGTGTTCGGTTACTTCATCTATGATATCCCCAAGGGTATGGGAGGATACTCCATCACCCTGCCCCGATACAGTGACGGAAGTTACAACCTCGATTCGATCGTGGAGATTGACGGCATGCCTTTCAGCCGGTGGATTGACAATCCGAACACGGCGAATGCCATAGAGATCTGGGAAGATCCTTTCGAATACCATGTTTACATTCCCCAGTTATTGATCCCCCCGTCACTTGATGATGATAATTCTGACGATACCGATGACTGGATTGATGACCGGGGCGACCGCTTCAGCTCGTCAACAGGTTTTCTGCACGATGCTTTCATGCCGGGAGATGGTGAAGAATATCCGGATGAACCTGCCGTTCCGTTTCAGGATGATATTTACGGGATGGTTAAATCGGGCTGGTCAGATGGTACAGATAATACCTACGGGGATGATTTCTTTGAAAAACCAGGGAAAACACATATCCGGATACATGCCAGTTACGAAGGCAGAGGGCGGGAAGGTTCCCTTGATATCAGCAAGGGGGGAGTACTGGTTGTGGAAGAGATCTTTGGCGGCTCGCCATGGGTGATCTTTTCGCATGTGTTATCAGCTAACTCCATTGGAGATGACATTTCAGTCAGCTCCGAAGTGATACCTTCCAGTGTAAAATATGGTAATGATACGGTTTATCTGCGGCATGTCATCACCGATGAGAACGAGCCTCACCGCTTCGACTCCCGGTACGATCCTTATCACCTGTCGCATGGATTTGGCGAAGCATCGGTCACAACATTTGCAGGCGGAAAAGACCCCTGCAGCCTGATACTCCCCAATCCGGATATGACCACCCTCATCGATCCGGATTATGATCATATAACCATTACGCTTATTCCTGATCCTGATCCGTCGATACCCGGGCTTTCAGCCTATCCGAAAACCATCAGCGGCACTTTTCTTGAAGTGAAGATCGAAGTGATGAACGGTACCGACGACAGATGGATCAATACAACGCTTACACCCGTGATTTCACCTGAACTTGGAAACACATCGGTTGCCATGAGCTATGTTGCATATCCCCGCCCGCTTGTTCCCGGTGACGACATCGGCACATTCGGGGCCGGATGGCGTTTTAACCAGCCCGAAGGGGAAGTGCTGATAAAGCACGGCAACGTGTTACCATTATTGCAGCCATCAAGACGGGCTTATTTTATCTTTCTTTTAAGCCTTGATGAATCGCTCTCCCGTGGAATATACAAGATGGACTTCGACATGCAGACCAGCCGGGTCTATTACACCGGCGAAGATCACGGGACCTATTCGTGTGATGTGCCTGAAGCACAGTTCAGCATCGTTGATAAAGATGAAAACGGGGCAGTATCCGGTCTGGTGAATTTTGTAATCGGACAGTCACAATTGGAATCGCTCAGCATACAAGGCACCACAGGATTGTCATTTACCGGTGAAGTTAAATGGTCGGCTGAAGAAATTATACCTGATGATTTTGAATCAATCACCAGCATACTGCCGGCTACAAACGAAGGTGGTGCAGAAATCATTGATCTTTCGCGTTTTTCAGATTTTCCGCATCCCGATTCGGTATTCCTGTACCTGCTTGAAAGGGTGGCTGTGAACAGCTATAATGCCGGAGAACAGATGAGAATCGTCAACAATGAGTTACTGGGTTACCAGTCAGCATTCGGGGAGGATCTTGAATTTTTGGGCGGTCCGCTGTATGTCTTTCCTGTCGGACCCAGGATCACGCTGTCGAACCGGATCTATAAAGTAAACGGTTACCGTATTGAAGATACCCTGATGTTTGAGCCGGATCAGGACGTCTATATACTGACACGTCTGACGGTTACCAACACAGGAAATGATATTTCTTCCAATACAGTTGTTACCGTATATCCGGGAGATTTCTATGAAATCATGGAAGACAGCCTGCCAGCAGGGGCAACAGTATACAATAATGCCATTCTTGTGTCACTGGGAGCCGTTGTTCCGGGTGAATCAAAACCGGTTTACCTGCCTTTCAGGCTGCACGATATCAATGAAAAATCCGGACTGATGAACCTGATTGCATCATCCGATGTTGCCTATGAAGGAACTTCGATAACCGCATCATACAGTTATTCAGATGAAGAAAAAGTAATGCTTTCCATACCCGATTTCCAGCTTTATGCAGCTGTTTCGGAAATTGACGGCAATACTGCCAGGATAGAGGTCACAGCTGTAAACAGGGGAATTCCTGCGAAAAAAATATTTTTAAGAGTATATCCGGTGGTCGGTCAAGGCATTGCCGAGCTGCCACTTGCCGAGATGGAAATCGACTCCTTTGCAACAGATCAGGAGGTTATACTTCATGCGGACTATATCCTGCCAAATGCCGAAATAACCAGGTTCGTTGCCATTATTGATGACGGGGATGACCTCAGGGAAGTATTTGAATTGAATAACAGCCTTGAATTTGAAGGCGGACAGGGTATCAGTACACTCGAAGATAACATGGATCATACCGGGTTGCTCACAGCTTATCCGAATCCGTTCCGCGATCACCTGGTCATCCGCTATATACTTGACGAAACTGCAAACGAGGTGCAGTTCAGGATCTTCGGGATGAACGGCTGTGAAATCAACCGGATCACCAGTGTTCCGCATTCCGAGGGAGTGCATGCTGTTGAATAGTATACAAACAGACGTGAGAATAGTTGTTATATACTGATAATGGAAACAAAAGATATGAAAGGCAATATAAGCAGTGTAAAAAGAGTTATCATTCAACAATGATCACGCGGAACCAAATTAAGCATGTAGTTATATATACTACCGGATTTCTTTTTATAACCGCAGACGCTTATTCCCAGGCTGCTTTCTCTGTGCCTGACACCGTTTGTATCCGCGACTCCATGCAGGTTGTGAATCTTTCCCCGACTGCCCGGACCTGGTTCTGGAATTTTTGCTCGGCCAGTCTGGATTACATGCCTTTGGGTGAAAACATGGATGCAACAGGCCAGGTCAACGGACCCGCATTCATCTCGGTTGTCCGTACCGGCGAAGGATATTATGCCTTTATTACCAACCATGTGGACGGAACCCTTACGCGTAATTATTTTGCAGGTACGCTGAATGATCCTCCGGTTACGGTTAACCTGGGCTCTGTATCCGGTATCGACCATTTGGAGGGAATACAGGTAATAGAGCACTCAGGCAGCTGGTACGGATTCATGGTCGGAGGAATTGGCAGCAGCTCATCCATCATCAGGCTGGATTTTGGTACATCACCGGGTAACCTGCCTGCAACAACAAACCTGGGAAACCTGGGGGAATTATCTTATCCCATTGATCTGTACATGTACCCTGAAGGGACAGTCTGGACAGGACTGACTGTCAATTACACCACAAGCACCATCACGCGTTTTGTGTTTTCGGGCGGACTGGCAAACCCTCCGGTTGCCGAAAACCTGGGAAATATCGGTAACCTTAACAAACCATGCGGCATACAGCCTGTTTTCGATAACGGCAACTGGTATGTATTTATAACCAATTTCGGATCGAATACCCTTTCAAGACTTGATTTTTCAGGATCACTGCTGAATACTCCCGTCGGCATCAATCTGGGTGGCTCAGGAGATCTGTATTCGCCTTTTGATCTGACCATCATCCGTGACTGCGAACAGATTTACGGATTTGTCGCCAATCATTATTCCAACGAGCTGGTAAGGTTTGAATTCACAGATGGCATTACCGGTATGCCTGTATTTGAATCGCTTGGAAATGTAGGAGATCTTTATCAGCCACACGGGATATCAAATATCTTCAGGGAAAATGACAGGCTTTACATGCTTACAGGCAATATCAACAATACGCTGACAAGACTCTTTTTTCAACCCTGCAGCAATGCTTCGCTGCCATATTCAACAGAAAGAGATCCCCCTAAAGTAACATATGACATACCCGGAATTTACAATGTATCGCTGGCAATCGATGAGGGCCTGCCAACACAGCAAACGGTCTGTAAAGATGTGGTTGTATTTAACAATCCTGTTATCAGCCTGGGAAATGATACCAGTCTGGTGCCTGGAGCATCTTTAATCCTGAGTCCCGGTTACGGCTTCAGAAATTATGCCTGGTCTACCGGTGCAAACGACGAAGAAATAACTGTGACGGAACCCGGAACATACCTGGTTGAAGTGACAGATACTAACGGATGCAAAGCATCAGCTCAAATTAACATAGAGATTTCGCTTGACATTCCCAGGTTTATTACACCCAACGGCGATGGATTTAATGATCGCTGGGAGATACCATACTTCAGGATCCATCCCGGAGCCGTTATCACCATTTACGACCGGAACGGCAAGAAAATAATATCATACCGTGGCGAAGAATCAGGATGGGATGGAACTTATCTGGGCAAACCGGTTAAGGCCGATTCATACTGGTATATCATCACCTTTGAAGACAATTCCAAACCAATTACAGGATATGTGTCAGTTGTCAGGTAGCAGGATATGGCTGTTGATTTCAGTCATGGGAGTATTTATTGCCAGGCTTGCTGCCCAGGAGCTGCCGGTATTCGACCTGTACCTACACGACAACACCCTGCTTAACCCGGCTTTTCGCGGCCGTGAGAACTGCCGTGTCATCAGCCTGGCAGACCATCACCAATGGCTGGGTATCAAAGATGCCCCCAACACACAGGTACTAAATGCATACGGGAGATTCTACCTGCCGCACGGAAGCACTGATACATGGCACGGACTGGGTATCCGGCTCTGCCGTGACGTGAACGGAGCCTATCAGCATATGAACCTGGGCGGCACTTACGCTTTTCATGTAAGGCTGCCCGGCAAAGGTAAAACAGCTCTTTCAATGGGTATAGAAGCCATGGCCAGACAATATATTCTGGATCAAACCGGTTTTGGAAACATTGATTATGATCCTGTTATCGGCGGAAACAGGATAAACGCCGTAAGTCCTGCTTTCAACCTGGGCATTGCCCTCTATCATCCCGGATTTTATGCCGGAATCACGGTGGCTGATCTGTTGCCGCCACTGGCAAATGTGACATCAGCAGAACCGGTTTATAAAGGAAGGCATTACTTCTTAACTGCGGGACAAAAAATAAACAGCCGTTCGGACGTATTTATATTCGAGCCTTCAATGGTCATCAAGATGAATGAATCGCTGCACAAACAGATTGATATCGGTATCAATATCTCCTACAGGCAAAAGTTCTGGTTTGGCCTGTCGTACCGCCATAACCTTGACAGGTTCCCGGGCAGGTCTCTGTCACTTATTCCCTTTGCAGGATATCGCCATGGCAATTTCCAGGCAAGTTATGCTTTCCTGTCAGGTTTCAATCCCCTTACCTTTCAAAGTTACGGCTCACATGAACTGATGCTTTCCTGGCGGTTATGCCGCAAAGAGATGCATGCACTGCCCTGTCCCGTATATGACAAAAAAAAGCGATGACTCAAATCATTTTTTATCCTGCAATCCCTTCATGGAAAGCTGGATCCTTCGCCGTTCCGTATCAACTTCAAGTACCTTAACTTTAACATGCTGGTGCAGTTTAACCACTTCCAGGGGATTTTTAACAAACCTGTCAGCCAGTTGTGAAATATGTACCAGCCCGTCCTGCTTGACACCGATATCCACAAAGGCACCGAAATTTGTAATATTGGTGACAATACCGGGCAATACCATTCCGGGCCTGACATCTTCTATGGAATGGATGTCTTCAGCAAACTCAAAAACCTTGATACCGCTGCGCGGATCACGTCCCGGCTTCGCAAGCTCTTCCATGATATCCTGGAGGGTCGGTATGCCGATATTCCCTTCCACATATTGTCTGATATTGATACCTCTTCTTAACTCCTCCCTGCTGAGCAGATCATTTACGGAAGCATTCTGGTTTTTTGCCATCTTTTCCACAATATAATAACTCTCCGGGTGAACAGCACTGTTATCCAAAGGATTCATCCCATCCCTGATCCTCAGAAATCCGGCCGATTGTTCAAATGCTTTTGCTCCCATACGCGGAACCTTTTTCAGTTCCTCCCGTGAACTGAAAGGCCCGTTCTCCTTCCTGTAATCGATGATGTTCTGTGCCAGCTGGGGACCCAGTCCTGAAACATAGGTCAGCAGATGCCTGCTGGCCGTATTCACTTCAACACCGACAGCATTCACACAGCTTTCCACCACCTGGTCAAGCCCCTCTTTCAGCTTGTGCTGATCTACATCATGCTGATACTGGCCTACCCCGATGGATTTTGGATCAATCTTCACCAGTTCTGCCAGCGGATCCATCAGCCGGCGTCCGATTGACACTGCCCCCCTTACAGTTACATCGTACTGCGGGAACTCCTCACGGGCCACTTTGGAAGCAGAATATACCGATGCACCGGCTTCGTTGACGATAAAAACCTGAAGATCCCTGTCAAATCTTAAGAACTTAATGAATTTTTCTGTTTCACGGCTGGCTGTACCATTACCAATTGCAATAGCCTCAATCTTATACTGGCTGACCAGTGTATCGACTTTTTTTGCAGACTTCCCCGTCTCATTCTGCGGAGGATGGGGATATATGGTCTCATTATGAAGCAGGTTGCCCTGTTCATCAATGCATACAACTTTACATCCTGTACGGTATCCCGGATCAATTGCAAGAACCCTCTTTTGTCCGAGCGGAGGGGCCATCAGCAACTGCCTCAGGTTACCGGCAAAGACCCTGATCGCCTCTTCATCAGCTTTCTCCTTGGCCAACTGACGAAATTCGGTTTCAATGGATGGTGCCAGCAGCCTCTTGTAACTGTCTTTTACAGCCGTTCTGACCTGCCGGCTGACATCAAGATCACCTTTGACAAATAACCTGTCAAGTATTTCAATCGCATGTTCTTCATCCGGTTCAACAGTCACTTTTAAAAATCCTTCCTCTTCTCCCCTGTAAACTGCCAGCAGCCGGTGAGAAGGACACCTGGCAAGAGGTTCACTGAAATCAAAATAATCCTTGTATTTGATCCCCTCCTGCTCTTTTCCCTTTATGATCCTGGAACAGATGACAGCTTCACTGTTAAAGAGATTTCTGACACCATCCCTGGCTTTTTTATTTTCATTCACCCACTCTGCGATGATATCTCTTGCACCCTGCAGCGCATCTTCTGCAGATTTCACCTGATCATTGATGAATTCACCTGCCCTGGCCATGATATCCATCTCCTTCTGTTTCATGAGGATCTCAGCCAGGGGTTCCAGTCCTTTTTCGCATGCCACGGAAGCACGGGTTTTCTTTTTCGGCCTGTAGGGCAGATAAAGGTCTTCCAGCTCTGTCATGGAATTCGCTTCCATGATCTTTTGCTTCAACTCATCCGTAAGTTTTCCCTGTTCTTCAATGGTTTTCAGGATGGTTCCTCTTCTTTTATCCATCTCGACCAGTTTTACATACTGATCACGTATATCCGAAACCTGGGTTTCGTCAAGGCTGCCGGTGGCTTCTTTCCTGTAGCGGCTGATAAAGGGGATGGTTGCTCCATCCTGCAGCAACCTTAGAGAATTCTCAACCTGCCAGGGAGCAAGTGAAAATGATTTTGATATGATTTCGATATGCCTGGTTTCCATATATATGACTTCTTTATGAATTAATTAAATCACACGGAATCCGGAAGACTGTTCAAATAGAAAGAAATAACAAGAAAGATAAGGTTTTATCCTCTAAGGAATTTATTTTGGCTTTTAATAAGCATGTAATTCCTGCACACAACATCTCAAAAAAACTTAAACAATCCATCGATTCTTCAACAAAGATAACTTCTGAGTTTTTTTAAAAAAATATAAAACCGGAATAATTATGTGACCAAATCTTTCTAACAATTATTCAAATTTGTTTATTTTAATCTTTTTGGTTTTATAATTCCCCGAGAACCTGTCACGATTTACAGGGAGCTAAGCGAAACTAAACTCACCATAATCGTATTTTGCATTTGGTAAGCTTATCCGGTAAACCAGGTTTCGGTTCATTACCTTCTGTGGTTATAAGGTAACAATATCATGAATGTTTCATAAGAGATACTTTTATAAACAGCAAAATGGTGAAATATAGTAGTTTTGAATGTTGATTCTTTATACTTTTAAACTTTAAAACCTGTATCTGCAAATGGATTGTTCAAAAACTGAAATGGCAATTCAAATTAAAAAAGGAGATCAGAAGGCCTTTGAAAGTGTATTCAATGCATATTACAGGAAACTGTTATTTTACGCAAAGGAATATGTTTGTGATTTGGAAATTGCCAGGGAATTTGTGCAGGAAGCATTTCTTAAACTTTGGGAAATAAGGAAAAACCTCAACGATCATACAAACCTTGAAGCATTATTATTTACTATCCTCCGTAACGATTGCCTGAATTACCTTAAACGAATTGCAGCTCAAAAACGATACACCGAGTTCGCGCAAAAAGTTGTTTATGAACTTCAATTAAATTATTTGGCATTAAAGGACAGTACTTCAGAAGTATTGCAATTGGAGGAACTTCAAAAAGTGATAGATGATGCCATAGCTGAACTCCCGCCAAAGTGCAGGGAAATATTTATTATGAGCCGTTATAACGGGATGAAATATAAGGAAATAGCAGATAAGTTAGGTATATCATACAAAACCGTTGAAAATCAGATTTCAGAAGCGTTAAAACGAATCCGCCAAAGAATTGATGATTGTATCTGGTAATAACAATAATCAATTGGCATTATAGGGGTAAAACATGATTAAGTTGTTATATATATAATAAAGAAACAAAATGGATTTTAATTTAATTTACAAGTATTTATCAGGTGAACTTGATGAACAGCAGACGGCAAAGCTGCTTGAATGGGTGCGTGCCAGCGAAACTAACAAAAAGTTTTTTGCAAGAATCAGGAATTCCTGGACAAAAGCAGGATTATCCGGTAATATTGAAGACATTGATTTAGCTCATGAATTTGAGTTGCTTACCGTTAAAATAGACCAGGAAGAGAGACCCGGAAAAAGGGTGCTTAAAATAAGAAGTACTGAGAAACCAGGATGGAGACCTTTATATCTCCTGTTAAGAATAGCAGCAATTTTGCTTATAATATACAGTATAGGAGGTACAGCATTTTATATCATCAGAAATAAAAAGACTGAATACAATCTTTTATCCACCAAACGAGGTGAAAAAACCAGCCTGGTCCTTTCAGACGGAACAAAAATCTGGCTTAACTCGGAAACAACTTTAAAATATCCAACTGATATTACAAAAAGAAAAGTTAACATCTATCTGGAAGGAGAAGCATATTTCAATGTTGCTAAAAATCAAGGGAGAAAACTCATTGTCAATGCATCAAATATTAAGATCACGGTCCTTGGAACGTCATTTAATGTTAAGTCATATGCCAATGAAAGAACAGTTGAAACAACACTTGAGAAAGGCACGGTCTTAATTACACCGGAAGTGAAGAAAGATTTAAAATCGCGTGTGTTTATTCTGAAACCTAATCAACGTGCAACTTATATAAAGAAAACAAATAACATTTATATTTCTGATCTGCCATCGGTTAAAAATGAAGAAACAGAATACGCCATCAAAACAGGCAATGATCTAAAAGGAATTCAGGACAATAAGACTGAACTGATTCTAAGTGATCTGGAGAATACGAAATTATACACTTCATGGAAAGACGGTCAACTGGTCTTTAAAAGTGAAAAATTTGAAGATCTGGCCTGCCGGATGGAACGCTGGTATAATGTACATATTGAAATAAAAAGCCAGGAGCTTAAAAACTCAAAATATACCGGCAGGTTTGAAAAAGAAACGGTTGAGCAGGCACTTAAGGCACTGAGTTTATCATTACCTTTCAAATACAGCATTGACCTGAATAAAGTAACTATTTACAAAGAGTAAAAAATACCATAAGTTACTCTGATAATCCCTATTATTAACCTTAAAACCCTAATGCCTATGAATTTCCCCTGAACATTTTCTGAAAAGAAACCGGAAGATGCACTAACATCCCCCGGCTTCAAAGTCATTAACCGATGACAAGTCGGTTAACATAATTTTATTGTCTAATTAAACCAATGTAAAACTATGAAAAAAAAGAAAAACCTGATCTTTTTGTTTAGGAAAGATCTAACTAAAACCTTACTAACCATGAAATTTGCCTTAATTTTATTTTTTATTTCTACGCTGCAAATTTTTGCTACTGCTTATTCACAATCTACAAGGCTAACATTAAATCTGAAAAACGCTTCAATTGAAGATGTTTTTGAAGCCATTGAAAAACAAAGTGATTTCAAGTTTTTATATCACGATGCACTGATTAATGGTGAAGAGATGCTCAGCCTTAATATAAGCAACGAAACAGTTGAAGACATACTTAACGAGCTCTTTGCGGAAACCGGCAATAATTACACAGTGCTTGAGAATAACCTGGTGGTTATTACTCCGGGCAATGTCAAAGTGAAACAGCAAAAAATGATTACAGGAGTGGTGGTTTCTGCCTCAACAAATGAACCACTACCAGGTGTAAATATTGTTGAAAAAGGCACACTGGTCGGAGCTGTCACCGATCTTAACGGAAGATATTCAATTGAGGTTTCAGGTGAAGATGTTGTCCTTGTGTTTTCTTATGTCGGGTATGTGCCTGAGGAAGTGGCGGTTAACGGACAAACAACAATAGATATATCTATGGTTGAGGATATTGCATCACTTGAGGAAGTTGTGGTTATTGGTTACGGTACGCAAAAAAGAGGTGATATTACCGGTGCTGTTGCACAGATTAACACCGAAGATCTGAATGAAAGACCGGTTAACAGGATAGATCAGGCTCTTGTCGGCCAGATGGCAGGTGTCCGCATCAAACAAACCAGTGGTGTTGCAGGCAAGGGATTAAGTATACAGATCAGAGGTACCGGATCTATTTCAGCCAATAACGAACCCCTTTATGTAATTGACGGTTTTCCCCTTGAAGTCTCCTCACAGGATGCAAGCGGCAATTTTGTCAAGGGTAATCCGCTTGATAATATCAATCCCAATGACATCGAATCAATCCAGGTATTGAAGGATGCTTCTGCAGCTGCCATATATGGTTCAAGAGGCTCCAACGGTGTGGTTATTATCAAGACCAAATCCGGTAAAACAGGAAAAGCCAGGATCAGTTTTAATGCTTACGGAGGCTGGAATGAAAGATCCAGAAAACTTGATATGCTAAGTTCGGAGGAGTGGGTCGACAGGGCACTTGAGATGATCAATCACACCTATATTGCAAATGACCCGGGTGATCAGAACCGCCAGGCAACAGATGATTATGATACCCGTGTGGCAAATATCGGTAGTTTCAATACCAATCAGGTACCTGATCCGAGATGGACCATGCCTGGTCATCCGGGACTTACATATTACGATATGCAGGATGAAATGTTCAGGAAAGGAGCCATTCAGAATTACCAACTTTCTGCAACCGGTGGAAATGAATATGTAAAATATTATATTTCAGGTGATTATTTAAACCAGGATGGTTTCATGCAGGGTAACTGGTATGAAAGATATTCAGCCCGGGCAAACGTGGAAATCAAAGCAAGCGATAAAGTAACTGCCGGAGTGAATATATCTCCCTCTTATTCCATAGCAAATGATCCCGGCCTTGAATCAAAAGATCAGCAAATGCACCTGGTTGCTTCGGTCCCCCCGGTCTCAGAAGATACCGTGGGACTTGATTTTAATACTGGTGATAATCCCCGTTATATTTGGGGAAGCTCAAGAAACAGTCCGATAAGGGTTGCACAGAACACCATCGGAGAAACCAGAATCTTCAGGACGCTGGCTACCGTGTTTGCTGAATATGAAATTATCAGTGGACTGGCCATTAAGACAACATTTAACCTTGACAATGCTGATCAGAATTACAAATATTACAAACCGGCATGGGTTAGTGGCAGTGGCCCGGGGGCAAGAACAGCCGGCGGAAGATTCAGCGGGTATAAACGGCAGACTTTTGTGAATGAAAATACTTTAACTTTTGATAAAACCATTGGCAATAATCATAACATATCAGTAGTAGCAGGTGTTTCTTACAGTGTCAACAAATTCAATGATTTCAGAATAACTGCCAGTGGAGACGGATTTGGTACCGATTATGTCACCACCCTGAATGATGCCAACGGTATCAATACCAGTAATACTGCTACATATACAAGAGAAACCGAAAATGTTTTGTTGTCCTATTTCGGAAGGCTGAATTATATCTTTAATAACAGGTATCTTTTATCAGCAGTTATCCGGCGTGACGGATCGTCACGGTTTGGAAAGAATACAAAATGGGGCTTGTTTCCCTCTGTAAGTGCCGGATGGAGATTGTCAGAAGAAACCTTTATGCAGGATCTGACCGTTATCAATAACCTTAAAGCCCGCGTTAGCTGGGGGATTTCCGGGAATGAAGCCGTTGGTGGTGATTATGAACATATTGCGTTACTTCGTCCGACTAATTATTCATTTGGCGGAAACAAAGCCATTGGTTTTTCTCCGGATAATTTTCCCAATAAAGATCTTAGCTGGGAAGAATCCCAGACATTTGACATCGGACTTGATTTTGGACTGATGGATAACAGGATTTACGGTTCCTTTGACTATTATACCAAAAGAAACAGTGATCTGCTATTGATCATTCCCGTGCCGTCAGCTGCAGGATTTACAAATCCTGCCACCAATATGGGTGAAGTAGTTACCAACATTGGTGTTGTCTTAAATAAAGGTTGGGAAATTGAATTGAATACACGTAATCTGACCGGTCAGTTCAAATGGAATACCGCCATTAATCTTAGTCATAATACCAATGAAGTGAAAGAACTTGGACCGGATAATGCACCGATTCTGGGCGGGGCTTTTGATATCCAGCACAACATTCTGATGGTTGGTGAACCGATGTACAGTCTGTATATAGTACAACAGGATGGAATTCTTACCCAGGCAGATATTGATGCAGGAGCAGCATTATACGGAAGCCAGGTTGAGGGTGACCCGAAATATGTAGATCAGATTACGGTTGATACTGACGGAGATGGAGTTCCTGACGCAAAAGACGGGATAATATCTCCTGATGACCGTGTACTTTCAGGCCATCCCAATCCCGACTATATCTGGGGTATCACCAATACATTCAATTACAGGGGGTTTGACTTAAGCATCCTGGTTCAGGGACAATGGGGAGGAAAAATCTACTCGATTTTTGGCCGTGCAGTGGACAGGACCGGTCAGGGATGGATAGACAATGCCATCGGTGCGTGGCGTGACCGGTGGAGGTCACCTGAAGATCCCGGAGCCGGACTAAAAGGTAAATCATGGTCTTCATTCGGGCGGATTAAAAACACTGACTGGCTTTATCCGAGTGATTACTGGAGAATCAGAAATATTACGCTCGGATATGACTTAGGCCAGTTAGTCAAAACCAAGATTATAAGTAACGTCAGGATTTATGCTACTGCTGAAAACTGGTTTGGAAAAGATAAGTATACAGGTGGATTCAATCCTGAAGCAGTAAATACCAATGGAGATGACTATGGTGCTGCTCCACTGCCCAGGTCTGTGATTTTTGGTATTAACCTGACATTTTAAAGAACCACTAAAACTGTAAAGCAATGAAAAAAATACTAATTATATTTTCCGTAATAACATTCGGATTAGCTGCCTGTGAAGATCAGCTGGACCAGGCACCGATTTCTGATTTAAGTGTGGCAGGGTTTTTTCGCAATGAATCTGATTTTGAACAGGCTGTGAATGGCGTTTATCATTCATTGAGAGGAGTTCCTTCAAGATGGATGAACTTATCAGATATACGATCAGACAACTTTTATGCTTATTCTTCCATGGGTGTAAGGGAATGGGATCCGGTTACAGCCTTTGCAAAAACACTGGCTACCAGCATTTATATGGATGAAGCCTGGAGCGCTAATTTTGAAGGTATCATGAGGGCCAACACATTGATTGAGAACCTGAGTACCGATGCTGTCCCTGACGATGACCTGAGGAACCGCTTCGAAGCCGAGGCAAAATTTCTACGTGGATTTTTCTACTTTGAACTGGTAAAATGGTTTGGAAAAGTTCCTTTAATCGATCATCTTGTTACTCCGACAGAAGCACTGGATATTCCCAGAAGTCCCGTGACAGATATCTATAACCTGATCATATCTGACCTGCAATTTGCTATTGAGAACTTAGATGATTATTATCCCAAAGGAAACTCTAACATGGGTAGAGCCACAAAAAATGCCGCACGTGGAATACTTGCCCGCGTTTACCTGGCACGTTCAGGACCAGACTACGGCATTGAAGGTCCCGGTTTAGGTGCAAACGAATACGGACTGGCCCTGAGCTTGCTTAATGATATCATTGCCAGCAAGCATTATGATAAGCTGGAGAATTATGCCGATATTTTTTCCGATGCCAATGAAAACAATGAAGAAGTAATTTTTGACATCCAGTTTGAAAGTAACCAGGGTGGAACAGGAACCGACTTTCCGGGTGAATTTGCAGGCAGGGCATGGTGGAACTCGGTAGCAATCCCCTGGGATATTGCCCTGGAGACCAAAGATGTATCTGAAGATATGATCAATTCTTATGATACCATTGATAAACGCTTTGATGTTAATATACAGTTGGATATTCCTGATCTTGCATCAGGAGATACCATCTATGATCCAACCTGTATAAAATATTGCTCCAGCGATCCACAATACTGGGGAGTTGACCGGTTTGATTTCCCGATCAACTTTATAGTCCTGAGGTATACCGATGTGCTGATGATGAAAGCTGAATGCATTCTTAACGGAGCATCTGGCACACAGGGTGAAGTAAATCAGATTGTAAATGATGTGAGAGACAGAGCCGGGCTGAATCCTTTGCCAGGTGACATCACACTGGATGATTTAATGGCAGAACGAAGAAAAGAGTTCTTTGGTGAAGGATTACGCTGGCATGATCTGGTAAGAAGCGGAAAAGTACTGGACATGATTAATGCATGGATCCCTGTTGAGGACATCAGAGAAATGTTGCGGGAAAACTATCCGATTCAGGCTTATAACATCATATATCCCTTACCACAGGAACAAATTGATGTGAAAAAAGGTCTCTATGAACAGAACCTGGGATATGAATAGGTTTTGATCATTAACACATAATGATTTAGTTTTATTTTAGGATTAGTAGTATATTGACAGGATTTTTTAGAAGTGACAGGATTATGTAATTCTGTCACTTTTTTTTTTGAATGAAATCCATTTTTTATATATCAAAATATAATAACAGGAAAGATTTGGTGAAAATAGTTTTGAATTCCACTATTTTCTTTCAGACAGGCATATTATTTGTACCAGTTGCGACTATAATGAACATATTCAGCTTATAACAACCGATTATATCAGAAATTATCAGGTTGGTTCCGGAACTATTTTTTATCTTTGCGGCAATTGCAATATACCTTTGTAAGGTATACGATATACTTATGGTACAGCACCTTCCGGCGTATCAGGTAAAAACGGAAGTATATATAAACCATAAATCCCGGTAAGCCGGGAGTCAATCAGCCAAAGCATGAAATACCACCTGGTAACATTGGGATGTCAGATGAACAAATCCGACAGCGAGCGGGTCAGAACCGTTGTGGAGGCAATGGGTTATGAATGGACCGGTGACGAGCAGGAGGCAAACCTGCTGGGGATACTTGCATGCTCAGTGCGCCAGAAGTCCATTGACAAGGTGTTTTCACGGATTCATAAATGGAACAGCTGGAAAAACCACCGTAACCTTATAACATTCTTATCCGGATGCATCCTGCCGGCTGACAGGGAAAAGTTGCTGAAACAATTTGATCTGGTCTTTGAAATAAGCGAATTGCCTCAGTTTTCTTATATGCTTTCACAGTACGGTATTGTGACGCCCGTTAGTTATCGTTCCGGCCTGCCGGCCACTGTTGAAACCGACAGGCAACAGAAAGAAAAAACCGGCTTGAATACCCTGGCATTTCCGATTGAGGAAACCGCCAATAAAGGCATTAATAAGCTTATCACGCGACCCGAGGAAAAAATCAAAGATTTCTGGCAGATAAAACCAACCTGTCATTCTTCCTTTGAAGCATTCATTCCCATACAAAACGGATGCGATAAATTCTGCAGCTTTTGTGCAGTACCATATACCAGGGGGAGAGAGATTTCAAGGCCATCCGGTGAAATCATGGATGAGCTGAAAGAACTTGTCAGTCACGGATATAAATCCATTACCCTGCTGGGACAGAATGTTAACTCTTACGGACTGGATAAAAACGGTCATGAAATTACATTTCCTGTACTTTTAAGAAAAATCGGCGAATACGGAAAAACCTCAGGAAAAGACTTCTGGATTTATTTCACATCACCTCATCCGCGGGATATGACCCGGGATGTCATCGAAGTTATCTCACAATACGACTGCCTGGCAAAACAGATTCACCTGCCCTTGCAGTCGGGCGATGACGAAGTGCTGAAAAAAATGAACCGCAGATATACCACAGGTGATTACAGAAAGATCATTCATTTAATCAGGAAACTGTTGCCTGAAGCTACCATCTTTACAGATATCATTGTCGGATTCGCAGGTGAAACTGATGAACAGTTTGAAAACAGCAGACGTGCCATGGAGGAATTCAGATTCAACATGGCCTATATTGCCAGATATTCGCCCCGGCCCGGCGCTGCCAGTTCCCGATGGGCCGATGATGTCCCCGGTGAAATAAAAACAAAACGGCTGCATATCCTCACCGGTGAACTGACCAGACACACCATCGGGTATAATACAGGTTTAACAGGTAAAAAGCTCAGAGTGCTTGTTACAGGTAAAGACCGGAAAGAAGGATACCTGTCGGCACTGACAGAGGGTAAAATCGTACTCAGATTCAGGTCAGATGAAGAGTCGCTTACAGGCAGATTCGTCGAAGTTATTGTTGAATCAGCTGCTGAGTATGCACTGGAAGCAAAATTTAATAAAGAACTGATTACAGAAGAAACCTGATATGAAAAGGAAAGCAGCATTTAAAACACTGGGCTGCCGGTTAAACCTCTTCGAAACCGATGCAATGGTTACCGATTTTTATAAAACCGGTTACGAGATCGTTCCTTTTACGGATCAGGCCGATGTATATATTGTAAACACCTGCACGGTAACAAATGCAAGCGATCATAAATCGAAGAATACCATCAACCAGGCTGTCAGAAGAAATCCGGGATCACTGGTTGTGGTCACAGGTTGCATGGCAAACAGCAGGAAAGAATGGCTGGAAGAAAGGGAGGGAATCAGCTATGTCGTTGAAAACAACAGGAAGAGTTCTGTTCTTTCACTGGTTGATGCCCATTTCAGGGGAGAAATGCTGCATCCTGAAGACCTGAAGCCGGATCTGTTTGGTTTTTCAGTGACGGAAAAAGGATTTCATACCCGCAGTTTTATTAAAATACAGGATGGCTGTAATAATTTCTGTTCATTTTGCATTGTCCCGCATGTAAGAGGACGGGCTACCAGCAGACCAATGAATGCCGTTCTCCATAATATCAGGCAGGTAGTTGATGCAGGATTTAAAGAGGTGGTCCTTACCGGTATTAATATCAGCCGTTACTGCGATGAAGGCATCTGCTTTGAAGATCTTATCGAAAAAATCCTTCAGCTGGATGGCAATTTCAGGCTGCGTATTTCATCCATCGAACCTGAGGGATTCGCAGAAAAACTCATTGATTTGTTTTCCCATCCCAAAATGTGCCCCCATCTTCACCTTTGCCTTCAGAGCGGATCAGACAAAATACTTTTGCAGATGAGGCGTCAGTATAACCTAAGGCAGTTTTATTCAATGATTAATGGTTTCAGGAAACATTATCCCGGTTTCAACTTCACAACCGATATCATTACCGGATTTCCGGGTGAAACAGATGAAGATTTCATGCAGACCTGCAAAGTCGTTGAAGATATCGGTTTCAGTCATATACATACATTCAAGTATTCAGTCCGCCAGGGAACAAGGGCAGCAAAAATGTCTGAACAGATACCGGAAAGCATCAGGCACCGGCGCAGCGAAATCATCAGGGAAATCAGTGAAACCAACAAAATCAGATACAGAAAAACGCTGATTGGTAAGGAGCAGACCGTTCTTGTTGAAAAAATACGTAACGGTATTGCCGGAGGTTACGGTGAACATTATGTGCCTGTTGAGTTCAAATACAATTCAGAAAAGAATGCTTTCCGGACTGTAAAGATTACAGGAATATCTGATGGAACAGATCCTGTTCTTATATCATCGTAACGCAATCATCGACCGGTTTTTATTCTCATTGAGGTTAAGTTATCAAGATGCTCAGAATTCTGCTGGGAGGAGCAGTCGGATACAGATTTTGATTGAACTTATGCAACCAAATAGCAGTATTTTGCATCAATATTTTAACTTTGCTGTGTTGCATCTTAAAATACGTACCATGAAAAAACTGATCTTAGCCACCGCGGTCATACTGTTATTCTGCAGTGTCGAACCCGTTCCCTCTGAACCTTTTCCTTACAGGCCGATCGTTATGAAGCGTGAGGCGCTTGAAAGTTCTGTAGCAATGCTGGAACCCGCTAAACTTGCCAGACCGGGGAAAATATACATCAAAGACAATTACATTTTTATAAATGAGAAATACCGGGGTATTCATATCGTAAATAATACTGATCCTTCCAATCCTGTAAAAGAAGGATTCCTGAGAATCCCCGGGTGCATCGATATCGCGATGAAAGATAATATCCTGTATGCCGATAATGCAGTTGACCTGGTTGCAGTTGATCTTTCCGATCTGAATAACATCAATGTAACAAATAGAATAAAAGCCGTTTTTCCGGAGCATATCCCTCCCGGATACGTCGAGATACCCTGGAATTACAGACCTGAAAACAGGCTGGAAAATACAATTATTGTTGAATGGGAAGAAAACTAATTCATAAGTTTATGAAAGCACCGATTAAAATATTATGGATTTACATGATTGTTGCGCTGGTTGTAACCTGTGATACCAGCTTTACTGACGGTGGTGAAACATGGAGTGATGCTTCCGGGAAAGGAGGATCCCTGGCCAGGTTTGCCGTGACACATGAAAACCTGTACGTCGTCACCCCGGAAAATCTGAAACTTTTTGACCTGAGTAATCCTTCCCAGCCTACCTATACCGATGGTATCTATCTCGGGACTGGTATAGAAACCATTTTTCCATACGGCGACAACCTGTTTATCGGAACCAGGGACGGTATGAAGATTTATAATATTGATGTTCCGTCATCCCCTTATGAGCTTTCGGATTACCGGCACATTAGAAGCTGCGATCCTGTCGTTGTACAGGATAATTACGCCTATGTCACGCTTAATTCAAACAATGACCGGTGCGGAAACAATGTAAACAGGCTTGATATCATCGATATATCCGACCTCAGGAATCCATCCAGGATATCTGATTATCCCATGGAGGGTCCGGAAGGTCTCGGAGTTCAGGGAAACCTTCTTTTTGTCTGTGATAACGGATTAAGAGTGTTTGATATTACTGACAAATATTATATTATACCCCTTCAGCATTTTGATATCAAAGCCACCGATGTTATTCCCAATGGCAATATCCTGCTCGTTATTGGCGATGACGGATTGTACCAATACCACTATGACGGGAATGAGCTTTCACTGCTGAGTAAAATACCTGTTGAAAACGAATAAACCCTGATAATACAAATCTGATGCGAAAAAAAATTATCCCGACTTTATTAATCGCGCTGCTGCACATAACCATGGTTTTTAACCAGGAAGAAAGTTCCCCGCTGGCAATTGCCTGGTATCCTCAGTTAATGGCGATCAGAGGACTCCGGGCTGACATCGACGTGCATCTTGGAAAGTCAAAAAGCTGGCTGATATTTGCCCCCCAGTATTACCTTGCTAAAAGACATGCAGGTATCCATTATGATGATTACGACGATTACA
Organism: Bacteroidales bacterium; assembly: GCA_016933335.1. Classification (GTDB taxonomy): domain Bacteria; phylum Bacteroidota; class Bacteroidia; order Bacteroidales; family UBA10428; genus JAFGPL01. Next base: position 31,188 of record JAFGBD010000023.1, on the reverse strand, counting down.
GTTCATCCATCGCTTACAAGAGACTGGAGGGTTATGGACTGGAGCTTCAGCACAGGGTTTATATTGCCAATAATTATACTCCGGATGGTATTTACCTGGCTTACGGACTGCAATACGGCCATTTCGACATCACATACGAAGATTACAGCTGGGGAGAAATCGATTACATGGATTTGGAAGCTTATACCTATGGCCTTTTTGAGCACAATACCGTCATAGACAAGATGGGACCCAATATTATCATCGGTTACCAGAAACAGGTTCTGGACCGCATTTTTGTGGATTTTTTCTGCGGAGGAGGAATACGTTACAGCTTCATCAATACATCATCATTATTCCCCCGGAATTTTGACGGCGACCCGTTCCAGTTCGGTTATACGGGAACTGTTCCGCTTGCCGGATTCAGGATCGGGATAGCCTTATAATGGCAATTCACCAGACCAGACCTCCTTTCTCACCATCCTGAAAACAGGAATGCCCGGTTTTGAAAACCGCATATTTTTTGTATAACGTTACTAATTTTAGTAATTTCATCTGTTGTGAACAACCGGATATGACACGAATATTTAAAACCCTTGCATGGCTTACTATTTTCAGCATTGCCATGGGATATCTTGAAAGCGCAGTGGTTGTTTATCTGAGGGCAATCATGTATCCTGAAGGCTTTGCCTTTCCACTCTCAGCATTTGATACACACCTTGCTGTAACCGAGATCATCCGTGAAGCCGCCACCCTTATTATGCTGGCCGGTGCAGGTATCATTGCCGGGAGGACCTTCTCCGAAAGATTTGCATGGTTTATATACTGCTTTGCCATATGGGATATCTTTTATTATGTTTTCCTGAAAGCTCTGATCAGCTGGCCCGAATCGCTGATGACATGGGACATTCTTTTCCTTATCCCTGCCACATGGGTGGGACCGGTCATCACGCCGGTCATTGTTTCAATAACAATGATACTCCTTGCAATGATCATTATCTCTAACAGCAGCAAAAAAAATATCCACATTTCTTTAACGGAATGGATCCTGTTTATAATCGGGGCACACATCCTTATCCTGGCCTTTATCTGGGATTATTCAAAGTTTATATTAAACAGGTACTCGCCGGGTGAAATCTGGCGCATGCCTGACAGCAAGCCCCTTTATGAGCTGGGACTGCAATATGTCCCTCATTCATTCAACTGGCTGCTGTTCTGGATTGGGGAATTCATTATCATAGCAGGAATTATCCTTCTGTTTATCAGGATCAGAAAAAGTGCAACAGTCAAAGATTAAATCAGGAGGAATTCATAAATCGCCAGAGGCTGTTCACCGGTTATGATATTCGTCTTAATGCCGGATTTTGAATCTTAAAAAAACTGCCGCCTTCATGGTGTTGCCATCATCGCCCTGACTGAATGATGTGAACAACGTCAAATCATCTAAGTAAAGTAATCGTTCCCTTCTTTGTCATCAGCTGTCCGTTCCACATCTCAGCAGTTACAGTGTAAGCATAGGAATCTATATTCTGCAGTTTGCCCTTGTATGTACCGTCCCAACCCTGATTCAGATCATCGGTATAAAATACTTCATTGCCGTAACGGTTATAGATCCTGAACTCTACCAGGCGCATAATCCCCCATCCTTTCACATACACAACTGCATTTTCCGGATCACCTGTCGGTGTAAAAGCAGCCGGCAGATCAAGCGAATACTTTTCATCTACCTGTACATTGATGTAATACTTTTCACTGAAGCAATGGTTGGTGTCAGCAACTTCGAGGGTATATAATGTGTTTTCAAGAGGCCTTATAACCGGTGATGCGCAGTTCAAACAGCTCAGTGATGTATCTGTTGGCACCGACGTCCAGAAATATGTACAATCCCCCAGCGAATCAGCTGACACGTTTATTGTTTCTCCAATAAGAATCGTGGTATCAGCCGGATGCAGAGTGATCTCCGGGTACTGCTGTACCACTATCTTTATGTCATCACTGTTCAGGCAACCGGTTTCTGTGTCTCTTACCACAGCGGTATAAGTAGTGGTCACACCAGGTGACGCAGAAGGTGAATAAGAATTTACCGAGCTTAAACCTGTGGCAGGAGACCAGGTGATCTCATCGCCACCGGTTACAAGTATGATGATTTCATCACCTTCACAGATAAAGGTATCTTCCATCATTTGAATGACCGGCAACGGATGAATGGTGATGCTTTTTTCCGTTGTATCCGAACAACCAATGTCATTCATCACCATCAAGGAAACCAGGTAGGTGCCATGCTGCAAATTCAGTACAGGATTGATATCACTGGTGAAGATAGAATCATTGATATTCCAGCTGTTTATATCATTGCCTTCAGAGCTGTTTTCGAGCAGGATATCATAGAAACTGCATAACCCGGTATCAGGTACCCCGAAGTCCGCGATCACCTCATAAATGTAAATGGTATCAACCACAGCCGGTGGTCTGCAATTACCCGAATCACCATATAAAAGAAGCTTGGGATAAAACGGTCCCACATCATGATACATATGGGTTACCGTATCACCTTTGAGAAAGGTAGTACCGTCTCCCATATCCCATTCAAAATCAAATATATTACTTGTATCCCTAATGATATAGGTGATCTCATCAAAGCGGCAGGCATCGTATTTCGAGGCAGTAAAATCACCGACCGGTCCTGATATTTCAATGTCACGCTCAAAGGTGTCGGTGCATCCGAATGAAGTCAGTATGCTTAAACCGGCAGTGTATATTCCCGGTTTGGGGTAATTGAATTTTTTAATTCCGGCATATTCCGATGGCGGGGTATTGCCATAGCCAAAGTTCCAGACCCCTGCAACAATGTCCTGTCCTTCTGCCTGATGGGTAAAGGTTATCTCATGGGGATAACAGTTCCAGAAACTGTCAGATACGGCAAAATAAGCACTTGCGAGCTGCACCTCAACCGGATCCTGAAGCGTGAATGAATCAGAGCAGCCAAACCTGTATATTGTCAGTGACGGGTTGAAGCTTCCCGAGTCAGGATAGATATGTGATACGGGTCTCGAATCATCACGGGAAAAAGTACCGTCATCAAAGTCCCATATCAGGCTGTCAATGCTCTGGAGTGTATAATACAACCGAACCGCCTCTCCGGCACATATCCGGAGATCTTCGGCAAAAAATACGGCATCGGGATTTGCGGTAGAGATGGTGGCGGAGGCTTCGCCAATGCAACCCAGTGTATCGGTGATTTGCAGGATCACCTGATATACTCCGGGATTGTTAAACCAGTGACTTACCACAGGAATCATTGAATTGTATATACTGTCTTCAGCCGGTTCGAAAGTCCAGTGCCACTCCTCTAACGGATGAACATCCGACCGGGATGTATCAGTGAAATTTACGATGAAAGGAGAACATCCCAGTAAAGTATCTGCCATAAATCCTGCATATGGCTGGTACACGTTCACATTAATGTCCGCTGAATCAGTACAACCGTTATCAAACCGGGTTGTAAGCTTAAGCTGATACCTGCCCCTGTTCCGGTAGATGTGCTGTATGGTATCCAGACTGGTCCTTTTTCCCGGTGTGCCGTCACCGAAATCCCATAAGTATTTTTCATAACAATAGTCAACCAGGTTGTAAGATTCTTTGCCTGTAAGCTGCAGTATGCTCTGTGCACAGGCCATGGTATCGGTATTGATGATGGCTTTCGGCATCCTGACAGGCAGGACCTGCCGGTAGCTATCAGAGCAACTCCCTTTTGTAACATCCAGTACAACCGTATAGTTACCCTCTGCTGAGTATGTATGTTCAGGACTGGCTGTTGTGGTATTGATGCTGTCATCTCCAAAACTCCACTGAAAGGTCTCAAGACCTTTCGAATGATTGGTAAAAGTATAATCATAGGGTGTCTCACAATCAAATGCATAACTATAGAGAGCATACGGGCCTTTATTGTATATTGCATCTTTTTTTACGGTATCTGAAATACAGCCATTGTAAGAAACCTCAAGTTTCACATCAAGATAACCAGTGTCGGCATGTACGGTCCACCGGGGATCGGGCTCACCGGGCAGAGACCCGACGTCAATTCCCCCTGCCTGATAGTGCCAGCTTTGTATCAACCACGATTCAGGTGTGTTATCGGACAGGGTAATTTCTTCATTCTGGCAAACATTATCCTGGCTTAAAGTGAAATCAGGGAAAAGCTTTTTACCTGCATTGATCATGATAATAAAAGAAGTGTCTGTACAACCCGCACTGTTGGTGATCACCAGCTTTGAAGGAAATGATCCGTGGGTATCGTAGGTAAAAACCGCTGAATCAACCGAACCGGAAGACTTCTGCGTATCACTGAAAATCCACTCCCAGTTCGTTATGGCGGAATCAGACAGGCTCCGGTCACTGAATTTAACTGCTAAAGGGATACAGCCCTGAACTTTATCAACACCGAAGAGTGCAGTGGGCTTTTTTATGGTAAATGTTTTCTGCATGGTGCTTTTACAGCCGCCGGGACTTTCCACCTCGAGCGATGTTACAAAAGGCACTGCCCCGTTGATTAAATATTCATCCGTATCATGAGGAAGATAGAAAGTATGGGAAGCATCTTGTGTAAAAGCTTTCCCGTTATCATAGAAAGTCCATTCCCATTTGACAGCATTGACCGATTTATCGGTAAAACTGACCATTACAGGTGATATACATGAAAAATCGGTACTCATGTCAAAATCGGCCTTTATATCCTCGGCATACAGGTTCCACCGGAAAGTATCAGCACATTCGGTACCGGGTGATCCAACAAGGGTAACAACATAGCTGCCTGATGCAAGATATTGATGAAAACCAAATTTACTGGCAGTGGTCACCCCGTCACCAAAATCCCACCTGACAAAGTCGGTCCCGGCTGATGTATTTGAAAAATCAATCATTCCTGTGCAGATGGTATCATCAACCGAAAGTGTTCTTCCATTTTGCCTGAGAATACCCGAAGCTGTGACTTCACTGACAAAAGCAGTTTTCACGGTATCGTCCGAACATCCGTGGTCACTTGTAACCGTCAGCTGAACCTGGTAATCGTTGAATTCAGTATAAGTTTTAACAGGATCCTCCTCCTGCGACTGTGATCCGTCACCAAAATCCCAGTCATAGCTGACACTGCCCTGTACAGTCGATTGATTAGTGAATGTGAATGTTGCAGGAACCTGACAGGCAGAAGCAGGTGTTATGGAAAAATCCGCCACAGGAGGATTAACCACATCGATGTAATTAAGGGTATCGATGCTGCCTTTGCAACCAAATACATCAGTAACTTCAAGAAAAATATCATATTGCCCGGGCATGGTAAATGTCTTGACCGGATTCTGTGATGTATCGGTTTCTCCTGTCCGGAAGTCCCAGTTCCAGCTTACTATCTGTCCGTCACCTTCAATACTGAGATCGGTAAAATGGACCTCAAAAGGAGCACATCCCAGTCTCGGAGAGGTAAACCTTGCAACCGGATTCCTGAAAACGACTATGGTCTTTGTAACAGAATCGATCTCGGCACCATGCGTTACAACAAGTTTAACATTGTATGCACCCGGATTGACATAGGTTGCCTGCGGATCCTTTAGTGTTGATGTTCCCTGCTGGGCTCCCAGGTACCACATGTAGGTCAGCGGGTCAGGTCCGGTACTCTGATTAATAAAACTTACTTTAAGGGGAGAACAACCTGCCTGTATGTTCATGGTAAAGCCGGCATTTACCTGCGGTCTGGCAGCATTGAAGGGTAGCAGCAAAAAAGTTATTAACGAAATAAATGCACAGAATACCTTCATGGTGCGATCAATAATCCGTTAAATTTATTACTTTACAATATAATTATAAGAAAAAATGATGTAAATTAATTTATTTATTGTCAACAACTCATTTTTACATTATTATAAAAATAAATTATTTTAAGGCCTGAACAATGTTCCAGCGTATATGAATTCAATACACGGACATAATCATCTGAAAGGTATTTTAAGGATTCACTCCCTGTTCATATTATTCAGTATATCCTTCTCAGCAGGTTTGTCCCAGGATATTCATTTTACCCTTTTCAACAATTCACCCCTGTATATTAATCCTGCAAATACCGGAAACTTCGACGGCAACTGGCGTATCACAGGAAATTACCGCGATCAGTGGCGGGCAATATCTGAGCCGTTTACCACGGCATCAGTAGGTTTTGATATGCATTTTTACATTTATAACCAGAAGATTGACGGAGGCATCTGTATAATAAATGATAACTCGGGTGCAATCGGACTTACGGCAAATAAATTCTATCTTTCACTGGCATATGAAAAATCACTTAATAAAAACCTGTTCCGTTTCGGATTGCAGGCAGGCTATGCATTTCTTTCATTCGGAGGCGGCGATGTCACTTATCCGTCAGACTGGAACTTCAACACCGGAACATTCGATAACGGAAATCCTTCAGAAAAATCAAGTTATCCGGATATCAACATCGGTGTTATCTGGAAATCCGCCGTAAAGATCTTTGAACCCCAGGTGGGAATATCATTATCTCATATTAATTTCCCCAGCGAATCATTTTTCGATGCCGGAGAAAGATTGCCTGTCCGTTATCATTTTCACGGCAGCACCATCATAAGATTCTCGGAAAAAGTATATTTTCATCCGGCCTTTATCTATATGAACCGTAAAGCCGCCAGTGAGATGGTAATGGGAACAAATATCGGTTTCAGACTCTTTGAAAAACGTTCGGCATTAAAGGAGCTGGCAGCCGGACTATATTTCCGCGATGAGTTTTTCAAGAATACAGATGCCCTTTCAATAGCGGGAGGCGTGACCATAGGGAGAATTGACATTTTATTGTGTTACGATTATAACATTTCAGGCCTGAAGGCTGCAACAGGCAACAGGGGTGCCTTTGAACTATCATTTGCTTACAGGAGCATCAGTACAGTATTAAACAGTTATTCTATACCGTGTGAAAGATTTTAGCAGGAAGCTTCTTTTGGCCGTATTATTTGTTCTTATTGCCGGAGTGACTTCGGCACAAATGGAATATGTGGATGAACTGGGCCCTGGTCAGCTCAAAAGATTCGGAAAAAGCGCCGCCAGGGCAGGCGATATCTATACCGCTATTTTTTTCTATGAAAGGTATCACGAAATCAGAGACAATAACCAGGATGTCAATTACATACTGGCTGATCTGCACCGTTCGGCAAGAAATTACGAAAAAGCCAAAGTACTTTACAGGCAGGTTTATCAGAGGGCAGGTTCAAAATATCCCCTCTCGCAGTTTTATTATGCACAGATGCTGAAATCAACAGGCAACTATGATGAAGCCATTGAAGCATTTACAGATTTCAGAAAAAACTACAGGGATAAAAAAGATGCAAGAACCTACAGCAGGATGGCCAGAATTGAAATTGAAGGCTGTGATTCGGCAAAAAAAATCATGCAGAATCCGCTGAATGTTTCCATTGAAAACCTCAATTCCTCTGTAAACGGACCTCATATTGAGCTTTCTCCCATTCCGCTAAATGATTCGACATTCATTTATGCTTCCCTTCGTGTTGACTCGCTGGTTTATTTTACCACTGAGAATGAAGATACTGCCATTCCCGTCAGGCAGTTTTACATTGCCCGGAAACATGAACATGACTGGATTGGCGGAGAGCTGATGCAGAATGCGATTAATATCCCGGGTGTTGAAACAGGAAATGGCGTATTATCCAGAGACGGAAAACGATTCTATTTCACCAGATGCGCAAAGAACTGGCAGGGAAAAATCATTTGCGGAATCTATGTCAGCCATAAGATAAACAATACATGGCAAAAACCCGAAAAGCTTCCCCCCGGTATCAATGATCCTAACCATACATCGACACAGCCTGCACTGGGAAGAACGGAAAAGAGAGATTATGAAATCATCTATTTCGTATCTGACAGGCCCGAAGGAAAAGGCGGCCTCGACATATGGTATACGATCTGGAATGACAGCAAAAACATATACAGTAAAGTGAGAAACCTGGGTACCAGAATCAACACCGCCGGAGATGAAATGACACCATTCTATGACATTCCTTCCCATACAATGTATTTCAGCTCAACCGGGCTGCCGGGAATGGGAGGTCTCGATATTTTCAGTGCTTTCGGCACAAGAAGAAAATGGACAAATATCAGGAATGCTGGATATCCCCTGAATTCCAGCTATGATGACTTGTATTTTACGGTAAGCCGGGATGGTGAAGATGGTTTCTTTGTATCAAACAGACCGGGAGGTAACAGGTTCAGTGATGAAACATGTTGCGATGATATCTATTATTACAGATGGAATGAATTCATCAGAATCGTTGTAACGGCAACCATTTATCCCTTTGAAAAGGACAAATACGGGCGAACGAGAGATCTTTCCAATTTCGATTTTATGAATCCCCCGGATACCATCAAACCGTTGAAAGATGCCACTATCGGACTGTATATGCAAGACAGGGAAACAAATGATTATGTTTTTGTAGAAAGCTTTAAAACAGCAGATGACGGCAGGTTTTATTTCAATCTTATTCCTGAACAGAACTACCAGTTTAAAATGACAGGATTTCAGTATTTTAAAAGTGAGCTGTATCTTTCGACCGAGTTCTTTAATTTTTCCGATACCATTGAAATGCCTCCTATATGGGTTAATGTACTGACAGATAAACCTGTTGTGCTTGAAAATATCTATTATGAATTCAACAGTGCCGAATTAACAACCACAGCCAGAGATGTGCTGGACACCACCCTGCTGGTCATGCTGAAGGAAGCACCGGAGTTCATTGTTGAAATCGGTGCACATACAGACAGCATTGGAGACACCGGATATAACATGCAATTGTCACAGGACAGGGCAAACAGTGTTATCAATTACCTGATTGGCAAGGGTATTTCTCCCGGACGACTGATTGCCAAAGGATACGGATCTGAATTTCCGGTTGCTCCCAATAAGAATCCCGATGGCACAGATAATCCTGAAGGCAGGGAACAAAACAGGAGAACGGAATTCAGAATTATCGGTACAATCGGGGAAGAGGAGGAAGACGAAGAATTTGAAGATGATTGACAATACCTGTAAAACATTGACTATGAACCATATTAAACCACCGGTTTTTGTGATTTCTCTTATGTTATGTTCAAACACCGGAGCACAACTTTCACGGTGCGGGACAGAACTAACTGACAATCAAAAAGTATTTGAAGCGGTCCTGACCGACAGCGTGACCTCGGTATTCGAAATCAACCGGACACTTCATGTCAGTTTGTTCATCGTTAAAGATTCAGAAGGAGAAATCAATGTGGATACTTCCGGATTCAATACGGCATTTTCAGGACTAAACAAAGCATTTGACAAAATAAAGCTTGACTTCAGGATCTCGTCACTGAATTACATCGATAATTATCATTTTGATGTCTTAAAAAAAGACGGAAATGAGTATGACATGGTAACGCAGAACTTTGTTACCAATACCATCAACCTGTATCTTGTCAGTCATTTATATGACGGGAACAGCCAGGAAGTATGCGGATATACCTATTACCCGGCTGAAAAAAAAGAGTTCATCATTCTCAGCAAACAATGTATGGCTGAAGAATTCCTCATAGAACAATTCGGGCATTTTCTCAATCTTTATCATACGCATGAGACAGGTTTTGCAGAAGAGCTTGTCAATGGCTCAAACTGCAGCACAGCAGGAGATCTTTGCTGTGATACTCCTGCAGATCCTGATCTTACCGGAAAAGTGACATCTGATTGCCAGTATGAATCAATGGTTCAGGATGAAAACAATGATTATTATACACCCTCGGTTTTCAACTACATGTCATTTGGTCCGGGTGAATGCAATAAATGTTATTTTTCGGAAGAACAATTTATCAGGGTCCTGAATTGCCTGCTCCTGTCAAAATCTCATCTGTGGTAATCCGTCTGTTACAGACCATCTGAAATTTGTAACTGCTGTACAGAACCTTAAAAAATCACAAAGTTTATGTATATTGCAGGGTTCTAAAATAATAACTGCCATGTACAGCGTTGAATACAATGAATACAAAATAAAAAAGATCTATGATATTGCCGCGGAGCTCGGTCTTGATCCTGAATCCATTTTACCTCACGGACACTTCATAGCCAAAGTACCTATCAGACAGCTCGAAGATAGAAAAAACAAGAAGGACGGCCGTCTTATACTGGTCACTGCCATGACTCCCACTCCCCAGGGTGAGGGAAAAACCACCACCACCATCGGACTGGGGGATGCTCTGCAAAGGTCAGGGAAAAGGGCAGCAATATGCCTGCGTGAACCTTCGCTCGGGCCATATTTTGGCATAAAGGGAGGAGGAACGGGAGCCGGGCTTGCACAGGTGATGCCGGCTGAAGATATCAACCTTCACTTTGTCGGCGACATGTACTCGGTGAGCAAATCGAACAACCTGCTGGCTGCGATGATTGACAATCATTTACAGCATGGTAATGAGCTGAACATTGATCCGCGAAGAATAATCTGGAAAAGGGTTATTGATCTGAACGACAGAGCTCTACGTGAAATATTTGTCGGTCTGGGAGGTGTCAAACATGGGATCCCCCGCCAGGACGGGTTCAATATCACTCCTGCATCAGAGGTGATGGCCATACTGTGCCTTGCCGAGAACTTCAGGGACATGGGGGAAAGGCTTGCCAGAACCATTGTGGCTTTCACATACAAAGGAGAACCTGTCAGAACCAGGGATCTTAAAGCTGAAGGAGCAATGCAGATATTGCTGCGTGACACCATCCATCCGAACCTTGTACAAACCATTGAAGGCACACCGGCATTTGTGCATGCGGGACCATTTGCCAACATTGCACAGGGCACCAATTCAGCTATTGCAACCAGGATGGCCTTAAAGCTCGCCGACTATGTCGTTACAGAAGCCGGGTTTGCCACTGATCTGGGTGCAGAGAAATTCTTCCATATCAAATGCCGTACAGCGGGATTGAATCCGGATGCAGCAGTTATCGTAGCAACTGTAAAAGCCCTGAAACATCATGGTTGGCAAAATGAAAACGGCGGATTCGCAAACCTGGACAAACATGTTGAAAATATCCGTCTTTTCGGGCTTGAACCGGTCATTGCACTTAACAGGTTTGATGAAGATACTGATGAAGAGCTGAACAAGATTGTGCAGTATTATAAAGATCGTGGTACAAGGGCTGTTGTTGCCAGTCATTACAAGCATGGCGGTAAGGGTGCCCTGGAACTGGCTGATGCGGTTCTTGAAACCATAAAACTAAACGAAGGTCAGAAGCTGAAGTTCCAGTACCCGCTTGATATGCCCATCAGGGAGAAAATCAGGGTCATCGCTCAAAGAATCTATGGCGCTGATGATGCGGAATTCAACATGAGGGCAGAAAATGATCTGAACCTGATTGTTAAAAACGGGTTTGATAACCTTCCTGTTTGTATTGCGAAAACCGCAAAATCGTTATCAGACAATGAGAAACTTCCTGGCAGACCCAGGAACTTCAGGATTACCGTGAACGAATTGAGGATTTCTGCAGGAGCAGGATTTGTTGTTGTGATTTGCGGAAACATCATGACCATGCCGGGATTGCCGAAGGAGCCTGCAGCAACAAGAATCAAAGTGCTGCCAGACGGAAAAGCCATAGGACTATCCTGAGCTGTGAACAATGAAGCCTGCAAAACCACTTGTTATCTGTGCGATAAGATGTCTTTACTTACATAAAACTTCTGCTTCAGAGCCTTCCCGTTACTAACAAGCTCAAATATATAAAACCCTGACTTCAGGTCATTTAGTTCAAAGGTACGCTGGCCGGCTTCAGAAACAGGATGGAAAATATCCGAATAGAATAATGACCCTCCGATGTCATATATATTAATGGTTGTTTCAGAAGGATCAGTCAGCCGGTAATGAAGTGTAAAAGATCCGTTGTTCGGATTGGGGTATATCCTGCAGTGAATTCCCTGATCTGCCTCAAACGGACCGTTATCCGGACTCATCCTGAAATAATTGAGCTTGATGGTGAATCTTCCTGTAACCCCTCCGATTGAACCATCCACCTGTAACCAGTAAGTAACACCGGGTATAAGGCCTGAAATCTCCTGAATTACGGCAGAATAATCCTCTTTACCGGGAAAATCATCATTTGCTGCAAGCATAACACAGTTCCTGAGCAGTATGCCTTCACATGTTGATGCTTCATATACGGCAATCTGGCTGTCAAAACCATCGGTTTCAATTGAAACCAGTCCACCGGAAGGAGCGATAAATTTAAACCACAGGCTGTTATCAATCCGGTCTTCACCGTCACACCAGCCATCCTGCGCCTCACATCCGAACAAACCCGTTGAGCCTGGCGGAGGTACCGGCTCATTTTCTTCCGGTGTGGCACAAAAATTGGTAAACGGGCCGTTCAGTCCCTCATGCAGCAAAATGGCATCACAAACGGCATCATTTGATACGATGGACAGGTCTATTATTTTTGTCGCTGAACAGGTACCGTTCTTAGCCACCACGTTGAATGAGACACTTTCAGGAGGACTTACGGTAATTTTTTCTCCTGTGGCAGTATCCAGTATTTCCGAAGGATACCAGGTTACATCATATCCGCCGCTTGCATACAAATTAACAGTATTGCCCTTACAGAACTCGAGATTATCCGGAGCAACCAGAAAATCAATTTCAGTATCGACTGTAAGAATATCCGATTTCATGTTATGATAGGACGTAGATCCCCTGTAACCTGTTAAACTCACAGATTTGCTGCCCAATGATGAATAAACAACAGCAAATGGCCCTTCTCCCCTTGCTGTTGAAGGATCTGCCCCATCCCCGAAATTCCATACCAGGCTGTCAAAATTTCCAAAGGACCGGTTAAAGAATGTCACCGGGCCGTTCAGGCAGACATCCGAAGAACTGATATCAAAGTCAGTGTAATAATCTGATGCATCATGAAAAAGGTCCGCTTCCCATACTCCCCTGCCATGAGTAGCTGCCCTGATTTTATCGGTCGAATAGTGTATTTCCAGATCATACACCGAGACATTGGGTAATCCGCTGCCATATTTTTCCCATACTTCCATTGATCCGCTCCTGTAATACACACCAATATCTGTTGCTATATATAATCCATTATTGGATGATTTCTGATACACAATGTTATTCACAGGCAGATTCGGCAAACCTTCTGAATAATTGTACCATGTTTGTCCTCCGTCATCAGACTGGTATACTTTTTTAAATGCCTCAAAACCCGAAACAGTGATCCATAGCTTGTTATGATTGGTTTCTGAGACTGCTATTGCCGTCCTGGATGATGATGGCAGGCCGGATGTAATACTTATCCATGATTCTCCGTCATCTGAAGTCCTGTACACTTCAGACCTGGTAGCTATATATAATACTTTATCATTTGAAGGGGCAATGGCCATAGCCAGAAGGTTGTTATTCCCGGTTTGAAAGTCAGAAAGAACCTTCCAGCTCTTGCCACCGTTAATGGTCTTGTAAACCTTATGATAACCGGCATAAAGAATATTCGGGTATTTGGGATGCATTACAATGGGGGTTATCCATGCCCCTTTAAGGGAATTATCGGGTGTTATCGTATCAAAACCGGCACCACCGTTTACTGATTTTCTGATCTGACCGCGGTATACTGTCCCGTATATGATACTAACATCATCGTAATCAATGAAACACTCCATGCCGTCACCGCCGATGATTTCATACCATTCTCCCGATCTCAGCATCACCGTTCCGTTGTCCTGGTTTCCCGCGATGATCATACCCGGATCCATTTCAGTTTGAGCCATACGGTATATCTGCAAAATACCAAGCCCATTGCTGAGGTCTGTCCATGATTCTCCTTTATCATATGTTTTATATATTCCGCCGTCATTTCCGGAATAAAGAGCCTGGTTATGCGGATTAAACAATAAAACATGATGATCAGCATGTACATAGGGAATATTAACTGTATGATACCAGAATCCCTGGATCTTCCAGTTGAGTCCTCCGTTGACAGATCTCCAGATATTCACTCCACCGGTATATATTTCATTCTCGTTGGTTGGTGATACGGCAATCGAAAGATCATATGATCCCTGACCTCCTTTATCCAGACCTGATGGTTGCCAGCCCAGCAGGTTGACTTTTCTGTTATCATATATCAGTGTCCAGGAAATGCCGGAGTTTGATGATTTATAAAGAGCATAGAATCCACCGTTGGTAACATCACTGCATAAAGCATAAATTACATTCGGATTTGCCGGTGTCACGGCCAGTTCTATTCTGTTTACCTTACCTGAAACCGACATGTTTTTGATTGATTCCGAAAATGACAGGCCGCCATTGGTTGACCTGTATATTTTTGCATTGCCGGCAAAATCATAGGAAGTAGCATAGATGACATTATGATCGGATGGTTTGTATTCAATGTCCTTAAAATGACCGCTCCTGACCTTTGAAAAACTGTTCCAGCCGTCAGCTGTTCTGTAAATTCCGTCACTTGATGTTGCTATCATGATGTCCGGAAAACCAGGATTGATCAATATCTTCCTGAAGGCTTCCTGATCTTCTACCTGGTGAGAGATGCCGGTAGGCTGCCAGCTGTTCCCGCCATCAGTGGATTTGATAATACCAATGCTGTATGTTTTTGCCACACCAAAGTCACCATCCCCTGTTGCCAGGTATATAACAGAGGGGTTTAAGGGATTCACGGCAATATCTGAGATACCGATCGCAGCCAGTGCATCAGTAGTTGTGGTCCATGTATTTCCACCATCCGATGTTTTCCATAAACCACCTGATGGTGCCCCAACCCATATGGTATTTGAATCATACGGATGGAATGCGATACAGTTGATCCTTCCGGCTCCTCCGGAATGGCTGCTTTTAATCTCTTTTGTTACCTTATCAGGACCTATGAAACTCCATCTGGCATCCAGGCTGCTGCTGGTTTCCTCCCGGCTGAATAACCTGAACAATTCGGCACTGACGATGTCATAAGGAAGCCGGCCTTCTGCATTGACCCTCGGCTCCATGAAATATTCCCAGCGTTTGAATTGCTTGTAACCTTTGCCCTTTTCAATCTCTTTTCCTTCCCAGTATTGATTAAAAGCCTCCTGTATTTCAAAGAAACTGAAATCACTTGTTGTTTTTCTTCTGGAAAGCTCGTACATCCAGGGCTGGGATTGAACCATCAGACCGGACGACAAAACCAGTATCATTATAAAAGACCTCATTGAATATGGTATATCTGTTAAAATTACTTAATAAATGGGTATTTCTAATTATTTTTAATGCTTTTTCAATATTCCGGATTGCCAGGATTAAACAGTGAATGCCGGCAAAGTTTTTACATTGCATAAAAATCACTGAAGAAAGCCGGATACAATATGATAATCATGCTTTTATTGCTTTTCCTGTTTATCCCTTACTGAAGACAGGAAGCCTGAAACAGCCTCATCTGAAACCAGGCCAATGTCTGGTAAACCGACATTGGCTTTTTGCTGAATACCCTGTTAATGAAAGACAAGGGGCGAATTGCAATATCAATTCATTGCCTTCATATTTTTTTGATCTTGTATGCAACCCTGTCTTTTTAATCTTGTCATTAGGGTAAATAATAAAGAATTGCGATATTTAGGCATTACTAACTGGCTATTATCAGTCGATTTTGACAACTGTTTACCAGGACATACACAAAGAGATCATCGAGCTTTGTAAAGCCGGGAATTCCAGGGCACAGCAACAGCTTTATCAACTTTATGCCAAAGCCATGTTTAATATATGCTACAGAATGATGAACAGTCGGGAAGAAGCTGAGGATATGCTGCAGGAATCATTTACCGAGGCATTTATGAAGCTGTCAACCTTCAGGTACGAATCTTCCTTTGGTTCCTGGCTCAAAAGAATTGTGATAAACAAATGCATCAATGAATTAAAAAGGAGAAAAGCAGAATTGATACTGACTGAAAACATACCGGACAACAGTCCTGAAAATAATGATGATGATTTTGAAGCAAACAAGGTCAGGGTAAATGATATTATCAGCGCGATGGAACAATTACCCGAAGGTTACAGGATCATCTTCTCGTTGTACCTTCTGGAAGGATACGATCACACCGAGATAGCCCAGATAATGGGAATAACTGAGTCTACCTCGAAATCGCAGTTTTCGAGGGCCAAACAGAAACTGAAAGTAATTCTAAAAACTTCAATGTCATGAAAGACAAGCTTGAAAAATATATCATTGAAAACAGGGAAGCTTTTGATATACATGAGCCCGGTGAAGGTGTCTGGAAAAAAATTGAAAAGAACATTCAGCCAAAAAGATCGGTTAACTGGCGCACGATTATCTGGAGGGCCGCAGCAGTTGTATTGATTTTCGCTGCATCCTATATGGTTCATGACCTGCTTGATGGCAAAAAAAGGGAAATTGCACGAAGCAGGACAAAAAAAGAAAAAGAACTTGTTATTCCGGAGCTCAGAGAAGCTGAAATCTACTATTCGACACTTATCAATGAAAAGCTTCAGGAAATCAAGCCAATGTTTTCGGAAGATCCGATGCTTGAAAAGGAAATCAGGTATGATCTGAATCAGCTTGACAGTATCTACAGGGAACTTAAAAACGACCTGAGAGATAACATTGCCAACCAGGAGGTTATCGAGGCAATGATACAGAACTACCGTATGCGGCTGAATATCCTCGAAGATATTTTGTCTCAGCTTAAACCTGAAGAAAATGACAATCATTCAAAATACAACAGCTATGATATGTAGAAGAATTCTGGGGCTGGCAATTGTCTTTCTGATTACTGCTGCGCCGCTTGCATCGCAGCAGTATTCAAAGAGAATTGTTAAAAAGTATAAGGTAAATAATTCCACAACCATAGATATATATAATAAATACGGAAAAATATATATTGTTACATGGGAGAAAGATTCGGTGAGTTTTAACATTGATCTGAAGATCAATGCCAGCAGTGAATCAAAGCTTAATAAGCTGAAGAGCAATGTTGATTTTGATTTCACCGGCACAGAATATTATGTTATCGCAAAAACCAGAATCGGCAGAAATACGAACTCGGTTATCAGTGACCTGGCGGATATTGCCGGTTCAATCCTGTCAAGCGATAACAAGGTGACCATCGATTATCTGGTAAAAATGCCAAAACATCTCAATCTGAAGCTGGAAAACAAATTCGGTGATGTATACATCGATGATTTTGACGGGAACATCAATTTAACGCTGTCAAACGGAGAACTCAAAGCCAATAACCTGAATGGAAATGCGGTAATAAGTGTGAGTTCCGGTGACGGAATTGTCAATTCGATAAGGGAAGGCAAACTGATAGTCTCCTATTCCGATTTTGCCATTAAAGAGGCAGATAAACTGTCTGTTGAGAGCCGGTCCTCAAGGATAAATATTGAGCAGGCAGACTTCCTTAAACTCTCATCAAGAAGGGATAAAATCAATCTGCCCGAAATATATGAACTGTACGGAGAAAGTTACTGGTCGGATTTCACCATCCATCAGCTCGGTAATGAATTGAACTTAAATTTAAATAGCGGCAATATATCAATTGATAACATTCGTAAGGGATTTTCATTCATTAATATCACTTCGGAATACACTGATATTGATCTTGTTTTTGAAAGAACATCGGTCTACGCTATTGATATCACCCATCACCAGGATATGATTTTAAACTATCCCAGACAACTGGCCAGTCTGCAGACCAAAGTGATCAACGAGGAAGACAGGCAGGAACTCACCTATGGTAAAATCGGTTCAGGAAGCTCTGCTTCGAAAGTTAAAATAACTGCTCCGAAAAAATGTACCGTTAATATCATTCATAAATAACAGCTGTCAGATGATTGAAATTATTACCTGTCATCCTGCTGACTTCTAAAATCCGGTATATGTTAACGGCCTGACTGGTTCCTTAAATACTGACTGATAAAAACATTGACAAAAAAATATCCAGGTGCAACCATTTGAGAAAAACATTGTCATTGAATAAAAAACAAGATATGAAAACACAAGCTATAATAGCATCAGTTTTAATTGTTCTTGCAGCCATACTGATGAATTCCTGCGAAGACCTGGGAATTTGCTGCATACGAGGAAATGGAAACCTGACCACCGAAAACAGGGTTGTTTCTGATTTTAACGGGGTAGAGTTAAACGGCAGTTTCATTGTTTATGTTGACTCCAGCGATGAAACCAGTCTTCTTGTTGAAGCCGATGAAAACCTGCTAGATGAAATCAGAACCCAGGTCAGGGGCAACAACCTTGTCGTTGAAACACATCGTAACCGTTGTCTTAATTCAAAAAACGACATTACCATTTATGTCACCACTCCTGATATTGAAGAGTTAGTGCTGAGCGGATCCGGCAGGATATACTGCGATCGTTTTGAGACTCCCGGGCTTCAGGTTGAGCTGAGCGGTTCAGGCAACATCTTTCTGGATTATATCCATACGAATGATGCGGAAATTGAACTCAGCGGTTCAGGAACCATCCGTGGAACCGTTGATACTTATTCTGCTGATATCTTGCTTGACGGTTCCGGAATAATAAGACTTAACGGAAGTGCACACCATGCTGATTTGGATCTGACGGGCTCAGGCAGCATTCTTGCTTCAGAATTTTATACCGACAATACCGATGTGAATCTGACAGGCTCCGGAAATATCGAAGTTTATGCAACAGATTTGCTGGAAGTAAGACTAACCGGAAGCGGAATTGTTTATTATTACGGTAATCCGGCAAACGTGGTAAAACAAATTACTGGTTCCGGCAGTGTAATAAAAAGATAAATATAAAAGCCATCCCTTCAAATGAAACCAGCGATTACCCTTGTATGTTTAGCTATAACCCTGGCATGTACGGCACAAAACTACACCAGGGATGCCGGAATAAGAATCGGAACATTGCCGGGCATATCTTACAGACAGTACCTGAGTGAGATAAAATCCATTGAAGCCCAGACTGTTTTTGGAAGAGATGCTATTCGTCTCAGGGTACTTAAACAATTTTCCAGGCCGGCCTTACTGGAATTATCCGATAATATCACGTTTACTTATGGTTATGGCGCACATGCAGGGATCAGTTTTTACAGCAGCTATAAATTTTTAACAAGGAACTATTACCTGAACAGCCGCCGTATTGGCCCTGTTATCGGACTGGATGCCTATCTGAGCCTGGAGCTGAATATCAGGGAGTATCCGCTGATAGTCGGGATCAATGCCATACCTTTTTTTGAATTCTCAACAAACAGGATTTTTTATGTTTTTTTAGATGACACAGCAATAAGCATAAAGTATAAATTTTAACCATTAATTATAATCATATGAAAAAGATCATATTATTCCTATTTATAACATCAACAGTGGCTGCAGGTTTTGGCCAGGTTGATGAAACAGAACAAGTAAAACCCAAGAAAAGCGACGAAATAATGACACTCCTTGGAAGCAGCAATGCCGTTGGCGGATATGGCGGGTTATCAATGCTTTACACACAGATTGACAACAAAGATGCATTTGTTTTCGGGGCCCGCGGAGGGGCTATCATGGGACATAGTTTTGCCATAGGTTTTGGCGGATGTGGGTTTGTGACAGACCTGTTTTTCGATGAAGCTCTGAATCTGGATGCCAATCTTGCCGGGGGATACGGAGGTTTGTTCTTTGAACCGATTATTTTACCCAAATTCCCGGTTCACCTGTCCATACCTGTATTGATCGGTGCCGGCGGAATAGCATATAATTCTGTTGACAGACGATGGGAAGAAAGCTGGTATGTTGAAGATTCCGAAGCCTTTTTCGTTGTGGAGCCCGGTGCGGAAATTGAACTGAATATTACCAGATTCTTCCGGTTTTCAATTGGCGCATATTACAGACATACATCCAATATTGACCTGATGGATAATGTTTCCAAAGATGTTCTGAACGGATTCTCATACGGTGTCAACTTCAAATTCGGAAAGTTTTAAGCCGGATCTTCAGTTATTCAGCAATATAGCCCCACTGGCCGCTGACAGAATTCTGCTGCGGCCAGTTTTTATATCCCAACAGGTCACTTTAACCGGTTGCTTGCCTCCTTTCACCGATTTTTCTTTTTATTGGAAAAAAATTGATAATAATTTTGAACCATCATCTTTAATAAAATGTTAATTCAAATGACTGGAAAACCGGTTCTGAAATGAAACCATTTTTTACAATTGTATTCGTCACTCTGACAGTTCTTTCTGCCGGAGCACAAACCAGACATACGATAAGCGGCACCGTTACCGATGAAAACGGTGAATCTCTCATAGGGGTCAATGTATATAATTCTGTTAAGGATGCCGGCACAGTGACCAATGAATATGGTTTTTACTCGCTCACCCTTCCGGAAGGTCCGCATGAAATTGTTTTTTCTTCAGTTGGTTACAATGTCCATAAAAAAGACATAATGCTGGGCAACAGCATAAGATTGAATATCAGCCTTACCACCGAGATAACCCGGCTGGATGAAGTCACCGTTACTGCCAGGAAGCCTGACCAGAATATTAACGACGCTGCAATGGGTGTCGTGCAGATACAGGCTAAAACAATCAAGAAAATACCGGTGCTTATGGGCGAAACGGATGTCATTAAAGCCATCCAGCTTTTACCTGGTGTCCAGTCCAGCGTTGAAGGATCGAGCGGATTCTATGTCCGTGGCGGCAATGCCGATCAGAATCTTGTCCTGCTCGACGAAGCAACGGTTTATAATCCTGCCCACCTGTTCGGATTCTTTTCTGTATTCAATGGTGATGCACTGAAACATGTGGAATTGTATAAAAGCAGCATCCCTTCCAAATATGGCGGGAGACTTTCTTCGGTGCTTGATGTAAGGATGAAGGAAGGAAATAACCAGAAATTTTCCGGTGAGGGTGGTATTGGCTTGATATCAAGCAGGCTGACACTGGAAGGCCCGGTTGTCAGAAATAAGCTTTCGTATATCGTATCAGGACGGAGAACATATTTTGATCTTTTTCTGCCACTAGCAACAGATAGCATGGCAAGGAAAAGCACTGTTTATTTCTATGATCTGAATACAAAAATCAACTGGATAATCGGCGAAAACGACCGGTTATACCTGTCAGGTTACTTTGGCCGTGATGTCAACAAATTCGGAGATATGTTTCAGATTGACTATGGCAATGCCACCGGTACGATCAGGTGGAACCATGTTTACAATGGCAGGATGTTTTCAAACCTGACATTGTTATACAGCGATTTCAGCTACGATCTTGGAGTGCCCCAGGGAAGCGACGGATTCAAATGGATATCGCATATCATCGATTACAGCCTGAAAGCTGATTTTACTTATTACCTGAACCCGGACAATACCTTTAACTTCGGAGTACAATCCATCTATCATACCCTGAAACCCGGTGTCTCCATAGCTGCTGAAGACAGTTACATAAACAGCCTGAAGTATCCGGATGCATATGGAATTGAAAACTCAGTTTTTGCAGGCATTGAACAGACAATAGGAAGCAGGATCGGATTAAAGGCAGGATTAAGATTTACCATGTTCCACAATATCGGCAAAGCCACAATATATAATTATGATGAGAATCATGATGTCAAAGACACCACCTACTATAAATCAGGCAGAATATTCAACAGTTACTCGGGATTTGAACCAAGAATCGGTATCAGGTTCAAACTGAACAGTAACAGTTCAATCAAAGCAGGATATAACCATATGTACCAGTATATGCACCTGGCCTCAAATTCTACAGCCACTTTTCCGCTGGATATGTGGTTTATGAGCAGTCCCAATGTCAGACCGCAAAAAGTTGATCAGATTTCAACGGGCTATTTCAGAAATTTTAAAAACAACAGTTTTGAAACTTCCCTGGAAGCATATTATAAAAAATTTGATGACATCATTGATTATAAAGACCATGCATTCCTGATCCCGAATCCTTACCTGGAAGGTGAGCTAAGGATAGGTGAAGCCGAAGCCTACGGTCTCGAATTAATGATCAGAAAAGCCTCTGGAAAGCTCAATGGCTGGATCAGCTATACCTGGTCAAGGATTTTCCGGGATGTGCCTGAAGTTAATAAGGGTAAAAAGTATCCGGCCCCCTATGACAAGCCACATAACATCAATGTGGTTATATCATACGAACTGAATCAAAAGATTAATCTGTCCGCCAACTGGGTTTATTCTTCAGCCATTCCGGTAACTGTTCCCCAGGGAGGTTATTACTACGGGAATTTATGGATCCCGTATTATTCGGAAAGGAACGGGGTAAGAATCCCCGGAACAAGTTATCACCGTCTCGATGTATCGGCAACATTCAGTTTCGCTGTGTTTGGCCTGTCCAGCAATCTTAATTTCTCAGCTTATAATGTTTACAACCATCACAATGCATTTGCAGTCTATTTCAGGGACAGAAGCCTGAGAAGGAATTTTAACGGTTCAGGTAACCAGAATGTACCGGACGGAGTTGATGTGATAAAACTGTATCTATTCCCTATTGTGCCGTCTTTTTCCTATAATATTAAATTTTAAACGTATCAGCCATGAAATTCTTTTGGATTTTAATCATACCGTTTGTTATAATACTGACAGGATGTGAAGAATTCCTCCCTGTTAAGTTTGACAACGATTCTGAAGCAAAACTTGTTGTTGAAGGTTCCATCACAACTGATACAACTTCCCATACCATCATATTATCCAGGTCACGTGATTTTTTTGAAAAAGGTGAACAAATAATGGAAACAGGGGCAGAAATCACTGTTTCCGACGGGTATACGACCTATACATATACTGAAGTTGAACCGGGTATCTATCAGACTGAACCTATAGCATATGGTTTGGTTGGAAGTAGCTACACCCTGAATATTACACTTGAGAACAGATCGGTTTATTCAGCATCAGAAGAGATCGTAAAACTGCCGGAGATTGATTCGATTGTTGCCATACCGGGACCAGGATTCGACCATAATGCAGGAAAAAGGACCGACGGTTACTATATCAATTACTATGGTCCCGAACCTGAAGGTCCCGGGCATTGCTATCTCTGGAATCTTTATATTGACGGTGAACTTCGTTCTGATTCCATTCATGAGCAGGTCTTTACCGATGACGAGTTTGTTGATGGCAGTTATATCAAGGACTTTGAGATTTTTTTCATCAAAGAATCAGAACTGCTTTCAGACACGGTGGAAATTGAAATCGAAATGTTTTCCATATCAGAAGCATATTATGATTACATGCTCGGACTTATGCTTGAGACGGTATGGAAAGGAAGCCCGTGGGACGGTCCGCCGGCTAATGCCGTTTCCAATATAAATAACGGAGCTCTGGGCTATTTCAGGGCTTCAGACAGGAAAACCGCAAAAACCACAATCATAAAACAACAAACAAACAGATGATAATGTTCAGTCAAAATCATAAGTATTACCATCCTGTGGTATGCACCATCCTGAAAATGAATCTCCGGGGGACCTGGAAGCATAAAATGAGATCACATCGCTGTATCCCCAGCTGCCATCATAAACTTCTTTGAATGCCACATCTTCGCCTTCTACAGTTATTCTTCCTCCCGAGCTGTAACTCAATCCGGATTGTCGTGACCATGTATTATCCGTATAATAGACTGTCCCTGTAATGGTAGCTTCACAATTATCGCAACTCATTACTTTATAATTACTGAAAACAACGGTAAGATCAATATCCTTTTCACTTCGTACACAATCGGTACCACAGTCAATGCCGGAAGTGTAATAATAATCACCGGATACCGATGCGTTTCCTGAAATGCCATTTACGATGGTTCCGCTGTAAGTTCCATGAGACAGATCGTCAAGTACTGCATCTATTACTCCTTCGGCAATATGTCTGATTAAGTATTCCGCATCATAACCATCTGTAACCGGATCAAGATTTGAGTCTTCCGGATCATTGTCTTTCTCACATCCTGAATAGATGATTGCCAAAAAACAGAACATTTGAATAAAACGAATATTCATTTTTCTGAATAATCCTTTTTTTCCCATAGTATGATATTTATTAGTTAATATTTACTACCATATTGGCAGCAAAATTTGTTTTATTATAAACAAGTTAAGAATTTATTCAGCTTAAGTCAAGTAATTATTCTTTTTCTGGATGAATATGAACCGGTTGAGAAGACCATTCAGATTTATAATTATCCAGTCCTTCCTCAAGGAAAGTAAGGAAACTCTGAATACCGGGATTATAAACATAGAAAGGTTCCTTTGTCAGGATTTTTCCCTGTGCATTAACAATTGCATAAAGCGGAAGCGCATTGGAATTAAATTTACTTATCTGAAAATCGACATTCTGTCTGCCGATCGTATTTTTTACCTTGTTGTCAACTTCTGAAGTATACCATTCATCTTCAGGAAGTTTTGTTTTGTCATCCGTATGAAGGGCAGCAATTATAAAATCACTTCGCAACATCTCAAGAACTTCAGGATCAGACCAGACATTTTCATACATCTTTTTGCAATTGGCACAGGTATGGCCAACAAAATCAAGTAACACCGGTTTGTTTTTTTCATATGCACACGCAATGGCTTCGCTGTAATCAAAGTATCCTTGCAGGCCGTGAGGCAGGCTAAGAAAATCTGAATATCTGGGAGTACCGCAAAGCGCAACTGATTTTTCATATTCAACGTTTCCGGTCGGCCCGGTCAGGTCAAATTCTTGGTTTTCTTTTGCAGGAAGCAGCGGAGCAATCCCCTTCAAATCTGATCCGAACAACCCGGGCACAAGATACAGAACAAAAGTAAATACGATAACCACAAGTAAAAACCTTGGAACACTTATGTGCTCCTGTTTACTGTCATGCGGAAACCGTATTTTACCCAGCAGGTAGAATCCAAGCAAAGTAAAAACAACAATCCAGAAACCGATGTATAATTCACGGGTGAGCAGGTTAAGATGATAAACCTGGTCAATTTTATTCAGGAAATAAAGAGAGAAAGCAAGCATGATAAAAGCCATAAACACTTTCACGGAATTCAGCCAGCTTCCGGACTTTGGCAGCCCCTTCAGCCATGAAGGAAAGATGGCAAACAGTGTAAAAGGAACAGCAAAAACCACCCCGAATCCGAACATGCCAATCACAGGTTCCAGAACCTCACCTTCTGATGCCTTTATTAACAGGGATGCAACAATGGGACCTGTACAGGAAAATGACAGAATTGTCATTCCAAGAGCCATGAAAAATGCACCGATGATCCCTCCCCTGTCAGCCTGCCGGTCAATTTTACCTGTAATGCTTCCGGGAAGCATGATTTCAAACATTCCAAAAAATGAAGCAGCCAGAAGGACAAAGACAATGAAAAATATCAGATTGGGCAACCAGTGTATGCTTACGGTATTGACCGCATTCGGGTCTTTGAAGATGGCTACCAGAACTCCAAGAAGGGTATATATGAATGTTATGGATAGTCCGAAGACAAATGCTTCGGTGATACCCTGTGCCTTTGATTTCTTATCCCGTATAAAGAATGAAACGGTCAGTGGTATCATCGGGTAAACGCAGGGCGTAAGCAATGCCCCGAGACCGGCAAGCATGGATAAAAGGATAGTCACCCATAGAGATTTCTTACCGGTATCCCCGGCTGAATGAATTACTGTGGCTGATGAATCCTTTTCCGTGTATTCTGTCTGCGCAGAATCCATTATAAAGGTTGCTGATGCCGTTGAGGAATCTGAAAAAGTAACATTGACAGCAGGATTTTCTTTTGTTTTCATGTCACCGGATTGTTTATCAGATCCTGCCGGTTTTTCTTCGATGATAATGGTAAATTCCTGTTCAAGAGGAGGTGTGCAGGCTTTATCGTTGCATGCCATGTATTCCACATAACCTGAAACCGTAAGTATCTTACCGGTCAGTCTTCTTATCCGGTGTTTAAAAAGCCCTTCCCCCTCAAGTGTTTCGAGCTTCATACCAAGGATCTCATCAAACTTTACCAGAGGTTTGATCACAGCGACCGGTTTGCCTGAAATCTCGAAGCCGGCCGTATCGGAATAATTAAAGGAAACAGGATATGGCCCGCCCTCGGGCATATTTAATCCGTACATATGCCAGCCTTTGTCAATAAAAGCTTTAAAGATCAGATCGATTTCGTCGTCACCGACAATTTCGGTATCATAAGTCCATGTTATAGGATTTAAAGGCTGGGAATAAGAATGACCCGTTAATAAAATAACTGCCAGAAACAAAATAAAAGATTTTTTCATTACACTGAATTTGCCTTTTTAACAAATTTACAAAAAACATAACAGCAAATAAATGCACATATACATATATTTTCAGATGTGTTAAAAACCAGTATTTTCAAGGATTGTTCAAAATCAGATTTTATTCGGGTATTTCATCTCCATAATTTGTGAACAAGTGGTATTCAAGGAAGTCATAAGATGAAATGGAAATGATTTTGATCCAGCATCTGGTTTTCATCCACCATCTGAATCTAACGGAAAAAATTCCTTTTAAAAGGTAGGAAGCGATGTAAGGATGAATTTTGAGTATCAGCCGGGTATGTTTTTGGGTGTCAAGAAATCTCAAAATGTGATTCTCAATTCTATCCACGTAAAGGATACTTGGGGATATCTCGCCGGAACCACCGCATGTCGGACACTTTTCATTGGTGCTGATATGCATCTCAGGTCTGACACGCTGCCGTGTTATCTGCATGATACCGAACTTGCTGAGCGGAAGAATGCTATGTTTTGCCCTGTCGTTTGACATGGCTTCTTTCATTTTGTCATTGACCTTTTGCTTGTTCTCACCTGACTGCATATCAATAAAATCAATAACAATAATACCTCCCATGTCACGCAACCTCAGCTGGCGTGCGATCTCGTCGGCGGCAGCCAGATTCACCTGGATGGCATTTGTTTCCTGGTCGCCTGCAGTTTTTGCCCTGTTGCCACTGTTGACATCAATTACATGAAGTGCCTCGGTATGTTCAATGATAAGATAGGCTCCGTTTTTAAATGATACCGTTTTGCCAAAAGAAGCTTTTATTTGTTTCTCAACACCAAAATGTTCAAAGATGGGTACAGTTCCCCTGTACAACTTAACAATTTTCTCTTTTTCGGGTGCTATGGTAACAATGTAATCCTTGATCTCTTTGTAGATGTTATCATCATTGACATAAATATTGTTGAACTGTACACTCAGAATATCACGCAGAATGGTTGATGTTCTGTTCATCTCGCCCAGAAACAACTGTGGTGGTTTTATTCCCCTGAGGTTTTCAAATGCTGATTCCCATTTTTTTACCTGGATACGGAGCTCAGCATCAAGGTCTTTTACCTTTCGCCCTTCGGCAACTGTTCTTACAATGATCCCGTAATTATTAGGCTTGATGCTTTTTAAAAGTGTTTTGAGCCTGTTTTTTTCTTCTCTGGATTCAATCTTTTGTGAAACCGATACTTTTTCACTGAAGGGCAACAGTACGATATTTCTGCCGGCCAGGGATATCTCTGAAGTTAATCTTGGACCTTTGGTGGAAATGGGTTCTTTTGAAACCTGTACAAGAACATTTTGTCCTGCTTCCATAACATCAGCAATCTTGCCATCCTTATCAATGTCTTTCTCTCTTTTGAATTTCTGTATCGAAAGTAATTTGCCTTTACGTCTTATGGCAATATTGAGATACTTGCGAAGTGTTTTGAATTGCGGACCGAGATCGAGGTAGTGAAGAAATGCATCTTTTTCGTAACCAACATCAATAAAAGCCGCATTTAAACCGGGCATCAGCTTTTTTACACGCCCCAGGTAAATATCACCGACCGCAAATCTGAAATTACTTTTTTCCCTGTTAAGCTCGACGAGTCTTTTGTTTTCTATTAGTGCAATGCTGATATCACCTGAAGTCGCATCAATGATAAGTTCCTTACTCACATTTCCTCCATATTGTTTGTAATGGTAATCAGCTAATTCATACCCTACTGTCAAATAGAATAAACCTAAAGCCATTATCACTTTAGGTTTATCCTGATAACAATGAGATTATTTCAAAAAAAGATTATTTCTTCTTCTTATGCCGGTTCTTTCTCAAACGTTTTTTACGTTTGTGTGTTGACATTTTATGTCTCTTACGCTTCTTTCCGCTTGGCATATTAAATCCTGTTGAAAAAATTAGCTTATTTTACATTTGCTTTCACCTTGTTGATGAAAGATTTGGCTGGTTTAAATGCAGGAATTTTGTGCTCAGGAATGACAATGGTTGTGTTCTTGGAAATGTTCCTGGCAGTTTTCTTTGCCCTTTTCTTCACGATAAAGCTTCCAAAGCCTCTCAGATAAACGTTCTTGTTACCAACTAATGAATCTTTTACAGCTTCCATAAAAGCTTCTACTGTCTTCTGCACAGTTATTTTCTCAATCCCTGTGTTCTTAGAGATTTCGTTTACAATATCTGCTTTCGTCATTTTTTAAAATCTTTAATTATCAATATATTACAATAGTTTTAACTTGTGAATTGCAAATATATATACTTTCTGTCGATAAATAAAATACAAATACATTATTTTTGTCATTAATTATCAATTTATTCCCTCTTTGAATTTATATGAATCTCTCTCCAGTCCTTGCTAAATGGTATTTGCAGAACAAAAGAGATCTCCCGTGGCGTTATACATCTTCTCCTTATAAAATCTGGCTTTCGGAAATAATCTTACAGCAAACACGTGTTGATCAGGGTATTGAGTATTATCATAAATTCCTCCGCCATTACCCGTCATTGTCTGATCTGTCAAAGGCTACTCTTGATGAGATTCTTAATATCTGGCAGGGTCTGGGTTATTATTCCAGGGCGAGGCACCTGCATGAAACAGCAAGAAAAATAGTAAACGAATACGGTGGCAGATTCCCGGAAAACTATTCAGAACTGATAAAACTGAAAGGTGTCGGTCCTTATACAGCCGCAGCCATCGCCTCAATTGCTTTCAATGAACCGGTGGCTGTTATTGACGGAAATGTTTACCGGGTTCTTGCCAGGTTTTTTGGCCTTGATTTGCCTGTAAGTTCCACTGAAGGCAGATTGCAGTTCGAAAAGCTGGCCAACAGCATTCTTGACCACAACAATCCCGGTATGCATAACCAGGCAATTATGGAATTCGGGGCTATCCAGTGTGTTCCCCTGAAGCCTGACTGCGGTTGCTGTCCGTTAAGAAACACCTGCCATGCTTTGCTGAATAACAAGATAAAAGTATTACCCGTTAAAAAAACAAAAGCCAGGTTAAAAGAAAGGTATTTCAACTATCTTGTTATTACCAGCGGGAATAAAATAATACTCAGGAAAAGAACAAAAAAGGATATCTGGAAAATGCTCTATGAATTTCCTTTAATTGAAACCCCTGTCCGGAAAAGTGAAACAGAAATCATAAATTCATCAGGCTGGAAAGAAATACTTGAAAATACTGCCTCTGCAAAAATCATAAACACTTCGAAACTTTACGAACATACACTTACACATCAGAAATTATATGTGCGTTTTTTCAGAATAATAATTGACAAATCCCATTTCTCATTTCCGGAAGAATGCATACCTGTCGATATCAGATCTTTAAAAGAATATGCAGTTCCAAAGCTGATTGAGAGGTACATGGAGGATTACGCAATGCTTCACTGATAAAAACACGGCGTCTTAAATGTTTTAATAAACCTGGTAACAGAAGAGGCTTTTAAATCAATAATCCTTACCCCTCTTCAGTTTTGTATTATAAAAGTGAATTCCAGAAACTGCCAGTCAATTTTTTTTTCTATTTTTGCGGCACGACAAAACAATCAGGCATACTGGAATTCAAGATTTTAACAAATATCTGTTTAACATCCGCATGGTGAATGATCTGCCAGAGGAATCAGACAGTATTTAAACCTAAAAAGAGTTATTATGAGAAAGTTAATATTGTTTATAATGATGCTGCCCTCCGTTTTTATCATGGCTCAGGAAGAAGAAAAATCCTATGGAATTAAATTCTCGGGTTATGTGAAAACAGACCTTTTCTGGGACAGCCGCCAGACTGTTTCTGTACGTGAAGGTCATTTCCTTCTGTGGCCTTCACCTGAGAAACTGGATCCTGAAAACAAGGATATCAATGACAAATCGAGTTTTAATATCCTTTCAATTCAAACGAGGTTACTCGGAAAGATCTCAGGACCTGATGCATTCGGCGCCAAAACATCCGGATTGATAGAAGCTGACTTTTTCGGCAATGAGAATCCTGCTTTTTCCGACGTTAACGGCTTCAGATTAAGACATGCATTTGTCAGGCTTAACTGGGAAAAGACAGAGCTGATGATTGGCCAGTTCTGGCATCCCATGTTTGTTACTGACTGCTTTCCGGGAGTTATTTCTTTCAATACAGGTGCACCATTTCAGCCATTTTCCAGGAATCCTCAAATAAAACTTACCCGTAAGGCCGGTATGCTTAAGCTGATTATGGCGGTACAGTCACAAAGAGATTTCGCAAACCGTCTTGCCGGAAGCGCAACACAAACATCAAGTTATTTAAGAAACGCCGGAATCCCTGATATGCAACTCCAGGTTCATTATGCACCTGGTCAAAATCTGATTGCCGGAATTGGCAGCGGCTTCAAGATACTGATGCCACAGACCGAATCATCTGCCGGTTATCAAACCGGTGAAAAGACTACTGCAATCTCGGCACTGGCATTTTTCAAAATGAAGTTTGATGATATTACGGTAAAGGCTGAAGGAGTATATGGCCAGAATGCATGTGATTACCTGCTGCCAGGTGGTTTTGCTGTTAAGGATACAACTGATCATACCAGGGATCTGGTCGAATATACACCTATTGGCGCAATATCTGCATGGACTGATATCCATACCAATGGTAAGACATTTCAGGCAGGATTGTTTGCCGGTTATGCAAAAAACCTCGGTTCGAAAGATAAGATAACTGATCCTGTAAATGGTGTATATGGCCTCGGAACAAACATTGCAGAAATATTCAGAATATCTCCCAGGTTTATTGTAAATTCAGGCAAATTCAGTTTTACAACAGAGCTGGAATATACATCCGCTGCTTATGGAACATTAAACAGCAATGCCATACCAGAAAATACCGAAACGGTTGACAATCTCAGGATTCTGCTGGCAGCTTATTATTTCTTCTGATCATTTTTTTTT